>NZ_JBHVXW010000009.1:0-305743 GCF_042881375.1 Streptomyces sp. NPDC058274
GTCCGGACCCTGCCCCGTATCGGGGCTCCGCTGCCGTACCGGGCGCGGCCGGTCCCGCTCAGCTCTCAACCGACCACCCGCGCCTCAACCGACCACCCGGGGTAGCGGCAGACTCAGCAGCCCCGTCGCCGCCACCACCCCGAGCTGCACCAGCAGCGTCACCACCGGCGCGTTCCCCGTGTCCAGCCCGGGCGGCACCGCAGCCAAGGGGCGTCACGAGCTTCGCGAAGAACCGCGGGCTCAACCCGGTGACGGGACAACCATCAAGGCAGCAATTCCCGTACGAGCGCGGCGACTTGCTCCACCTCGATGAGGAAGCCGTCGTGCCCGTAAGGGGATTCGACCAGCCGGAGATGGTCCGCCGTGGAGATGCCGGCGGCCAACTCGGCCTGCTGCGACGGCGGATAGAGACGGTCGGAGCCGACCGCGGCGACGAGGGTCCTGGCGGTCACCCGGCGCAGCGCGGCACGGACGCCACCACGGTCGCGGCCCACGTCATGACTGTTCATGGCCTGCGTCAGCGTGACGTAGCTGCCCGCGTCGAAACGGCTCACCAGCTTGCCGGCGTGGTGGTCGAGGTACGACTCGACCTGGTACCGGCCGCCGCTCGAGGGGTCTTCGGTGCCCTGCGGCTCGCGTCCGAAGCGCGTCCGCAGCTCCGGCTCGCTGCGGTACGTGATGTGGGCGAGGCGACGGGCCAGACCGAGCCCGGCGTGCGGGCCGCGGCCCGGTCCCGCGTCGTGGTAGTCACCGCCGGACCAGTGCGGGTCACCGCGCAGGGCGTGCAGCTGGACGGCGGCCCAGGCGATCTGTTCGGCGCTCGCCGCCGCCGTGGTGGCCAGCAGCAGAAGCGCGCCCGTGCGCTCCGGATACGTCACCGCCCACTCCACGGCACGCATCCCGCCCATGGACCCGCCGATCACCAGCGCCCAGCGGTCGATACCGAGCGCGTCCGCCCAGTCGGCCTCCGCCGCGACCTGGTCACGCTGTGTCAGAAAGGGAAAGCTGCTGCCCCAGGGCCGCCCGTCCGGCCGCGGTGACGACGGCCCAGTGCTGCCCTGACAGCCGCCCAGCACGTTCGGGGCGACGACGAAGAACCGGTCCGTGTCCAGTGCCCGGCCAGGTCCGACGAGCCCGTCCCACCAGCCGGGGGTCGGGTGCCCCGGCCCGGCGGGCCCGGCGACATGACTGTCGCCGGTGAGCGCGTGCAGCACCAGTACGGCATTGGAGCGGTCCGGCGCGAGCCGGCCCCAGGTCTCGAACGCGAGCCGTACGCCCGGCAGTTCGCCGCCCGACTCCAGGGCGAGCGGCTTCTCCCGGAGGTGCCACTGGCGCCGCCCGGGCGGGTCCCCCTCCCGCCAGGCCCCGGAGGCCGGCGGGAGGGGGACCCCCGAGCTCGTGGGCACGGTGTTCAGGACGCTCCCTTGGCCGCGCGGAAGCCGGCCTCCAGGTCCGCCTTGAGGTCGGCGAGGGCCTCGATGCCGACCGACAGCCGGACCAGACCGGGCGAGGTGCCGGTCGCCGCCAGCTGCTCCTCGTCGAGCTGGCTGTGCGTGGTCGACGCCGGGTGGATGATGAGACTGCGGACGTCACCGATGTTGGCGAGATGGCTGAAGAGCTCGACGGCGTCCACGAAGCGCTTGCCCGCCTCGACGCCGTCCCGCAGCTCGAAGGCCAGCACCGCGCCGGCACCCCGCGGCAGATACCGCTGCCCGGCCTCGTACCACCGGTTGGACTCGAGACCCGGGTAGTGCACGACGGCGACCTCGTCGCGCTGCTCCAGCCATTCCGCGAGCGCCTGGGCGTTGGCCGAATGCCGCTCGATGCGGAGGCTGAGCGTCTCCACGCCCTGGAGCAGCAGGAAGGCGGAGTGCGGCGAGAGGGCCGGCCCGATGTCGCGCAGCAACTGCACCCGCAGCTTGATCGCGAAGGCGCCCGGGCCGAGCGCCGGCCAGTACTGCAGGCCGTGGTAGCTGGGGTCCGGCTCGCTGAAGTCGGGGAAGCGCTCGGCGTGGGCGCCGAAGTCGAAGGTGCCGCCGTCCACGACGACACCCCCGATGGTCGTGCCGTGGCCGCCGAGGAACTTCGTCGCCGAGTGGACGACGATGTCGGCGCCGTGCTCGAGGGGCCGCAGCAGGTACGGGGTCGGCACGGTGTTGTCCACGATCAGCGGGACGCCGGCCTCGTGGGCGACGTCCGCGACCGCCCGTACGTCGAGGATGTTCCCGCGCGGATTGCCCAGCGTCTCCGCGAACAGGGCCTTGGTGTTGGGCCGGATCGCCGCCCGCCAGGCGTCGGAGTCGTCCGGGTCGTCGACGAAGGACACCTCGATGCCGAACTTCGGCAGCGTGTGGCGGAAGAGGTTGTACGTGCCGCCGTACAGGGACGTGCTGGAGACGAGGTGGTCACCCGCGCTCGCCAGGGTCAGGATGGCGAGGGTCTCCGCGGCCTGCCCGGAGGCGAGGGCCACGGCCGCGACGCCGCCCTCCAGCGCGGCGATGCGCTGCTCGAAGACGTCCTGCGTGGGGTTGTGGATCCGGGTGTAGATGTTGCCGGGCTCGGCGAGCGAGAACAGGTCCGACGCGTGCTGGGTGTCGCGGAACACGAACGAGGTGGTCTGGTAGATCGGCACCGCCCGCGCCCCGGTCGTCGGGTCCGGCGTGGCACCGGCGTGGATCTGCTTGGTCTCGAACGACCAGGCCGAGGTGTCGGGACCGGTGGGTTCGTCCTCGGGGGTGTGCCCCGCGGTGACGGAGTCGATCGGCTGGCTCATGGTTCTCCCTTGTACGGCGTACGGAGGCGCGCGTGAGACGCGAGGAGTGCGGGGGTACGTGAAGGCGCCGCGGGGCTGCCGGCAGGGCAGGTGCGGCGGCGGAGAGGCGTCGGGGGTCAGCTCGCGGACATACACCGTGTGGTGGTGACCCGCGCGTAGTCGACGTGCCGGCGCGTCACGAGGACCGTCCCGGGAGTCTGCGCAGGGACGCGGTGGCCACGGGCACGTCGTCCGCGTAGCAGACCCAGGTGACGACGATCTCGTCCGCCGCCGGCTGGGGTGCGCGGACGCGACGGTGCTCGACGGGGGCGTAGCGCGGGGCCAGTTCGGCGGACATCAGCTCGCGCAACCCGGCCGGAGCCGGGGCGTCCCAGTTCTCGGACACCCAGTGGAGTGTGGCGGGCGGCAGGGTCATGACGCATCCTTGCGGCGGGGCGGGGGCGGCCTACGGGCACCCGGGTGCATGCCGTCATGGTCACCCGCCGGCCGGCGCGTGTCTCTGCGAACGGCCACCTGTTCGCAGACCCGAAACACGCCGTTCGCAGACGCGCGTCGCGCGCAACCGGACCTTCGCACACGCCCCTCTGCGGCCCCTCGGCCGCCGGCCCGGGCCGGCTCAGGCGGCCTCGTGGAAGACCAGGCCCAGGGTGCGGCGGCGACCGGAACGCACGGTGCTGACGCCGTGGCGCATCGGGGCCACCGACCAGCCGCGCCGGGACGCTACGGGCCGGTCGCGGGTCGTGAAGACCAGCGCGTGCCCCTGCGGCAGAGTCGTGGACGAGCCCCGCGACTGGGCACGCGGGCGCTGCTCCGTCATGAGGAACTCGCCGCCGGTGAAGTCCACTCCGGGTGCGTCGAGGCCGATCACGACCTGGAGCGGGAACAGCATCTCGCCGAACACGTCGCGGTGCAGGGCGTTCCAGTCCCCGGGGCCGTAACGCAGCAGGATCTGCGCGGACTTGGTCTGTCCGGCGCCGTGGCACATCGCCACCCACTCCGGCAGGCTCCCGGGC
The DNA here is from genome assembly GCF_042881375.1 of Streptomyces sp. NPDC058274. Lineage (NCBI taxonomy): Bacteria > Bacillati > Actinomycetota > Actinomycetes > Kitasatosporales > Streptomycetaceae > Streptomyces > Streptomyces sp. NPDC058274. The sequence goes on from NZ_JBHVXW010000009.1 coordinate 3,787, forward strand.
CAGGGCGCGGGCTGCCCGAGCCTGGCCGCCCAGTCACGGGCGACCGGCAGCAGCCGCGGATAGAACGCCTCCCGCAACTCCCGTATCAGCTTGGGCAGTTCGTGGGTGAAGTAGCGGTACTGGCCGGAGCCGAAGCGATGGCGGGCCATGTCGACGGTCGTGCGGAAACGGTCGTCCTCGTCGTACAGAGCGGCCAGGGCGTGGCACTGGTCGCGGTGAGGATCCGGCCGGTGAGCGCGTGGCCGTACTCGTCGAGCTCCGCGGTGACCGCTGCCCAGTCCACGGCGGCCACGCGCCCCAGAGCCGCTTGTGCCGTGCCGGTGGAGTGGGTCGTGGCCGCCCGTGCCGTACGCGTGGAGTGAGTCACGGCGTACGGGCCTGGGCCGACTGCAGCTCCAGTTCGAGGAGCCGGCGCTTGGCGTCCAGGCCGCCCGCGTAACCGGTGAGCGCGCCGCCGGCGCCGATCACCCGGTGGCACGGACGCACGACCAGCAGCGGGTTGGCGCCGATGGCCGTGCCGACGGCACGAACCGCGGCCCGCGGGGCGCCGATCCGCGCGGCGATGTTCCCGTAGCTGAGTGTCGTCCCGTACGGAATGGTGTCCAGGGCTTTCCACACCCGCTGCCGGAAGTCACTGCCGCCGCCCGCGTACTCGATGTCGAAGCGGATCAGAGTGCCGTCGAAGTACCCGCGCAGCTGGGCGGCGATCTCGGTGAACGCGTCACGGTCCTCGGTCCAGCCGTTCTGCGCGACGGCGGCGTGCCGCTGTCCCGGCATCGACAGCGAGACGAGCGCCGTGCCGCCCTTCGCGGTCGCCGACTCCTCGCCCACCAGCAGCAGTTCACCCAGCGGGCTGTCGATCGTCGTGTGGAGCGTCATGAGTCCTGTCCCTTCGGGAGTACGCGGTTCAGGAGGCCCGGGCCGTTGTCTCCCCACGTCCACTGTGGGGCTTGCCGGCCGGAGGAACCGGCGGGATTCGGACGCCGTACTGCGCACGGACGACAGGGGGCCGCGGGGTACATCGGAGTCTGTCCGCCACGGGCACGCGAGCGTCGGTCGTCCGCGCCCGGACCCGCCCGATCGGGGGCGCCGGGTTTGACACGCCCCACCGCGGCTACCCGCTCCGCGTGACCACAACAACTTCCCAGGAGGAGCTCTTCCGGTTCCTGGAGGATCGTTTCACCTGCGCCCAGGCGTGTACCGACTGTGCACGGGCGTGCGCTTTGCGCGCGAGCCTCGCCGACCCGGACGGCCCCGAAGACCAGGAACGCGTCCGACGCAAGGGCATCCTGTGCGCGGAGGTGTGCGACGCGACGTGCCGCATGCTGTCCGAGCAGACGAGCCAGAACGAGGCCACGATCCGCGTCCAGTTGGAGTGGTGCCGGACGGTGTGCCTGGAGTGCGCCGAGGTCTTCGACGAGTACGCGGGCGGAGAGGACAGCGCCAAGGCCTGCCGCGAGTGCGCTCAGGCGTGCGCTGACTTCATGGCCACGCTGCGCTGAGGCCGGCCCGTCCGCGCGGGTAGGTCTGTGCAGATGCGTCCGTGCAGGTACGTCCGTGCAGGTACGTCCGTGCAGGTACGTGCGAAGGCGGCCCGCGCACGGTGTCGGGGTTCCTTCGCCGTACCCGGCCGGTCCGCGTAGGGCGTCGGGCTCAGCGGGTCCGCGTCGGCGTCGGGCTCGGCCGGTCCGCGTACGGCGTCGGGCTCAGCCGGGGTCCGCTACGGCGCGTCGGGCCGGCCCCGCCGTACTCAGCCGGCGTCCGGACCACCCAGCGGCCGTCCCGCCCGTACGTTCCAGCGGCCCGAGCGTCCGCTGAACTCCGTGGCCGTCAGCGGCGGCACGTCGATCCGCCAGAACGCCGGCTCGGGTGCGCCGAGGGCGCGTACCACCGCGGCCCGGACGACCTCCGGCTCCACCACGGCGACGCTCCGGCCCGTGAGCCGCGCGGCCGTCTCCAGCCAGCGGGCGATCCGGTCGCAGAAGTCCCGGACCGATTCGCCGTCGTGCGGCGCGGACTCCGGGTCCGTCAGCCAGCGGACCACCGCGTCCGGCTCCTTGGCACTCACCTCGTCCAGGGTCGCGCCACGCCAGCGGCCCACGTCGAGGCCGGCCAGCTCGGGCACCTCCTCGGCGGTGAGAGCGAGCGCGTCGGCGGTGTCACGGCAGCGCACGCCGGGGGAGACCCACCGTCGCTCCGCGCCCGGAACGGCGCCCGCCGCCGCCCGCGCGCGCTTGAGCCCGGCGGCGTCGACCGGGCAGCCGTCGTCGAAGCGGGCCTGGCGCAGCGCCTCGCTGGACGCCGCTGAGATCAAGATCACTCGACTTGTCATCGGCCTGTTCTCGCGTTCACGACGCGTCCCTTTCCTGCAGAAACCCGTACGCGGCAAGGGAGTTGGCGGCGTGTACGGCTGACGGGGGCGCAGAGTGTGCGCTCCGTGCGCCCTTGGCCGGGCCCCCGCTTCGCGGTACGGTCTCGACGATATTGACGACGGTTCGGCGGAAGTCCGGTGGAAGTCCGGCACGGTCGCGCCACTGTAAGCCCACAAGAGCCGCCCCCTCCAAGGGCGGCGAAGGTCGAGCAAGTCAGACCCGCGGCCGTCGTCCTGTGCACCACCAAGCCGGGACGCGAGTTCCCCAGGAGGTCCTGCCACATGGCGCAGTCCGTCGCTCAGCCGACTGTCACCCCCACCGCCGTACCCGCCAAGCTGCCGATCGGCGCGATCGTCCCCTGGGCGGTCTTCTTCGGCATCCTGATGCTGGTCCTGCTCTACTTCGTCGGCGCCGAACAGGGCGCCACCTCGGTCGTGTCCGGCGAGAACGTGCACGAGTGGGTCCACGACGCCCGCCACCTGCTCGGCTTCCCCTGCCACTGACGGCGCAAGGAAGCGTACGAGTCCATGAACTCCGCACTGGTCAGAAATCTTCTGGTGCGCGGCATGCTGGCGGGTCTCGCCGCCGGCCTGCTCGCCCTGGTCGTCGCCTACTTCCTCGGTGAGCCGCGCGTGGACACGGCGATCGCCTACGAGGAGGCGCACAGTCACGAGCACGGCATGGAGGCGGTCACCCGCACCATGCAGTCCACCGGCGGTCTCGCCACCGGCGTGCTCGTCTACGGGGTCGCGTTCGGCGGCATCGCCGCCCTCGCGTACTGCTTCGCGCTCGGCCGCATCGGGCGGTTCGGGCCGCGTGCGAGCGCGCTGCTCCTGTCGACGGCGGGCCTGCTCGCGGTCTACGTCGTGCCGTTCCTCAAGTACCCGGCCAACCCGCCGTCCGTCGGGGACCCCGACACCATCGGCAAGCGCACGACGCTGTACTTCCTGATGATGGTGCTCAGCGTGCTGCTGGCCGTGGCCACGGTGATCCTCGGCAAACGCCTGGCGCCCCGCCTCGGCAACTGGAACGCCACGCTGGTCGCGGGCGCGTTCTTCGTCCTCGCCGTCGGCCTCGCGTACGCCTTCCTGCCGGCGGTCGACGAGGTTCCGAAGGACTTCTCGGCCACCCTGCTGTGGCAGTTCCGGCTCGCGGCGCTGGCCATCCAGCTGACGCTGTGGACCGCCTTCGGGCTTGTCTTCGGTGAGTTGGCCCAGCGGCTGCTGACGCCGGCACCGGCCACCGCGGAAGCGCAGCAGCAGGAGAATGCCGCCGCGCCGGCGGCTTCCGCGGCGCCCTGAGCGCCGAGAGATCCGGGCGGGCTCCAGGCGAACCGGAGCCGGCCCGCTTTCGGCACCTAGGTCAGCCGCTCGAATCCGTCCAGCATCGCGGTGAGCCCGGTCTCGAACTGCTCGGCGGGGTTGTCCGCGGCTTCCCCGCCGGGGCGCAGCACCGCCAGGCTCAGCGCGTGCCCGACGGTGAACTCGCGCAGACAGCGAACGACGTGACCCGCGTGAGCGGACCCGAAGCCGGCCGCCCGGAGCCGCTCGGTCAGCCGTGCGCTCGCGTCGGCCGCCGCGCGTGAGCGGACCGGATGGGTCGCGAACACCGCGACGGCGTGCGGATGGCCGACCAGCGTGTCCCGCAACCGCCGGCAGTACCCCTCGGCCACCGCACGCCAGGTGCCGTCCCAGGGCAGCGAGTCGACGTCGAGCTCGTCGAAGAGCAGCTCGGCGACACCGTCGAACAGTGCTTCCTGGTCCTTGAAGTAGCGGTACGCGGCCATCGGGTCGACGCCGAGACCCGCACCGAGCTTGCGCATGGAGAAGGCGCGCAGGCCGTTGGCGTCGATCAGCGCCAGCGCCGCCGCCGCTATGTACGAGCGGCTCAGCGCCGGTCTGTGGGGAGGGGATGCCTGTCCGCTCCCGGTGTCGTGCTTGTCGGTCTTCATGAGGCGTGTCGTCCAGGATCGTCGTCGCGCCGCTGGTGCACTCCCCGGGAAACCGCTGATGGGTGGAGTGCCCCCCGGGGAACTTCTCGCATGCTACGTCCCGGGTGCCGATCAGGACATGCGCGGGGACGGTCCCCGAGGCGCCGCCGACGGTATCGACGCGTCATCGGCATTCCCAATTTCTGTAACGAGTTCTACTGTGTGCGCCGTCAAGTCCGGGTGGGACCGACCGGTCCACTGGGAGCCAGGAGGCGCCGTGCATCTCGAATACACGCCCGAGCAGCAGCAGCTGCGCACCGAACTGCGTGGCTACTTCGCCGAGTTGGTGCCGGACAACGCCTACGCCCGCTACTCCGACCCGGCGGCGCAGAAGCGCTTCTACCGCGACACCATCCGCCGGCTCGGCACGGACGGCTGGCTCGGCGTCGGCTGGCCCAAGGAGTACGGCGGGCGCGGCCTGAGCCCCATGGAACAGTTCATCTTCTTCGACGAGGCCGCCCAGGCCGTCGTACCGCTGCCGCTGATGGCCCTGAACACGGTCGGCCCCACGATCATGCGCTTCGGAACGGACGAGCAGAAGGCGTACTTCCTCCCGAAGATCCTCTCCGGTGAGATCGACTTCGCCATCGGCTACAGCGAGCCCGACGCGGGGACGGATCTGGCCGCGCTGAAGACCAAGGCCGTACGGGAGGGCGACGAGTACGTCGTCAACGGGCAGAAGATCTGGACGACGAACGGCGACACCGCCGACTGGGTCTGGCTCGCGGTCCGCACCGACCCCGACGCCCCGCCCCACAAGGGCATCACGATGCTGCTGGTCCCGACCGCCGACCCCGGATACTCGTGCACGCTCATCAACACCCTCGCCTCGCACGACACCACGGCGAGCTACTACGAGAACATCCGCGTCCCCGTCTCGCGCCGGGTCGGCGAGGAGAACAAGGGCTGGCGGCTGATCACCAACCAGCTCAACCACGAGCGCGTCACCCTCGCCGCGCACGGCACCATGGCGATCCGCGCCCTGCACGACGTGCAGCGCTGGGCGATGGAGACCAAGCTCGCCGACGGCCGCCGCGTCGTCGACCTCCCCTGGGTGCGCCGGCGCCTGGCGCAGACCCACACCAGGCTCGACGCGATGAAGCTCCTCAACTGGCAGATGGTGAACGCCGTCCAGGAGGGCACCCTCACCCCGCAGGACGCCTCGGCCGTCAAGGTGTACGGCTCCGAGGCGCGCCGGGACGCCTACGCCTGGCTGATGGAGATCGTCGCCGCGGCCGGTGTCCTGAAGGAGGGTTCGGCTGGCGCCGTCCTGCACGGCGAACTGGAACGCGGCTACCGCTCGGCGGTGATCTTCACCTTCGGCGGCGGCAACAACGAGATCCAGCGCGAGATCATCTCGTGGATCGGCCTGGGAATGCCCCGGGTGCGCCGGTAGGTGTGCTGTGACGAGCCAAGAATCCTCGATTCTTGGTGGGCACAAAAGAGGGATGAACGGGTTCTGCTGGGCGCAGGCCTGGGACAGTGCGGCAGCGCAGCGCTCGTGTAACTCCCTTGCCCGGGCTCAGGGTTACCGTGCGACGTGGGTGGGAGTCGTGAAGAGTTCTCGCATGGTTCTGGGGATCCGGTCACGGGAACGGAAAGATCGGGGGGCTCACTCGGCGCTTCCGAACAGGTCGGGCGCCGTTCCATCCGATGGGAGACCGATCAACGATGTTCACTCCGGTGCGCAGCAGAGTGCGGACGGCCGCGCTCGCGCTCTCGGCCGTTACGGCCCTCGTCTTCGGCGCGACCGCCACGACCGGCGCGGCAGCGGCCCCCGCTGCCGCCTCCGCAAAACAAGGACCGACCTCGGTGGCGTACGTCGAGGTGAACAACAACAGCATGCTGAACGTCGGTAAGTACACCCTCGCCAACGGCGGCGGCAACGTCTTCGACGTCGCCGTGATCTTCGCGGCGAACATCAACTACGACACGAGCGCCAAGGCGGCGACCCTGTACTTCAACGAGAACGTGAAACGCGTCCTCGACAACGCCGCCACGCAGATACGGCCGTTGCAGCAGAAGGGCATCAAGGTCGTCCTCTCGGTGCTCGGCAACCACCAGGGCGCGGGCTTCGCCAACTTCCCGTCCCAGCAGGCGGCTTCGACGTTCGCGAAACAACTGTCGGACACCGTGGCCAAGTACGGCCTGGACGGCATCGACTTCGACGACGAGTACGCCGAGTACGGCAACAACGGCACCGGCCAGCCCAACGCCAGCTCGTTCGTGTATCTGGTGTCGGCACTGCGCGCCAACATGCCCGGCAAGATCATCAGCCTCTACAACATCGGACCGGCCGCATCGCGCCTGTCCTACGGCGGTGTCGACATCACGTCCAAGTTCGACTACGCCTGGAACCCGTACTACGGCTCCTGGCAGGTCCCCGGCATCGCACTGCCCAAGTCGAAGCTGTCGCCCGCGGCCGTCGAGATCGGCGGGACCTCGCAGAGTACGGTCGCCAGCCTCGCCCGCCGCACGGTCAGTGAGGGGTACGGCGTCTATCTGACGTACAACCTCGACGGCGCCGATCGCAGCGCCGATGTCTCCGCGTTCACCAGGGAGCTGTACGGCAGTGACGCCCGCTACACGCCGTAGGCCGATCACGCTCCCCGGCATCCGGTGCCCCCTCGGGGCTTGCTGCATTCCGTAGCCGAGCCTCGGGCAAGCCGCGCCTTCGACAACGATGTCGGAGGCACGGCCGCCATAGGAGCCGTGCCCTGCGCTGTGCCAACTTGCCGGCAATCTCTCTGATTCCGTGCTCCGGCAGCTGAAGCCAGTCGGCATCGGCGCAGGTCACGAACGTCGCCCGAGGTGAACCAGCGATCTTCGGCACAGGGTTGGGGCGGGGATGCGCGGCGGGCTGTCGACGCCCTCGCGCGATCCGCTGGTCAGCGGCGCGGCCGTACACAACCGGCGGTCCTGTCACGAGGTGCGCCGCGGACCGCCCCGGCCCGTGGCTACACTTCGAGGGTGACAAAGGTGGCCTCGTCAGGGACGCGCGCGGACGAAGTGTTCCATGCTGTGCGAGCCGGTCTCCTGACGGCACAGTTCCGCCCAGGACAGTGGATGAAGGTATCCGACCTGCAGAGACGGTTCGGGGTCAGCATCTCGGTCGTGCGTGAGGCGTTGAACAGGCTGACCGCGGAGGGGCTGCTGCAGAGCTCGGCCCAGCGCGGCTTCCGTGTCGCGGACCTCTCCCTCGCCGATCTGCAGGATCTGACGGACGCCAGAATCAAGATCGAGCCCCTGGTGCTCAGGGAGTCTCTGGAGTCCGGCTCCGCCGAGTGGGAGGCGGAAGTAGTGGCGGCTCACCACATGCTGACCAGGACGCCCGTTCAGTCCCCGGACGGCACTCTGAATCCGGAGTGGATGCGGGTGCACGCCTCGTTTCACGAGGTTCTGCTCGCCGGATGCCCGAACGCCCATCTCCGATCCGTGGCCACTTCGCTCCGGGACAAGGCGGAGATGTACCGCATGGGCGCCCCGCTCCCCGACGGAAGCGGGAAGGTCGCGGCCGAGCACCGGCCGCTGATGGATCTGGCGTTGGCGCGCCGGAAGGACGAGGCCGCCGCCCTTCTCGTGCGCCATATCGATCACGCGCGACAGGCTGTGGCGGGCCGGCTGGCGACTCCCGGCGCCCACTGACCCTCGCGAGCGGCGGACCACACCTCGGGTCGACTGCTCCCGCCCAGGTGACCGGCCGTAGGGGGCGGCCCTCCCCCGCTCAGCGGGCTGTACCTGTCGTCCGCCCACGAACGGCTCGAGGGACCTGCCCGGAGGGGGAACCCGAACCGGGAGCCGCGTCCGAGGCGCACCGACTCAGGCCCAGGTGATGACGTGCCCGTGTTCCAGGCGGGGAAGCCGATGGAACCAGGGCCGCTCACTGGGATGCCCGACGTTGACCACCAGGGTCGACCGCAGCCGTCCGTCGGGGAAGAACTCCGCATCGAGACCGGCGGCGTCGAACCCCTTCATCGGCCCGGCGGCGAGACCGAGGGCACGGACGGCGAGAATGAAGTAGCCCGCCTGGAGCGCACTGTTGTAGTCCGCGACCGACTCCCGCTTCTCGGCGTCGGCATCGAACACCTCCCGGGCCCCGGGACGGAAGGGCAGCAGGTCGGGAAGGTGGTCGTGGAACTGCGTATCGGCGGCCAGCACCGCGATGACAGGTGCCGAGTCGCTCTTGGGCCGGTTGCCCTCGGCCAGGTGCTTCATCACCCGGGCACGGCCCTCCGGAGTGCGTATGTACAGCACGCGCAGCGGCTGGCTGTTGGCCTCCGTGGGTGCCCACCGGGCCAGCTCCCAGACACTGAGCAGTTCCTCATCGCTCACGGGTGTCTCGGCGAAGCTGTTGGGCGTACGCGCCCGGGTGAAGAGAGCCGCCAGCCCGGCCTCGTCGAGCCGCGGAAGGGGCTCCAGCAGGGCCTCTGCGGATGGTGCGGACATACGTTGCTCGCTTTCTCGCATTCTCAACTTTTCGAGGGAACTCCTTGGCGGAGCCGATGAGTTGACGCCGGCCGGGTACCGGCGACGCGGAGACGCGTCGGCCTTCCGGCGCCGCTGACCCGGACCGGCCGAGGGGCTCGGCCGGCCCGGGCCGGATCCGGCTGCCGCGACCACGAGGCAGCGTGCGGACACGGCCCCTCATCCGCGCGCAGGTCAGCCCAGGGGACCCATGAAGGTCTGATCGGCGTAACTGTCCGACACGGCCGTCACCGCATCGGGCCACGGGGTGGTGACGGTCCGGCGTTCGCTCTGCGGCCTGGGCCTGCCCTCCCACCCGAGCTGCTCCATGTAGGAGTACAGGCAGACCAGGTGACCGTCGGGGTCTCGCAGATGGGCCGCGTAGTCGATGCCCAGGTACAGCTCGGCCGGGATGTCCTCGACGAGGGTGTAGCCCTCCTGCACCAGATACCGCACGGCGGCGCGCAGTTGGCTGTAGCTGCCCACCTCCATGCCGATGCTCAGACACGAGGTGTGCTCGCTCAGCCCGAGCCGGCCGCGCAGCGCCTTGTCCACGAGGACGAAGGTGTGGTGCTCGCTCGCGCTGCGCAGATGCACGATGCGCTTGCCGAGGTGCTGGGCCTCTTCAGTGATCTCGAAGCCGAGCAGGTCCGTGTAGAAGGCGAGCATCTCCTCCATCCGCTCGGTGAACATCGAGACCGGGCCGAGCCGGGTGATCTTGAAAGGGCGGGGCAGCAGCACGCCGCCGACGTCGTACGTCTCCTTCAGGTGCCCCTCGGACGGGACCCACCCGGAGTTGATGTCGATACCTCGGTCCCGCGCCTCCTGGAGCTCGGCGGCCTCCGACATCTGGGGCAGGGACGGCACCGTGGTGAAGCCCCGGTAGTGCATCTCGGCCGGCCGGGATGTCCGTGACCAGCCGATCTGCTCCATACCGTAGTAGAGCTCGACCGTGTTGCCGTCCGGGTCGAGGAAGTAGACGTGCCAGTTCCCGCCGGGCATGTCCCGTCCGACGCGCCCGATCTCCACGCCGTGGGCCCGCAGATACGCCTCGGCGTCCACGACCTCCTGAAGGCTGCCCACCTGCCAGGTGATCTGACTGAGCGTGTTGTCCTTCGCATGCAGGTCGTTGCCGAAGAAGGTGCCGAAGGTCCGGTGCGCCAGCAACAGGGCGTGGTGGTCGGAGGAGTTGCTGGTGAAGATCAGCCGGGGGTCGGTGATGACCTTCTGCAGGGCGGGGAGTGCCTGCGGGGGCGCATCCTTGAACATGTCCACTTCGTCGGTGACGCGGAACCCGAGCTTGTCGACGTAGAAGGTGATCGCCTCGTCGAGGCGCTCCAGGTTGAAACCGAAGTGACCGAAGCGCCTGATCTTGAAGGGGCGGGGCAGCAGGACTCCGCCGACGTCGAACTGCTCGTTGTGTGCTGTGGTCGCCATGACCGGTCTCCTTGCTTACTGCTTACTGCTTACTGCTTGCTACTTGTCCTCGTCGGAGTAGTCGGGGCCCGCTGTCACGGTGTTGGTCAGCTCCCCGATGCCCGTCGCCCAACTGACCAGCGTGTCGCCGGGCTTGAGGAAGACCTTCGGGTCCCGCAGCGCACCGACGCCCCCCGGTGTGCCGGTGAAGATGACGTCACCGGGCAACAACGGGCACACGGCGGAGAGGCGCGCGATCAGCTCGGCGACGGAGTGGACCATGGTGGAGGTGCGGCTCTTCTGCATCACACGGCCGTTGAGGGTGCAGCCGATCTCCACGTCGTCGGGGTCGTCGAACGCGTCGGGGGTGACGAGGAGCGGCCCCATCGGCCCGAACCCCGGGAAGGACTTGCCCATGGAGAACTGCGGCGCGGGCCCCGCCATCTGCACGGCCCGCTCGGAGATGTCCTGGCCCACCGTGAGGCCGGCCACGTGGCGCCAGGCGTCCCGCTCGGCCACTCGTTCGGCGCGCTGACCCATCACGACGACGAGTTCGACCTCCCAGTCGACGTGCCGGCTGGGCAGCGGGATGGTGTCACGGGGACCCGAGAGACAGCTCGGGAACTTGGTGAAGATCAGTGGCGCCTCGGGGAGGGCGACCTTGGCCTCCTCCACGTGTTCGCGGTAGTTGGCGCCGACGGCGAAGACCTGACGTGGCAGCGGGATGGGGAACTGCAGCCGGTCCAGTGGCAGTTGCTCCCCCCGCGGCTCTGCCGTGGCCGCCCACTCGACGAGGGTGTCCCATACGTCGAACAGTCGCTCCGGAGCGGCCGGGAACCGGCCGTTACTGGCCCGTTCGATGTCGACGGCCGACTCGCCGTCGACCAGGACCAGCCGGTTGTCTATGACTCCGATACGCACGGTGGCGCTCTCCTTGTCTGTGGATCGTCTACTGGCCGGGGCGCAGGTCCGGCAGCGCCGCGTCGAGGGGGACACGGAGCGCCCGAAGGGTGTCGGCCAGCATGATGTAGTGGCCCACCAGCATCGGCAGCTCGATCAGCTGCTCCGTGCTCAGCAGCGCGCTCAGCTCGTGCCAGGTGGCGTCGGTGATCGTGTGCCCGGCGTGGAGTTCGTCCGCAGCGGCGACGAGCAGCTGTTCGCGCTGTGTCCACGTCGGTGAGGTCTCGCCGGTCAGGGCGGCGAAGTCGTCGTCGGTCAGACCCGCCCTGGCACCGATCGAGCGGTGGTTCTCCAGCTCATAGGCGCACCCGCACCGCCATGACGCCCTGATGATCAGGAACTCCCGCTCGCGGGGCGGGAACGCCGAGTCCCGTAGCAGCTGCACGCACAGGGGCAGCCAGGCGCGGAAGAGTGCCGGGTGCTGCACCAGCGTGCTGAAGAGATGGGGGACCTGGCCGCCCTGGACCACCGCGAGCAGTCGGCGCTGCTCCTCCGTGCGGTGCTCGGGGTCGAGTGGCGGGAGCCGGGACACGTCGGTCGTGGGGGAGTGGGGCTTGGCCAGCTGTGGATCTGGCATGGCACTGCTCCTAAATCATCGATGATATTGATAATAATCGTTGATTATTCGAGTTGGGAAGCATGCTGCAACTGCCGGGCGTGGTCGGTGTGATGGGCCGTGTCGCGTCGGCGGGGACTTGCCTGACGGGTCCTAGAGCTGGAAGGACTTGATCTCCTGGAACTCCTCCAGCCCGTACCGGCCGTTCTCGCGGCCGTTGCCGGACTGCTTGTAGCCGCCGAAGGGCGCGTTGGGGTTGAAGCCTCCGCCGTTGATCTGCACCTGGCCGGCCCGGACCTGGCGTCCGACGGCCAGCGCGGTCTCCTGCTCGGGGGCCCAGACGCCGGCGGCCAGGCCGAACGAGGTGTCATTGGCCAGCAGGACGGCCTCATCGAGGGTGCGGTAGACCTGGACGACCAGGACCGGCCCGAAGATCTCCTCGCGCGTGATGCGTGCGTGCGCCGGTACGCGGGTGAAGACCGTGGGCTGCACGTAGAAGCCGCGCTCCGGCCCGACCGGCCTGTACGGTCCGCCGACCAGCAGGCGGTGCCCGTCATCGATGGCCGAGGATATGTACCCCGTCACGCGGTCGCGCTGAGCCTTGGAGGCGAGGGGCCCGTACTGGGTCGACTCCTCCCGCGGGTCACCGAGACGCATCGCTGCGACCTTCGCCGCGAGCAGGGTCTCGACCTCGTCGATCTCGTCGGCGTGCACCAGCAGCCGGGTCAGGGCGAAGCAGGTCTGCCCCGAGTTGACGAAAGCCGCCTGCAGCACCTGGGAGAGGGTGGTGGGCAGGTCGGTGCCCGGCAGCACGATCGCCGGGCTCTTGCCGCCGAGCTCCAGGGACACCTTCTTGATCGTGGGGGCCGCGGCCTGGCTGACCTTGACGCCCGCGGCGGTCGATCCGGTGAAGGAGACCAGGTCCACCTGGGGGTGTGCGGCGATTGCCTGTCCGACGACCGGTCCGTCGCCGCTGACCAGGTTGAACACACCCGGCGGCAACCCGGCCGCTTCGATGATCTCGGTCAGTGCCCAGATGGTCAGCGGCGCGACCTCGCTGGGTTTGAGCACCACGGTGTTGCCGGCAGCCAACGCCGGTGCGACCTTGGCCGTGCTCTGGTGCATCGGGTAGTTCCACGGCGCGATCGCACCGACCACTCCGTACGGTTCGCGCACGATACGGGAGTTGCCGATCCCCTCGAACGCGTCGGCGCTGTCCGCGATCGCCTGCGCCGCAAAGGCGAAGTTGTTGAGGGGTAGTCCGGCGTGCGCCATACGAGAGAGGCCGATGGGCGTGCCCACGTCGTCGGTGGCCAGGACGGCCAGCTCGCCGGCGCGCTCCTGGAGCCCCGCGGCGACCCGGCCCAGCGCTGCCGCACGCTCCTTGGCCGGAGTGCGGGCCCACCCTTCCGATGCGCCGCGGGCCGCGGCCACCGCCCGGTCCACGTCGCGGCTGCTGCCCATCGGCACGTGGGCGATGACCTCCTCGGTGGCCGGATTGACCACCTCGGCGGACGCGTTCGCGTCCGGTGCCACCCAGCGTCCGTCGATGAAGATTCTGCTGTAGTCGGGCATGGTCAGCCTTCCAGGGCGGTCTTGACGTTGGCGAGACAGGCGTCATGGGAGGCCGGATCTCGCAGCGCGTCTCCGTAGAGCCGGGCGGTGGCCTCGTCGGGGAGGGCCGAGGTCATGTCGCGGCGGAAGTCGCAGCCACCCCCGGCCGCGGTGAAGGTGTAGGTGATCCGGCAGTGCAGCCCCGGCACGCGCAGCCGGTCGGTGGCGATCACCCAGCGCCGGCCGGGCTCGGCCACGACGACCACCCATTCGACGGCGAAGGGTTCCGCTCCGTCGGGATCGTGGATCAGCTCGGTCCAGCGCGTTCCCTCACCGGCCGACTGCCGGCAGACTCCGGCCCCGGCCGCCGTCACGGCCGCGGTCACCGGATGGGTGCCGACCCAGTTGTCCGGGGTGGAGACGAACTCGTAGACCTGCTCGGGCTCGCACCGGACGTGGATGCTGCTGCTGGTCGCTGCCGGCATCACCGATACTTCCGTGGCCATTGCGCAGCTCACTTTCCATCCGTGGGCGCCGCCACCAAGGGCTGCCCGTCGTGCTGGTAGGCGGTCGGGTCATCGGGCTGGGCCATCGCCTCCCGGGCCGATGACAGGGCCTGTTCCTGCCGGCGCTGCCACGCGGCGGGGTCGCGGCGCAGGCGCCGTCGCCGCCGGCCGATACGGCGGATGACGGGACCGAGCGCGGTATCGGCGGCGGCGGCCCGGGGCAGGCCCAGCTCGTCCGCGGCCTGCCGGCCATGGAAACGGCGGGTGAGCGCGAACAGCACCGGCAGTCCCACCCGGGTCGGGATGCGGGCCAGCCGGTGCAGGTCACCGGCGATCGCCTCCAGCGTGGCAAAGGCGAGTTGGGATGATTCCGGGACGGCCGGTCCGGTGACGGCCTGCAGCAGTTCGTCGACTCGTTCGGCGGCCTGGTGGGACGTGATGCCCTCGACCAGGGAGGCGTCGATGCCCATCAAGTGGGCGATGTACCACCAGTACCGGTACAGCGAGGCCGTCTCGGCGGTGGTCCGCGCCCAGCCCATCGTCTCCTCGGCGCGATAGGAGGTGAGGGTGAAGTCCATCCAGGTGCGGGCCAGATCGGCCTGGTTGACCGGCGCGCCGTACACCTCGGGGTCATAGCCCCGGGTGAGCGCGAGACGCCGCATGTGCGCGTGCAGCATGCGCACCTGCACGGTGGCCACGTAGCCGGGCTCGCCGCGGCGCAGTGACCCGGGCAACATCGCGGTGACCACCCACTTACCGGTCTCCTGCAGGCGACGCGGGACGCCTTCGAGCAGCCGGCCCGAGAGGGCCAGGACCTTGGCGATCGAGGGTGACTCGTAGACGCGGACGAGAGCGCCCGCGCTCAGCGAGATCGCGTGCGCCGGCGCCGGTGCGCTGAAGAACGGCAGCGACCCGCTGTCCAGCAACGCGTCATCGACATAGCCGGGCACGCTCTCGCACTGCGCGAGCAGGGCCGCGACCGCGGGCGGGGGGTCGGTCAAAGAGGCCAGCCCCGAGGCGAGGCCCTTGTACAGCGCCACGCGCACCGTCCGGCCGTGTGCATGGATCTCTTCGACGACGGCGTCGGCCAGCGGGTCGCCCGTGGTGAGCGCCCAGCCCATCAGGTCGGCGCGCCCCTGTCCGAACTGGGCGACGATCACGTCGCGGCCGGCGCGCCCGGTGGGCCACGGGTGGTCATCGTGACTGGTCACGGGCTCGGATCTGGCTTCATGGGTCCTCATATGAGGATGCCCTCCTGATCGCGGCGAATATCTGACACCTGTCAGGTTAGCCATAATCTGACAGGCGTCAAGTATTTCTCGGAGGAGTCGGGAACTGCGCCTAGACTCTGATCCGCACCGCGACGCCAGGGCCTCGCGAACGTCTGAAGGAGTACGGCATGACGGTTCGGCAGAGTCGAGGCCCGGGCCGCCCCTCCGCCTCAGGACCCACACCGCCCTCCGAGGACCAGATCCTGCGGCAGGGACTGGAGGCCTTCGTCGAGCTCGGCTACGACGGCGCCTCGATGCGGGAGCTCGCGCGCAGACTCGGCGTCAGCCACAACTTCATCAATGACCGCTACGGCTCCAAGCAGGTGTTCTGGCGCGCCGTGGTGGACCATGCGCTCGAGGAAGCGACCGGCTTCCTCACGGCGGCCCTGGAATCGGGCGACGACGAGGAGCGGCTGACCGCCATCGTCCGCCGCTTCTACCAGCAGGCCGTCCGCAAGCCCCGCCTCAACCAGCTCATGCTCGAGGAGTCGCACTGCCGCAGTGAGCGCCTGGACTACGTCTTCGACCGATACGTGGCCCCCCTCATCGCCGCCATCGAGCCCAGCGTGCGGCGCCTGGTCGCGGCGGGCCGGCTCCCCGACACCCCGATGTATCTGCTGTACTCGGCCGTGATCGGTCCCGCCGCCGCCCTGACCCGCCGCCCCATGGTGGAGCGGCTCGGCTGGCCCTCGGATCCGGATGAGGCGGAACTGACCGCTATCGCCGACGACTTGGCACGCCTGGCGCTCAACGGGCTGCTCGGCCACCCGCCGTCGCGCCACGCTCCCCGCTCCGACCTCCCGAAATAGGGGATCAGGTATCCGCTCTATGGGATCACTACGGGTTTGACGCTCGTGCCGTCGGCGGCGTCGGCTGCGGCCTGGTTGATCCGGTGGAGCGGGTAGGTGGTGATGAGCCGGTCGAAGGGGAAGCGGCCCCGCTGCCACAGACCGATGAGACGGGGGACGAGCAGCTGCGGCACCGCGTCGCCTTCGAGGATGCCCATGAGATTGCGTCCGCCGGCCAGGGCCATCGGGTCCAGTACGAGGTCGCCCTGCTGGACGCCGACGAGTCCACAAGTGCCGGTGGGACGCAGGCTGTTGACAGCGGTGGTGATGACGGCTGGGACACCGGTCGTGTCGAAGGCGTACTGGGCACCGTCGCCGGTGAGGGCGAGGATCTGGGCGGCCACGTCGGGGTCGGCACCATTGAGTGCGTGGGTGGCGCCGAGCTCCCGGGCGAGGTCGAGGCGGCTTTGGTGCAGGTCGACGGCGATGACGGTGGCGGCTCCGGCGACGCGCGCGGCCATGACGGCGGCGAGTCCGACGCCGCCGGTGCCGAAGACGGCGATGCTCGATCCGGCGCTGACGCCCAGCGAGTTGAGCACGGAACCGGCGCCCGTCAGGATGCCGCAGCCGAGAGGGCCGAGGAGTTCCAGCGGGAGGCCCGGATCCACCCGTACGGCATTGCGGACCGTCGCGATGGCATGGGTGGCGAAGCTGGACTGCGCGAACCACCGGGCGGCGACCGGCTTTCCGTCCTGGCCGGTGGCGGGCGTGGAGCCGTCGGTGGCCAGGCCGCTGAGGTTGCGGGGGAAGAACTCGGCGCAGTACGCGGGGTGCGCGGCCCGGCAGTTGGTGCACGCGCCGCAGGAGTCGAAGGACAGCACCACGGGGTCGCCGACGGCGAGACCGGTGACCCCGGGCCCGAGGGCCTCGATGGTCCCGGACCCCTCATGCCCCAGGATCACCGGCTTTCCGATCAGCTCGGTGTGGCCGAGCAGGTCGGTGTGGCACAAACCGGCCCCGGCGACCTTGACGAGGATCTCGCCGGGTCCGGGATCGTCGAGCTGGATCTCTTCGATGGCGTACGGCGCGCCCGAGGTGCGGAGCACGGCTGCGTTGGCCTGCATACGGTCAGCCCTTCAGGGTGTAGCGGATGGGCAGGCGCTTGAGGCCGCCGACGAAGGTGGTGGCCACCGACTCCGGCCGGCCCGCGAGTTCGACGGACTCCAGCCGTGGCAGGAGCTCGGCGAACAGGGAGCGGATCTCGATGCGGGCGAGCGCGGCGCCGAGACAGTAGTGGACGCCGAAACCGAAGGCGAGGTGCTTGTTCGGGTCGCGGCCCACGTCGAAGCGGAAGGGCTCGTCGAAGACGTCCTCGTCGCGGTTGGCGGAGGGATAGGAGAGGAGCATCGACTCGCCCTGCCGGATGGTCACCCCGCCGATCTTGGTATCGGCCGTGGCGGTGCGCATGAACTCCTTGACAGGCGTGACCCAGCGGATCATCTCGTCGACGGCGGTGGGCAACAGACTCGGGTCCTGCCTCAACCGGGCCAGTTCATCGGGGTGTTGGACGAGCGCGTGCAGACCGCCGGAGATGGTGGAGCTCGTGGTGTCGTGCCCGGCGGTGGCGACGATGACGTAGTACGAGAGAGTGTCGAAGTCCGACAAGTACTCGCCCTCGACACGGGCGTTGGCGATCGCCGAGGCCAGATCGTCGGTGGGGGCGTTCCGCCGTGCGGTGGTGAGGTCCTGGAAGTAGGCGAAGAAGTCGAGCAGTGTCGCCATGGCGTCGTCCGCGTCGGCGCCGCGCCGCAGCTCGGTGTCGTTGCCGCCGAACAGTTCCTGGGTGAGCTGGAGCAGCCGCGGGAAGTCCGACTCGGGCAGTCCGAGCAGCGAGAGGATCACATACAGCGGGTAGTGGACGGAGACCTGCTGGACGAAGTCGCACTCTCCGCCCAGGCCGGCCATCCGCTCCACATAGTTCCGGGCCAGCTCGTTCACCCGTTCCTGCATCGCGCGCATCGCCTTGGGCCGGAACCAGTCGGCGCCGATCGCCCGGACCACCCGGTGCTGCGGGTCGTCCATGTGGATGAGGGTGCGTAAGGCGATTCCCTCGGCTTCGCGTTGCTTGTGCAGCGCGTCCAGCTCGGCGGTCTGCAGCAGCGACCGGGGAGCGTTGACGAACAGCGCATGGTTCCGCTCGATCTCCATGATGTCGGCGTGCCGGGTGATGGCCCAGAACGGTTCGTACCCGGGCGCCTCGACCCGGTGCACCGGCGACTCACGGCGCAGCAGCGCGAGCGCCTCGTGGAATCTGGCCTCGTCCGCGTACGCGGACGGGTCGGCGAGGGCAAGGCCCGCCTCGGTCGTCGTCATCGTCATCGGGGGGTCTCCTGCTCGTTCTTGGCGTACTCGTCGCGGAGCATCCGCTTGAGGAGCTTTCCGGTGGGGTGGCGCGGCAGGTCGGCTCGGAAGTCGACCGACCGGGGGCATTTGTAGTGGGCCAGTTGCTCGCGGCAGGAGGCGATGAGCTCCGCGGCGAGGGCCGGCCCCGCCTCGTCCATCGACACCGGCTGTACGACCGCTTTGACCTGCTCACCCATCTCGGGGTCGGGCACGCCGATGACCGCGACGTCGAGGACCTTGGGGTGCAGGGCCAGGAGGTTCTCGGCCTCCTGCGGGTAGATGTTCACGCCACCGCTGATGATCATGTGCGAGAGCCGGTCGGTGAGGTACAGGAAACCCTCCTCGTCCAGGTATCCGACGTCGCCGAGGGTGACCCAGCCGCGCCCCTTCGGGTCGAGGGCGGCGGCGGTCTTCGCCGGGTCCCCGTGGTACTCGAACGGGGGCCCGTCGGAGAAGTACAGGGTCCCGACCTCGCCGGGCGCCAGTTCCTCGCCCGACTCGTCGCAGACATGGGGCAGGCCGACCAGTGAGCGGCCCACGGTGCCCTTGTGGGTCAGCCAGTCAGGGGAGTCGACGTAGGTGAAGCAGGCCGCTTCCGTGCCGGAGTAGTACTCGTGCAGCACCGGCCCCCACCACTCGATCATCCGCTCCTTGACCGGCACCGGACAGGGTGCGGCCGCGTGCACGGCGTACCGCAGGCTCGACAGGTCGTAGCGAGCCCGGACCTCGGAGGGCAGCCTCAGCAGCCGGATGAACATCGTCGGCACCCACTGGCTGTGCGTGATCCGGTACGTCTCGACCGCGGCCAGCGCCTGCTCGGCGTCGAAGGTCTCCATGACCACCACCGGCATGCCGAACCGCTGCATCGTCAGGCAGTACCGCAGCGGCGCGGCGTGGTAGAGCGGCGCCGGGGACAGGTAGACCGAGTCGTCCTCCGGCGGGAACAGCAGTGACACCAGCTTGTTGAGCGAGTCGGGGGTACCCATGGGAGCCAGCGGCAGCGATGGCTTGACGCCCTTGGGACGGCCGGTGGTGCCGGAGGAGTACAGCATGTCCACGCCCTCCGCCTCGTGCGGCAGGGGTGTGACGGGGGAGGAGGCGGTCACGGTCTCGTACGAGTCGAAGCCGCCGGCCACCTTGTCGAGCATGAGCCGCAGACGGACCCGCGGAGTGCGCACGGACAGCCGCACCGCGATGTCCGCCGTGGCCGCGGAGGCGATGAAGGCCTGCGCCCCGCAGTCGTCGACGATGTAGGCGCCCTCGTCGGCCTGCAGCTTCGGGCTGACAGCGGTGTAGTACAGACCCGAGCGCTGTGCCGCCCAGGCGACGGCCAGGAACTCCCACCGGTTCTCCAGCATGAACGCGAGGTGGTCCCCGGGGCGCAGCCCGGCGTCGTACAGCACGTGCGCGAGCCGGTTGGCCGCCGCGTCCAGTTCGGCGAAGGTGACCGTGCGACCCGAACCGGTCATGATCACCGCAGGCCTGTCCGGGTACTGGGCTGCGATCTGCCCAAGATGCATGAGGGACTCCTCGCGCTAGGGGAGATAGACCGACTTCAACTGCTGGAAGGCGGCCAGGCCTTCGGGGCCGAGTTCACAGCCCAGGCCGCTGGCCTTGACACCACCGAACGGCGAACCCGGGTCCAGCGTGTATCCGTTGACCCCGATGCTGCCCGTCCGGATCCGTCGGGCGACGGCCAGGCCGCGCTCGCGGTCGGCGGTCCATACGCTCCCGGCGAGGCCGTAGTCCGAGTCGTTGGCGATCGCCACCGCCTGGTCGACATCGTCGTACGCGATCACCGAAAGGACCGGGCCGAAGATCTCCTCGCGGGCGATGGTCGCGGAGTTGTCCACGTCGGCGAAGATCGTCGGCTGGACGAACCAGCCGCGGTCCCGGTCCGCGGGCCGGCCGCCGCCGGTGGTGATCCTGGCTCCCTCGGCAAGGCCCTTGGCGATGTACCCCTCGACCCGGTCGCGTTGCCGCCGCGACACCAACGGGCCGATCTGGGTGGCCTCGTCCAGCGGGTCACCGATCTGGAGGGAGGACGCCCATCCCGTCAACACGTCGACGACCGTGCCGTACTGACTGCGCGGCGCGAGGATCCGGGTGCCGAGATAGCAGGTCTGTCCGTTGTTGAGCAGCGTCGCGGAAAAGAAGGCGGGAAGCTGCCCGGCGAGGTCGGCGTCGTCCAGGACGATGGCCGCGGACTTGCCGCCGAGCTCCAGGGTCACCGGCCGCAGCAGCCGACCGCACTCCGCGGCCACCTTCCGCCCGGCGTCGGTCGACCCGGTGAAAGCGACCTTGTCCACCCCCGGATGCCGGACCAGGAAGGCCCCGGCCTCCCGGCCGGCCGGCACGATGTTGACCACGCCCGGCGGCAGTTCGGCCTCCTCCACCGCCTCGGCGAGCAGGAACGCGTCCAGGACCGTCTCCGGCGCGGGCTTGAGGATCACGGTGCATCCGGCGGCCAGGGCCGGTGCGAGCTTGAAGAACGTCAGCGACTGCGGGAAGTTCCACGGCACGATCGCGGCCACCACACCGACCGGCTCGCGCCGGACGACCGTGCTGCCGCCGACCAGCGATGCCCGGGTCTCCTCGGCCGACGTGCTCTCGGCCAGTCCGGCGAACAGGGGCACGAGCAGCTGTCCCGCCAGCGCTTCGGTCATCCGGCCGATGCTGATCGGCATCCCGTTCTGGCCGCTGACCAGCCGGGCGAACTCCTCACCGCGCTTCGCCAGCGCCGCCGCGAACCGTTCCAGCGCCTCCCCACGCCGGGCCTGGCTCCAACTCGCCCATCCGGCCGGGTCGTCGAACGCCTCGCGCGCCGCTGCCACCGCGAGTTCGATATCGCCTTCCGCGGCCTCCGGGACGCTGCCGAGGGACTCCTCGGTGCAGGCCGAGGTCACCTCGATCCGCCCGGTGCCGACGGGCTTTCGCCATCGGCCGCCGATGAACAGCGACTCATACCTGTGCTGCACGGTGCACTCCTCACTGATCGCCCGGCCCGGAAGACGGGGCGGGTACGGCGTGATGCGGCCGAGGATCTTTCAGACGTTGAACGTCCGATAAGTAGGCACGCTAGAGACAAGACCCGATCAAGGCAAGACTCCGCGCACGACGCGGTCGGACGACCCGCGAGCTCCGAATCCCGGGCGGCCGGTCGCCGGCGCATCATCCCTTCCGGGCGGCCGCATCTTCCGTGCCGCGCCGAGAAGGTGCCGAGGCCGACATGAGCCTGCTCCTGCGCCGCTGCACGCCGGACGCGCCGGGGAGGGGACTCGGACGGGACGGCGAACAGCCCCAACTACCAGGAAGCCAGATACCCGTTGGGCCCGTAGGAAGGCGGCGCGGGCGCTGGCTGGACGGCGAGGTCGGCGGGACCTGCCGCGGCGTCACCTGGCGTCAGAGAAAGGTACTTTCGGTGCCGGCGTCGTGGGGATGCCGGCCGACCGGTCCGCAGTGGGCGGCGGCCAGGACGAAGTCGACGATGTGCTCGGTGTAGGCATCGCCGGTGCCGGCGAGGTCCACGAGTCTGTCGGCAGGCGTCGACAGGACGTGGTTGGTGAGGATGCCCGCCACCGCGTCGAGGATCAGGGCAGGTGACGTCGTCCGGGGGAGTTCGCCGCGGTCGATCGCTCGCAGCACGATGGACCGGCCGACTGCCGCGCGCCAGCGGTTCACCCGCTCCATTTCGCGGCCGAACAGGTCGGGGTAGACCTTGGCCTCGACCTGGGCGCGCAGCACCACCAGGCCGTCGTGGGCCAGCAGGTCCTCGAGGATGAGACGGGCCATGGCGACAAGGTCCGAGCGCAGTGATCCGGTGTCCACCACCGCCGGTCTGCTCTCGCCGCGGTGGGCGAGGGCGTCCACGATCAGCTTCTCTTTGCTGCCCCACCGGCTGTAGAGGGCCGCCTTGCCCACCCGCGCCCGGCGGGCCAGGACATCGAGGCTGAACCGGGCCCAGCCGACCTCGGCGTACAGGTCCAGCGTCGCGGCGAAGACCCTGGCCTGGAGGTCGGGGTCGGGCGGACGCCCGCGCCCGGATCCCGCCGACGTGGTTGACATGACGGCCATTTTGCCAGCAGCTCCGGTCGGCCTCGGGTCCAGGACCGGCGAGGCGCACCGACCACGGCTGTACGCGCGTCGATCGCCGGTCGCCCGCACGCGTGCGGTGCTGGACGGGGTGATGTGCCGACCGCCGCGTTCATGCGGTGGCGGTGGCCTCCTCGCGGTGGCCTCGGCGGCTGGGGCGGGCCAACCGGAAGGCCCCGACAGCCGCCAGGAGCAGGCCGGCCGCCGCGGCACCCATGGGCACGGTGACTCCCAGCAGGCGCAGGCGGGCGTTGTCGCGTCGGGCACCGGCCACGTTGGCGGCCTGGTCGGCCGGGCCCATCGCCAGGCCCTGCGGCACGGAGAGGAGGACGAGGGCGTCGGTGGTGGAGCCGGGGCGCCGCAACGTCTGACGCGGTGAGCTCTTGGCGGACAGGAAGCGCCCGGTGCGCTGGTCGACGACGTACTCGATGTCGCTGTTGCCGTAGTAGACGTCTGCCTTGACCTGCGGAGTACCGGGCAGTCCGACCAGGGCGCCGGGGACGAGGCGGGAGTCGATCTTCGTGGGCGGGATGCGGCCGGTGAACTTCAGTCCCGGGTAGCCGTGGACCTCGGCCGGTCCGGCGTAGTGCATTGAGTAGGTGCCCTGGAGGGAGCCGTCCCACCACCGGTAGGTGCGTGGCTGGACGTGGAAGGGGAACTTCAGATAGCCCTCTCCCTCGTACCGTCCGCCCAAGGGCTCCCCGTTCTTGCTGGTGGTGGACTCGCCGCAGCAGTGGACGGGCTCGGCCGTGTGGCGGTCGCTGACCCAGCGCTCGACCGTCCAGGAGAAGGAACGGCGTGGGTCACGGAGTTTGAGGGTGCTCGGAGTGTCGATGGTGGTGGACATGTCCCACACGGCCGTGTCGTCACTGCCGGCGGCGACGTTGCCGCGGACATGCCGCGTGACCGTGATCTTCTGGTCGTGCTGCACGACCCCCCGCTGCAGGTCGAAGTAGTCGCCGGTCCCGGTCACGACGGAGGTTTCGTCGATGTCGAGGGGAGCGGCCTCGGCGCGGGGAGTCACGTACCAGGCGAGCATGGGGGCGAGGACGAGCAGGAACACACCTGCGCCCAGGCACGAAAGCGCTACGGGGGAAAGGCGGCGCACAAGTACTCCTTGTGGGTAAAGGAAGCCGGTGCAGAGCACACTTCGCCCCAGGCCGCGGCGGCCGGGCCGTGCGGCAGGGCGTACTGGCCGTGCTCTGCTGCGAGTTCGTCGCCGGATCGCGAGGTGCGTCCATACCGGCGGCGCGTGAAGTGTGCGGCTGAGGGCCACGGAGGCTGGACAGGTGGAGATCGCGCCTCGTAACTTAACGAATGTTCGTCCACCTGACTAGGCGGCGGACGCGACGAGGTCGGCCGCCCTCCGTCACGCCATCGGCGTCACCCACTCCAGACCGGGAGCCAGCATGTCCGACGCAGTACTCGCCGAGTTCCACGATGACGGCACGACCGTCATCACCATCAACCGTCCCGAGGCCCGCAACGCCATCAACCGTGCGGTGGCCGAGGGCATCGCCGCGGCGCTCGACGAGATGGACCGCCGGGACGATCAGGTCGTCGGCGTCATCACGGGCGCCGGCGGTTCCTTCTGCTCGGGGATGGACCTCAAGGCGTTCCTCGCGGGCGAGAATCCGTCGATCGAGGGCCGCGGCCTCGCCGGGATGACCGAGGCCCCGCCGCGCAAGCCGATGATCGCGGCAGTGGAGGGCTACGCACTCGCCGGCGGGTGCGAGCTGATGCTCGCCTGCGACATGGCCGTCGCCGCTCAGGACGCCCGGTTCGGCATCCCCGAGGTCAAGCGCGGGCTCGTCGCCGCGGCCGGTGGGCTGCTGCGGCTGCCGCAGCGCATCCCCTACGCGATCGCCATGGAGATCGCGCTGACCGGCGACTTCCTCGATGCGCAGACTGCCCGCACCTACGGCCTCGTCAATCGGATCACCGAGAAGGGCGGCGCGCTGGAAGGAGCCCTGGAGCTCGCCCGGACGATCTCCAGGAACGGGCCACTCGCCGTACGCGTGACCAAGCAGGTCATGGCCGAGGCGCCGAAGTGGCCCGCCGGCCAGGCCTGGGAGCGGATGCGGGCGATCACCGGCCCTGTGTTCGCCTCCGAGGATGCCAAGGAGGGGCCCCGCGCCTTCGCGGAGAAGCGAGCGCCGCGCTGGACCGGCCGATGAGCAACGGGAGGGGCTCCTCGCCAACGGTTCGAGGGCCGGTCCGGCCACCTGCCGCGATCAGAGGAAGATGTCCTTGCGCAGCGGCACCGCGCTCCCCGGGGATGTCCGGTATCCGTCGAAGTCGCGCACACCTGCCGCGCGCAGGATGTCCTCGTCGACGAAGGTCTGCCCGTTGGTGTGCCCGGCGGGCCGGGTGAGGATCTCGTACGCCGCGTCCGCCATGATCTGCGGCGTGCGGCTGGTCCTGACGGTCTCTTCCTCGCCGCCGAGGCTGAGTGTCGCCGCGGTGACGATCGTGGTGGCCGGCCAGAGGCAGTTCGCGGAGAAGGCGCTGCCCCGGTGCTCTTCGGCCATCCCCAGCGTCAGCATGGTCATTCCGTACTTGCTCACCGTGTAGGGAGCGTGCTCGCGCAGCCAGCGCCGGTCGGGGTTGAGCGGCGGCGACAGCGTCAGAACGTGCGCGTGCGGGGACTCGCGCAGGTGGGGCAGGGCCAGCGAGCTGAGCAGGAAGGTCCCGCGGACGTTGATGTCCATCATCAAGTCGTAGCGCTTGAGGGGCAGTTCACCCGGGTTGTGCAAGGAGATCGCGGACGCGTTGTTGACGACCACGTCGATGCCGCCGAAGCGCCCCACGGTGGACCGCACGGCGCGCTCCACGTCCGCCGCCTCGCGTACGTCGCCGACGATCCCCAGCGCCTTGCCGCCTGCCGCCTCTATCTCGCCGACGGCGGTGTGCACGGTGCCGCGCAGCCGGGGATCGGGTGTGCCGGTCTTGGCGAGCAGCGCGATGTTCGCACCGTCGCGGGCGGCCCGCAGTGCGATGGCCAGTCCGATGCCGCGGCTGCCGCCCGACATCAACACCGTGCGCCCGGCCAGGGGGGAGTGTGCTCCGGTCATGGAGAGGAGGTCCTTTCGGGGTGCGGGCCGAAAGGGCCCGCGTGAAGCAGGTCACCTGTTCTGAACGTGGACAGGTCCTGCGCTGCGAACTACCTTAACGATCGTTCGACAAAGACGCTGCGACGCAGGCCACAGCAGGCGGAGCAGATCCAGGCAAGACGAGAAGAGGCTGCCGTGCGCCGTACGGTGTTCAACGAGGATCACGAGGCGTTCCGCGCGACGCTGCGGGACTTCATCGAGAAGGAGGTCGTGCCCGTCCACCACGAGTGGGAGCAAGTGGGGCACCCTCCGCGTGACTTCTACCGCAGGCTCGGCAAGCTGGGCGTGCTCGGGATCGAGGCGCCGCAGGAGTTCGGCGGGGCGGGCGAGACCAGTTTCAAGTACCAGGCCGTCGTGACGGAGGAGGTGACTCGCGCCGGCGTCTCCTTCGGCGGCTACGCGGTGCACTCGAACCTGATCCTGCCGTACCTGATGGCGTACGCCACCCAGGAGCAGAAGGAGCGCTGGCTGCCCGGATTCGTGAGCGGCGACATCATGACCGCCATCGCGATGACCGAACCGAGCACCGGCTCCGACCTCGCGAACATCAGCAGCCGCGCGACGCTCACCGAGGACGGCAAGCACTACGTGGTCAACGGCGCCAAGACCTTCATCACCGGTGGTGTCCTCGCCGACCTGATCCTGGTCGTCGTGCGCACCGCGCCGTTCGACCCGCAGGACCGCCGGGCGGGGCTGTCCATCCTGTGCGTGGAGACCACGTCGGAGGGCTTCGCCGTCGGCCGCAAGCTCGACAAGATCGGCCTGAAGACGACGGATACCGCTGAACTCTCGTTCAGCGACGTCAAGGTGCCCGCCGAGAACCTGCTCGGAGAGGAGGGCAAGGCCTTCTCCTACCTCTCCCGCAACCTCGCCCAGGAACGCCTGGCCATCGCGCTGGGCAGTGCCGCCGCGGCCGAGGCCGCGTTGCGCCACGCCACCCGGTACGTCAAGGACCGGACGGTCTTCGGTCAGCCGGTCGCCTCCTTCCAGAACACCAAGTTCGTGCTCGCCGAGTGCGCCACCGAGGCCGAGGCGGCCCGCCTGTTCGCCGACCGCGCGCTGGAGCTCCACGACGCCGGCGAGCTCACCATCGCGGACGCCGCGAAGGCGAAGCTGTTCTGCACGGAGGTCGCGGACCGCGTGATCGACAAGTGCCTTCAGCTGCACGGCGGTTACGGGTACATCAACGAGTACCCGATCGCCCGCCTGTACGCCGATGCCCGCGTCTCCCGCATCTACGGCGGCACCAGCGAGGTCATGAAGATCGTCATCGCCAAGTCGCTCGGCCTCTGAGACCCGGCAAGTCCCCCACCCCAGGAGAGGGAATTCCATGCGGATCAACAACAGCTCCTCCGCCCTGATCACCGGAGGCGCCTCGGGCCTCGGCCGGGCCACCGCCGAGGGCCTCGCGGCGAACGGTGCGCACGTCGTCATCTTCGACCTGCCCTCCTCCGACGGCGAGGCCGTCGCCAAGGAGATCGGCGCCACGTTCGTCCCGGGCGACGTCACCAGCGAGACCGACGCCACCGCCGCGGTCCGTGCCGCCGTCGCGCTCGCCCCGCTGCGCATCACCGTCAACTGCGCCGGCATCGGCGACGCCCAGCGCACCGCGGGCAAGGACGGCCCCTACCCCCTCGACAAGTTCCGCAGGATCGTCGAGGTCAACCTGATCGGCACGTTCAACGTGCTCCGTCTCGCCGCCCAGGAGATGAGCGGCAACGAACCCCTCGACGGCGACCGGGGCGTCATCATCAACACCGCCTCGGTGGCGGCCTTCGACGGCCAGATCGGGCAGTGCTCGTACTCCGCCTCGAAGGCCGGCATCGTCGGGATGACGCTGCCCATCGCCCGCGACCTCGCCAAGGCGAACATCCGGGTGATGACCATCGCGCCGGGTCTGTTCGAGACCCCGCTCCTCGGCCAACTGCCCCAGGCGGCGCGTGATTCGCTCGGCGCGCAGGTCCCGCACCCGAGCCGCCTGGGCCGGCCGGCCGAGTACGCGCAGCTCGCCGAGGCGATCATCACCAACCCCATGCTGAACGGCGAGACCATCCGCCTGGACGGCTCCATCCGCATGGCCCCGAAGTAGCGCCGCGCGGGCCCTCTTCCGCCATGTCCCCTCGTACCAGCAGGAGTTCTGATGCGTGACGCAGTCATCGTCGACGCCGTTCGTACACCGGTCGGCAAGGGCAAGCCGGGCGGCGCCCTTTCCGGTATCCACCCGGTGGACCTGTCCGCCCATGTCCTCAAGGCCCTGGCCGAACGCAACGGCCTCGCCCCGGCCACCGTCGACGACGTCATCTGGGGCTGCGTGTCCCAGGTCGGCGAGCAGGCGGCGGGCGTCGGCCGGTACGCGGTCCTCGCCGCGGGCTGGCCGGAGAGCGTGCCAGGCCTGACCATCGACCGCCAGTGCGGTTCCTCGCAGCAGGCCGTGCACCAGGCGGCCGCCGGCATCATCGCCGGGCAGTACGACATCGCTGTCGCGGGCGGCGTCGAGATGATGTCCCGGGTACCCATGGGAGCCACTGGCGCGGACGGCCAGTTCGGCACGCCGTACGGCCCGCTGGTGGCCGGACGTTACGACGGCTACCGGTTCAACCAGGGCATCGGCGCGGAGATGATCGCCGAGGAGTTCGGCCTCACCCGCGAGGAACTGGACCAGCACGCCCTCGACTCGCACGCCCGCGCCGCCCGCGCGATCGACGAGGGCCGCTTCAAGGAGCAGATCGCGCCGGTGACCGTCACCGACGCCGACGGTGTCGAGCGCGTCGTCGACACCGACGAGGGCGTCCGCCGCGGTGGCACCCTGGAGGCCCTGGGAAGCCTCAAGACCCCGTTCCGAGAGAACGGGGCCATCTCCGCGGGCAACGCCTCCCAGATCTCCGACGGTGCCTCCGCGCTGCTCGTCACCACCAGCGAGATCGCGGTTCGCAACGGATGGACGCCAATCGCCCGCTTCCATACGGGCGTTGTCACCGGCGTCGACCCGATCACGATGCTCAAGGGCCCGATCCCGGCGACGCGGAAGGTCTTCGAGCGGTCGGGGCTGTCCATCGGCGACATCGGCGCCTACGAGATCAACGAGGCGTTCGCCTCGGTGTCACTCGGCTGGCAGCGGCAGACCGGCGCCGACTACGAGCGAATGAACCCCAACGGCGGGGCGATGGCTCTGGGCCACCCGCTCGGGGCGTCCGGCGCCCGGCTGATGACGACCCTCGTGCATCACATGAAGGACCACGGCATCCGCTACGGCCTGCAGTCGATGTGCGAGGGCGGCGGCATGGCCAACGCGACCATCCTCGAACTGCTCTGATCCACCGGGGGCGTGGCGGGGCGGACCGGACAAGGTCCGCCTTTCCGCGGCTATGCGGTGGCGCCCGCCCGGGCCGCGTGCTCGAGGAGCCTGCGGTTCGGAGTGAACGCGCAGGTCGCCTGGGCGCACAGCCGGCCCGCCGCGTCGGTGATCTCCGCGCGTACCAGGGTGCGTGTGGACCCGCTCTGCTGTACCGAGCCGACGGCCGAGTAGGTCTCGCCCGTCCACAAGGGCCGCAGATAGTCCACGTTCAGATTCATCGTCAGATAGGGCGTGGAGGGATTGCTGATGCTGATGGCCGTGACGCCGCACACCTCGTCGAACGCGGTGGCGATGTAGCCGCCGTGCACGACTCCCGCAGGGTTGCGTACGGCGTCGGTGGGCCTCCAGATCAGCTTGACCCGCCCCTTCTCCACCTCGGAGAACTCCAGGCCGAGATGGGCATAGAGGGCGTGAGGGGATTCGGCGATCGCACGGATCCGATCGAGCCCGGTGCCTGTTCCCCAGGTGTTCTCGCTGCTGATGGCCTGCTCCTCACACGTCGCGCCGCATGCCGGATCCGGTCCGGGTCAAGGCATGCGCATTGGTTCGGCAAATATAGCTTATCGATCGTTCGAATAGCAGGCTGAGAAGTCAGGGCCGGCGGGAGCAGGCCGTCGTACCTTCAAGGTCCACCGGAGCCGGCCCGGCCCCGGGTTTGTGCTGGTGTGGAAGTCGCTGTGCAAACGGGCCGATCCCCGACCGGTTGCCCCGCAAGCTGCCCGGCTGATCCACTTCGGCCCGCCTCCATTCATTCGGAACGTTCGTTCAACCCATTGACAGGAGGACCGGTGCCCGACAATTCTCGATTCCGTCGTCATGGATGACCGCCCGGTCATGTCGAGGGGTCAGGGACGGCCCCTCGGCATGCGTCCCAGAGGGATGGCGCCGGCAGGACTCCAGCGTGTTGCCCGTCCCGTCCCGTGATGCCGTCCGGTGGCAGCTGCCGCGTGCATCCCGCAGCGCACCTGCCCAGAAGCTCCCCACCCCAAGACCTTTGCCGAAGCCGCATGTTGGAGGAACCTCATGGGTCCGTTGCTGCCCGACTCTGTTCGCCGCCACGCGGTGCTGCGACCGGATGCGCCGGCCATCACCGAAGCCGGGCAGACCCTGACCTACGCGGCACTGGACTCCCGGAGCAACAAGATCGCCCAGGCTCTGCTCGCCGAGGGTCTGGAGGCCGGGGCCCGGGTGGGTTTCCTGGTGCGCCCGGGCCGGATGTCGGCGGAACTGCTGCTGGCCTGCGCCAAGTCCGGACTCGTCGCAACCCCGCTGAACTGGCGGCTGGCCGAACCCGAGCTCCGCGCCGTCGCGCTCGACGCCGGGCTCCGGATGGTCATCGCGCAGGAGGAGTTCCAGGCCGGAGCGCGGGCCGCGATGCCGGAACTGCCGTTGGTCACCGCCGGAGAACCCGCACCCGGCGCGTCCGCGTACGAGTCCTGGCTGGAGGCCGCACCGGACGGCGACCCGGGGCGCGGCGGCGAGGCCGACGCGGACACGGTCTTCCTTCAGCTCTACACCTCGGGAACCACCGGTCTGCCCAAGGGCGTTCAGTTGACGCTCGCGAACGTGTACGCGGGGGAGACCGAGACCACCGAGGCGGGCTGGAGCGAGGACAGCGTTTCACTGAACGTGCTGCCCGTCTTCCACATCGCGGGCACCGGCTGGCTGGCCAGCGCGCTGAGCGCCGGCGCCCACACGGTGACGCTGCCCGACCTGGTGCCGCAACGCGTCGTGGACGTGCTGGAGAGTGAACGCGTCACGCACGTCCTCTTCGTCCCCGCGGTGCTGCAGATGCTCACACAGCTGCCCGACATCCGCGAACGGGACTTCTCCGCACTGCAGTTGATCGTGTATGGAGCCTCGCCGATCACCCCCAGCCTGCTGCGGCGCTCCATGGAGGTCTTCGGCTGCCACTTCTCCCAGAGGTACGGGCAGACGGAGACGACCGGATCCGTCACCCGGCTGCTGCCCGCCGACCACGACCCCGACGGTCCGCGCGCGCACCTGCTGCGCTCGGCCGGCAACGCCTGCCCCGGCGCCGAGGTCGTCATCGCCGACCTGATCACCGGGAAGCCGGTCCCGGACGGCACCGTGGGGGAGATCCTGACCCGGTCCCACCACGTCACCCCCGGCTACTGGAAGCGGCCCGAGGACAACGCGCGGCTGTTCACGCAGGAGGGCTGGCTGCGTACCGGGGACGCCGGGTATCTCGACGAGGAGGGCTACCTGTTCATCACCGACCGGATCAAGGACATGGTGATCACCGGGGGCGAGAACGTGTACCCCATCGAGGTGGAGTCGGCGCTCGCCGAGCACCCGGCCGTCAGTGACGTCGCCGTCTTCGGCACACCCGACGAGCAGTGGGGCGAAGCGGTCACCGCCGCGGTCGTCCTGAACGCCGGCGCCCGTGACACCAGCGAGGACGAGCTGATCGACTTCACCCGGCCCAGGATCGCCTCGTACAAGCGGCCCCGCATCATCCACTTCGTCGACGACCTGCCGCGCAATCCCAGTGGAAAGGTCCTCAAGCACGTGTTGAAGAGGGGCCTGACGGGCGGAGACTCCGACGTGAGCTGACGGCGGCGGGTACGGCGGCCGGGCGGCGGGCATCACGGCCGCGCCGCCCCGTGCACCGAGTGGAGGCCCGGTCCCCAGTCATGTGCCTCAACGGGGTTCGCGGCCGCGGGGAGGCCGGCGCGCACCCCGTGCACCGGCGACGCTCAGTCGCGTGCCTGTTCGCCGGCGCGCCAGGGCAAGTAGTCCGGCAGGTCCTCCGGCACCCGCCCGGGGAAGTGGGGCTCCCTGCGCTCGAAGAACGACTTCACGCCTTCCACCGCGTCCGCCCCGCGCACCGTGTCGAAGACCAGCCGTGAGTCCAGCCGGTGCGTCTGCTCGGGAGAGTCCGCCCACGCCATGCGGTACACCATCTGCCGGATGATCGCGACGGACACCGGGGCGGTGTGTGCGACCAGTTCGGCGGCGAGGTCGTACGCGGCCTCCAGCACCTTGTCCGGTTCGTGCAGGCTGTTGACGAGTCCCGCCCGCAACGCCTCGTCCGCGGCGACGAGGCGCCCCGACACCAGCCAGTCCAGGGCCGTGCCCGTGCCCACCAGCCTCGGCAGGAACCATACCGACGCTCCCTCCGGCACGATGCCCCGACGGCTGAAGGGGAAGCCGAACCTGCAGTCGACGGAGGCGAGCCGGTAGTCGGCGGGCAGGAGCATGGTCGAGCCGACACCGACGGCCGCGCCGCGCACAGCCGCGATCACCGGCTTGTTCATCGCGTACATCACCCGGGTGACCAGACCCGCCGGCTCCTGGTACGTTCCCGCCGCGACCTCGGCGAGCGTCCGGGCGTCGGCGTTCGCCGAGAAGCTCCGCTCCTGTCCCTCCGCGCCTCCGCCGCCCGAAAGGTCGGCGCCGACGCAGAAGTTCTGTCCCGCGCCCGTCAGCACGATCACGCGTACGGCCGAGTCGGCCTCGGCGGCGTGCAGCGCGGCAGAGATCTCCTCGGCCATCCGCAGGGTGTAACCGTTGCGGGCCTCCGGCCGGTTGAGGGTGACCGTGGCGACGCGGTCCGCCACGGCGTACGTGATCTGCTCGTAGCCGCCGGGCGTGCTCGGCTCGCGGGGCTGCTCACTCATGGGGGACCCTTCGTGCGGTCGGGGGCCCAGGAATCATGCGGGGGCCTCCGGTTCGGTGATGCGCCAGGAATTGAACGAACGTTAGCTAAGGGTAGCTGGGCCCACAAGGTCTTTGCGGTGCAGGTCACTGTTGTCGCGTGCGACAGGCGTGGGCCAACGCCGGTGCGGGAGTGCGGGGGTATCGGCGCCTGGTTGATCGTTCGGTGTATTGCCCCTGGTCGTGCCGCTGTAGCATCGGGGGACATGGCGGCGATGTTCGAATGATCGCTCAGTTCGCTGGAGCCGGGACCATGCCGGAGATTGGAGAACCCGTGCCCGCTCGACCCGCAGGCCAGAAAGCCATCATCGAGGCAGCTCGCCAGGAGTTCTCCGAGCAGGGGTACGGGGCGACGTCGATCCGTGACATCGCCCAGCGGGCAGGGGTGAGCCTCTCGGCCCTGTACTACTACTACAAGGGCAAGCAGGAGCTGCTCGTCGCGATTCTCGACGAGGGGCTCGATGCCTACTTCGACGCCTGTGACGCAGCCTTGGCGGACGTCGGGGACGACCCGGCGGAGCGTCTGGAGGCTCTCGTCTCCGCGACCGTGCGGTTCCGTACGAACCAGCCCGTCCAGAGCACCATCGTCCTGAGCGAGCGGCGAAGCCTGGAGCCCGAGCACATCGAGCGTTACCGCAAGAACGAGGAACGCGCTTCGCAGCAGTACCGCGAGGTCATCGAGAGCGGGGTCGCCGAAGGCATCTTCCTCACTCCTTACCCCGACGATGCCCGTCGTGCCGTGATCGCCATGTGCAACGCCATCGCCCAGTGGTACCGGGCGGACGGCCCGGTGGATGTGGAAGAACTCGTCGAGCGGTATGTGTCGTTGGCGCTGGTCATCGTGGAGTACCGCCCGCGCGCGGCGAGGCGGCCGGCGCGGGGCTCCGGCGGGGCATGACGCCGGGACGCCGGCCAGGCCCGGGCGGAGGGCAGGGGCGAGCGCGCAATCCGGCGGTGGCCGGCCGGGACCGGGCAATGGGCGCGGCGGTCCGCCGGGGGGCCGGCTCCGCGGTGTCGCTCTGCCGGGGTGCGGCCGGCCCGGCCGGGCGAGGTGACGATGCCCGCGATGAGGACGTCGGCGACGGTTTCGGCGTGAGCTCGTAGCTGGGCCGGAGTCGGGGCCGTGGCGGCACCGAGGAGCGCGGCTTCGACGGGGTGCGCGAACTGTGCCCCGCCACCGTTGGTGATCAGGTAGTGCAGCGTGGTGTAGGGCACGGAGCGAATGCGACCGGCTGCCACGAGGCGGTCGAGGAGGCGCTCGACGCTGGGGCGCAGCGGATTGACGAAGCGGTCGATGACGAAGCGGATGCGCGGACTGTCGATGGCTCCTTCGTGGTTCATGATGCGCAGCACCTGGGGGTAGGCGGCCGCGAACAGCACCTGGCGTACGAGGCCCTGGCGCAGTGCCTCCAGATCGTCCCCGGCGGGGGTCTCGGTGACCTGTCGCCAGACCCGTTCCGCCTGGGTGCAGGCGTGCTCCATGGCGGCGAACCACAGGTCCTGCTTGGAGCCGAAGCGGGCCGTGAGCAGGGCGTGGCTGATACCCAGGCGGCGGCTGAGGGCACGGACGGACATGCCGTCGTAACCGGCTTCCGCGAAGGCGTCCAGGGCGGCCTGCAACAGGGGTTCGTCGTCGAGCTCTTCGCCTGCGCGAGGGCGTCCCCGGCCGCGCGGCGCCGCCGCTTCCTGCTGGGTCATGCCGGCCCCCTTCTGCGCGCAAGCTCTCCGTGCGCACACAGCAAATTTTACAGCTGTCTGTTTTACAGCCTCCGGCCTGCACCGACGCGGCGGCCCTGCTGTGCGGCGGACGCCTTGAGTGCAGGATCTTGTTGCCTGAATCGGGCAAAGGGTGCATTCTGGATTCAGAGCAATTGGACACCTGGCCATTAACGGTGTCGCGAGGAAAGAGCGTGATCCATGGCCCGCACGAGCACCAGCACCGTCCCCTCCCGTCTGGCGCACACCCCTGACGACTACGACCGCCTGGGCCTGGAGCCCCGTACGGTCAAGCCGTGGGAAGACGGTCTGCGTACCGATGGCGGACCAGGCACGTATGAGTGGTGGTACTTCGACGCCCACCTGGACGACGGCGCCAAGCTGGTCGTCGTCTTCCACACCAAGGACTTCGCCGACCTCGGCAGGCCGCTGAGCCCGCTCATCCGCATCGATCTGACACTCCCCGACGGCACCCAGATCAGCAGGATGGTCGAACAGGACGCCACGTCGTTCTCCGCCGCCACCGACAGCTGCGAGGTCCGCATCGGCGACAACCTCTTCGCCGGTGACCTGCACACCTACACCATTCGCACCCGGGTCGAAGGCATCGACATCGACCTCACCCTGACCGGCGAGGTCCCCGCGTGGCGGCCCGAAACCGGATTCTGGTTCTTCGGCGAGCAGGACGAGTACTTCGCCTGGCTGCCGTCCGTGCCCCAGGGAAAGGTCGAGGTGACCTACAGCGTCGACGGGCACAGCAGCACCACGACCGGTGTCGGATACCACGACCACAACTGGGGCAACGCCCCGATGTTCAAGCTCATGCACCACTGGTACTGGGCCCGTGGCGCGGCCGGCCCCTACTCGGTGATCGCCTCCTACATCACCGCCGAGAAGGCCTACGGGTACGCAGAGCTGCCGGTGTTCATGCTGGCCCGCGACGGCCGGCTCATCGCTGACGACAACAGCAAGGTGACCTTCGAGGAACTCGGCCCGTACACCGACAAGGGCACGGGCAAGCCGGTCGGCAACGTCACCCGTTACACCTACGCCGACGGTGACGAGCGGTACGTCGTCACCTTCACCCGCCACAGGGACCTGACGGCCGCCCACCTCGCCGACGAGATGAAGGGGCTCAAGAGGGCCCTCGCCAGACTCGCCGGATTCGACGGCGCCTACCTCCGCTTCGCCGGTGAACTGCGCATCGAGCACTTCCAGGGCACCACGTTGGTGGACAGCCACACCGACGATGCGCTGTGGGAACTCATGTACTTCGGCAAGACGCTCTGATGTGACCGAGCGAGCATCGAAGATGTGCCGGGGAGCGCCGGATCAGTCGCCGGTGGTGGGTGCCGGTCACCTGCCCTCGTAGCGACCCGGGCGGCGTTCGACGAAGGCGTTCATGGCCTCCGTCAGGTCCTCGCTGGGCAGGAAAGCGGCGTTCCAGGCGGCGACGTGACGCAGGCCCCTGGCGATGCGGTCCTCGCGGCCTTCGTTGAGGATCTGTTTGGTGCCCTGTACGGCCAGAGGCGGGTTTGCCGCGATCTCGGCGGCCACCTCACGGGCCGCGGTCAGCAGGGCATCCCGGTCGGCGTGGACCCGGTTGACGAGCCCGATCCTCTCGGCCTCGCGGGCATCGAAGTCCCGTCCTGTCAGGGAGAGTTCACGCAGGTGCCCCTCGCCGACCACGCCGGAGAGGCGGTGCAGGCTGCCGACATCGGCGACGATCGCCAGCCGTACCTCGCGGATGCTGAACCTGGCGTTGGCACTGGCGAGGCGTACATCCGCCGCGCTGATCAGGTCCACGCCGCCGCCGACGCACCAGCCCGCGACCGCGGCCACCACGGGCTTGCGGCAGGCGGCGACCGAGGTGATGGCCGCCTGGAGCCGCTGGATCTCGCGCATGAACTCCGTCCGTGGACCCGCCTGGGCTCCGGAGCCCAGGGCATCGGCCCACAGCGGCGTCATCTCGCGCAGGTCGAGACCGGAGCTGAAGTCCGCGCCGCTGCCTCGCAGCACGACGGCCCGGACCTCAGGGGCGGAGTCCAACGCCGCGAAGACGAGGGGGAGTTCGCGCCAGAAGTCGATCCCCATCGCGTTGCGCGGTCCGGGTCCGAGCAGAATCACCTCGGCGATGTGACCGTCCACGGAGAGGTCGAACGCCTTGAGGCCGCCGGCCAGTTGTTCCAGGGTGGCCGTTTCGGTGTCCACGGGTGGCTGCCGTCCCTTCACGGATCAGAGTGAGCGGGCGATGAGTTCCTTCATCACTTCATTGGCCCCGGCCAGGATGCGGAGAACCCGGTTGTCCGCGTACATGACGGCGATGGGGTACTCCAGGCAGTAGCCGTACCCGCCGAAGAGCTGCTGGCAGCGGTCGACGACCTCGCCGGTGCGGTCGGTGATCCAGTACTTGGCCATGGACGCGGTGGTGGCGTCGAGTTCGCCGCGCAGATGCCGCTCGATGCAGTCGTCGAGGAAGACGCCGTTGACGCGGGCGATGGTGGCGCACTCGGCGAGCTCGAAGCGGGTGTTCTGCAGTCCGAACAGGGGGCGTCCGAAGGCCTGGCGCTCCTTGGTGTAGTCGACGGTGACCGCCACGGCCCGTTCGGTGAGCGCCTGTGCGATGACCGCCGTGATCAGGCGCTCCTGCGGCAGTTGTTCCATCAACTGGTAGAAGCCGAGGCCCTCTTGGCCGCCGAGCACCTGGTCCGCGGGGATGCGCAGTTCGTCGAAGAACAGCTCGGTGGTGTCCTGGCCCTTCTGGCCGACCTTCTTCAGGATCCGGCCGCGGGTGAAGCCGGGGGTGTCGTCGCCCACTTCGGCTACCAGCAGGGAGATGCCGGCGGCGCCCTGCGAGGGGTCCGTCTTGGCGGCGATGATCAACAGGTCGCACAGGTGGCCGTTGGAGATGAACGTCTTGGCGCCGGAGACGACGTACTCGTCGCCCACCCGCTCCGCGCGGGTGGCGATCGCCTGCAGGTCGGAGCCGGTGCCCGGTTCGGTCATGGCGATCGACCCGACCCACTCACCGCTGCACATCTTCGGCAGCCAGCGCTGCTTCTGCTCCTCGGTGGCGTAGGCGAGGAGATAGTGCGCGACGATGCCCTCGCTCACGGCGAAGCCCATGCTTCCGCCGCCGCTGCGAATCTGCTCCTGGATCAGCATGGCCAGATGCGCGAAAGTACCGCCGCCTCCGCCGTACACCTCGGGGATGGACATGCCGAGCAGGCCCAGTGTTCCCGCGCGGACGTACAGGGACTTGTCCGGGTGCCCCTGGGCCGCGTGCTTCTCCTCGTGGGGCGCGACCTCCTTCTCGAAGTAGGTGCGCGCCAGGTCCCGCGCCGCTTCGAGTTCATCGTCGCTCCAACGGGGGCGTACGGCGGTCATGCTTCCTCCGGTGATTCGGGACGCGTGCCGGTGGCGCTGT
This sequence comes from Streptomyces sp. NPDC058274, assembly GCF_042881375.1. Taxonomy (NCBI): domain Bacteria; kingdom Bacillati; phylum Actinomycetota; class Actinomycetes; order Kitasatosporales; family Streptomycetaceae; genus Streptomyces; species Streptomyces sp. NPDC058274. The sequence goes on from NZ_JBHVXW010000009.1 coordinate 41,451, forward strand.
GCCAGGGCAGGAAGTCCGGCTGGTCCTTGGTGACGTGGCCCTGGAACGCGGGCGGGCGGCGCTCCAGGAAGGACAGGACACCCTCCACCGCGTCGGCGCTGTGCGCGCAGCTCGCGATGAGCTGTGAGTCCAGGTCGAAGGCGGGCTCGGGGGAGTCCAGGGCACTCATCCGGTAGAGGGCCTGGCGGATGACGGCGGCCGACACCGGGGCCGTCTTCGCGATCAGCTCGCGGGCGAGGTCGTACGCCTTGTCGAGGACGTCCTCGGAGGGGTGTACGGCGGTCACGAGCCCGGCTTCGAGGGCCTCGGCGGCCGGGATCAGCCGGCCGCTGAGCATCCAGTCCAGTGCCCGGCCCATGCCGACGAGCCGGGGCAGGAACCAGGTCGAGCCGCCCTCGGGATAGATGCCGCGGCGGGCGAAGACGAAGCCGAACCTGCTGTCGGCCGCGGCGATCCGGTAGTCGGCCGGAAGGATCATCGTGGAGCCGACGCCGACCGCGGCGCCGCGGATCGCGGCGATGACCGGCTTGTCGCTGCGGTAGAGCAGCCGGGTGACCCGGGTCGCGGGCTCGGTCCAGGCCGACGTGGACACGGGGTCGTCGGTCTCCGTGACGCCGAGACTTCCGCCGCTCAGGTCGGCCCCGACGCAGAAGTCGGCGCCCGCGCCGGTGAGGACGATGACGCGTACGTCGTCGTCGGCGCCCGCCGCCCGGAGCGCGTGGGCCGCCTCGTCGGCCATGGTGATCGTGTAGCCGTTGCGGGCCTCGGGGCGGTCGAGCGTCACCGTTGCGATGCGCTCACTGACTCCGTAGCCGATCTGGGTGTACTCCATGGCACTCCTCCGCATGCTCATACCCCTCAGCATGGTCAAGCTATTGGCGGAGTGTCAATAGTGCTCGGCAGCGGGTGCCGAGGAGGCTGTGCGAGGGGGGCGGATCCGGCGTCATCGGACGCCGGCGCTCACGGCTGCTCGCGGGAGGTGTGCAGTGCCGGGAAGGTGACCTGGAGCAGGTGCAGCAGGGTGTCGGTGAGCAGGACGTGCAGGTCGCTGCGGGTCAGTGTCCCGCGGGCCAGCCACTCCCTGGAAGCCGCCCGCACCATGCTGCCGAAGGACCGGACCACCGCCCTGAGCTCCTCCCGTCCGTCGACCGCGCCGGTGAGACGGGCGGCCTCGAGCACCCAGTCCGTGGCGATCTCGTCGCCCTCGAAGAGGATCTCGTCGATCTCGGAGTCGCGGCCGACGGCGTCGCTGCCGATGGCGGTCAGCCACATCGGGGCATTGCGCTCCACCACGTCGAGCCAGCGGTCGATGATGATGGTGATGCGCCGCTCCACCGTGGAGTTGGGCAGATTGTCGGCGACCGGCGCCGGTGCCGTCACCATCTGGCGGATCACCGCCAGGTACAGGCCCCGCTTGCTTTCGAAGTAGTGGTTGACCAGCCCGCGCGCGACTTCGGCCTCCCGCGCGATGTCCGTGGTGGACACCGCGTCGTAGGCGTTCTCGCCGAACAGCCGGCGGGCCACCGCCATGATCTGCGCCCTGCGCACGTCCGGCTCGAGCCTCTGCCTCAGTCTCGGCTCAGCGCTCATGTCTGTCCTCACTGACTCGGGTGCCGACGGGGCGGGGTCCGGTGCGGCGCGCCATTTTAGGCAGCGTACGCTCGAATCCTTGTTGGCGAAGCGTCAATAACTCGGCTCCTCCCCCTTGACAGGTGACAATTAAATCGTCCAGGTTGAGTGGAGGACAGGTCGCTGAGGCCTGGCGCAAGGGCGGGCCGGAGGCCGTGAACGGGCCTGCCCGTTGAGAGAGGACCCTCTTCCTTGACTACTACTGAAGCCTTCGTTTACGACGCGATCCGCACGCCCCGGGGCCGGGGCAGGAAGACCGGCTCTCTGCACGGGATCAAACCCATCTCGCTGGTCGTGGGGCTCATCGACGAGATTCGCCGGCGCAACCCCGCCCTGGACCCGGAGTTGATCGAGGACATCGTCCTGGGTGTCGTCAGCCCCGTGGGCGACCAGGGCTGCGACATCGCCAAGACGGCCGCGCTGGCGGCGGGTCTGCCCGACACCACGGCGGGCCTGCAGGTCAACCGGTTCTGCGCCTCCGGTCTGGAGGCCGTGAACCTCGCCGCGCAGAAGGTGCGTTCGGGCTCCGAGGACCTGGTGCTCGCCGGTGGCGTCGAGTCCATGTCCCGGGTCCCCCTCGGTTCCGACGGCGGCGCCTGGCCGCTGGACCCGGCGACCTCGTACGACACCTACTTCGTCCCCCAGGGCGTCAGCGCCGACCTGATCGCCACCATCGAGGGCTTCTCCCGGGAGGACGTCGACCGATACGCGCTGCGCTCGCAGGAGCGGGCCGCGGCGGCGCAGGCGGAGGGGCGTTTCAAGGACTCGGTCGTGCCGGTGCGGGACGTGAACGGCCTGACGGTCCTCGACCGGGACGAATTCCTGCGCCCCGACACCACGCTGGAGGGTCTCGCCGCGCTGAATCCGTCGTTCGCGGGGATGGGCGAGGCCGGCGGCTTCAACGCGGTGGCGCTGCAGAAGTACCACTGGGTGGAGAAGATCGATCACGTGCACCACGCCGGCAACTCCTCCGGCATCGTCGACGGCGCGGCGCTGGTCCTCATCGGCAGCGAACAGGCGGGCAGCGCAGCAGGACTCACGCCCCGGGCGCGCATCGTGTCGACGGCCCTGTCCGGCTCCGACCCGACGATCATGCTGACCGGTCCCGTGCCCGCCACCCGCAAGGCGCTGGCCAAGGCCGGTCTGACCATCGACGACATCGACCTGATCGAGGTCAACGAGGCCTTCGCCGCGGTGGTGCTGCGCTTCGCCAAGGACATGGGCGTCTCCCTGGACAAGATCAACGTCAACGGCGGAGCCATCGCCCTCGGCCACCCGCTGGGCGCGACCGGCGCGATGCTCGTCGGCACCGTGGTCGACGAACTGGAGCGGCGCGGGCAGCGCTACGGACTGTGCACCTTGTGCGTCGGCGGCGGCATGGGCATCGCCACCGTCATCGAGCGCCTCTGAGTGCTTCCGGCCCCTCGATACGACTGGACAGCAGCGCCCGTCGCGGCGTGACCCGCGACCGACGAGACGAGAGACATCAGCAATGACCAACCAGAACCACTTCCACTGGGAACAGGACGCGGACGGCGTCGTCGTCCTCACGATGGACGCCCCCGGGCAGTCGGCCAACACGATGAACCGGGCGTTCCTCGTCGACCTGGTCAGGGTCGTGGACCGCCTCGAGAGCGAGAAGGACTCCCTCACCGGTGTGGTGATCACCTCGGCGAAGAAGACCTTCTTCGCGGGCGGCGACCTGACCGAGCTCATCAAGGCAGGTCCCGAGGACGCGGCGGACTCGCTGGCCTTCTCCACCCACATCAAGTCCCTGCTCCGCCGGCTGGAGACCCTCGGCCGGCCCGTCGTCGCCGCCATCAACGGGGCCGCGCTCGGCGGCGGCCTGGAGATCGCCCTCTCCTGCCACCACCGCATCGCCCTGGACGCCAAGGGCTCGCAGATCGGCCTGCCCGAGGTCAGCCTCGGCCTGCTGCCCGGCGCGGGCGGAGTCGTCCGCACCGTACGGTTGCTCGGCATCACCGACGCGCTGCTCAACGTGCTGCTCCAAGGGCAGCGGCACAAGGTGCGGAAAGCCCTGGACCTCGGGCTGCTGCACGAAGTCGTCGACACCCGCGAGGAGTTGATCGCCCGCGCCAAGGCCTGGATCGCCGAACACCCCGACGCCGTCCAGCCCTGGGACACCAAGGGCTACCGGATCCCCGGCGGTACTCCGGCGAGCCCGAAGTTCGCCGCCAACCTCCCGGCCTTCCCCGCGAACCTGCGCAAGCAGCTGAAGGGTGCCGACTATCCGGCACCGCGCAGCATCATGGCGGCGGCGGTCGAAGGCGCCCAGGTCGACCTGGAGACCGCCTTCCTCATCGAGAGCCGCTACTTCGTCCAGTTGGTCACCGGGCAGATCTCGAAGAACATGACCCAGGCCTTCTTCTTCGACCTCCAGCACATCGACAACGGCGGCAGCCGGCCCGCCGGCCACGACACCTGGCGGGCGACGAAGGTCGGCGTGCTCGGCGCCGGAATGATGGGCGCGGGTATCGCCTATGTCTGCGCCCGAGGCGGCATGGAGGTGGTCCTCAAGGACGTCTCCATCGAGGCGGCGGAGAAGGGCAAGGCCTACTCGGCCGCCCTGTTCGACAAGGCCGTCAGCCGCGGGAGGACGACCCGCGAGCAGGCCGACGAGGTGCTCGGGCGGATCAGGCCGAGCGCGCAGCCCGAGGATCTGCGCGGCTGCGATCTGGTCATCGAAGCGGTCTTCGAGAGTCCCGAGTTGAAGAAGAAGGTGTTCCAGGAGATCGAGGACGTCATCGAGCCCGGAGCCCTGCTCGGCTCCAACACCTCCACCCTGCCCATCACCCAGCTCGCCGAAGGGGTGAAGGACCAGGAGAACTTCATCGGTCTGCACTTCTTCTCCCCGGTCGACAAGATGCCCCTGCTGGAGATCGTCGTCGGCGAGAGGACCTCCGACGCCGCGCTGGCCCGGGCCCTGGACGTCGCCCGGCAGATCAACAAGACGCCGATCGTCGTCAACGACAGCCGCGGCTTCTTCACCAGCCGGGTGATCGGCAAGTTCCTGGACGAGGCCGTGGCCATGGTCGGCGAGGGCATCCACCCCGCCTCCATCGAGCAGGCCGCGCTCCAGGCCGGCTATCCGGCCCCGGCCCTGCAGCTGATGGACGAACTGACCCTGACCCTGCCGCGCAAGATCCGCCAGGAGACCGCCGACGCCGTCGTGGCCGAAGGCGGCACGTGGGCCACTCACGGCAGCGAAGCGGTCATCGACCGGCTGATCGACGACTTCGACCGCAAGGGCCGCTCCAGCGGAGCCGGCTTCTACGCGTACGAGGACGGCAGGCGAACCGGCCTGTGGCCCGGCCTGACCGAGCACTTCACCAAGCCGGGCCACGAGATCCCCTTCGAGGACATGAAGGAGCGGATGCTCTTCGCCGAGGCCATCGACACGGTCCGCTGCTTCGACGAGGGCGTACTGCGCTCCGTGCCCGAGGCGAACATCGGGTCGATCTTCGGGATCGGATTCCCGGGCTGGACCGGCGGTGTCATTCAGTACATCAACCAGTACGAGGGCGGCCTCGCCGGCTTCGTCGCCCGGGCGCGCCAACTCGCGGACCGTTACGGTGAGCGCTTTGTCCCGCCGGCCTCACTCGTCGAGAAGGCCGGGACGGGGGACACGTACGCCTGAGTCCTGGCGGCCGGGCGGAGAGCGGGGGATGAGCGGCGACCGCCTCGCTCCCGCTCGCGCCACCCCGGTGCACCCGAGCCGGCGGCTCGGTCGGCCCCCTCGGCCCCGGCCCGCTCCGGCCGGCCCCGGCGACACCGGCCGCCAGGTCGCCGTACCCGATCCTCGGCCGTCAGTCGCCGCGCGCCTCCCTGGCGCGTTCCAGGCCGTCGAGCAGGAGGCCGAGCCCGAACCGGAACTCCTCGCGCAGCGGGACCCCGGTCAGGTCCGCTGCCGCGGCCGTCGTGGCGGGGTACGCGGCCGGATCGAGGGACCGGTAGTAGTCGTACAGCTGGGTCTGGTCCTCGGGGCGGGCCGCTCCCGGGCCGTGTTGCTGGATGGCGAATCCGACCACGTAGTGGCCGATCGCGGTGAAGGCCCGGGCCGCCAGATCGACCGGGAAGCCGAAGCCGAGGAGAAGTCCGATGACCCGCTCCCGGTTCACCAGTCCGTTCGGACCGACCGGAACCTGAGACACCAGCAGAGGAAGGGCGTTGGGATGCCTGCACAACGTGTCGTAGAACGTCTCGGCCCCCACCGCGGCGGCCTCTCGCCACGACAGGTCCTTCATGTCCTGCGGGGCCGGCTGCACCTCGCCGACTATCCGGTCCACCACATGGGCAAGGAGCTCGTCCTTGCCGGCGAAGTGCCGGTACAGCGTCGCCGTACCGGACCCCAGCGCGTCGGCCAGCATCCGCAGGGTCAGGGCTTGGACACCCACCTCGTCGATGAGCTTCAGCGCCATGTCGATGATCTTGCCCACGTCCACCGGCGGCCGCCCGCGCCGGGGCGCGGGAGCCGGCGGACGGCTCGCCCACCAGGCAGGACTCCCCGGGGCAGCGGTTGTTTCCGCAGCCATGAATCTTCACCTCCCCGGACACCAGAATTGCGGAGTCCGCGTAGCCATAAAAAGCTTTTCGGTGCTAGCGTATCCGTTATGACCTCCAGCACCACACCCACGACCCCGAGTCACATGCAGGCTGCACGGATCAGCCGTTACGGCGCGGCCCGGGACGTCTTCGAGGTGGTAGACGACGCGCCGGTCCCCACCCCTGGCAAGGGCGAAGTCCTGGTCCGGCAGCACGCCACCTCGGTCAACCCGATCGACTGCCGCAGGCGGGGCGGCTACGGCCAGAAGCTCATGAAGCTCCGCGGCCTCAGTGGGTTCCCCCTCACGCTGGGTAATGACGTCGCCGGGGAGGTCGTGGCCACCGGCCCGGAAGTCACCACCCTGAAGGTCGGCGACGCCGTTTTCGGCGCTCAGCGGCCCTCACCCCAGGGGACGACCTCCGGATACTGCGTCGTCAACGCCGACGACCTCGTGGCCAAGCCCGCAGCGCTCTCCTACCGCGAGGCGGCCGCGCTCCCCTATGCCTTCCTCTCGGCGTGGGCCGCGCTGAAGGGCGCAGGGCTGCGGGCCGACCAGGCTGCCGGCAAACGCGTCTTCCTGCAGGGCGGCTCCGGTGGTACGGGCGTGGTCACCGTGCAGATCTGCAAGGCACTCGGCGCGTACGTCGCCACCACGGCCGGGCCCGCGGGCATCGACCTGTGCAAGGGCCTCGGTGCCGACGAGGTGATCAACTACCGGACGCAGGACTTCGCCGAGGAGCTGAGCGACTTCGACTTCGCCATCTGCCTGGCCGACCAGGCCGAGGAGCGGAAGATGCTCTCCATCCTGCGGCGCGGCCCGGGAACGGGCTACGGCACGATCGTGCACCCCCTGATGCCGCTCGTCGACGAGAAGGGCCTGCTCGTCGGTGGCGTCCAGGCCGCCGCGACGCTGATCGGCCGACGGCTGCGCCAGGCGCTGCAGCGCAGACGCTACGCCTGGACCCTCTTCAGCCCCGACCGGGCCGCACTGGAGTTGCTCGCCCGGCTGGCCGCCGAAGGCAAGGTGCGGGCCGTCATCGACCAGACCTATCCGCTGGCCGACATCGCCGCGGCTCACGAGTACGTGGAGCGCGGCCGTTCTAAGGGGAAGGTCATTGTCGACATCGCCTGAGCACATACTGATCGCGGGAGCGGGCGTCGGTGGCCTGACCGCCGCCGTCGCCCTCCAGCGCCGCGGAATCCCCTGCACGATCATCGAGGCCGCGCCCCGGCCGGTGGCCGTCAACACGAGCATCCTCCTGCAGAACAACACCATGCAGGTGCTGAGCGAGCTGAACCTCGGGCGCCACATGTCCGAGCGGGGCCGGCGTATCGCCCACACCTCGATCATGTCGGTCGACGGCAAGGTCCTCACGGAGGTGAGGGCCGAGGACGTCGACGGCACCGTCGGAGCCTCCGCGCTGGGCATCCACCGCGCCGATGTGCACGAGGTCCTGCTCTCGCGGCTCGATGACGAGTGCCTGGTCACGGGCGATCCCGTGATCGGGTTCGAGACGGACGCCGGGGGAGTGGCGGTGTATCTGCGCTCGGGCCGGCGACTGGAGGGGCGCGGGCTGGTGGGCGCGGACGGCATCGACTCGCGGATACGTGCGCGTCTGCACGGCGACCGGCCGGCCATCCACTCCGGCACGAACTGTCTGCGCGGGGTCACCAAGGCGGAGACGGAGCCGCTCGACGAGGTACGCGAATGGTGGGGCTACCGCCTGCAGTTCGGGATCATTCCGCTGCCGGAGGGACGCAGCTCCTGGTTCGCCCTGATCCCCACGCCGCCTCGTCCAGTGCCGGACCCGGGCGACCGGCTCACGTTCTACCAGCGGCTCTACCGCAAATTCCCCGCCCCGGTAAGGGAGTTGCTGGCCGCCACGGAGCCCCAGGAGACCATCGAGGTCGAGCTGCGGCACCGGCCGTGGCGCGGTGGCTCCGGTGCCGTGACCCTTCTGGGAGACGCCTCCCACCCCATGCTGCCCAACCTCGGGCAGGGAGCCGGGCAGGCCATCGAGGATGCCGCGGCTCTGGCCCGTCGCCTGGACGGGGCCGCATCCGTTGCCGCCGCGTTCCGGGAGTTCGAGAAGGAACGGCGGGCACGGGTCCAGTGGATCCAGCGTCAGGCCGTCCGGATGAATCAGATCGCCTCTGTGCCCTCAGGGCCGCTCGGCACCGCACGGGACGCGGTGCTGCGCAACCTTCCTGACCGAGTCGAGCGCACCTCGGTGATGCGCATGTTCGACGGAGCCCACACATGACCATGTCCGAGCCCCATACCGATGCCTATGCCGACGAGGAATCCCGTTTCACCTGGGTCAACGGGGTGCGGGTGCACTTCAAGCGAGAAGGCGGCGGCCCACCCCTTCTGCTGCTGCACGGCAGCGGATCCTCGCTGCACGCCTTCGACCCCATGGTCGAGGACCTCAAGACCGACTGCGAGGTCATCCGCCTCGATCTGCCGGGCTTCGGCCTGACCGGCCCCCGCCCCGATCGGGACTACCGCATCGAGGCCTACGTGTCCTTCGTGGACGAGTTCCTCGCCGGTCTCGGGCTCGACAAGGTGAACGTGGCCGGCAACTCGCTGGGCGGCAACATCGCGTGGAATCTCGCTGTCGAGCACCCACAGCGGGTACAGCGGCTGATTCTCATGAACGCCACCGGGTATCCCGAGAAGTCCCTGCCCCAGGCGCTGCGGATGGCCCGGAATCCCGTGCTGCGCCCGCTGCTTCGCCGTTGGGCACCCAGCGGTGCCGCCGAACAGAATCTGCGGGGCTCGGTCGGTCCCCGTATGCAGGTCGACCAGGCCCTCGTCGACCGGGTCACCGCCATGATGAACCGGCCGGGCAACCGGTCCGCCTTCATCGACTTCGCCAACACCGACCAGCCCGACCGCTCCGCCCGGATCGCCGAGATCACCGCCCCCACGCTCGTCCTGCGCGGCGATCTGATCGACGGGCAGCACTTCCGGCGGGACATCCCCGGCAGCTACGAAGTGGTCCTCGCCGGCATCGGCCACCTGATGCCCGAAGAGGCTCCGGCCGAGGTCGCCGAAGCCATCCGCGCACATCTGGGGCTTCCTGCCGCAGCCCCCCAGGAATGAGCCCCGCCGACTCCCAGAAACGAGTCTCCGCCATGCCCACGTACTACCGCGCCCGGGGCGAGAACCTCCCCTTGAACCCCGACACCCGCAGCCGGCTCCGGGGCAGTTACATCGAGCTGTCCGCCGGCACCACGCACTACGAACTCACCGGGCCTGAGGACGGCGAACTGGTCTTCCTGCTGGGGGGACTCACCGTCCCGCTCTTCTACTGGGACGGCGTCGCGGAGCATCTGCACCGCCGCGGGCTGCGCACCCTGACCTACAGCGCGTACGGCCGTGGCTATTCGGACCGCGTCGCAGGACCGTACGACCGCGAACTGTTCGTGCGCCAGGCACACGACCTGGTCGAAGCCCTCGACGTACCGCAGTCCTGGCACACCGTCGGCTCCTCCATGGGGGCGCTCAACGCACTGGGGCTGCTGGAGCGCACCCACCAGCAGACGAAGTCCCTGACCCTGCTGGGCCCGGCGGGGCTCACCGAGGGGGACGCCCCGCCCATCCGGCTGGCCACGGCCCCCCGCGTCGGGCCGTTCCTCGGCAAGCACCTGGGCCAACTCCTGCTGCGCGCGCACCTGTCCCACAACGTCCGCACGCCCGAGCAGGTCCGGGCCCTCACCGACATGGTCTGCGACACCTACCGCTGCGAGGGCTCGATGTACGCCCTCCTCGCCACGCTGGGCGACTACGACTTCCACCAGCAGCAGGACGCCTACCGGCGGGCGGGGAAGCTCGGCGTACCCACCCTGCTGCTGTGGGGCGAGCAGGACCAGGTCACCCCGATCTCCAAACTGCCGGAGGTCAAGGGCCTGTTGAACCCACAGCTGTGCCAGGTGTTCGCCGACTGCGGGCACATGGTGCCCTTCGAGTACCCGGAGAAGACCGTCGCCGAGATGACCGACTTCTTCGCAGGACTCGACCGCCCCTGACCCCATGACGCGAACGCGACGGAGCAACAGCATGGAGAACGTAACGCTGTGCACGCTCATGCAGCAGACCATCTCGCGGCACGGGGACGAGGTGGCGCTGCGGGACGCCGACAACAGCACGACGCTCACCTGGCGTGAGTACGGGGAACGCGTTGAAAGCGTGGCGCGTGGTCTGGTCGCCCGTGGTGTGGAGCGGGGCCACACGGTCGGGCTGATGCTGACCAACCGGCCCGAGTTCCACATCGTCGACGCCGCGGTCATGCACCTGGGCGCCATCCCGTACTCGATCTACAACACCAGCAGCCCGGAACAGATCGCCCACCTCTTCGCCAATGCCGGAAACAACCTCGTCGTGTGCGAGGAGCAGTTCCTGACGACGCTGCGCACGGCCGCCAAGGGGTCGGCCGTCGACATGATCGTGTGTGTCGACGCGGAGAGCGACGAGGACATGGTCCTGTCGCTGGCCGACCTGGAGGCCTCGGGAAGCGACGACTTCGACTTCCGTGACGCCTGGAACCGTGTGGCGCCCGACGATGTCCTCACCCTGATCTACACCTCGGGAACGACCGGTCCGCCCAAGGGTGTTGAACTCACCCACGCCAACCTCACCTATGTGCTGGACCAGGTGCCGCGGGTCCTCGGCGACACCTCCGGCGGCCGTGTCGTCTCCTATCTGCCGGACGCGCACATCGTCAACCGGTTCACGGCCCACTACTCACCCATGGCGTTCCACTCCAGCACGATCACGCTCAGTCAGCCCAAGCGGCTGCTCGAGGTCCTCGTCCAGGTACGCCCGACCGACTTCGTGGGCGTGCCGATGCTCTGGTACCGGATCATGGGGTCGATCCAGGCCGGTCTGGAGCAGCAGTCGGGGCTCAAGGGCGCGCTCGCCCGCTGGGCGGTGCGGACCGGCACGGCCAGGGCGCGGGCCTGCGCCGAAGGACGTGGGCGCCCGCCCCTGGCCCGGTTCCTGGAACGGTTCGCGGACCGGCTCGTACTGGCCAGGATCCGTCGGCAGATCGGCCTGGACCAGGCCCGCTCCACCGTCACCGGTGCCGCCCCGCTGGATCAGGACGCGATGCTCTTCCTGCTCGCCCTCGGTCTGCCGATGACCGAGGCGTGGGGCATGTCCGAGACCACGGGTGTCACCACTCTCAACGTCGCGGACAGGGTGCGTCTGGGCACCGTCGGAACCCCCGTGCCGGGCACCGAGATCCGGGTGGCCGACGACGGTGAACTCCTGGTGCGCAGCGCCGCGCTGATGAAGGGGTACCGCGGCGATCCCGCCAGGACCGCCGAGACCATCGACTGCGACGGCTGGATCCACACCGGGGACGTGGGACGCGTCGACGCGGATGGCTATGTGACCATCGTCGACCGCAAGAAAGAGCTGATCATCAACGCCTCGGGCAAGAACATGTCGCCCGCCAACATCGAGAACGCGCTGCAGACCGCCTGCCCCCTCATCGCCACCGCCGTCGCCATCGGTGACCGCCGTCCCCATGTCAGCGCGCTGTTCACCCTCGACATGGAAGCCGCTGTGGCCTTCGCCGCTCAGCAGGGCCTGACCGACACCTCTCTTGCCGCCCTCGTCGCGTCCCCCGCCGTGAAAGCCGCCGTACAGCAGGGAGTTGACGCCGCCAATGCCCGTCTCTCCCGGGTCGAGCACGTCCGCTCGTGGACGATCCTGCCCCACGTCTGGGAACCGGGCAGTGACGTACTGACCCCCACCCTGAAGCTCAAGCGCCGCTCCATCACCACCAGATACGCGGACGAGATCGACGGGCTGTACGCGGCGGCGGAGTAGCCGGCACTGGTCAGCACCGACGTGCTCGACGCGCCGTGCCTCGTCCGCGTCCGACGAAGTCGGCTACTCGGCTACGGGCACCGTATGACGAGAACCGGCCGGCGAACTGCTCGAACAGCCCCGAAGCCGGGCGCCTCTACCTCGGAGCCTCCTGATGCCTGATGGACGACCAGCCTCCCGAGGCGGCGATCAGCTCTCGCGTCCGGTGTCCCGCCGCAGCTTCAGTTCCACGCCGTCGAGCAGGCACTCCAGCCAGAATTCGAACTCCTCCGCGGCCGTCCGGGACGTGAGCGCATCGGCCAGCTCCACCAGTTGCGGGAACTGCTCGGCCGGCAGGGAGCGATAGAAATCGCTCAGCGAGAGTTTCTTCGACGCACCCAGGCCTCCCGTACGGAAGTCGTCCATGGACTCCTGCATGACCGAGGCGAACACCTGGTGGGCCAGGGCGGTGTAGACGTCGGCCGCCAGGGTCGGCTCGAAGCCGCGCTCGCGCAGCAGGCCGAGGGCCAGCTCCCTGCTGCGCAGCGAATTCGGGCCGACCGGGACAGCGGTGGCGAACAGGGTCGCGACGTTCGGGTGGGCGCTCAGCACGGTGCGCATGGACCGTGCCAGCTCCTCGACGACCTCACGCCAACCGAGGCCTTCCGCGGAACGGCCGAGCTGGGCTTCACCGAGGACCGCGTCGGCGACCAGCACCAGTACCTCGTCCTTGCCGGCGACGTGCCGGTAGAGCGTCGTGGTGCCCGTCTGCAGTTCGGCGGCCAGATTCCGCATGCTCAGTGCGGCCAGCCCCTCGCGGTCGATCAGATCGAGCGCGCCGGCGACGATACCGGACAGCGTGATGGGGGGTCTTCTGACCGGTTCCTCCCTGCCCTGGCGGGCGGCCCACCACGCAGGCGAGCCCGGCGCCCTCAGGCCCTGCTCGTCATTGGCCGTCTCATCCGCATGTGTCCCTGTCACCGGAACAATGTACCCACCCCGGGGACGCGCGAGGGAGCGTCGTTGTTGCCCCCGGGTTTCAACTGCCAACTCCTACCGGTTAATTCCTGGGTATTGACCCTGTCGTGGGCACGCCAATACGGTCGTGGTAACGCTGTTCCCGCCATGGGAGCTACGTATCCGAGATCGGAGAGTTGGCCATCATGGGGCTACGTGCTCGTCTCGCCAGACCATGTCTATTGATCCCTGCCGTCGCCGCGCTGTTCCTGCTGGGCGCCGGCGCCGGGCCGGTCGGTGCCACTGCGGCTCACACGGAAGGCACTGCAGCGGCAGCTGCCGATGCCTGCGCCGGCGCACCGGCCCCCAGCGCCTCGGCGGCATCGTCCGCGGCCGGGCAGGCCCTCAGAGACGGAGTGCGGATTCCTCAGGACGAGGCACCGCACCACGACCCGGACGAATGGTGGTACTTCGTCGGACATCTCTCGGGTGTGGACGCGCAGGGCCACCAGCACTGCTACGGATTCGAGCAGGTGACGTTCCAGCTTCTCGACCAAGGACCTGCGCCCCTGTACGTCGGCCACTTCGCCATCACCGATCTCACCAGGGGCACCTTCCAGTACGACGCCGCGCTGGACTCGTATCCCGTTCCTGACACGCCCAACGAATACGCGCTGCACACCGGCGCCTGGACGATGAGCGGCGCATCGGGCAAGGCGAAGCTGCACGCGGCACTTCCCGAGTACCAGCTGGATCTTCAGCTCCAGTCCACGAAGCCGGTCACGTTGCACGGCGACCACGGCACCATCCCGTACGGGCCGCTGGGCACCTCGAAGTACTACTCGTGGACGTCCCTGGGCGCCACCGGGACGGTCATCGACCACGGGGTTCCGGTGAAGGTCACCGGGGTGTCGTGGTCCGACCACCAGTGGGGTGCGTTCGACTTCTCCACCGGTGCCGGGTGGGACTGGTTCAGCGTCCAGCTCACCAATGGGAAGCAGTACATGCTGTACTTCATCCGCGACAAGAACGGGGTGATCGTCGAGACCCTCGGAACCCTGGTCGACAAGCTCGGCCGGACCACGAACCTGAGTCCCTCGCAGCTGAGCGAGACGGCCACGGGCTCATGGACCAGCCCGAGGACAGGGATCACCTACGGCTCGGGCTGGAAGGTCAACGTGCCCGGCGGCCAGTTGACCGTCACACCGAACCTGGTCGACCAGGAGCTCGATCTTTCCAGCGTGGGCCGCGTCTACTGGGAAGGCTCGGTCAGTGTCCGCGGAACCGTCAGCGGCTCGCCCGTGAGCGGCGTCGGATACACCGAGATCAACCCGCCGGTCCCGTCCTGACCGAGAAGTACCGGAGCCGTCCTGACCGGGGGAGCGGAATGCCGCTCTCCCGGTCGCTCTGTGGAGCGGGTGTCCCGTCGGCAGTGCGGACCAGTACGCGTCTCAGCAGCAGAGCGCGTCCGGCGGCAGGTCCGCCCCGGCGGTCAGCGGAAGGTCCGTCGAGGTGAGCATGTCCCGGTACTGCTCCGCCAGTTGGGACGGCTGCTGGCGGCTGAAGGCGACGAGTTCGCGGAAGACACCGGGTCCGATCCTCCGCGCGTGCTTCGACCAGGCGTCGGGCACCGCGTTCTCCGGAGCCACGGCCATGCCGATGCCCTCGATGGCGAACTGCAGAGCGGCGGAAACCTGGCCGGTGCGAGCCACCGCGCGAGGCACGAAGCCGAGGCGGCCGGCGAGCCAGTCGACGACCTCGCTCATGCCCTGCTCGGGCTCGTAGAGCACCCAGTCGGCCGACGCGAGCTCCGAGGGGTCCGCGGCCGTGCCCACTTCGTACGCGTTCGGTCCGACCACCACCATCTCCTCGTGCCCGAGCGAGACGGCCGGCCCTTCCCAGGCCGACGGCCGCGGCCCGACGGCGATGTCACCCTGCCCACCTCGGACGGCCTCTTCGAGATCACGGCGGTGCGAGAAGTCGTGCAGGCGCAGGACCGTCGTCGGGAACAGGGTGTGCCACCGTGCGGCCGACGGGGGCAGTACGCCCGAGGCCACCGACCGCACCGTGAGCACATGTACGTCGCCCTCACGGCCTTCGATCACCTGGCGCACCGAGTCCTTGGCATCCTGAGCGGCCTGCACCACGCGCTGTGCCCGGGGCAGGAAGGCCCGGCCCGCAGGAGTCAGCGTCACGCCGTGGCGCCCGCGTTCGAGCAGTTCGGCGCCCAGCTCCTTCTCCAGAATGCGGATCTGCTGCGACAGCGACGGCTGGGTGAGGTAGAGCCTGGTGGCGGCTGCGCTGAACGACCCGCTCTCCCAGATGGCGAGGAAGTATTCCAGCTGGCGTAGCTGCATCCGATCAAGCTACCTGATCACCCTGCGGCCACGGACCGCCCGTTACACCGTCAAGGAAACGCCGGCATCACTGCGTGTCAGACGGGACAGCAGATAGTCCACCTCGGCCCGGGCCGCGGCCGACAGGACGCCTGCCGGGCTGCGTTGGCGGTCGGACGCGAGCAGTCCACGCCGCTTCATGACGTACTTGCGCACCGCCAGGCCGATGCCCGCCTGCTGTTCGTAGCGCAGCAGCGGCAGGTGCGCGTCGAAGAGGTCGTGTGCGGCATCGCGGTCTCCCGCCGCCGCGCGCCGGACCACTTCCACGAGCATCTCCGGGAAGCAGTAGCCGGTCATGGCACCGTCCGCGCCGCGCTCGGTCTCGAAGTCCAGGAACAGTCCGCCGTTGCCGCACAGGATCGAGAGGCGCGGCATGTCGCCCGCACCTTCGAGGCGCCGGAGCGTGCTGATCTTCTCCAGGCCGGGCCAGTCCTCGTGCTTGAGCATCACGCACCCCGGTGTGTCCCGGGCGATCCGTGCGATGACCGAGGGGTTCATGACGACGGAGAAGGACAGCGGATAGTCCTGGATGACCAGAGGGACATCCGTGCCGATCTCCTCCGCGGCCCCCTGGTAGTACGCCACGATGTGATCGTCGGTTCGGAGTGTGTTGGGCGGGGCGATCATGACGCCGGCCGCGCCGGCTGCCATGACGTCCGAGGTGAGGGCGCCCATGGCCGCGAATCCGGGTGCCGATACCCCGACAACGACCGGGAGCCCGGTTCTTTTCAGCACGTAGTTCACTGTCCGCACTGCTTCGCCATGGGTCAGTTTGGGCGCCTCGCCCATTTGACCGAGCAGCGTCAGCCCGGTGACACCGGTCGACTCATAGAAGTCCACCAGCCTGCCCAGCGAGGTGAAGTCGACACTGCCGTCAGCGTCGAAAGGGGTCGGCGCGATGGCGAAAACGCCTTTGGTCTCGCGGGTCAGCAACACCATGGTCTGCGCTCCCTGATAGCGGCGTACGGGGGATCAAAGGCTGGCGATGAGGCCACCATCGACCCGCACCACCGATCCGGTGATGTACGCGGCCGGGGCGCTTGCCAGAAAGGCGACCATGGCGGCGTACTCACGCGGGTTGCCGTAGCGGCCCGCCGGAATCGCCGCGAGGCTCTCGGCCGAGACCTGCTCGACGGTTTTTTTCTCACGCTCGGCCTTGGTCCGGTCGAGAAACTCGGTCCGCTGTGTCCCGATTCTTCCCGGCGCGACGACATTGCACGTCACCCCGTCCGCCGCGACCTCACGGGCCAACGTCTTGGACCAGCCGAGGAGACTGGCGCGCAGGGCGTTCGACAGGCCCAGGTTGGGGATGGGTGCGATGACACCGGAGCTGGTGCTGGTGATGACGCGCCCCCAGCCCCGCCTCCGCATACCCGGCATGACGCTGTCGGTGATGGCGATGACCGAGAGGGTCATGGACTGGAAGTGGCTGAGCCAGGTACGGAGATCCTGGCCGAGAACGGGTGAAGGGGGCGGCCCGCCCGTATTGTTCACGAGGATGTCCACGGGGCCGAGGAATTCCTCGATCACCCTCAAGTTGCCCTCGATTACGCCGAATTCCCCGATGTCCCATTCCAGGGGCACTGCCTGCCCGCCCGCCTTCACGATGGATTCGGCGCGCTTCTTGGCCGCTTCGGGATTGATGTCCGCGACCGCCACCTTGACGCCTTCTTCGGCGAGGACCTGAGCAATCGCCCCGCCGATGCCGCCCCCTCCGCCCAGCACCAGTGCGGTCCTGCCGGCAATCCCTAGATCCACAGCCCTGCTCCTCAAACAGTGAACCGGTCCCCAGCCATTCGGCCGGTAACTCTCCGGTGACAGTGGCACATCGCCCATCCCGTGGCCAGTAAGGATGTTCCGCATCACCGATAGGGCCTGCCTATACGACGTGCGAGGGGCGGCGACGCCTCGCATAGGCCGCCCCTATGCGAGTCGGCAGTGAATCCACTTGGACGCGCCTGCCCTTGTTGCCAAGACTCGGGGTGATGCCCGCCGGGCACGAAGGGAGCCACGGTATGTCCTTGCCGGAAACCATGCTGGCCGCGGTTCTGGGTGAGCCGGGGGTCATCGCCACCAGGAGGCTGCCCCTGCCCCGGGTCGGGCCGGAGGACGTGCTCGTCCACGTCCGCAGGGCATCGCTGTGCGGAACCGACCTCAAGATCCGCAGCCACCGGTTCTTCGGCGACGGCGGGCCCGCCTCCCGCCAGTTCGTCCCCGGCCACGAGTACGCGGGCGTGGTGGCGGCCGTCGGGAGTGCCGTCGATGAGTTCCGGGTCGGCGACCGAGTGGTCACGGAGGCGCACCGGGGCTGCATGCGATGTGCCAACTGCCTGGCCGGGGCGTACACGGACTGCCTCAACTACGGCGACCGGCGCAAGGGCCACCGGGTGCAGGGGATGACGGTCGACGGAGGCTTCGCCGAGTACGCCCTCAACCATGTGTCCACGCTGTACCGGCTTCCGGACTCCGTCGGCTTCGACGCAGCAGTCGTACTCACCACGGTCGGCACCGTCATGCACGCTCTCGATGTGCTCGGGTCGCTGATCGTCGGCGCGAGCGTCGCAGTGATCGGGCCGGGTCCCATCGGACTGCTGGCGGTGCAGGTCGCCCGCGAACTCGGAGCCGAGCTGGTCGCCCTGACCGGCACCCGGGAGGGCCGGCTGGAGATCGGCAGGAAATTCGGGGCCGACCTGACGGTCAACTCCCGTGCGGAAGACGCCGTCGCGGCCGTCCGGCAGGCAACAGGCGGGCAGGGCGCCGACATCGTCCTGGAATGCTCGGGGGCCCCGAGCGCTGTGGACGACGCTCTGCGCATGGCCAAGCGCTCCGGAAAGGTCGTGCTCGTCGGGTTCTTCGACCGGCCGGTCGAAGCCGACCTCAACCACGCGGTGATGAACGGCATTTCGATCGGGACCGTCCGCGGCGAGGGAGCCGGCTCGGTGGCGCGAGCGGTTTCACTGGCGGGCCGCGGACGGCTGCGCACCTCCGAACTGGTGACTCACCATTTCGGTCTCGAGGACGTCGGTGAGGCCTTTGACACGTACGCGGAGCGCAGAGGCAATGCCATCAAGGTGATGCTGGACGTGTCCGAGGACGCGGAGCAGTTCCGTGCCGGCTGAGAGCCGAGCGCGGCCGGTGCCCGGCGCCGCGGCCCCGGAGCGCCAAGTGGTGGCCGCCGCCATGGCCGCCGCGGCAACGGCGTGGCTGGACTCGCTGACGCCGCGGCAGACAGCCGTCGCACAGTTCGGCTCCCCGCTGCTGCCCGGAGCGGAGGCCGAGCGCCTGAAATGGTTCTACACACCGACCGATCACGGCGGGCTGGCCATCCGGGACCAGACGCCCCAGCAGCAGAGCCTCGCCATGCAGGTGGTGGCGTCCGGCTTGTCGGCGGCGGGCTTCGCCACGGTCGCGACGGTGATGGGCCTCGAGAACATCCTCGACCAGGTCGAAGGCTGGCGGGTCCACTGGGGCCGGGAGCGCGGCCGCGATCCGGGACTGTACTGGCTCAGGATCTTCGGCAGGCCCGGGGACTCAGCCTGGGCATGGCGATTCGGCGGGCACCACATCTCCCTGAACAACCTGGTCGTCGCCGGCAGAGTCGTCTCGACCACGCCGTGCTTCGTGGGCGCCGACCCGGCAGAGACCGTCCTCCTGGGCGGAGCACTGCGCCCCCTGCACGGACTGGAGCAGGTCGCCCGGCAACTGGTCTCATCGCTCGGCCCCGGGCAACGACAGCGAGCGCTGCTCCATGAGAGAGCCGTGTCCGACATCGTGTCGGGCAACAGGCCGACCGTCTCCGACGGCGACACCATGATGCACATGCAGGACCTGTGGCGCGGACGGTTCGCCGACCCGGCGCTGGAGGAACTCGTCGACGACATCGACCGGCGCGCGGAGGAGGGGAGCGAGTACACCCCAGGGGATCATGCCGCCGTGTCGATCTCCGTCCCGCCGAAGGGCCTCAGCGCCCGGGACATGGATGCCTGCCAGCGTGCGCGGCTGCGGCAGCTCCTCGCGCTGTACACCGGCCGGGCTCCGCAGGGCCTCGCCGACGCGTACGAGGTGCACTACGCGGCCGAGTCGGTACTCGACGAGGTGCACTTCGGCTGGGCGGGCGCGACGGACGCCGGCAGGCCGCACTACTACCGGGTGCAGGGCCCCCAGGTGCTGATCGAGTACGACAACACCCAGCGGAACGCCAATCACGCGCACTCCGTATGGCGGGACCCGACCGCGGACTTCGGGCTCGACGTGCTGGCCGAGCACCGGTCACGGACGGCCCACTAGGGACCTGGCCGAGCACCGGTTACGGACGGCCCACTGGAGACGTGGCCGAGCATCGGTCACGGACGGCCCACTGGAGACGTGGCCGAGCATCGGTCACGGACGGCCCACTGGAGACCTGGCCGGGCGGGACGCCCCCGACCAGGGGCGTCCTCTCAAGTCGCCGTCGAGCGGCCGCTGTCCACGGCCCGCCCGGTCCCGTCACATCCGCTCGGGCGCCCCCACCCCCAGCAGATGCAGGCCGTTGCGCAGGACCACCCGGCTGGCGTCCGTCAGCCACAGCCGGGCCCGGGTAAGGGAGTTGGGGTCCTCGCCGTCCCGGGGCAGGACGCGGCAGCTGTCGTAGAACCGGTGGTAGGTGCCCGCCAGCTGCTCCAGGTAGTGCGCCACCCGGTGCGGTTCGCGCAAGGCGGCGGCGGTGGCGACGACCTCCGGGAACTCGCCCAGCGTGCTGAGGAGATCGGCCTCCCGCTCGTGCTCCAGCAGCGACGGCTCGAAGTCCTCAGGGCCGCCCCGGCTCGCCCCGGTCGCCTCGGCCTTCCGCTGGACCGCGCAGAGCCGCGCATGTGCGTACTGCACATAGAAGACGGGATTCTCGTTCGACTGCTTGGTCAGCAGGTCGATGTCGAGGTCGATCATCGAGTCCACGCTCGCCCGCGCCAGCGCGTACCGCGCCGCGTCGACGCCGACCGCCTCGACCAGGTCGTCCAGCGTGACCACCGTCCCCGCCCGCTTGCTCATCCGCACGGGCCGGCCGTCCTTGACCAGGTTCACCAGCTGGCCGATCAGGATCTCCAGGGTGGCATCCGGGTCGTCGCCGAAGCAGGCCGCCATGGCCCTCATCCGGCCGACGTAGCCCGCGTGATCGGCCCCCAGCATGATGACGACCCGCTCGAAGCCGCGCGACCTCTTGTTGAGGTAGTACGCGCAGTCCGCCGTGAAGTACGTCCAGGTGCCGTCGCTCTTCACCAGGACCCGGTCCTTGTCGTCACCGAAGTCCGTGGTGCGCAGCCACACAGCACCCTCGGCCTCGAAGACGTGACCGCCGTCGCGCAGCCGGGCGAGGGCCGTGTCCAGATCGCCGTTGTCGTGGAGGTCCTTCTCGTTGAAGAAGACGTCGAAGTGGGTCCCGAACTCGGCGAGCGCACCCTTGATCTCGTCGAACATGAGGGTGGTCCCGGCTGTCCGGAGGATGTCCAGGGCGGCGGACTCCGGCAGCTCCAGCACCTCGGGATGCCCCTTCAGGACCTCCGCGGTGATCTCCTGGATGTAAGCGCCGCTGTATCCGTCCTCGGGCACCGGGGTGTCCGTCGCCGCCGCCAGCAGGGACCGGGCGAAGCGGTCGATCTGCACTCCGGCGTCGTTGAAGTAGTACTCACGCGTCACCTGCGCGCCCGCGGCGTCGAGGAGCCGGGCCAGCGCGTCGCCGACGACCGCCCACCGGGCACCGCCGATGTGCACCGGCCCGGTCGGATTGGCGGAGACGAACTCCAGGTTGAGCCGGAGGCCGTCGAGCTGCCGCGTCCGGCCGTACGCGGTGTCGGCGACGACGATGTCCCGCGCCACGCTGCCCTTCGCGGCGCTGTCGAGGGTGATGTTGAGAAAGCCAGGGCCCGCGACCTCCACCTTCCGGATCCCCGCGGCGGCGCTCACCATCGGCACCAGCAGCTCCGCGACCTCGCGGGCCGGCAGACCAGCGGACCTGGCCAGCACCAGCGCGACATTGGTCGCGTAGTCGCCGTGGCTGCGCAGGCGGGGCCTCTCGACACGAATGCCGGCAGGCACCTCCGCGACGATGCGTCCGGAGGCGACCGCGTCACGCACGCTGTCGGAGATGAGGGCGGTGAGATCTGCTGGGTTCACCCGGCGAGGCTATAAGTCCGCCGCCCGGCGCGGGAAACCCTTTTCGCACGGCGGGAACGCGTCCCGTGCACGCCTTGAAGGCGGCCGTGCGACGTGGTCACACTGGCCAGGTGGACACGGAACGCACCTGGCCGGCCGATCCGGGGCTCTTCACGCCCGCGTCGGTGACCTGGCAGCTGCACGGCGACCCCATGATGTGGGTCGCCGGGATCCGCGCGCTGTATCTGCAGGCGCTGCATCCGCGGGCGGTGCGCGGAGTCATGCAGAACTCCGACTTCCGGCGCGACGCCTGGGGACGGCTGATGCGCACCGCGAACTTCGTGGGGACGACGACGTACGGCACCACGGAGGCGGCCGAGCGGGCCGGCAGACCAGCGGACCTGGCCAGGACCAGCGCGACATTGGTCGCGTAGTCGCCGTGGCTGCGCAGGCGGGGCCTCTCGACACGAATGCCGGCAGGCACCTCCGCGACGATGCGTCCGGAGGCGACCGCGTCACGCACGCTGTCGGAGATGAGGGCGGTGAGATCTGCTGGGTTCACGCAGTGAGGCTATAAGTCCGCCGCCCGGCGCGAGAAACCCTTTTCGCACGGCGGGAACGCGTCCCGTGCACGCCTTGAAGGCGGGCGTGCGACGTGGTCACACTGGCCAGGTGGACACGGAACGCACCTGGCCGGCCGATCCGGGGCTCTTCACGCCCGCGTCGGTGACCTGGCAGCTGCACGGCGACCCCATGATGTGGGTCGCCGGGGTCCGCGCGCTGTATCTGCAGGCGCTGCATCCGCGGGCGGTGCGCGGAGTCATGCAGAACTCCGACTTCCGGCGCGACGCCTGGGGACGGCTGATGCGCACCGCGAACTTCGTGGGGACGACGACGTACGGCACCACGGAGGCGGCCGAGCGGGCGGGCGCCCGGGTGCGGAAGATCCACACGAAGCTGTCGGCGACGGACCCGGACACGGGGCAGCGGTACGGCGTCGACGAGCCCGAGCTGCTGCTGTGGGTGCACTGCGCCGAGATCGACTCGTATCTGGACGTCCTGCGCCGCTCCGGCTTCCGGCTCACGGACGCGCAGGCCGACCGTTACATCGGCGAGCAACGCGCGGGCGCCCGGCTGGTGGGCCTCGACCCGGCCGACGTACCGGCGGACCGGGCCGGACTGGCCGCGTACTTCGAGAAGGTGCGGCCCGAACTGGCCGCGGGGCCCGAGGCACGGGAGGTGGACGACTTCCTGCTCCGCCCGCCGACGCATCCACTGCTCGTCCCGGCGCGTGCGGTGCTGTGGCGGCGCGTGGCGCATCTGGCGTACGCCGCGCTGCCGCCGTACGCCCTGGCGTTGTACGGCAGACCGGCCCCACCGCCTGCCACGGCGACCCGGCGCCTGCGTGCGACCGGCACCGTGCTGCGCTGCGTTCCCGCACGTCTGCGCTGGCAACTGCCGCCGAAACACATTCTCCGCGCCATGTCACGGCTCGGCCCCGGCTCCCGCCCTGCACCGTACAAAGTCGGCGGATAGCTCGCCATACTGGACGTGCCGGGGAGGGCGCGGGGCCGAGCGATACGGGGGCGATCGCACGAGATGGCGGACACCAGGCTGATCCAGGGCCGGTACCGGCTGCTCGATCTGATCGGGCGGGGCGGGATGGGCGAGGTGTGGCGGGCGCGCGACGAGTCACTGGGCCGCCGGGTCGCGGTGAAGTGCCTCAAGCCCCTCGGCCCGCACCACGATCAGTCCTTCACGCGGATCCTGCGGGAGCGGTTTCGCCGCGAGGCCCGGGTGGCCGCCGCCCTCCAGCACCGGGGCGTGACGGTCGTCCACGACTTCGGCGAGTCCGACGGCGTGCTGTATCTCGTCATGGAACTGCTGGAAGGGCGCAATCTCAGCCAGCTCCTGGAGGAGAACCGACACCATCCGCTGCCGGTCGCCGACGTCCTCGACATCGCCGACCAGGTGGCCTCGGCCCTCGCCTACACCCATCAACAGGGCATCGTGCACCGCGACTTGAAGCCCGCCAACATCATGCGGCTCACCGACGGCACGGTGAAGATCTGCGACTTCGGCATCGCCCGGCTGGGCCACGACATCGGCTTCACCGCACGTCTGACCGGCACCGGCATCGCGATGGGCACCCCGCACTACATGTCTCCCGAACAGATCAGCGGCGCCCCGGTGGACCAGCGCAGTGACCTCTACTCGTTCGGGTGCGTGCTCTACGAGATCGCCACCGGGGCACCGCCGTTCGACCTCGACGACGCGTGGGCGGTCCTCGTCAGCCACCGCGACACGCCTCCCGAGCCGCCGCGCAGCCACCGGTCGGAACTGCCCGGGTACTTCGAGCGGATCATCCTGGATCTCCTCGCCAAAGAGCCGGAACAGCGCCCGGACGACGCACGGGAGGTGGGCCGCCGGATCAGCGCCGGACGCGCCGCGCCCGGCTATGTCCCGACCGTGGTGTCGGCGTCCCTCCGGCGGCCGCCCGCACCCGGGACCGGTGCCCGCCCGGAGGCGGTGTCCTCGCGTGAGTCCCGGCTGCCGTCCTGGACGCGCGGGATGACCACCGGCCACAAGGCGACCGGCGCGGAGCTGCGCGACACCCCGCCGGACGCCGCGGCCGGGCTCACCGGCGACTGGATCGTCCGCCCGGAAACGGGCCGCGTCCAGGAGCCGCCGCCCACTGAACGGCCCACCGCGTCACCGGAGTTGGTCACCGCCCTGACCGGACGGCACAACGCGGGCCTGAGTCTTGGGCGGCTCGGCCGCTGGACGGAGGCGGGCGAGGTGCACCGCGCCGTGGCCGCCGAGCGCGAGCACGCCCTCGGACCCGACCACCCCGACACCCTCGCCAGCCGGTACGAGGTCGGCTTCACGCTGAGCCGCACCGGCCGCCCTGCCGACGCGCTGCGCGAGTACGCGCACGTCGCCGAGGCCAGAGGACGGTTGCTCGGCGCCGACCACCCCGACACCCTGGCCGCCCGCCAGGAAATGGGCTTCGTACTGGGCCAGTTGGGCCGCCACTTCGACGCGCACCAGGTGTATTCGTCCGTACTCGCGGCCCGGCAGCAGGTGATGGGCCCCGACCATCCGGACACCCTGCGCTGCCGGCACAACCTGGCCTTCAACCTGAGCCGGCTCGGGCGCCTGGAGGACTCGTACCGGATGGCGTGCGAGGTGGCCGCCGCGCGCGCCCGCGTGCTCGGCCCGGCCCACCCCGACACCCTGGTCACGCGGTACGAAGTGGCGTACGCCCTCGGTCAGTTGGGGCGCTGGCCGGAGGCGCTGGAGGCCTACCGGGAGGTGGCGCAGGCACGCGCCGAGGCGCTGGGCCCCGACCACCCCGACACGCTCGCCGCCCGCTACGAGGTCGGCATCAGCCTCGGCCGCCTCGGCCGCAGCGCGCAGGCCCTGGAGCTCTACCGCGAGCTGATCGACGACCGCACCCGCGTGCACGGCCCGGCCCACCCCGAGACGCTGCGCGCCCGCCACGGACTCGGCGTGAACCTGGGCCGGATGAGCCGCTGGGAGGAGGCGCTCGCCGAGTCCCGTGACGTGTGCGCGATCCGCGAACGGGTCCTCGGTCCCGACCATCCGGACACGCTGGTGAGCCGTCGCGAGGTCGCTGTGGGCCTCGGCTGGCTGGGGCGCTGGGCCGACGCCCTCACCGAGTACCGGCGCGTCGCCGCCGCCCGCGAACACGTCCTCGGCGCCGACCACCCCGACGCCCTCGCCAGCCGCAACGACGAGGCCCACTGCCTGGAACAGCTGGGCCGCGGCCAGGAGGCGGTGGAGCTGTATCGGCGAGTGGCCGCGTTGCGGCAGCAGCGGGTGGCCGGCGGTCACTGATCGCTGGCGGCCGGGGGCACTGGTCGCTCACGGCGCGCGGGCTCGGAGGCCGGCCGCTCGCGGTGCGGCACTCCAGGGGGTCCCGCGGACGCTGATCGCCAGTGGTGCGAGGCCCCACGCGAGGCCGCAGGGCATCCGGTCCCTCACGGCGCGAGGCCCCGCGCGCGTCCGGCAGCCCCGGCCACCCCCTGGCCGGAAAGCCTCGTCCGGCCGCCCGCCGCCTGCCGCGCACCTCTGGCCGACCTAGATCATCGCGTGCTACCAAGAACCATGCCTGCACACGAGGGATACGACGCCGTGATCGTCGGCGGTGGCCACAACGGACTGGTCGCCGCCGCCTACCTGGCCCGGGCCGGGCGTTCCGTGCTGGTTCTGGAACGCCTCGGGACCACGGGGGGCGCCGCCGTGTCCACCCGGCCGTTCGCCGGGGTCGACGCCCGGCTGTCGCGCTACTCGTACCTGGTCAGCCTGCTGCCCCGGAAGATCGTGCGGGACCTCGGGCTCGACTTCCGGGTCCGCGGGCGCACCGTCTCCTCGTACACACCGGTGGAACGCGACGGCCGGCCCACCGGACTGCTCGTGGGCGGCGGCGAGCGGCGCACCCGCGAGGCGTTCGCCCGGCTGACCGGCTCCGACCGCGAGTACGCGTCCTGGCAGCGCTTCTACGGCATGACCGGCCGCGTCGCCCAGCGGGTGTTCCCGACGCTCACCGAACCGCTGCCCAGCCGGGAGGAACTGCGCCGCCGGGTGGACGACGAGGAGGCCTGGCGCAGGCTCTTCGAGGAGCCGGTCGGCGCCGCCATCGAGGAGTACTTCGCCGACGACCTGGTACGCGGCGTCGTCCTCACCGATGCCCTGATCGGCACGTTCGCGGACGCCCACGATCCCTCGCTGCGGCAGAACCGCTGCTTCCTCTACCACGTCATCGGCGGCGGCACCGGCGCCTGGGACGTCCCGGTCGGCGGCATGGGCGCCCTCACCGACGCGATCGCCACCGCGGCCCGCAACGCCGGGGCCGTGCTCGCCACCGGTCAGGAGGTGGTGCGCATCGACACGGACGGCCGGGCCGCCGAGGTGACCTACCGCGGCGCGGACGGCGAGGGCGTGGTCGCGGCCCGGCACGTCCTCGTGAACGCCTCGCCGCAGGAGCTCGCCAGGCTGGTCGGCGACGAGCCCCCGGCCCCCGCCGAGGGGGCCCAGCTCAAGGTGAACATGCTGCTCAAGCGGCTGCCGAGGCTGCGCGACACCTCCGTGGACCCGCGCGAGGCGTTCGCCGGGACCTTCCACATCGCCGAGGGATACGAGCAGTTGGGCCAGGCCCACGCACAGGCCGCGTCCGGCTCGCTGCCCGCCGCGCCGCCCTCCGAGATCTACTGCCACTCGCTGACCGACCCGACGATCCTCGGCCCGGACCTGGTCGACGAGGGCTACCAGACCCTGACGCTGTTCGGTGTCCATACGCCCGCCCGGCTCTTCGCCCGCGACCACGACGCCGTACGCGACGAACTGCTGAAGTCCACCCTGGCGCAGCTGGACGCGCATCTCGCCGAGCCGCTCGCGGACTGTCTGGCGACCGACGCCGAGGGCCGGCCGTGCATCGAGGCCAAGACCCCGCTCGACCTGGAACGCGATCTGCGGCTGCCGGGCGGCAACATCTTCCACCGCGACCTCGCCTTCCCCTACGCCCAGGACGGCACCGGACGCTGGGGCGTGGAGACCCGGCACGCCAACGTCCTGCTGTGCGGGGCCGGTGCGGTGCGGGGCGGCGGAGTCAGCGGGGTGCCGGGGCACAACGCGGCGATGGCCGTCCTCGAAGAGCAGGAGGAGCACGGCGCGTAGTGTCGGGTGATCAGGTCAGGAAGAGGGCCGCCCCGTCGCGCCGGCTCCGGCGTTCCCGCCATCCCAGCACCACGAGGGCCGCGGCGAGCCAGCACGCCCCGATCAGCGTCTCCCACCCGGCGAGTGCGGCCGTGTGGGCCCCCGCGTCGCCTGCCAGCACCTCGCGGACGGCCAGCAGCCCGTGGGTGAGCGGCAGTACGTGACCGAGCCGGCCGAGCACCGGGCCGACGGCGCCCGCCGGCACCTCGGGACCGCAGACGATCAGCATCACCGTGAACGCGGCGTTGGACACCACGTTGCGCAGGTCGGCCGTGGTCAGCACCAGGGAGCCCAGAAACAGGCCGAGGCAGTAGCTCGTCACCGCGACCAGCACCAGCAGCAGGGCCAGCAGCACCACCGACGTCACGGTCAGCTGGAGGTCCGCGACGGGAGCGAGGATGAGGATGGCGCCCAGCCCGCAGGCCACGCCGTCCGGAAGCCAGAAGAGGCTCCGCCCCAGCAGGACCAGCGAGGGGCTGCTGGGCGAGGCGACCAGCAGGGCCAGGGTGCCGTTCTGCAGCTCCCAGGTGGTCGAGGCGGTCGCGAACATGCCGTGCAGCGCCACCAGGGCCACCGCGTTGCCGATCAGCAGATAGCGCGCCTGTCCGGGGCCCAGCAGGTCGCCGATGGTGGTGAAGAACAGCACCTGGGCGAGCATCCGCACGAACCAGCCGAGCAGCCAGGTCTTCCAGGTGAACATGGTGCCGTAGTCGGCGGCGCCCGCGCGTGCCGCCCAGCGCAGTACCTGTGTCCGGCCGCTCATCGCAGACCCACCGTCCCGCTCTCGCGCACCAGCCGTACGACCCTGCCGAGCAGCAGCCATCCCCCCACGCCGGTCAGCAGCCCGAGACCGAGGACGGCGCCGATCCGCCAGACCACATCGGTGACCGGCGCCGGACCCAGCGCGTCACGCAGCAGGTCGGAGCTCCAGGACAGATAGATGAGCCGGCCGATCGGATGGGTCCACTCCGGGAGCCTGTCGAGCGGGGTGAACACCCCGCCGAGCAACAGGGCCGGGTAGCTCAGTGAGTTCTGGAAGGTGCGTGCCGTGCGCGTCGCCACGAACAGGGCCGCCATCAGACAGGCGGCGCCCGCGGTGGCGATCGCCGTGACCAGCAGGCCCACGAGGAAGACGAGCGGATGGTGCACCTCGGGCACGATGCCGAAGCCGAGGACCGACACCGCGGCGACCTCCGCGACCGTCAGCAGACTGATCGCCGTGGTCACCCAGACCCGGCTGAGGACCACCCTGGCGAAGTCGACCGGGGCCGCGATCTGCAACTCCAGGGTGCCGAGCCAGCGGTCGTTGTCGACGACCTCGCCGGAGATCAGCATGGCCATGCTCCACACGCCCATCAGTACGGGCGCGAGCAGCCCGTAGGCGATCAGGTCCGGCCGGTCGTTGTGCCGGATCAGCAGCAGGAAGACCGTGGCGAGCAGCGGGGTGCGGACCAGGTCGATGAGGTAGTCGCGGTGGGTCAGGACCAGGCTGCCCTGGAGACGGCCGGCCGCTGCCAGAAGACTCACCGGTTCACCACGCTGCGCTTCTCGTTGCGGTGCACGAGCCGGAGGTAGACCTCTTCCAGGCCGGGCAGCTCCGTCCGGACCTCGGTGACGCCCTGTGCGACCACGAAGGCCAGCACCCGGCCGACGGCTTCCTGGCTCGCCACCGAGACGACCGCCGTGCCGTCGTCGGCCGGATCCACGCCGATGACCCCGGGCAGGGCGCGCACCCGGTCGAGCAGCTCGGTGTCGGCGCGGATCCGGACACGTTCCTGCTGCGACACGAGCCGGGCCAGTGTCCGGGGCGCCTC
Source organism: Streptomyces sp. NPDC058274 (assembly GCF_042881375.1). NCBI lineage: Bacteria > Bacillati > Actinomycetota > Actinomycetes > Kitasatosporales > Streptomycetaceae > Streptomyces > Streptomyces sp. NPDC058274. Next base: position 70,494 of record NZ_JBHVXW010000009.1, read on the forward strand.
GGCGGCGACCACCCGGCCGTGGTTGATCATCGTGACGCGGTCGCAGAGCACCTCCGCCTCGGCCAGGTCGTGGGTGGCGATGAGGACGGTACGGCCCTCACCCGCGAGGCGCTGGATCAGTTCGCGCAACTGGCGTGCTGCCAGCGGGTCCAGGCCGTTGGTCGGCTCGTCGAGCAGCAGGACGCGGGGGTCGCCGATCATTCCCCGGGCCAGGTGCAGACGCTGGCGCATGCCGACCGAGAACGTCTCCACCCGGTCCTCGGCCCGCTCGGCCAGGCCCAGTTCGTCCAGCAGTGCGTCGGCCCGCGCCAGTCCGTTCTTGCCGGACATGCCGTAGAGAGCAGCCCAGTAGCGGAGGTTCTGCCGGGCCGACAGACGCGGATAGAGACCGCGTTCGCCGCCGAATACGATGCCGAGCAGCGGGCGGATCCGGCGGTGGTCGGCGACCAGATCGTGCCCGAGCACACGGGCGCTGCCCGAGGTCGGCAGCAGCACGGTGGAGAGGATCTTCATCAGGGTGCTCTTGCCCGCTCCGTTCGGGCCGAGCAGCCCGTGCACCTCGCCCTGCTCCACCTGGATCGAGACGTCGTCGAGGGCGGTGACCGCCGGGCCGCGCCGCGTGCGGTACTCCCGGCGCAACTGGTGGGTCTCGACGGCCGGTTGCCCATCGCCCGGCCGGTTGCCGCTGTCGTGCATCACGCTCCTGTTCCCACGGTGGAAGGGGCCGCGCCGCGCGCCTCGTCGAGCCACTCCTGCCGTGCGGCACCGGACACCAGGAGGAAGGAGCCGAGCGGAGTACGGGCCACCAGATGGCGGCCCACGTCGACGAGGCGCAGCCGGTCGGCCGGCTCGTCGTCTAGCGGTACGCCGAACAGCGGCACGCCCGCGCCGAGCAGCCGCCGGGCGCCTGCCCACCGGTGCACCAGGTCGGAGGCGAGTTCGGCCCATCGGCCGCCGCGGCCCTCGATCCCGTACTGCGCCGCGAAGGCCGGCGCGCGCAGCGGATGGCACCAGCGCAGCGCCCCGCGAACGGGCCGCGCCAGCCTCTCCCGTACGACAGCGGTCCGGGTGTGCGGCAGTTCCACCGGGGGAGGCCCGCACAGCCGGCGGATCCCGCGCATGGCTTCCCGCCACTCCGGCCACAGACCGGTTCTCGCGAGGTCGTCCCGCACCTGCCGAACGCCCGCCTCGTCCAGATGCTCCAGCAGCAGCGCCAGGTCGAGCAGATCACGTGTGCGGAAGGGGCGTTCCCAGCGCTCCGCCGTCAGGGCGACGGTGCTCGCCGCCAGGGCGGAGCGCGGTGGACGCGCGAGCTGCCAGGCGGGTCCTCGGACGTCCGTCACGATCTCGGCGGTGAACAGGCCGATCGCGTACGGCTCCTGGGAGGGGTCGGACGGGGGGAGGCGGAACTCCGCGCCGACATGGTGGGACACGGTGTCGCCGGGCCGGGCGGGGCCGAGGGTGAAGGCCTCCAACTGCCAGCCGTGCGCGGTCAGATGGCGGGCGCAGGTCCACAGATCGGCGTGGCTCGGGCAGATGACGTCGAGGTCGCCGGCCGAGCGGAGCACGCCCGGCGGATACAGGGCGGCGATCGTCATGCCCTTGAGCAGAAAGATGTCGGGCGCGCGTTCCCGCAGCTGCTCCCAGACCTGCCGGTACCGGTCGATGCGCTCTCGGCACAGCGTCAGTTCGGCGCTCTCGTCAGCGGTGAGGTCCTCACCTGCCGCGGCCCAGAGGCTCAGCAGCGTCGCGGCGAGCTTGTGCCCGGCGCCGCGGGCCGTACCCAGGAGGGCATTTCGCGAAGACGCGGGCGGGGCCCCCAGCAGGGCGAGTACCGTCCCGGTCGATACCTCAGTCAACGCCGACTCCGCCTCGCTGGACGAGTTCGTGATCGAAGAAGGATGTGCTGCGCGAAGAGAAGGCGATCAGGACCCCCGGAAAAGCGGAATAGGCGGATCCTGATCGCATCCGCACCGGTTGCTACTTGCCGGGCTTCGGGCGGACCGTAACCTTCTTGAAGCTGACGCTCATGGGACCCTCCTTGATGTGTCCGGTCATGGAAGTTAGCCTCACCCTATTGCTTCGAATGGTTCATGACAATGGCTCAAGTCGCTTTGCATACAGCCGAGTTGGCGTGAATTGATGCAGAGATACCGAGCCCTGGCGAACGACCGGAGACTCGGAGGACCATGGCTGTCCACCAGTGGTTGCGGGCCCCCTTCACCCGTGATCCCGTACGGCGCCGCATTTACCCGAATGACGTCTATTTCCGGGAGACGGCGGCTTTGCTGGACCGGCGGGACGTGCCGGAGACGACACGGTCACTGCGGCGCGGCACCTTCGTCATGTTCAAGCCGGACGCGGTCGTCGGACGGCGTATCGAACCGGCGCTGGCCTTTCTGGCCGAGCACGGCTTCGCACCCCTCGGCGCCCTCGACGTCCGCGTCGATGCGCGCGTCTGCCGTGAGTTGTGGCGCTATCAGATCAACGCGGCACCGCTCGCGGTGATCCGCGCCGTGGACATGATCCTCGAGTCCGGACCGCCCTGTCTGTTCGTCCCCCTCCGGGACACCCAGGGGCCGGAGCGGACGGGCACCACCGCGGCCGAACGGCTCGCGGAGCTGAAGGGCTCGTCCAAGAACCGCGCGGCGAACGGGAGTTCGCTGCGCGAGGCGCTCGGCTGCGAGCTGATGTGCCTCAACTTCCTGCACGCACCCGACGATCCGGCCGATCTGATCAGGGAGGTGGGCGTGCTTCTGCCCGGACGACAGCGGGACGAGGCCTTCACGCTGCTGGCGGGCGATCCCTCGCCCCGCCGCGACACCGAAGTGGCGGCCGCGGTCCGCCGGCTCTACGCCGCTCATCCGGCCCACCCGCTGGAGCCGCCCGCACGTCCGGAGGCGCACCCGGCGGCCTGGAGCGGCCCTCGGCGGCCGGCGGACGCCGCCGGGCTCTCGGACCTGCTCGACCAGCTGACGGAGAGTGAGTGCGAAGTGCCCCTGTGGGACCGTATCGTGATCGCCGCACAGCTGGTCGAGGGCCTTCCGTCGGAGGGGCGGGCGCTGATCGGGCCGCCTCCGGGCGCCCGCCCCGCGCACCCCTGGTCCGTCGCCGCGGCCCGGACCGGTGACACCCAGAATCCGACGGCCGCCGCCGTCACCTCGGACCGGTGAACGCCCCGCACCGCCCGGCCGGAAAGGCCCCGATGGACGACGTCACGCTGTACGGCCCGGCGAGCTGGGAAGGGCCCCCGCGCCGGTACGGGCCGGTCGCGCGGGTCGCCGTACTCTCCGACATCCACGCCAACATCCCCGCCTTCGAAGCGGTCCTCGCCGAACCGGACGTCGCCGCGGCCGGCCTCGTCGTCCTCTGCGGCGATCTGACCTGGGGCCCGCAGCCGCAGGAGACGTACGAGCTGATCGCCGCGCTGGGTGACCGGGTCCTGTGCGTGCGTGGGAACGCCGATCGCTTCGCCGCCGGGATCGGCATCTCCGGCGAGAGGGCCGCCACGCCGCGCCAGGCGTGGATCGCCGCGCAGCACTCGCCCGAGGCGATGGCGTTCCTGGCGCGCGTCCCCTTCGGTGTCGTCGTCGAGATCGACGGGCTCGGTCCGGTGCACTTCTGTCATGGATCGCCGCGCAGTGACCACGAACTGGTCACGCCGGGTACGCCGCCGGAGCGGTTCGCGCAGCTGTCGGCGGCGCTGGACGCCCGGGTGCTGGTCACCGGACACTCGCACCTCCAGTTCGACCGGGCGGTGGCGGGCCTGCGCAGCGTCAACCCCGGGAGCGTCGGACTCCCGTACCACACGGGCGAGCCGGGCACCGCGTACTGGGCCCTGCTGGGTCCCGATGTCCGGCTCAGGACCACGCGCTACGACGCCGCGGAGGCCGTGGCCCGCGCGCACCTGGCCGCCGACCCCGAAGCCGAGCGCTATGCCGCGACGCTGATGGAGCCGCCCACGCCCGAGCGGATCGTCGAGGACGCCGAAGACAGGATCTTTGTCAATTGACCGCCGGAGGGGCCACCCGAGTAAACCAGCGCCTGTGGAAGGAATCATTCATTCCGTCAACTCCCTGAAACATGAGGGAAGTTGGGGAGGAATTTCGGAGCGGTTCGGTGTTGACACGCAAGTTCGGCCTGTGTTGACCTGTTCACGCAAAGTTGAAGGTTGTTTGGCTCGATTCTCTGGCACCTTTACCAGCAGGAGGAATCCATGCAAACAGCTCCACTCGTCACCGCGAAAACCACGACCAAGTCGACCCCCGCGCCGGTGATGCTCCTGCCGCGTCTCGTCGAGCGGATGATCACCGAGCGCCAGGCGGCGCACATCGCCAAGTTCCGTACCACCTGCACCGATTGCGTACCGAACTTCTGAGCGCAGCGTCACGTGTCGGCGGACGGGCGACAGCGTCCGCCGACCTGCGCGTGGTGCCCGAAGTCGTCGAGCGGTGTCTGCGCACCGCGGCCCGGGGGCTGTGTGTCCTGGCGGTCGACGGCCTGTCGTACGGCGTGGCGGAATCCGGCTTCGCCCACGCACAGGTACGACCGCTGCTCTCCACCTTCCCGAGCACCTCGACCACCGCCTGGCTGACCGCCGTCACCGGCGCGGGCCCCAGCCTGCACGGAGCCGTCGGCATGGTCTACCGGGCGCCCGGCGCGGACTGCGTCACCCATCTCGTCACGGGCGACACCTCCGGCTTCGGCTCGTACCCCCCGCCCAAGAACGCCCTGTTGCACGGCGGACCGACCCTCTTCGAGCGCGCCGTCGAGACCGGCACACCCGCCTTCGTGGTCGGCGCCGAGCTGGAGCGGCTGACCGGCGAGTGGGTCGCGGCCCTGCTGCGCGGTGCCCAAGTCGTCCCGTCACCGGTCACCCGCCTCACCACCGACCCGGTGGCGGTGGCCGAGCGGACGGTCCGTGAGGTCGAGGCGCTGCTCGACGAACCCCGGGACACCGGCTGCCTGGTGTGGGCGTACGTGAACCTCGACGACCACATCCATCAGGCCGGCTACGACGCCCGCCTGCACGAGTCCCTGCGGATCCTCGACACGGCGGCGAGCCGCTGGGCCGACGCCGGATGGGACGTCCTCGCCCATGCCGACCACGGTCAGGTCCCGGCGGCTCCTCGCGCCGGCCTGCTGGACGCCTGGGCACGCCTGGACGACCCCGCCCACTGCCGTATGCCCGGCGGCGGCGCCGGGCGCGTGCGGTGGCTGTATCCGCTGCCCGGGCGCGAGGCCGAGGTGGCCGACGCGTTGCGCGACGCGCTCGGCGACCACGCGCTCGTGCTCACCCCGGAGGACCTGGCGGCCCGCGGTCTGCTGGCCGCGACCCCGGTGGTCCGCGACCGCATCGGCGCGGTGGTGGCCCTGGCCACTTCCGCGGCCTTCCCTGTGCCGGATCCCGGCGTCGCCTGGGAGCACGGCTCCCTCTCCGACGACGAGATGCTCGTACCGCTCGCCGCCTGGAACCCCCCGCTCGCGACAGTCCTGCCCTGATCATCGTCCCGACATGAAGGAGAGAGCGTGAGCACGGTCGTGTTCCGCAACAAGACTGGTGGTTCGGAGACCCTGCACTCGACGGCGGGCCAGAGCCTGCTCGATGTGCTCCGGGCCAACGGCATCCCGGTCAATGCCGTGCTCACCTACCGCAACGGGGAGGTGGTCCCCGAGGCGACGGTCGTCCTCGAGGCGGAGGACATCATCGAGGTGCGCCAGGTCCGCCACTACGACCTGGACGTACTGCGCCGCCCCAAGGAGCACGTCTACGCGGCACCCGACCCGATCTACACGAAGTCCATCGTGTTCGACCACGGCGGAACCCTGGAACGGCGCACGGAGCAGCTCACCGCGGAGACCTTCGTGCAGTACGTCGAGGAGACCTTCGTACAGAGCATCGCCGCCGGCTCGACCATGCGCCCCGGGGACCGGGTCGTCATCGGTCTGTCGGGCGGCCGGGACAGCGTCGCCTACCTCAAGCTCCTGGAGCGGACCCGCGGCCGCTGGCCCGAGGCCGACATGACCGCCGTGACCATCACCGGACTGCCCGACTGGGACGAGCCGTCGACCTTCCAGATCGCGCTCGACGCCTGCGCGGGACTGGGCGTCGACCATGTGATCGTCACCGCCGACGACGTCGCCGAACTCTTCAAGCTGCGCGAGCCGTTCGTCGACGTCATGAACAAGGTCGTCGCCGGTGAGCACCGCAACATGAACATGGTGATCGGCCACCAGGTGCTGCGCCGGATGCTCGAACAGGAGGCCGAACGCCGCGGGGCCTCGGTCGTGGCGTTCGGCTTCAACGCCGACGACCTCGTCGCCAGCATGGTCACCTGGTTCACGACCGGCTACCGGATGGGCGGCATCCCGGTCCGTGAACTGGGCGACCTGCGGTACGTCTTTCCGCTGTACCGCATCACCAAGAAGGAACTGACCCTCTACCTCGAACTCGTCGCCCCGGAACTCAACCGGCAAGGAGCGCCCGGCCGGTTCACCACCGGCTCCGACGAGCGCTCCCTGGCCTACGCGATGGCCGACCACCTCTACGACCTGTGGCCGGGCATCGACTACTACGTGTTCAACGCCTTCGAGAACGTCCAGCGCTCGCTCCTGCCGGTGGTCGACGACCTCTGCCGGGTCTGCGGCGGCCGGTACCTCCTCCAGGAGGGCGTGGCCAACCCGGCCGGTCTGTGCGACGTGTGCGGATTCCTCCACCGTCAGGAGGCGCTGCGGGCGGACGCCGTATGACCCGTCCCTGGTACCAGGACTTCTTCGGCGAGGAGTTCTGGGCCGTGGCGGCCCACGAGTACACCGCCGGGCGCACGGCGTCGGAGGCCGGCTATCTGTCCGCGGTCCTCGACGCCTCGGCGCCGGGCCGTCGCGTGCTCGACCTGGGCTGCGGCACGGGCCGGCACGCGATCGCCCTCGCCGAGCGCGGATTCCTCGTCACCGGCGTGGACGTCGGTGAGTGGGCGCTCAAGCAGGCCGCCGAAGAGGCAGCCGCCTCGGGGGCACAGGTGGAGTGGCTGCGCCTCGACCTGTTGCGTGAACTCCCGTGGCCGGTCGGCGAGTTCGACGCGGTCATCTGCGTCCAGTCCTTCGGCTGGGGGAGCGACGCTCAGCAGCTCCGCCTGCTGCGGGAGGCCCGCCGGACACTCGTGCCCGGCGGGCTGCTGGTCCTTGACCACTCCAACGTCCTGACGATCGCCGGACACTACGTTCCCGAGGCGACCTTCGAGACCGAGGGACTGCGCGCCGACTTCCGCCGCAACTACCGGGTGGCCTCGGGCCGCAGCGCCGGGGAGATCGAGGTCCGGCGGCGCGGGGCGGAGCCGGTCGTCATCCACGACGACGTACGGATGTACCAGCCCGCCGAGGTGAGGGAGTTGCTCACCCGTGCCGGGTTCGCCGTCGAGCGGGTCGACGCGGACTTCACGCTCGACCGCCCGGCCGCGCTCACCTCGCGCTACGTGCAGTTCATCGCCCGGAACCCGCGGCGCCGGCCCACCGCGATCGCCACATGGGAGCGGTCCGCCGCCGACGAAACGGCGACCGCGCTGGATCTGCGCTGGTCACCCGACGAGATCGATTTCGTACGGTCCTCGGTGGACCGCGCGTTCCACGGGACCGCGGCCGACGGCATCCCGTCCGACGCCGCCGACCTGGCCCGGGCGTACCACGTGACCGATCCCTACGCCGCCGAGCAGGCAGCCCCGGTGCTGTCCGAGCACTTCGGCCTTGAGCTCTCCCCGGAGATGGTGACGGCCGGCACCGGAGCCACCGGTCTGCTGCACGCCTGCGCGGCGCTGGCCGTGCCGGGACCGGTGCTGCATCTGGCGGGTGGCCACCCGGATCTGCCCCGCTGGGCCCAGCGGCTGGGTGCCGAGACGTTCGTGACCCGTATCGAGGATCTCGGTGCCGACCTCGACCGGCACACCCCGTCCGTCCTCGTCCTCGACCGGCCGACGATCACCGGGGATCTGTACGGAAGGGCCCAGCTGGACGAGATCACCCGGGCCGCCCGCGAGCGCGGCACGACCGTGGTGCTGGACGAGGCCTACGCCACCTACGCCGGACCCGCCGCGAGCTGTGTGCCCGCGGTCGCCGAGCACCCCAACCTCGTCGTGGTCCGCAGCCTCTCGAAGGGCTACTGCTGCGGCGGCCTGCGCGTCGGGTTCGCCGTCGCCCAGCCCGGGCCGACCGCACGTCTGCGGGAGGTCGCCCCGCCACTCGCCGCGAACAGCGCGGGCCTCGCGGTCGCGCTCCGGCTCATCGGACAGGGCGACGTCTTCGCCGGACTGCGGGCCAGGATCGCCGAGGTGAAGCCGGAGGTGTCGGCGACGCTGCGGCGGGCGGGCCTGGAGGTGACGGAGGGGGCGCCCTGTCTGCCGTGGGTGACCGTGCGCGGGGAGGCCGGGGCCGGGGCCGTCATCGCCGGACACGGCTTGCGGGTCAAGGAGATCGCGGGTGGGGAAGGTGACCAGAACGATGGCTCGCTCGGCGACAGGTCCCGGGAGCGGCTGTTCAAGATCTCTGTTCCGTTGTCGGAGGCGCGGTTGACGGCATTCCGCGCGGCCTTCGCCCAGCATGGTTAGTGGAGTCGACGCGCAGCGATGGGGCCTCACTTGACCGACAGGACATCCCCGGGCCTGACAGTCCTGACCGGTCTGGTCGGCGGGATCCACCAGGACATCGACGCCCGTGAGGCGATGCGTCAGGTCGGCCGCCTGGTCGAATGGGACCGGTACCAGGGGTCGTCGGGGATCGCCGCCGCGGCCGACTTCGTGGCGGACGAGGCCGAACGCGCGGGCCTGGCCGACGTGGAGGTGCTGAACTTCCCCGCGGACGGCCGGACCGCCTGGTGGACGTTCACCGCGCCCGCCGCCTGGACGCCGCGCACGGCTCACCTGTCGGTCGGCGGAGGGCCGCCGCTGGTCACGTATCCCGCACAGCCCTACGCCCTGGCGGTGAACTCGGCGGCCGCGGACGGCCGGGCCCCGCTCGCCCTGCCACAGGACCCGAAGTGGCCGCCGGGTGCGCTGGTGCTCGTCGCCTCCGCGGCCGGACTCGACGGGGAGTTGTTCGCCCGGATGCGCAGCGAGGGGGCGAGTGGCTTCGCCGTGACGACCCATCCCGACCGTCACGATCAGGTGGGCCGCCTCGAACTGCCCGCCGCCACTGGTCTGTTCGGGTTCAGCGTGCGCCCGGACCAGCTCGACGTCCTGCGGAACGCCGAGCGGCGCGGTGAGCGGGTCCGCGTCGTCGTCGACGTCGACACGACCCCCGGCCGGATGCCCGTGGTGGTCGCGCGCACGCCGTCCGGTTCGCGCTCGGCGCCGGACGCGTGCCTGATCGGGGCGCACCTGTGCCACCCGGCCCCGAGCGCCAACGACAACGCCTCGGGGGTCGCAGCGGCCCTGGCGGCCGGACGCGCGCTGGCCCGCCGCTCCTTGCGCCGGCCCGTCCGCTTCGTCTGGGCACCCGAGTTCGTGGGCCCGGCGGCCTATCTGCACCAAGCGATCGAGGCGGGGCTCCCCCTGCCGACCATGGCCGTCAACCTCGACATGGTCGGCGAGGACCAGCGGCGCTGCGGCGGCCCCCTCATCGTCGAGCACAGCCCGGAGTACCTTCCGCACTTCGCCAATGCCGTGGTCGAGGCCTGCGTACGGGCCCTGCCGCCCGCCGCGCGCTCCTACAGCGGCGTGGTCGACTGCGACGTCTGGGCCTGGCGGACGACGCCGTTCGTCGGCGCCTCCGACCACGCGATCCTCGCCGACCGGTCGATCGGCTGTCCCGCCGTACAACTGGGGCACTGGCCCGACCGGTTCAACCACTCCAGTGCCGATACGCTCGACAAGGTCGACCCGGAGGAGCTGCGCAGGTCCGCCGCCATAGCCGCGTCCGCGGCGGCCGTCGTGGCGACGGCCGGCGGCCGGGACGCCGACCGGATCGCCGAGCTCCTCACCCGCTGGACGGCTCACCGGATGACCGCTTGTCTGCCGCCGACCGACGACCCGCTGGCCCGGGCCCGGCTGACCCGACGCCGGCACTACGGCCGCGACGCGCTGGGCACGCTGCGGGCGTTCGACGCGAGTGAGCGAGTGCTCGACCGCCAGGCGGCGCTGCTCGACGGACTGCACCGCAGCCTGTCGGCCGCCTGGGACGACGGCACCCCAGCGGCCGTCCAGGACCGCCCGCGTGGTCCGGGCCTGCGCCGGGCCTGGCCGGGGCCCTTCAACCTGCGCGCGCTGATGGGGGCCGTCGACGAGAAGGACCACCAGTGGTTCCTGCGCCAACTGACCCTGGACCGGGGCCGCTTCTACGCGTCCGCGATGGCCCTGGCACAGAGCATCGACGGCACAGCCGACGCGGACGACGTCGTCCGCATCGCCGCACTCGACTCCGGGATCCCGCTGGAGCCGGAGTTCGGGGAGCGTTTCCTGGCCGCGATGACCGGAGCGGGCTGGGTCCACGAAGTCATGGCGGGCCCCGCGCCCGAAGGGGGAACGAGTTGAGCGCGCTGCACATCGACGTCACCGACTCCATCGACGACATCGACACCGCCCAGTGGGAGCGGGTGGCCCGTTCGGACGCCGCCCCCGTCCACTACACGCCCGCCTATCTCCGGGCCTACCAGACAAGTCCGTTGAGCCCGTACGCGGCCACCCGCTATCTGACCGCCGTCGAATCCGGCCGGACCGTCGCCGTACTGCCGTGCTACCTCCAGAAACAGGGCGACCCGTACGGCTTCCTGCGCGACGTGGGCATCCCGGAGGCCGAGGGCACCGCGCTCCTCGGGCACAACTGGTACTGCTACGACACCCGCATCCCCGTACTCGCGGCGGACACGGACCATCGCGACCGGGTGCTCGGCGCCATGCTGGACGCCCTGGTGGAGCTGGGAGATGCCGACGGTGTCGGAGCCGCGGGACTGGTCAGCGTCGCCGAGGGCGATCCGGTACTCGCCGTGGCCCGCCGCAAGGGCTGGCGGGTCGCCCCCATCGTGACCCGCTTCCAGCTTCCGCTGCACGGCTTCACGACCTACGACTCCTATCTGGCGAGCCTGGGCGGCAAGACGCGGCGGACGATCCGTCAGTATCTGCGGCGCGCGGCCGACAGGGGTGTCACGGCGTCCGTCGAGGCGCCCGAGCCGGACTTTCTCCGGGTCGTCTGCGACCTCGTTCGGCTGACCGCCGCCAAGCACAACAGCGCGGGCATGTATCCCGAGGACGCCTTCATCGACTTCGTCATGGGGCTGGGCGAGCGGGCCCGGGTCGTCCGCATCGACCAGGGCGACCGCACTCCGGCGGCCGGGGTCGTCCTCCTGGACGAGCAGCGCCTGCACATGTGGGTGGGCGGCGCAAGCCACGCCACGATCGACAGCTTCAGCCCCAACTACCTGCTGTGGGCCGCGGAGATCCGCACGGCCATCGAACTCGGAAAACAGTGGGTGGAGGGCGGCCGGAGCAACCGCACCATGAAGGAGCGCCACGGCATGACGGCCTTGCCGCTGTACGCCTGTGTCGCCGGGCCCTGAGCGGATGCGCGGCCGGTCGACCACGACCACCGCGCCGGCGTCACGCCCGGGCCGGGTGGCCGGTCCGCCGCGCCCGCGCAGACCGGCCTTCGCGTGCCTCAGGCGCAGAGGACGCGAGTCTCAGGGGTGTACACGGGGCCGCCGCTGGTGTTCCCGCTGTCGCTGAACTCGGCGTAGTAGTACGAGTAGAAGCCGATGTTGCCGTTGCAGCCGGAGTCGGCGGCGACCTGCAGCGTGAGCGTGACGGTCCGGCTCTGGCCGGGCGGGATGGTCGCGCCGTAGTTGCCGCCGAGGTTGGCGGGACCGGTGCCGGAACAGGGGGTGCTGCCGGCCGCGGTGGCCAGACTGCAGCCGGTGAAGCTGTACTTCAGGTCGGGCCGCTGGGTGGTCAGCCAGGTCGGCTCGATGGTCTGGTACACGAACCAGACGTCGTACGTCCTGTTGTTGGTGAGTGTCATCGACAGGTTGACCGTGCCACCGGGGGCGGTCGTGGCGCTGTTCGTGGCGAACGTCAGGTCGGCCGGTGCCGGATCCGCAGCGCTCGCGGTGGGAGCGAGGCCGAACAGGGCGAGGACGAAGGCGATGACGGTGGCGAGACCGAGACGTCTCAACTGTGTGGATGGCATGGCCGGGAGGCTAGGCAGAACCGGGCGCACCGTCTGCACCGCCGGAACCGACAGGAACAGAACTCGGCTGGAAGTGTGTGACTGGTGGTGAGCCTGTGAAGGGATGTTGAAGGGCGTGGTCACCGGTATTCCCGCACGGTGATCGCGGGCGGGCCTCTCTGAGGGCCGGACGCGTCGCATTGCCCGGCCCGCGACAGGGCCGGACGGTATTGGCGGATTCAAGGCGCGCAACGGGGGACGGACGGGTCGTCGCCGGGTGGTGGTGCGCAGGTGTTCTCGGCCAATCCGCGAATTCCGGCCGACCGCACGCCGGCGGCTTGCGGCGGCTTGCGGCGGCTTGCGGCGGTTCGGCGAGGGGACGTGCGACGAACGGGACGAAGCGCTTCGCCCGTGACTGAGCGCCGTGGCCGGACGGCCACGGCGCTCGTGTGTCGGAAGCGTCCGGTCCGGACTGCTACAGGGGCAGGGTTCCGCTGACCGGTGCGAGCAGACCGAAAACGGGGCTGAGCGCCCCGGTGGCCTGGCTCAGCGGGCCGAGTTGGCCGAGCTGACCGAGTTGGCCGAGCTGTCCTGCGGGGGCGGGGGCGGGGCTGTCCGCACTGGCGGGGAGAGCGGTCAGGGCGAGGCCGCCGACGGCGAGAGCCGCGGAGGCGAGCAGAATGCGGGTGTTCGTCATGCCGGGTCAACGATCACGGAGGCGAGGGGACACCCTCGGATGAGGTGTGATCGGCACTCGGGCGTCCGTGGAGGTGTGGAGACACCTCTCGGACGGCCTTGTTCCGGCCCTCGGTCGCGCTCGGTGGGGCGGACACCCCCGGGCGGCTCGCGGCGGGTCAGTCGCCCGACGGCGACCAGCCCACCGCCCCGATGCGCGCCGCGTCCGCAGGGCGGCTCTCGTCGAAGACGACACGGTCGCCGGCCTCGACCCGGGGGGCGTCGACGTACGCGCCACGGCCGACGTACAGCCGGTCGGTCGCGTACCGCCAGCGCACGGTCAGTTGCCTGGCCCCCGGCAGCGTCGCGTCGAGGCGGTGCCACACACGGTCCGACCAGCCGGTGACCGAACCGGCCGGATGCTCCAGCGGGGCACTTCCCCGCCGTCGGGTCGTGAAGGGGACCGGCTGCCACGTCGTGCCGCCGTCCGGTGAGGCCTCCAGGAAGAGGACGTCCGACTGGGGTTCGGTGTCCCACCACAGGGCGCAGCGCAGGCGCGCGTGACCGCGTGTGGTGTCGAGCGCCGGAAGGGTCAGCGTCGCCGTCGTCCCCGTGGCCATCCCGGAGAACCAGGACGTGCGTCCGCGCGCGGGGCGGACCGGCACGGCGCGCGCGAGATGGTTCGCGGCGGCGACACGGGGTGCGGATCCGGACCGCCAACTGCGCACGGGATGCACGGAGTTGCCGAGCAGTACGAGGAACGAGTCCGTTGTCGGGTCGAGCACGATCGCGGTACCGGTGAAGCCCGTGTGCCCGGCGGTGCGGGGCGTGGCCATCGCGCCCATATACCAGTGCTGGTAGAGCTCGAAGCCGAGGCCGTGCTCGTCGCCGGGGAAGGCCGTGTTGAAGTCCGTGAACATCAGGTCCACCGACTCCGGCTTCAGGATGCGAGCGGTGCCGTACGCGCCGCCGTTGAGCAGCGTACGGCCGAGGATCGCCAGGTCCCAGGCGGTGGAGAAGACACCCGCGTGCCCCGCCACTCCGCCGAAGGAGTAGGCGTTCTCGTCGTGCACCTCGCCCCACACCAGCCCGCGGGCGAGCCCCGACCAGGGCGGCCGGGCGTCCTCGGTGGCGGCGATCCCGGGTTTCCAGGACGCGGGCGGGTTGTAGCGGGTGCGGTGCATGCCGAGCGGGGCGGTGATCTCGTCCTGGAGGAGGGTGTCGAGCATCCGGCCGGTGATCTTCTCCAGGACCAGCTGGAGGGAGATCAGATTGAGGTCGGAGTAGAGGTACTTGGTGCCCGGCGGATTGAGCGGTGCCTCGTTCCAGATGAGTTGGAGCCTCCCCTCGCGCGTGGGCGCGTTGTAGAGGGGGATCCAGGCGCGGAAACCCGAGGTATGGGTGAGGAGCTGACGGATCGTGACGTCCTGCTTGCCGGCGCCCGCGAAGTCGGGGAGGTACGAGGCGACGGTCGCCTCCAGCTCCAGAGTGCCGCGCTCGATCTGCTGCACCGCGAGCAGCGAGGTGAAGAGTTTCGACACGGAGGCGAGATCGAAGACGGTGTCGTCGGCCATCGGGATCTGCTGGTCCGCCGGGAACTCGACACCGGCGTCCGACTTCTCGTCGTACGCCGAATACCGCACCGCCTTGCCGATCGGCTGATGCAGGGCCACGGTGCCGCCGCGCCCGGCCAGCAGTACGGCGCCCGCGTACCAGGGGTGGGCGGGGGAGGGGCCGAGGAACGTCTCGGCGTCGGTGACCAGTTGGCGCAGATGGCCGGCCAGCAGCCCCGCGCGCTCGGCCGAGCCGTGCCGCAGGACCGGATGTCCGCCACTCGTCCCGGCGGCCGCCGCGGGGCCCGCGGGGAACGGGGCGACGGCCAGTGCGCCGCCCAAGGCAAGTGCTCGAGCGCCGAGTTGACGGCGGGTCAGTCCGCCGCCCGGCGCCGCCGAGTCGGCCCTCTGTGACGCGCTGCACGCGCTCGTCGTCGCTCTGTCCGCTGCGTCTTCGGTCATCGAGGAGCCTCCCGCCGCGCCGCCTGAAAGTATCTTTCCGGTTTCGCCCTGCGCGGTGAAACTTTCCTGTCAGTGGCCGGGTGTGTCAACCCTGCCCGAGGTGTGGGCGGGTCGTGCGAGTGGCCCGGCCGAGGGATTGCCCAGCGGCCCCGGCCGAGGGTTTCCGGTCACGTCGGTCGTACCGGCCGGAGGCGGGTCACGGGGTGGCGAGAAATCTGACGGAGCATCAGAAAAGCCCTTCCCTCGTCCCGAGGACTGCGGCATCCTGCGCCCATGCAGACGGAGCTGAGCAAGAGACTGGGAGTCGAGCACGCCATCTTCGGCTTCACGCCGTTCCCCGCCGTCGCCGCCGCGATCAGCAGGGCGGGCGGGTTCGGTGTGCTCGGCGCGGTTCGCTACACGGCCCCGGACGACCTCAAGCGCGACCTCGACTGGATCGAGGCGCACATCGACGGCAAGCCCTACGGCCTGGACGTCGTGATGCCCGCCAGGAAGGTCGAGGGCGTCTCGGAGGCCGACGTCGAAGCGATGATCCCCGAAGGGCACCGGCGGTACGTCACGGACACCCTCGCCAAGTACGGGGTGCCCGAACTCGCCGAGGGCGAGGCGTCCGGCTGGCGCATCACCGGGTGGATGGAGCAGGTCGCCCGCGACCAGCTCGACGTCGCCTTCGACCACCCCATCAAGCTCCTCGCCAACGCCCTCGGCTCACCGCCCCCTGATGTGGTGGAGCGCGCCCACGACAAGGGCGTACCGGTCGCCGCACTCGCCGGCAGCGCACGGCACGCGCGCAAGCACGCGGAGGCGGGCATCGACATCGTCGTGGCCCAGGGCTACGAAGCCGGCGGGCACACCGGTGAGATCGCCTCGATGGTGCTGACGCCCGAAGTCGTGGACGCCGTCGCCCCGTTGCCCGTCCTCGCCGCCGGCGGCATCGGCAGCGGGCAGCAGGTGGCCGCCGCGCTCACCCTCGGCGCGCAGGGTGCGTGGCTCGGCTCCCTGTGGCTGACGACCACGGAGGCCGACATGCACTCGCGCGCCGTGACCCAGAAGCTGCTCGCCGCCGGATCCGGCGACACGGTCCGCTCCCGCGCCCTGACCGGCAAGCCCGCACGCCAGTTGCGCACCGAGTGGACCGACGCCTGGGACGACCCGAGCGGGCCCGGCACACTCCCCATGCCCCTGCAGGGCCTGCTGGTCGCCGACGCCCTCTCCCGCATCCAGAAGTACGAGGTGGAGCCGCTCCTCGGCACACCGGTCGGCCAGATCGTCGGCCGGATGAACAGTGAACGCAGTGTCCAGGCGGTCTTCGACGACCTGACCCGCGGCTTCGAGCGGGCCGTCGACCGCATCAACCGCATCGCCGGAAGGAGCGCTCAGTCGTGAGTACGGCCGCGAGCACGCCCCCCAACGGTTTCTGGGCCCAGGCGGCCGGGGACCCGCAGCGTACGGTCCTGATCGCCCCCGACGGCGAGGAGTGGTCCGCCGGAAGGCTGCACGCCTCGGTCAACCGGCTGGTCCACGGTCTGCGCGCCGCCGGACTGGAGCGCGGCGACTCCTTCGCCGTCGTCCTGCCCAACGGCGTCGAGTTCCTCACCGCGTTCCTGGCCGCCTCGCAGGCCGGTTTCTACCTGGTCCCCGTCAACCACCATTTCGTCGGCCCGGAGATCGCCTGGATCGTCGCCGACTCGGGCGCCAAGGTGCTCATCGCGCACGAACGGTTCGCGGAGGGCGCCCGTCACGCCGCCGACGAGGCCGGACTCCCGGCCACCCACCGGTACGCGATCGGCGACATCGGCGGCTTCCGCCCCTACGCCCAACTCCTCGACGGGCGACCGGAGTCGGTCCCCGACGACCGCACGCTCGGCTGGGTCATGAACTACACCTCGGGCACCACCGGGCGCCCGCGCGGCATCCGCCGGCCACTGCCCGGCAAGCTGCCCGAGGAGACGTACCTCGGCGGCTTCCTCGCCATCTTCGGGATCAGGCCCTTCGACGACAACGTGCATCTGGTCTGCTCGCCGCTCTACCACACGGCGGTCCTCCAGTTCGCGGGCGCGGCCCTGCACATCGGCCACCGGCTGGTGCTGATGGAGAAGTGGACGCCCGAGGAGATGCTGCGCGTCATCGACGTCCATCGGTGCACCCACACCCATATGGTCCCCACCCAGTTCCACCGGCTGCTGGCGCTGCCGGACGAGGTGAAGGAGCGCTACGACGTCTCGTCGATGCGACATGCCATCCACGGTGCCGCCCCGTGTCCCGACCATGTGAAGCGGGCCATGATCGAGTGGTGGGGCCACAGTGTGGAGGAGTACTACGCGGCCAGCGAGGGCGGCGGAGCCTTCGCCACCGCGGAGGACTGGCTCAAGAAGCCCGGCACCGTCGGGAAGGCCTGGCCCATCAGCGAACTCGCGGTCTTCGACGACGACGGCATCAGGCTGCCCGCCGGTCAACTGGGCACCGTCTACATGAAGATGAGCACCGGCGGATTCTCGTACCACAAGGACGAGGGCAAGACGAGGAAGAACCGCATCGGCGACTTCTTCACCGTCGGCGACCTCGGGTATCTCGACGAGGACGGCTATCTCTTCCTCCGCGACCGCAAGATCGACATGATCATCTCGGGCGGGGTCAACATCTACCCCGCCGAGATCGAGTCCGCGCTGCTCACCCACCCGGCCGTCGCGGACGCGGCCGCCTTCGGGATCCCGCACGACGAATGGGGCGAGCAGGTCAAGGCCGTGGTCGAGCCGGCGCCCGGGCACGAGCCGGGTGACGCCCTCGCCGCCGACATCCTCGACCACTGCGCGCAGCGGCTCGCCGGGTACAAGCGGCCCAAGAGCGTCGACTTCGTCGAGGTGCTGCCCCGCGATCCCAACGGGAAGCTGTACAAGCGGCGGCTGCGCGATCCCTACTGGGAGGGGCGGACCCGAGTCGTGTGACCGGGCCCGCGACGTCCGGCACTGAGGGAGGGGGCCTCCGCCCCGAGTGGAGCGGAGGCTCCCCGCCATCGCTAGCGGCGCTCGCCCACTCGCTCCACCCGCAGCCCGGGCGAGGAGAGGATGTCCTTCTCGCAGAAGCGGGAGGTCACCCATTTCTCGCCCGAGAACAGCCGCGTCTGGTCGCTGTAGTGCGGCGAGTTGGGGTTCGCGGACTGGGAGTACGTCAGCAGCGTACGGGCGACGGGACAGCGGCTCCCGTCCCAGCCCACCGCCTGGATGTAGCTCGACCCGGTGGTGACCTCGGTGTAGCCGCCGGCCGCCGGATTCCACACCGACTCGACCTTGTTCCACACCCCGAGCGACTCCGTGCCGCCCGGCACCGGGATGTTCCGGCCGTCGCGGACGACGAACTGGTGCGCGCCCAGCCTGGCGTCCAGGGCGATGCCGGCCGTGCGCAACTCGGCGACCGCGTCGGCCAGAGCCGTGGTGAAGCCCGGCGCGTCCGTGTTGAGCGTGCGGGGCGTGCGGACCGGGTCCGCCGCCGAGAACGGCACCTTCCAGAGCTGGGCACCGGGCACCGTGGCCGTCAGCTTCCGCCAGAAGCGGTCGAAGAGCAGCGCGCCCCGGCTGCCCGTGTTCATCGAGTGGTCCCACGACTTCAGTACACCGCAGGCCGCACTCACCTCAACCGCCTTGCCGTCACTGCCCGTTGCCGTACCGCCCGGCAGCGCGGCACAGGCCCGGGCCGCGTCGTCCGCGATGAGGTCCCCGGCCGGCACGCGGTTCGCGAACTGCTGCTTCTGCAGATCCCGTACGGTCAGTCCGCCCTCGTCGGCCAGGGCCGCCACGTCCTCGATCGCGCCGCGGGTACGCATCGACCGCTGGGTGCCGATCGTGCCGAAGACCCGCTCGTATCCGGTCAACGGCCGTTCGGCGTTGGCCAGCCAGGCGCTGTCGTTGGAGTTCTCCGCGTACGGCGCGTCCTTGAGCACCGGCATCTTCGCCGGCCCGAAGATACCCGGCTGTACGGCGTCGGAATCGCTGCCCAGCGCACACTCACCGCGCGAGCCGTCGAGAACGGCCACACCGGACGACGGATAGGTGATTTTGCCGAGCGCCGTCGAGCAGCGCTGGGCCAGCTCGTCGGTGATGCGCGGCAGCACCTGCGACTGCGTGAACAGCGAGTGGCCGCCCGCATCGGCGGCGATCGTGTTCACCCAGGGCAGCCCCTGAGTACGGCGGAGGGTGTCGACGATGTCCGCCGTACTGCGGGCCTTGCTGAAGCCGAGCGCGGTGTCCGAGGCACGGAGATTGGCGGCGTTCGGGTCGTTGAGCGCGTACGCCGTCGTGGCCGTCCAGGGGAGCGGGAGCTGGGGGCCGAGCGAGGTGATCACCGGGCCGTACCGCGTCCACCACTGAGTGCGGGTCACCGGCGCGCCGTCCTTCACCTCCACGGTGACGGACCGCTTGGTCATCCGCTCGGGCCTGCCGTCCACCAGGTACGTCGTCGGGTCCGCCGCATCCAGGGTCAGCTGGTGGAGGTTGAGCGTGATGCCCGTCGCGACGGTGTGGCTCCAGGCCACCCGGGAGTTGTGGCCGATGGAGATCGTCGCCGAGCCGAGCAGTGACCCGCCCGCCACGTTCAGTTCGCCGGGGATGGTCTGCTGCGACTGCCAGAAACGGCGGCCGCCCTGCCACGGGTAGTGCGGATTGCCGAGCAGGAGGCCGCGGCCGTTCGCCGTCGTGGCGCCGCTGAACGCGACCGCGTTGGAGCCCATGTCGGCGGTGTCGAAGAGCTCGCGGGCGGCACGCGCCGTGGCCTGCGCATCCACCGGAGGCTCGGACGCCGCGGCCGGTGCCGGGGCCGGTGGCTGGGCCGCCGTGATGCCGTCGGCGCCGCGGCCCTGACCGCCCAGGACGGCGAGCGCGAAGCCGCGCGCGGCGACGTCGAGGGTCGTCACGGGCCGCACCCACGCGGCGCCCGCGCAGGCCGGGTCGGTGATCCGGTGCTGCCGCAGCCAGGCGTTGTATCCGGCGGCCCAGCCGCTCATCAGGTCCTTGACCTGCCGGCCCGGCCCCTTCGGAGCGGGCTCGGCGAGCAGTTTCTCCACCGTGCCCGCCTCCCGCACGCCACGGAAGTACAGGTCACTGGAGAGGTTCTTGGTGGCGGACGACAGCGAGCCGTCGGGGGCCGCGTCCGGTCCGAAGTAGCGGGAGCGTTCCCCGCGCGTGGTCACGAAGCCGTCCGCGAGGGTGCACACCTGGTCGGCGGCCTGCGCCCAGCCCGTTCCGAAGCCCAGGTCGGGGTAGTCCTTCGCGACGATGTGCGGAATGCCGTACTCGGTATAGCGGATGACGGCGGACAGACCGCCGTGGGACGGATGTTCCTGGTGGTCCCGGCCATCGGCGGCGGCCGCGGGCAGTGCGGTCGACGCGGCGAGCAGGGCCACGGCCGTGACGGCGAGCCGTCTCGGGCGGATGCGCATCAAGCCTCCCAACGTCATTGAGGGAAGGGGCGGTTGAGCGTAACAACAGGTAAGGCTGTGGGGCATGGGCCGGTTCGACACTCATCGGTCGGCCCTCACCGGGGTCGGTCCACTTCCCGCCGGCCGCACCGGGTGCTTGACCCGCTCGCGGGGCGCCACGAGGATCACACGGGGGCAGCCGGACGAAGGAGCAGGTCATGACGGCGGGACAGAGCGTCACGGTCGACGGAGTGCTGCGGCGCAGCGCGCGGCGGACCCCGGAGCGCGTCGCGGTGCACTACCGCGACCGGTCCTGGACCTACGCGGAACTCGACGAGGCCGTGTCCCGCGCCGCGCGAGTCCTGCGCGACCACGGCCTCGGGCACGGTGACCGCGTCGGTGCCTACGGCCACAACTCTGACGCGTATCTGATCGGCTTCCTGGCCTGCGCGCGCGGGGGACTGGTGCACGTACCGGTCAACCAGAACCTGACGGGCGACGATCTGACGTACATCCTCGGCCAGTCCGGCTGCGGACTCGTCCTGGCGGACCCCGACCTCACCGGGAACCTGCCGGACGGAACACCCGTGCTGGCCTTGCGCGACACCGACGACTCGCTGCTGGCGCGGCTCGCCACGACCTCGCCGTACGACGGTCCCGAGCCCCGCGGCGAGGATCTGACGCAGTTGCTGTACACCTCGGGCACCACCGCGCTGCCCAAGGGCGCGATGATGACCCACCGCTCCCTGGTGCACGAGTATCTGAGCGCGATCACGGCCCTCGACCTGCAGGCCGGGGACCGGCCCGTGCACTCCCTGCCGCTCTACCACTCGGCCCAGATGCACGTCTTCCTGCTGCCGTACCTGGCGATCGGCGCGGTGAACACGATCCTCGACGCGCCCGACGGCGACCAGATCTTCGACCTGATCGAGGAGGGCCGGGCGGACAGCCTGTTCGCACCGCCCACGGTGTGGATCGGGCTGTCGAACCGCCCCGACTTCGCCACCCGGGACCTGAGCGGACTGCGCAAGGCCTACTACGGGGCGTCGATCATGCCCGTGCCCGTACTGGAACGACTGCGCGAACGCCTGCCGAAGCTCGCCTTCTTCAACTGTTTCGGCCAGAGCGAGATCGGGCCGCTGGCCATGGTGCTCGCGCCCGACGAGCACAAGGGGAGGATGGACTCCTGCGGGCGGCCGGTGCTCTTCGTCGAGGCACGGGTCGTGGACGAGTCCGGCAAGGACGTTCCCGACGGGGAGCGGGGCGAAGTCGTCTACCGCTCACCGCAGTTGTGCGAGGGCTACTGGGACAAGCCGGAGGAGACGGCCGACGCCTTCCGCGACGGCTGGTTCCACTCCGGGGACCTCGCCGTGCGGGACGCCCAGGGCTACTTCACCGTGGTCGACCGGGTGAAGGACGTCATCAACTCCGGTGGTGTCCTGGTCGCTTCACGCCAGGTCGAGGACGCGCTGTACACCCACGAGCAGGTCGCCGAGGTGGCCGTGATCGGCCTTCCCGACGAGCGCTGGATCGAGGCCGTCACGGCGGTCGTCGTCCCCCGCGGCGAGGTCACCGAGGCCGAACTCCTCACCCACGCACGCGAGACGCTCGCCGCCTTCAAGGCGCCCAAGCGGGTGCTCTTCGTGGACGAACTGCCGCGCAACGCCAGCGGGAAGATCCTCAAGCGGGAGCTGCGGGACCGCTTCGGCGAGGCGTGAGCCCTCAATCGCCGTGGGTCCGGCGCCGGGCCCACCCCGGGCCGGTCCTGCATCAGACGTTCCGCAGGTCCACGATGCGTTTGATCTTCCCCACCGACCGTTCCAGGGACTCCGGTTCGACGATCTCGACGGCGACCGAGACGCCGATGCCGTCCTTCACCGCCGCCACGATCGCCCGCGCGGCCGCCTCGCGGATCTCGGGGGTCGCGCCGCGCCGGGCCTCGGCTCGTACGGTGAGCGCGTCGAGGCGGCCCTCCCGGGTGAGGCGCAGCTGGAAGTGCGGGGCCACGCCCGGTGTGCGCAGCACGATCTCCTCGATCTGCGTCGGGAAGAGATTGACCCCCCGCAGGATCACCATGTCGTCACTGCGGCCGGTGATCTTCTCCATGCGCCGGAACACCCGGGCGGTGCCCGGCAGCAGACGGGTCAGATCCCGGGTCCGGTACCTGATGACGGGCATGGCCTCCTTCGTCAGCGAGGTGAAGACCAGCTCGCCCTCCTCGCCCTCCGGCAGCACCTCGCCGGTGAAGGGGTCGACGACCTCGGGATAGAAGTGGTCCTCCCAGATGTGCAGGCCGTCCTTGGTCTCCACGCACTCCTGGGCGACACCGGGGCCGATCACCTCCGACAGGCCGTAGAGGTCGACCGCGTCGATGGCGAAGCGCTCCTCGATCTCCCGTCGCATCTCCTGGGTCCACGGTTCGGCGCCGAAGATGCCCACCCGGAGCGAGGTGCCGCGCGGATCCACGCCCTGCCGCTCGAACTCGTCCAGCAGCGTCAGCATGTACGAGGGGGTCACCATGATGATGCCGGGCTTCAGGTCCTGGATCAGCTGGACCTGACGGGCCGTCATCCCGCCGGAGGCGGGGATCACCGTGCAGCCGAGGCGTTCGGCGCCGTAGTGCGCGCCCAGGCCGCCGGTGAACAGGCCGTAGCCGTACGCCACATGGACCGTGTCACCGGGCCGGCCGCCGGCCGCCCGGATGGAACGCGCCACCATGTCGGCCCACATGGACAGGTCGCCCTCGGTATAGCCGACGACCGTGGGACGTCCGGTGGTGCCGCTCGACGCGTGGATGCGGCGGACGCGGTCCTGGGGCACGGCGAACATCCCGTACGGATAGTTCTCCCGGAGGTCCGCCTTCGCCGTGAGCGGGAACCGGGCGAGGTCGGCGAGCGTCCGGCAGTCCTCGGGGCGCACCCCGGCCCTGTCGAAGGACTCCCGGTAGAAGGGCACGTGCGCGTACGCGTGCCGCAGGGACGCGCGCAGCCGCTCCAGCTGGAGCGCCCGCAAGCCCTCCGCGTCGAGCCGTTCCCCCGCGTCCAGCAGGTCCTTCGCGTCCGTGGGATCGGTGGGTGCCATGGAATCCGCCATGGGGAATACTCCCTCGCCAACCGTGCCAATCCGGGCGACCGATCATTCGGTCGTGTCCTTCGGGATCAGTAATTCAGGCCGCCCGCCCACAGGCAAGCCATCGGCTGCCACTTTCTGCGCGTGTCCACGCGAAAGCCCGCGCTCCCGGTGGCGGAGCGCGGGCGGGAAGCGGGTGGACCGACTCAGCCCTTGTCCGGTCCGTACGCCGTCATGAAGCGGTCGCGGAACTTGTCCATGCCCCACCTCGGGGCGTCCTTGGCCGGCTTCAGGCCGTCCGTCCAGCCCCAGTCGGAGATCTTGTCCAGCACCTTCGGGTCATGCGCGACGACGGTGACCGGCACGTCCTTGCCCGCGTCGCTGCCGGTGACGGTCGGGTTGGGCTGGTGGTCGCCGAGGAAGACCAGCACGGTGTTCTTGTCGCCGTACCGCTCCATGTACTGGATCAGGCTGGTCAGCGAGTACTCGATGGCTCGCCGGTACTCGGTGCGCACGCTCTCCGGGCTCTTCCAGACCTCCTTGGGGTCCTTGCCCTCCTTCTTGATCTGGTCGAAGACCGAGCCGTCGCCCAGGTCGTCCCAGTCGACCGTGCGGGCGATGGGTGCCCACGGGTTGTGGCTGGAGGCCAGGATGATCTCCGCCATCATCGGCTTGCGGTCCTTCTTGCCGTGCTCCAGGCGCTCGAAGGCCTCCAGGCTGAACTGGTCCGGTACGGGCGTCCAGCTGAAGTACGGACCCTGGTAGCCGAGGTGCTCGGAGTCGTAGATGTGGTCGAGGCCGAAGAACTTGCCCTCCGGCCACGCCCGGCGGACGCCCGGCACGATGCCGACCGTGCGCCATGCGCCGGACTTCTGGAAGTAGCTGGTCAGGGTCGCGCGCTTGCTGGAGGTGAGGTTCCGGTAGCGCTGCTGGTTCTTGATCCACAGGCCCGAGAGGAAGGTGGAGTGGGCCAGCCAGCTGCCGGCGCCGGCCACCGGCGACTTCAGCCAGCCGCTCTGCGACGAGAACCCGGCCGCCTTGAGCGAGCTCGTCCCGTCGTCGAGTACGGCGCCGACCTGCTTCGCCATCGCGGGATCCTCGATGGCCGAACGGCCGTAGCTCTCGATGAACGTGAAGAGGACGTCCTTGCCGCGCAGGCCGGTCAGCAGCTGGTCGGGCGGGGTGCCGGCGAAGGCGTCGACGGAGGACTGCTCGGCGAAGACCCGCCCGTCCCGGATGCCGGCGCGCACCTGGTGCGCCCGGTTCTGGAGGATCACGGCGTTGGTCTTGGCGGCGACCGGAACGTCGGTGATCTGCACGCCGAGCGTCACACAGGTGATCCAGGCGGTGCCGAGGACGAGGGTGGTCCGGGCGGCGACGGGCCGGTGACGGGCCATGAGGTCGGTCAGCCGGATCACGGCCAGGGTCACGAGGACGAGCAGCGCCACGATGAGTGCGATGGCCGCGATCACGGCGAGTTTCGCGCCGGTCGGACCCACCGACTCGTTCAGGAAGTCCACCGCGTAGCCGAACAGGATCCAGTCGAGCACCAGGTCGAAGGGCCGGTCCAGTACCGAGTAGAAGCCCATGTCGATGCACTTCAGGACCGCCATCAGACCGAGGCCCGCGCCCGCGACCATCGCCACGACGCGCCGCGGCCGGGGCGGCAGCACCAGCAGCAGACCGGCGAGGAGGACCCCCTCCGCCGGGATACGGAGGAAGGCGCCGAACGTGAGGCGGTCGAGGTGGTTCGGCAGGAGGAGGGCGAACAGCACGAGGGCCCCGGCCAGGACGGTGGTGCCCACGGTCACGCCGCGCGCCGCCTGCGGGTACTTGCGCCGCCAGCCCCACCAGCCCGCCCCTCGGGAGCGCCCGGGGGGCCGCCCGCCCGGAGGATCTTCGGCTGTCGCTTCTTCGGGCTGGTCGTCGGCCGTTCCTGCCTCAGGCCGGTCGTCAGCCGCTCCTGCCTCAGGCCGTTCGTCGGCGGTATCCGTCTCCCGACGCTGTTCGCCGACGTGGGCGGCAGGTGTGTCCTCGACCTCCGCTGTGTTGTCGGCTGCGGTGTTCTCGGCCTCCGCTGTGTCGTCCGCCTCTGTGCTGGGAGCGGCGACGGAACCCCCGTCCGTGTCCGGCTGTCGAGGCGAGCGCGTGGAGTGCGACACGCGAAGGTCCTTCCGTGCGAAGCCCGGTGATGGCGCGGCGGACCGGACCAGGGAGGTCACGGCCGCCACTATCCGTACGGCCGGACTTCACCCGCAGTTCAATCAGCAGGGTCAACCGCGCGCAAAGACTACGCCGGGTCGAGAGCCGGGAGTTTTGCGCCGGGGGTCTTGCGCCGAGCACCGAGCGCCGAGCGCCGAGCACCGAGCGCCGAGCGCCGAGCGCGGGGCGCGGGACGTCAGCGTGCCGTCACTGGGCCGTCACTCGGCAGGAGATCCGCGCTACCGCCCCGCGTCCGCCTCCACTGCCCCGCGTCCGCCGCTACCGCCCCGCGTCCGCCTCCACTGCCCCGCGTCCGCCGCTAGCGCCCCGCGTCCGCCGCTACCGACCGGGCCCACCGGTAATCCGCCTTGCCGCTGGGCGAGCGCTGGATCGTGTCCGTGATCACGAGCTGGCGGGGGATCTTGTAGCCCGCGAGGTGGGAGCGGCAGTGGGTCTGGATGGCCTCCAGGGAGGGCCGGCCCGCGCCGTCGCGCAGTTGCACGACCGCCGCCACGTGGTTGCCCCACTTCTCGTCGGGCACCCCGGCCACCAGTGCGTCGTACACGTCCGGATGCGATTTGAGCGCCTGCTCGACCTCTTCCGGATAGACCTTCTCGCCGCCGGTGTTGATGCACTGGGAACCCCGCCCGAGGACGGTGACGATGCCCTCCTCGTCGACGGTCGCCATGTCGCCCAGCAGGACCCACCGCTCGTCGCCCTTCCGGAAGAAGGTCTCGGCTGTTTTCTTCGGGTCGTTGTAGTAACCCAGCGGCACATGGCCACGCTGGGCGATGCGCCCGGGCTCACCGACGGCGACGGGCTCGTATGTGGCCGGATCGACCACCTGGGTACGGGAGTTGACGCGCAGCCGGAACCCCTTGACCGGTCCCGAGTCCGCCGTCGCCGTACCGTTGAATCCGGACTCCGACGAACCGAAGTTGTTCAGCAGCATCACATGCGGGACGAGCGCCTGGAACTGCTCGCGCACCGTCTCCGACATGATCGCGCCGGACGACGACACGCTGAACAGGGACGAGCAGTCGGTGCCCTTCAGCGGTCCGCCGAGCGCGTCGATCAGTGGCCGCAGCATCGCGTCGCCGACCAGCGACACGCTCGTCACCCGCTCCTTCTCGATCGTCCGCAGCACGTCTTCGGGCACGAACTTGCGGTGGATCACGATCCGCTGGCCGAAGTTGAAGCCGATGAAGGCGGTGAGCGTCGAGGTGCCGTGCATCAGCGGGGGAGTGGGGAAGAAGGTGATGCCGTCGCCGCCGGCCGCCACGCGCTCGGCCAGCTCCTCCGGCTTCTTGACCGGCTCACCGGTCGGTGCGCCGCCGCCAAGGCCGGAGAAGAACAGATCCTCCTGACGCCACATCACGCCCTTGGGCATCCCGGTCGTGCCGCCGGTGTAGATGATGAACTGGTCGTCGGCCGAGCGCGCCGGGAAGCCCCGCCCGGGGGATCCGGCGGCCTCGGCGTCCGCGAAGTCCACGGCGTCCGGCACGACGGCACCGGACGCGGGCGCCCCCACGCGGACGAGGTGCCGCAACGCCGGTGTACGCGGCAGCGCCGCCGCCACCCGGTCCGAGAACTCCGCGTCGAAGACCAGGGCCACCAGATCGGCGTCCCGGTAGAGGTAGACCAACTCCTCTTCGACGTAGCGGTAGTTGACGTTGACCGGCACGATCCGTGCCTTCAGGCAGGCCAGCACCGTCTGGAGGTACTCGACTCCGTTGTAGAGGTGGAGTCCGAGGTGGTCGCCGGGCCGCACGCCGCTGTCGGCCAGATGATGGGCGATACGGTTCGCCGCCGCGTCGAGCTGGGCGTAGGTCAGGCGGCGCTCCGCGCCGGTGCCGGGGTGGTCGATGTACACAAGCGCCTCGCGGTCGGGGACCACGTCGACGACCGACTCGAACAGGTCGGCAAGGTTGTACTCCACCGCTCCTCCTGACCCCGGGCACGCCTGGCATCCATCGGTTCGACGGTCATCAGAGCAAAGCCCGACCCAACTGGGAAGGGCCCGCGCAGAAGAAATCTGACTGTCTGTCAGAAAACCCTTGTACTGGCTCCCCGCCTCCTGCAACCTGTTCTCGTTCCTGAGACGGGAGGACGGCGATGGGCGGGACCGAACACCTCACCGTGCAGCGCGAAGGCGCCACACTGGTACTCACGCTCAACAGGCCCGAGGCGAAGAACGCGCTCTCACTGCCGATGCTGGTCGGACTGCACGACGGCTGGGCCGAGGCCGACGAGGACGACGCGATCCGTTCGATCGTGCTGACCGGCGCGGGCGGAGCGTTCTGCGCCGGGATGGACCTCAAGGCGCTGGCGGGCAACGGCATGGAGGGCGACCAGTACCGGGACCGTATGAAGGCCGATCCCGATCTGCACTGGAAGGCGATGCTCCGCCACCACCGCCCCCGTAAGCCGGTGATCGCCGCGGTGGAGGGGTACTGCGTCGCCGGCGGCACGGAGATCCTGCAGGGCACCGACATCCGGGTGGCCGGCGAGTCGGCGACCTTCGGACTCTTCGAGGTCAGGCGTGGCCTCTTCCCGATCGGCGGCTCGACCGTCCGCCTCCAGCGGCAGATCCCGCGCACCCACGCCCTGGAGATGCTGCTCACCGGCCGCGCGTACACCGCGCGGGAGGCCGCGGGGATCGGGCTGATCGGCCATGTCGTCCCCGACGGGACCGCGCTCGGCAAGGCCCTGGAGATCGCCGAACAGGTCAACGCCTGCGGACCGCTCGCCGTCGAAGCCGTCAAGGCGTCCGTGTACGAGACCGCCGAGATGACCGAGACGGACGGGCTGGCGGCCGAACTGCGGCGCGGCTGGCCGGTCTTCGACACCGCCGACGCCAAGGAGGGCTCCCGGGCCTTCGCCGAGAAACGCCCACCCGTCTACCGGCGCGCCTGACTCGAAGGAGACATCCAGGATGCCCGAAGTCCTCAAAGCCCCCCTCATCGTCGAGTTCCCCTTCACCCGCTCACTGGGCCCCGTGCAGAGCGCCTTCCTCACCGGCCTGCGCGAGCGCGTCGTCCTCGGAGTGCGGACCGCCGACGGCGGCACGCTCGTCCCACCCGTCGAGTACGACCCCGTCACCGCCGAGGAGCTGCGCGACCTCGTCGAAGTCGCCCCCACCGGCACCGTCACCACCTGGGCGTGGAATCACGAACCACGCCGGGGACAGCCCCTGGACACCCCGTTCGCCTGGGTCCTGGTCAAGCTCGACGGCGCCGACACCGCCCTGCTCCACGCGCTCGACGTCCCGGGCCCAGGCGCCGTGCGCACCGGCATGCGTGTCCGGATCCGCTGGGCCGGCGAACGCTCCGGAGCCATCACGGACATCGCCTGCTTCGAGCCGTACGACTACGACGGAGACCCGTTCGAACCCGCCGGGCACGACGGCGTGTTCGACGCCATGGTGACCGGCATCGTCGCCCACGCCCGCCTCGACTACGTCTACGCGCCCGGCCGTTCCCAGTCCGCCTACATCAACTCCCTCTCCGAGCGGCGGACCGTCGGCGAACGCTGCCCCTCCTGCCACAAGGTGTACGTGCCGCCCAAGGGCGCCTGTCCCACGTGTGGCGTCGCCACGGCGGAACACGTCGAGGTGGGTCCCCGGGGCACGCTGACCACGTACTGCATCGTCAACATCAAGGCGAAGAACCTCGACATCGAAGTCCCCTACGTCTACGGGCACATCGCCCTGGACGGCGCCGACCTCGCGCTGCACGGCCGTATCGGCGGCATCCCCTACGACCAGGTGCGCGAGGGACTGCGCGTCGAGCCGGTGTGGACCGAAGGGGGCCGCTACCCCGACCACTACCGGCCGACCGGCGAGCCCGACGCGGACTACGAGACGTACAAGGAGCTGCTGTGACGCGGCAGGCGGACTACGAGTCGTACAAGGAGCTGCTGTGACGCGGCAGGCGGACCACGAGACGCACAAGGAGCTGCTGTGACGCGGGAAGCGGACCACGAGACGCACGAGGAGCTGCTCTGATGCGCGAGATCGCCGTAGTCGCCTTCGGGCAGACCGACCACACGCGCACCAGCGACGAGCTCTCCGAGGTGGAGATGCTCATGCCGGTCCTGCACGACGTGCTCGACCGGACCGGGCTGAAGACCAGTGACATCGGGTTCACCTGCTCCGGCTCCACGGACTACCTCGCGGGACGTGCCTTCTCCTTCACCATGGCGCTCGACGGCGTGGGCGCCTGGCCGCCGATCTCCGAGTCGCACGTGGAGATGGACGGGGCGTGGGCGCTGTACGAGGCGTGGACGAAGCTGCTGACCGGCGACGCCGACACCGCGCTCGTGTACGCCTACGGGAAGTCGTCCCCGGGATCCGTCCGGGACGTCCTGACCCGTCAGCTCGACCCGTACTACGTGGCGCCCCTGTGGCCGGACGCGGTCGCGCTCGCCGCCCTCCAGGCGCAGGCCCTCATCGACGCAGGCGAGGCCGACGAGCCGGCCCTCGCCGGGGTGGCGGACCGCAGCCGCGTGTCGGCGGCCGCCAACACGCATGCCCAGCTGCGCGGTCCGGTGGCGCAGGGCGACTATCTCGTACGGCCCCTGCGGACCGGCGACTGCCCGCCCGTCAGCGACGGGGCGGCCGCCGTGATCCTCGCGGCGGGCGACCGGGCCCGGGAACTGTGCTCGCGGCCCGCGTGGATCCGCGGCATCGACCACCGCATCGAGGCGCACAGCCTGGGCGTGCGCGACCTGACCGACTCGCCCTCCGCGCGACTCGCCGCCGAGCGGGCCGGAGCCTTCGAACGCCCCGTGGACACCGCCGAGTTGCACGCCCCCTTCACCTCGCAGGAGGTGGTCCTGCGCAAGGCGCTGCGCCTCGGCGACGGCGTGGTGGTGAACCCGTCGGGGGGCGCGCTGGCCGCCAACCCCATCATGGCCGCCGGGCTCATCCGCATCGGTGAGGCCGCCGCCCGTATCCACCGGGGCGCCTCCGACCGAGCGCTCGCCCACGCCACGTCCGGGCCCTGCCTCCAGCAGAACCTGGTCGCCGTACTGGAAGGGGATGCCCGATGAGCAAGGAGCCCGTGGCCGTCATAGGCATCGGCCAGACCAAGCACGTGGCCGCCCGGCGGGACGTGTCCATCGCGGGACTGGTCCGTGAGGCAGCTGGGCGGGCCCTTGAAGACGCCGAGTTGACCTGGGCGGACATCGACGCCGTCGTGATCGGCAAGGCGCCCGACTTCTTCGAGGGCGTCATGATGCCCGAGCTGTATCTCGCCGACGCGCTCGGCGCCGTCGGCAAGCCGATGCTCCGGGTCCACACGGCGGGCTCCGTCGGCGGCTCGACGGCGCTGGTCGCCACGAACCTGATCGCCGGCCGCGTGCACGGGACCGTCCTGACCCTGGCCTACGAGAAGCAGTCCGAGTCGAACGCGATGTGGGGTCTGTCCCTGCCGATCCCCTTCACCCAGCCGCTGCTCGCCGGGGCGGGCGGATTCTTCGCGCCGCACATCCGCGCGTACATGAGGCGCACCGGCGCACCCGACACGGTCGGCTCCCTGGTCGCCTACAAGGACCGGCGCAACGCCCTCAAGAACCCGTACGCACACCTCCACGAGCACGACATCACCCTGGAGAAGGTCCAGGCCTCGCCGATGCTGTGGGACCCGGTCCGCTACTCGGAGACCTGCCCGTCCTCGGACGGGGCCTGCGCGATGATCCTCACCGACCGTGCCGGGGCGGCCCGTTCACCCCGGCCGGCCGCGTGGCTGCACGGCGGCGCGATGCGTAGCGAACCCACGCTCTTCGCCGGCAAGGACTTCGTCTCGCCGCAGGCGGGCAAGGACTGCGCGGCCGACGTCTACCGGCAGGCCGGCATCGCCGACCCGCGCCGCGACATCGATGCCGTCGAGATGTACGTCCCGTTCTCCTGGTACGAGCCCATGTGGCTGGAGAACCTCGGCTTCGCCGACGAGGGCGAGGGCTGGAAGCTCACCGAATCCGGTGTCACGGAGCTGGACGGGGACCTGCCCGTCAACATGTCGGGCGGTGTCCTGTCGACCAATCCGATCGGCGCCTCCGGCATGATCCGGTTCGCGGAAGCGGCCCTCCAGGTGCGCGGACAGGCGGGAGAGCACCAGGTGGAAGGGGCCCGCCGGGTACTGGGGCACGCCTACGGCGGCGGATCACAGTTCTTCTCGATGTGGCTGGTCGGGTCCGCTCCGCCCGCCTCCTGAAGCCCTGCCCCTCACGCGGCCTGTCCGCCGCTGGAACCGATCGCTAGGCTGGCGGCGGACGACGAACCGGGAGGAGCACGGACGTGGCCGAAAGCACCATCGAGCAGCACCCGCTCAAGGGCTGGGACAAGCCGGAGCTGGATCTCAGCAACGCCGAGTGGCAGTCCAGCAGCCGAGGACGGGGAGACGTCCAGATCGCTTTTGTCGAGGGCTTCATCGCCATGCGCAACAGCGGCCGCGCGGAGAGCCCTTCCCTGATCTTCACGCCCGCGGAGTGGGGCGCCTTCGTCTCCGGAGCGCGCGAGGGCGAGTTCGATCTGACCTGAGGACGCGTTCGGCCTGTCGGAGCACGCCGAACGCGCCGGGCTTCCGGAGCGCAGGGCGCGCCGGAAGCCGTGGAGAGCTGCCCCTTCCCTGTGGCCAGGGGAGGGGCAGTCGTACTCCGGTGGGAGCGGGCGGCGGCCCCCTGCGCTCAGCCCTGCGTGCTCAGCCCTGCCTGCTCACCCCTCGAAGCCGCCCTCGGCCAGGATCTGCTCGACGCGGGCGCGATGCGCGGCCTCCCACGCGTCGAGGGACTCACCGGCCTCCCCGGCCACCTTCGCCCGGGCGTCCAGGAGCACCTGCTCCTGACGGTCCCGCGGCGTCACGACGATGCCCTCCTCGTCGGCCACCACGATGTCGCCTGCCTGCACTTCCACCCCACCGCACCGGACCGGGACATTGAGCGGCCGCACCGCCGACTTGGTCCCCGGCACGGGAATGACGCCCCGGGCGAAGACGGGAAACCCCAGGGCGCGCACCTCGGCGAGGTCGCGGATCACGCCGTCGGCCACGAACGCGGCGATCCCACGGCGCTGGGCCACGGCACAGACGTTGCCCCCGGCGAGGGCGTAGTCCACGTCGCCGCCGGTCTCGACGACGATGACCGACCCGGGCGCGGCGCGGTGGATGGCCGCGTGCAGCATGAGGTTGTCGCCGGGAGGACAGCGCACGGTGAACGCCGGTCCCGCGACCCGCGGGACCGCCGGCCACAGCGGGCGGATGCCGATGTCCATGACCTGCGTACGGCCCAGTACATCGGCGAGGGTGGTCGGGGAGATGTCCTTGAATCCACTGTTGCCGGCCATGGTCTCCTTCATTCGGGTGGATGGATCTTCCGGTCGAAGTGCCCGGAAGCCGGTGCGTACCGCGCCGCTTGACGGCAATGTGCGGACACGCGACCTCGTGCCCCTCCGGCGGGCGGTGCTTGAGTCAGGCTGGTCCCGGAAGCGGTCGATCAAGATTCCGTGCCGAAGGCGAGGATTCCATGAGCACCCTGCCGGTCATCGCGGCGGTCGACGGATCGGACGACAGCCTGCGCGCCCTGGAGTGGGCGCTCACAGCCGCCCGGCTGCGCGAGGCGCCGTTGCGCGCGGTCCATGTACGGCAGTACGCGGTCTGGGCCCAGCCGGACGCCCTTGCCGGTCCGCCGGACCCTGCCGACGATCCGGTGCTCGACGAGGCGCGGGCGTATCTCGACGGCCGTCCCGGCAAACCGGTGGTCGAATATCTGGGGCTGCCCGACCGCCCGGCGGTGGAGTACGTCGCCATGGTGGGCGCGCCGGCCGCCGTACTGCCCGAACTCGGCTCCTCCGCCCAGCTGTTGGTGCTGGGCTCCCGTGGCCGCGGAGGCTTCGCTGGGCTGGTGCTCGGCTCCAACGGGATGGCCGCGGCCCGTGACGCCGAGTGCCCGGTGGTCGTCGTACCCCGGACCGGGCGCGAGGTGCCGGACTCGCCGCCTGTGGAACCGGGCCCGCGCGTGGTCGTCGGCCTGCACGTGGACAGCCCCGACGAGAAGGCGCTCGCCTTCGCGTTCACCGAGGCGGCCCGCCGCGGGGCGCGTGTCCAGGTGGTCGCCGCCTACCCCTGGCCGGTCCGGACGTGGACGGCGGCGGGCGACTTCGTCCCCGGCACCTTCGACCAGAACGCCGTCGAGGCCGAGACGCGCATCCTCGCCGAGGGCTTCGTCGGACCGCACCAGGAGCGGCATCCCGACCTCCGTGTCGACCTGTACGTGCCACCGGGCGACGCGGCCGGCCACCTCGTCGCCGCCTCGAAGGACGCCGCGCTCGTCGTCGTCGGCCGCCACCGCAGACGACTCCTCGCCCCCGCCCCGCTGATGGGCTCGGTCACCCAGGCCGTCCTGCTGCACGCGGCGAGCCCGGTCGCGGTGGTGCCGCCGAGGCGGGAGGACTGACGAACCGGTCGGCCACCGCGGGACCGCGGACGGCAGGCGCTGAGGCGGCCTGCGATGTCGCCCTACCGCGGACGGTCCGGCTGAGGCGTCCGCGAGGGACGGGCCCGGTCGGCTGAGGCGTCCGAGAGGAACGGGCCCGGTCGGCTGAGCGAGCCCGCGAGGACCGGCTGAGCGCGCCTGCGAGGAGCGGGCCCCGCCGGCTGAGCCGGTCCCGCGAGGGCGGCCCGGCTCGTGGCGTCTTGACGGCGGCGCCCCCACAGCCCGGTACGCGCCCGGGCACGTACCATTGCGGCATGTCCTTCCTCCGCCGCCGCAGCGCCACTCCCGCCGGGCCCGACTTCGACGTCCTGGCCATGGACCCGGGCGACTGGCCGGGCAACCTCGGTGCGGGCCTGCTGCCCGCGCCCGACGGCAGCTGCCAGGGCGTGTTCCTGCGCTATGACCTATTCGGCGGCCGCGGCCCCGCGATGATCATCGGCAACCTTCCGGAGGGCTCGCCGGCTCGCGAGGTCGCCGACGACGAGATCCCGTTCGAGGTGGCCCAGCTGCTCCTGGCGCTGGAGAACGATGAGGAGGTCACGGTCGTCGGGACCGAGGACATGCCGGTGATGCAGGGGGACAACCTCCTGATCGTGCGCCGCCTCAAGCTCTCCGAGAGCCGCATCTCCTGCGTCCAGTTCGACCGCAGTGACAACGTCCTGGTGACCATCGCCGCCTGGGACCGCCCCATCACCGACGATCTGTACGCGCTGCTGAAGCCGCTTCCCGCGGAGCTTTTCCAGCAGGGCTGATCGCACCCGTACCGACCCCTTCCTGAACCCGCCCCCTGCCTCGGGGGCGGGTTGTCTTGTCATGCCCCTTGTCGCTCGGTCATCGGACCATTACGGTCCGAAAGCATGTCGCATGAGATATCTCGAAGAAGCACGCTGAAGACCGCACTCGGCGGAGCGGGCGGCGCGGCACTGGGCGCAGAACTATTCGCCGGACCCGCTGAGGCAGCTGATTCCTCCGACGTATCGCGGCCGGCGGAATCCTTGAAGGCGACCTCTCCCGTGATCTGGTACACGGCACCCGCCGCCGACTGGGAGCGCGAGGCACTGCCCCTGGGCAGCGGCGCACTCGGCGTGATGGTGTTCGGCACCCTCGCCTCCGAGCGGCTTCAGTTCAACGAGAAGACCCTGTGGACCGGCGGTCCCGGTTCGGCCCAGGGCTACGACTTCGGCAACTGGCGCGCACCCCGCCCCGGCGCGATCGCCGCCGTACAGGAGGAGATCGACACCGAGACCAGGATCGGCCCCGAAGCCGTCGCGGGCAGACTGGGCCAGCCCCGCGTCGGGTTCGGTGCCTACCAGACCTTCGGCGACCTCCACCTCGATGTGCCGGGCGCCCCGACGACGACCCCCGACTCCTACCGCCGCGCCCTGGACCTGGGGGAAGCGGTCGCCACCGTCACGTACACCCACGAACAGGCGGGCCACCAAAGGGAGTTCTTCGTCTCCCACGCCGACCATGTGATCGTCGGCCGGCTCGCCGCCGGCCGGCCGGGCGCCGTCACCTGCACCGTGCGCTACACCTCGCCCCGCACCGACTTCACGGCCACCTCGGCCGGCGAGCGGATCACCGTACGCGGTGAACTCGCCGACAACGGGATGGCGTTCGAGGCGCAGCTCCGCGTGGGGCACCGGGGCGGCTCTCTCACCGCGAACGCCGACGGCACACTGACCGTCACCGGCGCCGACAGCGCCTGGTTCGTGCTGGCCGCGGGCACCGACTACGCCGACACCTACCCCGACTACCGCGGCGACGACCCGCACGCGAAGGTGACGAAGGCCGTCGACGACGCGTTCGGCAAGGGGTACGCGACCCTGCGTGCGCGCCATGTCGCCGACCACCGCGCCCTGTTCGACCGGGTCGCGCTCGACATCCGGGCGGCCGTCCCCGACGTGTCCACGGACCGGCTCCTCGCCGGGTACACCGACGGCGCGAGCGCCACGGACCGTGCGCTGGAAGCACTCTTCTTCCAGTACGGCCGCTATCTCCTCATCGCCTCCTCGCGTCCCGGCTCCCTGCCCGCCAACCTCCAGGGCGTCTGGAACCAGAGCACCTCACCTCCGTGGTCCGCCGACTACCACGTCAACATCAACCTCCAGATGAACTACTGGCTCGCCGAGGCCGCCAACCTCGCCGAGACCACCGCTCCCTACGACCGCTTCGTGGAAGCCATGCGCGCACCCGGCCGGCGCACGGCCAAGGAGATGTTCGGCTCCCGCGGCTGGGTCGTGCACAACGAGACCAACCCCTACGGCTTCACAGGCGTACACAACTGGGCCACCTCCTTCTGGTTCCCGGAGGCCGCCGCCTGGCTGACCACACAGCTCTACGAGCACTACCGGTTCGGTGGCTCCACCGACTATCTGCGCACCACCGCCTATCCGGCGATGAAGGAGGCCGCCGAGTTCTGGCTCGACAACCTGCGCACCGACCCGCGTGACGGAACCCTCGTCGTCACCCCCAGCTACTCGCCCGAGCACGGCGACTTCACGGCCGGCGCGGCGATGTCGCAGCAGATCGTGCACGACCTGTTCACCAACACCCTTGAGGCGGCCCGGATCCTGGGCGACGCTCCGGAGTTTCGCGAGCAACTCGCCGCCACGCTCGCCAAGTTGGATCCGGGCCTGCGCATCGGTTCCTGGGGCCAGCTCCAGGAGTGGAAGGCCGACCTGGACGGTCCGACCGACGATCACCGGCATGTCTCGCATCTCTTCGGCCTGCACCCGGGCCGGCAGATCGAGCCCGGCAGCCGCTGGGCGGACGCCGCGAAGGTCTCCCTGACAGCACGCGGCGACGGCGGCACCGGCTGGTCGAAGGCCTGGAAGATCAACTTCTGGGCGCGGCTGCGCGACGGCGACCACGCGCACAAGATGCTCGGCGAACAGCTCAAGTCCTCGACCCTGCCCAACCTCTGGGACACCCACCCGCCGTTCCAGATCGACGGCAACTTCGGTGCCACGTCCGGGGTCGTCGAGATGCTGCTCCAGAGCCAGTACGACGTCATCGAGGTGCTGCCGGCCCTGCCTTCGTCCTGGCCGGACGGCTCCGTCCGCGGCCTGCGCGCCCGAGGCGGAGCCACGGTCGACATCGACTGGGTGGCCGGCCGCCCCACCCGCATCACCCTGACCGCGTCCCGTACGCGTGAACTCACCGTGCGAAGTGGACTGTTGAGAGGCGGCGAAGTCAAGTTCAAGGCGGTCGCGGGCCGCCGGTACACGTGGGGTACGAAGACGGGAGCGAGCTGAGGCACGGGAGGCCCCGGCGGGG
The DNA here is from genome assembly GCF_042881375.1 of Streptomyces sp. NPDC058274. Classification (NCBI taxonomy): domain Bacteria; kingdom Bacillati; phylum Actinomycetota; class Actinomycetes; order Kitasatosporales; family Streptomycetaceae; genus Streptomyces; species Streptomyces sp. NPDC058274. Next base: position 107,778 of record NZ_JBHVXW010000009.1, read on the forward strand.
TTGATCTCGCCGGGGTGGGCCTCCGTGCGATGCCCGTCTCGGGCGGATCCTTGAGCGGCGACGCGATCTCGCCCACGCATGCACGGCACAGCTCTCGCGGCTGCCGTGCGTACCCCGTCAATGCAGGAAGGTCCGGGTCTGCCCCCCTCCCGCAGACCCGGACCTTCGTGTGTGACGCCCCTACGAGGCCGAGGGGACGACCCGTACATCTGCCGCGCGCACGAACGCCACGCGGTGGCCGAACTGGATCTCGTAGTACTGGTCCGTGCCGATCACGACCTTGTGCGGTGCCGTGTCGAAGGTCGGGGCGTAGAAGTACTCGCCCGCCACCTTGCCGCCGACCGCGTAACGCTGGCCTTCGAGCAGCTTGTACGGCAGCGGGGAGACCGCCTGGACGGGAACTCCCGCCGGGTAGGCCTCCTTCTCCGGGTAGGCGCGTCCGTAGACGGGGACCTCCGTGAGGCCGGCCTTGGGCGTGGCCACCAGGCCGGACGCGCTGACCGCCGTGGGCTGCTTCTTCGGGTTCTCGAACCAGGCCTTCTGGCCCAGGTACCAGATCGCCGTCCAGTCGCCGTCACGGCCCGCCACCGCGTACCGCTGGCCGGTGGAGACGCGTGAGCCCACGTCGTTCACATCGATCGTCGAGTCGTCACCCTTGGGACGCAGACCGATGTCCTTGATCAGGGGCGAGGTCTCGTCCGGCTGGGAGTAGAGGCGCACCTCGCTGGAACCGTGGGCCGCGCAGGGCTGGCCCTTGGTGACGCAGCCCGTGTACACCGGCTGGTTCTCGCCGAACTCCGGCAGCACGGTCACGAGCCCGCTGCCCGCCTTCGCCGTGCGGTGGAACGGGTGTCCCAGCAGCGTGAAGTAGTGCTGCCAGTCCCAGTACGGGCCCGGGTCGGTGTGCATCCCGGGAATCGTGGACGTCGTCGGACCCGGCACGTTGTCGTGCCCGAGGATGTGCTGCCGGTCCAGCGGGATGCCGTACTTCTTGGCGAGGTACTTCACCAGACGCGCCGACGACCGGTACATCGCCTCCGTGTACCAGGCGTCAGGGGAGGCGAGGAACCCCTCGTGCTCCAGACCGACCGACCGCGCGTTGATGTCCCAGTTGCCCGCGTGCCAGGCCACGTCCTTGGCCTTCACATGCTGGGCGATGTGCCCGTCGGTCGAGCGCAGGGTGTAGTTCCAGGACACGTAGGTCGGGTCCTGGACCATCTTGAGGACACCGTCCCAGGTGCCCTCGGTGTCATGGATGACGATGTACTTGATGCTCTGGGACGCCGGCCGGTCGCCGAGGTCGTGATTGCCGTAGTCGCCCTCGCCGAACTCCTCGTACGGCGCGGGGATCCACTCGCACGACACGGTCCTCGGGCATTCCGTCCCGTCGGCCGAGACCGCACGCAGCCCCGCGCGCTTCAGCTGCGCGGTGGCGGGCCGCAGGCCCGGGTCGGCGGCCAGGGTCACGTTCTGGCCCGCGTCGGTGGTGCGCCGCTCGCCGTCGCGGATCACGTCGAACACGTCGTTCGCGTACGTCGCCGCGGTCGCGCTGTCGTCCGCACCCGAGAAGCGCGCCACCGCTCCGTACCAGTCGGCGGGGTCGGCGCTCAGGGGTTCGCCGAGGTCCTGCTGGGCGGCGGCGAGAAGCGCGGCGCCGCCCTCCACGTTGGCGGCCGCGTCCGTGCGCAACCGCTCGGCGGGCAGGTCCGTCAGCTGGGCTGCCTTCGTCAACGTCTTGAGCCGGGCAGGGAGTTGGGAGGTCTCGGGCACTTTGGTGTCGGGCAGAAGGGTCGCCCGTGAGCTGTCGCCGCGGGCGTCCTCCGTACCCTCGGAGTGGTGCGGTGCCTCGGCGATCGCCGTCCGGGCGTCGGTGAGGTGCATCGGCCCGTAGCCGCCCGAGACACTCGGTGCTCCGGCGTGTGTGTCCCAGCGGGACTGGAGGTAGGACACGCCGAGGAGAACGCTCTGCGGTACGTGGTACTCGGCGGCCGCGGTGGCGAAGGCGCTCTGCAGTCCTTTGGAGGCGGACTGCTCGGCGGAGTCGGACGGGGCGACGCCCAGCAACGGCAGCAGCAGGGCCGCCGAGGCGACGGCCACCGCCGTGCCGCGTGCGCGTCTGTGCCCGACAGTGGCCTCGGGGGCGGTGATGGATCCTCGCAATGCAGCCTCCTGGGACGGTCGAGCGCGGTGGGGCGTGCGGGGCCGAACGTGGGTCAGTCGTATCGGCTCACCGACGATCCGTCAATCATGCCCAGGGCAAGACGATTTCCCATGTCAGCGACGGTCCAACGGGTTTTCGTGGCGGTGGTGGGTCGGCCTGCGAGGCGTCAGTGGTCTGCACCATTGAGCCGGTCGGGTGAGCGCGCCGAACATACGCACGGGACGGCGGCGTTCCGCGGGCCCGGACCGGGGGTCGCGACAACGTCGAGGCGTGTAGCCATCGCGGCTCCGGTACGACGAAGGTCCGCGGTGCGCCCACTCCCGGGCGCACCGCGGACCTTCGTCCCCGTCAGCGAGTGCCGACCGCCGCTCGAACAGCCCGGCGGGCCATCTGGCAGTCGTCGTGCAGCCGCCGCAGCAGCAGCCGCTGTTCCTCGCCGGACGGCGCAGCACCCGGGTGGGCCGGTCCCGGTGCCGCCGGGGTCGTGTCGTGCATCGAGCGCTGCACGGCCGTCTCGTACGTACGGATCTCGCGGGTCAGTACCAGCATCAGATTGACCAGGAAGGCATCGCGAGCCGCGGGTCCTGCCGACTGCGCGAGCTGACTGATCTGGCGTCGGGCCACGGGAGCGTCACCGAGGACCGCCCACAGCGTCGCCAGGTCGTATCCGGGCAGGTACCAGCCCGCGTGCTCCCAGTCCACCAGCACTGGACCGGCCGGTGACAGGAGCATGTTCGACAACAGGGCGTCGCCGTGACAGAACTGGCCCATTCCCTGCCGTCCCGCCGAGTGCGCGATGCCGTGCACCAGCTTCTGCAGATCACCCATGTCCCGGTCCGTGAGCAGACCCAGCTCATGGAAGCGGGAGATCCGCTCCGCGTAGTCCAGCGGGGCGTCGAACGTCCCCGCCGGCGGCCGCCAGGCGTTCAGGCGGCAGATCGCACCCAGAGCCGCTCGGATGTCCGCGCGGGGCGGGGCCTCGGCCGGGTGCCGCTGCAGCGCGGCGACCCGTCCCGGCATCCGTTCGATCACCAGGGTGCAGTTGTCCGGGTCCGCCGCGATCAGCCGGGGCACCCGGACCGGCGGCCGATGCCGCACGAACGAGCGGTAGGCAGCTATTTCATGCCGGACCCGCTCGGCCCAGATCGGCGAGTGGTCCAGTAAACACTTGGCGACGGCGGTGCTGCGCCCTGTCGTACCGACAAGGAGCACGGAGCGTCCGCTGCGGCGCAGTACCTGCACCGGAGCGAACTCCGGGCAGATCCGGTGCACCGACGCGAGCGCCGTGCGCAGCTGCGCCCCCTGAGGGCCGGACAAGTCGAGTCTCCCGCTGAGCGGTTGGGTGCCGAGCCCCGGGGGGCGCCGTGTCCTGCCGGCGCCGAGCATGGGGGCCGCCGCCTGGCGCGCGGGGTCGAGGTAAGGGCCGCTGCCCGCCGGGCGGGAGTGGAGCGACCGGGGCGGAGCGGACACGGAGGACGATGCTGCGTACATGGGCGAGACAGATCCCTTCGTGTGCCTGCAAGTTGCCGCGCTACCCGCCCCGGTTGCCCTGGTGCACCCTGGGGAGTGTCCGTGGGGCAAACCGGGTCGGGGTGGCGCGTTCCTACCTGACACCCGTTGCCCACTGGCACACCATCTGGCGCACCCTGGCGAACCCTGGCGAATAGTCGCTCAGCAACTGACAGGCGGTTACTGTCGAAATCAGCCGAGAACCTGGGGGCTTGACGTGAACGGACAACCCAACACTCGTCTTTCGGACCTGTTCGGCCTGGCCGGCTGGTCCAAGGGCGAACTCGCGAGGATGGTCAACCGGCAGGCGGCGGCCATGGGCCACCCCCAGCTGGCGACCGACACCTCACGGGTGCGGCGCTGGATCGACATGGGAGAGATCCCGCGCGATCCGGTACCGCGAGTGCTGGCGGCGCTGTTCACCGAGCGACTCGGCCGTGTCGTGACCATTGAGGATCTTGGCCTGGTCCGGCACGGGCGCGTGGGGAAGCGGCAAGGCGACGGGAATGCGGAACATCCCGACGGAGTGCCATGGGCGCCCGACCGGACGGCTGCGGTCCTCACCGAATTCACGGGAATGGACCTCATGCTCAACCGACGCGGCTTGGTGGGCGCGGGTGCCGCGCTCGCCGCGGGATCCGCACTCAACAGTGCCATGCACGACTGGCTGCACACCGATCCGGTCCTCGCGGCCGACGCCCCGGACACCGACAATCCCCTGCACGCCGACCCCGCTGGGTTCGACCGTTACGAGGCCGCCCCCATCGGGTCGCAGGAGATCGAGGAACTGGAGCGCTCGGTCGAGGTGTTCCGGGCCTGGGACGCGGCACGTGGCGGCGGGCTGCAGCGCAAGGCTGTGGTGGGCCAGCTCAACGAAGTAGGGGGCATGCTCTCCTACCGGCACCCCGACCATCTGCAGCGGCGCCTGTGGGGCGTCGCCGCCAACCTGGCCGTCCTCGCGGGCTGGATGTCGCACGACGTCGGCCTGGAGCCCACGGCTCAGAAGTACTTCATCATCGCCGCCCACGCAGCCCGTGAGGGCGGCGACCGGCCCCGTGCCGGCGAGGCGCTCTCCCGAGCGGCCCGCCAGATGGTGCACCTGGGCCGGCCCGACGACGCACTCGACCTCATGAAGCTCGCCAAGTCGGGCTCCGGCGAGACGGTGCTGCCCCGCACCCAGGCGATGCTCTACACCATCGAGGCCTGGGCGCAGGCCGCGATGGGCAAGGGCCAGGCCATGCGGCGCACGCTCGGCGAGGCGGAGGACCTGTTCGTCTCCGACCGCGGCGACGTGCCCCCGCCGAGCTGGATGCAGTTGTTCGACGAGGCGGACATGCACGGCATGCAGGCCCTGGCGTATCGCACCCTCGCCGAGCACGAGCCGTCGGCGGCCGCCACCGCACAGCGTCATGCGAAGGAGGCGCTCAAGCTGCGCGAGAAGGGCCGGGACCGGTCGAAGATCTTCGACCACATCTCCCTGGCGTCGGCCTGCTTCATCGCCGACGACCCGGAACAGGCCGACCGGTACGCGCGTCTCGCTCTGACGTCGATGGGGTCCAACTCCTCGCACCGTACGTGGGACCGACTGCGCGAGATGTACCGGCTGACCGGGCAGTACTCCAGCTATCCGAAGATCCACGAGCTGCGTGAGGAGATCGAAATGGCGCTTCCCAAGGGCTCGTTGAAGCCCAAGGGCGGCGGTAACACCGCGCGGGCCTGAGGTCCGCCGACCGGGCCGGCTGACCGGAAGCCGGTTCGAGGTGCCTGACGGGAACCGCCGCTGCGGCGACGGTCAGGAACCGACCCTGGCGAGAAGCACGCAGGCGTCGTCCTCGCGCTCCGTCTCGCCGAATTCCTCGACGACTGTCCGTACGCCGTCCTGAGCCGTGCGGGCTCCGCAAAGGCGCGGGGCCAGATCGAGCAACCTCCGGACGGCCGCTGTTCCACCCCGGCTCCCGGCTCCGCTCGGGCGGTGGGACCCCCATCGCCGTGGCACCAGCCCGTCGGTGTGCAGGAGCAGCAGGTCCCCCTCTTCGAGGGTCTCCTCGGCCTGTCCGTAGACGGCGCCCGAGGTCGCACCGAGCAGCACACCGTCCGGTGCGGTGAGCGGACGCCCCGTTCCGTTGCGGAAGAGCAGCGGGGCGGGGTGTCCTGCCTGCGCCCAGGTGAGGGTGCGGGTCTCGGGCTTGTAGCGGCAGCAGACCGCGCTGCCCAGCGCGGGCTGGACGGTGGCGTCCAGTAACTGATTGAGCCAGGACATGAGTTGACCCGGCTGGGTGCCGGCCATGGCCATGCCGCGCAGTGCGCCGAGCAGCGTCGCCATGCCGGATGTCACGGCGACGCCGTGACCGGTGAGGTCGCCGACGGTCAGCAGCGTTTCGCCACCGGGCAGTTCGAGGGCGTCGTACCAGTCGCCGCCGATCAGCGCGCTTGTGGAGGACGGCAGATAGTGGGCGGCCAGGTCGAGCGTCTGAGGCCCCTGGCGCGGAAAGCGCAGCGAGCCGCGCCACGGCGGCAGCACGGACTCCTGTAGTTCGACGGCGAGTTGGTGTTCGGTCTGCGCCCGGTGGTGCTGGCGCTGCATCGAGTCACGCGTCTCGTGCACGACCCGTTGGCTGCGGCGCAGTTCACTGACATCCCGCAGTACGGCCCACATCGAGGCGGTGCTGCCGTCGGCGGCGAGCACGGGCTCACCCATCATGTGCACGGTCCGCACTCCGCCGTCCGGGCGCTGGATGCGGAACTCCCCGTCGATCGGCTTCGCGTCGATGAGGCAGTCCGTGACCATCGCCGTCAGCATCGGCCGGTCCTCGTCGTGGACCAGGGACGGGAGTTCGTCGAGGGTGAGCGGGGGAGCGGCGGGGTCGCGGCCGAGGATCTGGTACAGCTCCCCGGACCAGCTCGCCTCGTCCGTCAGCAGATTCCATTCGGCGCTGCCCACCCGGCTGAGCAGGGCGCCGCGCCGGGGAGCGGGCGGCACGGCGCGGGGCGCGGGAGCGGGCTGCGGCTCGACGGGCACGGGCGCAGGACCGTCCCGCAACTGCGCCAAGTGCTCGTCCAGGTCATGCAGTTGATGCATCGCGAGGTCGCACAGCGCGCGCTGCCAGCGGCCCTGCGGGTCGGCGCCGTCGACGGGTGCGTCACGCCGTACGGCATCCATCTCGCCGCGCAGCCGGCGTGCCTGCGAGATGAGCGCGTCGACCGAGCCGCTCAGCGGCGGTTGGGCGGCGGGGTGGTCCGCAGAGAGATGGGGGGGCATGACGTACTCCGATGCGGGGACGGTACGACCAAGGCTGACGGAAGGACCGTTACGACTGTCGCACAGCCCGCGACGCGCTGTAAGGGATTTGGCAACAGACGACGCGGTGGTGCACCTGGCATATGCCGCAGTCCTTTCGGAGGGTGCGCCTCACCCCGCTGCGGTAGGTGTCCTGCCTGGTCAAATCGTAGAAGCGGTACGCCAATTGACGCAAAGTCAGTACGCGTGCGTCGTCATTCACTCGCACGTTCGAGGGTCATGTGTACGACCTCCATCAACGCCCCGGCGCTCGGACGACCCGCCCCGCACGACACCGGCTCCGCACCTCAGTCAGGCTTCCGCCACGCCCACAAGTCGCAGCACCGCGTCCAGCCCACGATGCCCACCCGGCGCGGCCCCGGCCGGCAGGACATACGACCGCAGCCCCGCCCCGGCCGCCCCGCCGTCCTTCGCGGGATGGTCGCCGACCATCAGCGTCTCCCCGGGACCGGCCCCCACCTCACGGCAGGCCTGCTCGAACAACCGCGGATCGGGCTTCTCCGTGCCGTACGCGTAGGAGTGCACCCACGCCGAGAAGTACCCGTCGAGTCCGTGATGCGCAAAGGTCTCGCGCAGGTCCCAGCCGACGTCGCTCACCACCCCGAGCGCGATCCCGGCGTCCGTCAGCCGCGCCAGCGTCGACGCGGTGTCCGCGTACGGCACCCAGTGCCCGGGCGAGCGGAGCTGCGCGTAGAGCGCACCGGCGTACGGCGCCAGCACGGGCACCGATGCGTACCACGTGGTGAAGGCGTGCCGGTGTGCCCCGGACGACACATCACGCCCGCGCTGCGCCTCGACCACCACGGGGTGGGCCAGGCCTGCCTCCAGTCCGTCGAGCAGCCCTGCCATTTCGGCCTCGTCCACGGGCCGCCCCAGCGCCGCCCGGATCCGGTCCTCGTACGTTGCCATCTGCAGGAGCGTGCCGCCGAAGTCGAAGAGGACGGCACGGACGGGCACCGGGTCGCGGACGGGCGGTGTGGTGCGCAGGGGCCCTTCCGGACCGCAGACGGGAAGACGAGTCATTCGATCTTCATAGCGTGGGGGCCGGCCAAAAGGCCAGACCCCAGGATCTGAACGGCCGGCAGGACCTCACGGCCGCCCGCGACTCCGGCTGGTCGCGGCGGCTCGGTGGGTGCCCAGGGGCCGGCTCGCCCGGTGTCGGTGGCAGATCACGTGTAGAGCTCCGGGCGGGGGGCGAGGTCGACCGGCTCGCGGGTGCCGCTGTGCTGCGACCGGACGCCCGCCTCGGCGACGGCGGACGCCGCGTACCCGTCCCAGGCTGTCGGGCCGACCACCCGGCCGTCCCGGGTCGCGTCGACCCACGCCTGCACCTCCCGGTCATAGGCGTCCGCGAACCGGACGAGGTAGTCCTGGGCCACGTCCTCGCACGCGCCGCCCGCCGTCGTCACGAGCATGGTGTGCTCGTCCCCGATCCGCGCGCTGCCGGACTCGCACACCGCCTCGCACCGCACCTGATAGCCGAAGCCGGAGTTGACGAAGATCTCCACGTCCACCAGCGCGCCCTCCGCCGTCTCGAACAGCACCAACTGTGGATCGGCGAGGCCCTCGGGGGCGTACGACGAGGAGCGGGGCCGCAGCACGGTCACCGCCGTGAGCTCCTGGCCGAGCAGCCAGCGCGCCGCGTCGATCTCGTGCGAGACGGAGCTGTCGACCAGCATCGCGGTGGTGAAGCCGGGCGGGGAGGACACGTTGCGGTGCGTGCAGTGGAGCATCAGGGGCCGGCCCAGCCGCCCGCTGTCCAGCAGTGACTTGAGGCGCTGGTACTCGGCGTCGTACCGGCGCATGAAACCGATCTGCGCGAGCCGCCGGCCGAGCCGGGCCTCGGCTGCCACCACCCGCAGCGCTCCGGTCGAGTCGGGCACCATCGGCTTCTCGCACAGCACCGGCAGTCCGCGCGCGAAGGCCGCGAGCAGCGCCTCCTCGTGCGCGGGCCCGGGCGAGGCGATCAGCACCGCCTGTACGCCCGGCGTGTCGAGCGCGGCCGCCACCTCCGCGTGCACCGAGACACCGTCGATCCCGGCCACGGCCTCCTGGGCCCGCCCGGTCTCGGGGTCGGCGACCGCCGCGACCCGGGCCCCGCTCACTACCCGGTCGATCCGCCGTATGTGGTCAGCCCCCATGTGCCCGGCGCCCAGCACCGCTACGCCCAACAGTTCACTCACGCGCTCACCTCTCCTGCCGACAGGTCCGGCTCAGATTGTCGGCCGTGGAGATCAGTAGCGCAGCACCCCGGCGATCCCTTCCGCGTCCGCGAGGCTGCCGTCGGGGACGAAGCGGACCTCGGCCCCGGTCTCCAGACACTGTTCGACGATCTCGTCGACGATGTCCTCGCGGGCGTCCAGATCGTCGGACTCGGCCGGGAGAAGGTGGTCGCCGTGCTCGTCGCGGACCGTCACACGGTAGTTCTCCTCGACGGCGAGCAGCCGGATGCGGCCCTCGCTCGCGGTCTGCCACACCTCGTCGACTCCGGCGGCGAACTCCTTGCGGCCACGGGCCTGTTCGAGTGCCCGTCCCACCTCGTCGGCCTGCTTCTTCTCCTCGGCGGCGAGCAGCGGACGTACCGCCTGCGCCACCGCCTCGGGTGTGCCGTGCGCGAGGCCGCCGTGCGGGATGTGTGCCGCGTCCTTGGTGACGGTCCCGATCTCGTCGAGCAGGGAGAGGGCGGCGGTCTCGCCCGTGACGTACAGCGGGCGCGGGTGCTCGCGCAGGACGGCGCCCACGGCCGAGTCCGCCTCGCGCAGGAAGCGGCGGCCGTCCTCGTCGCGGAAGGTGCTCGGCATGTCGCCGATCCGCTCCTGGCGCTCCGCGTCGAAGTTCTCGCGGTCCTTCGTCAGCGGAAAACCGTGGGCGCGGGCCTCGACGACATGGCCGCCGGCGCCGTTCCACAGCGTGACCTGGTGGGCGGAGACCGACAGCACCCAGTACGGCCGCTGGGCGGCCTGCGCGGCGACGAGATTGCGGGTCAGGAAGGTGTCCGAGAGCACCACGCGCTCGGGCACGGTGCGGGCCAGCGACCACACCTGGTGCTCGCCGGGCGCAGCGAAGATCGCCAGACCGTCCTCGGCGTGCGTCAGGTCGACCTCGGCCAGGGCCCGGTCGAGCTGCTCGACGACATCGCACCGCCGCTCCCGGCTGACCGCGGGATCGGCCTCCAGCTGCTTCTTGGCCTCGGCCACCACATTGCGCAGCCGGACCGGATCCTGTGCGTTGTCGGGTTCCCGGCGGTGCGTCGGCGTCAGCACGGACACCGCGGGATAGGGCCGCGGCCGGCGCAGCTCGCTGAGGACGGTGGGACTGAGAGCGTGCTCCATATGTGCACCATAGGACCGATTCACCCGGCGGGCATGCGGTGCGGGCGGGCACCGAAGGAGTCCGGATCCGCGGCCGACCAGTCGGCGTCCCAGGAGGCCGGCGGTTCACTGAGCAGGACGCCCGGCGCCAGCCACTCGTACAGCTCCGCGTACGACCGGACCGTCGTCGGATCGGTGCGCCGGAGCAGCATGTGCGGGCCGAGGTCGCGCGGATCCTTTACCCCCATGGCGGCCATCAGCTGGCTCGCGCTGCGCACCGTCGCCCGCTGGTAGCGATGGACGCGCTGGGACTTGTCGGCGACGTCGAGGGCGCGGACGCGGCGCGGGTCCTGGGTGGTGACGCCGACGGGGCAGGTGTTGGTGTGGCAGCGCTGCGCCTGGAGGCAGCCGACGGCGAACATCATCGCGCGGGCCGCGTTCGTGTAGTCCGCGCCCTGCAGCAGCCTCTTGACGATGTCCGAACCCGTGGCGACCTTGCCGCTCGCGCCGATCCGGATGCGGTCGCGCAGCCCGGTCCCGACCAGCGCGTTGTGCACGGTGATCAGCCCCTCGGTGAGCGGGGCGCCGAGATGGTCGGCGAACTCCAGCGGAGCCGCGCCCGTCCCGCCCTCCGCCCCGTCGACCACGATGAAGTCGGGCGTGACGCCTTCCGCGACCATCGCCTTGCACACGGCGAGGAACTGGCGGCGCGAGCCGAGACAGAGCTTGAACCCGGTGGGCTTCCCGCCGGACAACTCCCGCATGCGGGCGAGGAAGAGCACGAGCTCGCGCGGGGTCGAGAAGACCCGGTGGTAGGGCGGTGAGGTCACCGTCTGGCCCTGCGGGACATCGCGTGCCTTGGCGATCTCGGCGTTGACCTTCGCGGCCGGCAGCACACCGCCGATCCCCGGCTTCGCCCCCTGCGAGAGCTTCAGCGACACGCACTTGACCTCGGGAAGCGACGCCTTGTCCGCGAACTCGTGGGGGTCGAAGTCCCCCTCCGAGGTGCGGCAGCCGAAGTACCCGGTACCGATCTCCCAGATCAGGTCGCCGCCGCTGCGCAGGTGGTACTCCGTCAGGCCCCCCTCGCCGGTGTCGTGCGCGAAACCGCCCATCGCCGCGCCTTTGTTGAGCGCCAGGATCGCGTTCGAGGACAGCGCTCCGAAGCTCATGGCGGACACGTTGAGCAGGGCCATGTCGTACGGCTGGGTGCAGTCGGGTCCGCCGACGCGCACCACGGGCGGCTCGTCCGGTACGTCGATGGGACGCATCGACGGTTCCAGGAACTCGTAGCCGTCTCCGTACACGTCCCGCTCGGTGCCGAAGGGTTCCTCGGCCTCGACGCCCTTGGCCCGCTCGTACACGATGCTGCGCACATCGCGGTCGTAGGGGCGGCCGTCGAAGTTCCGCTCGATGAAGTACTGCTGAAGCTCGGGACGCAGCGCCTCCAGCAGGAAGCGGAGATGGCCGAGCAGCGGGTAGTTCCGCAGTACGGAGTGGCGGCGCTGCACCAGGTCCCGGACGCCGAGGGCGGTCAGGGCCAGCAGCGGACCCGCCGCGAACCACCACCACGGCGAGCCGGCCCACACGAGGACCAGCGCCCCGGCCGCGGCGAGGGCGACGAACAACAGCAGGAGCATCCGGCGCACACCTTGAGTCAAACGCATGCGAGGTGAATGAGCGAAAGCAGGCATGCCGCTCGGGTGCCCAGGATGTTGAGGAAGTCTTTGCTCTTGGCCAATTCTTGATCGGATCCACCCGGTGGGACACGGTTCCGAGGGTTCTCCCGTGGCAAAACGCGGCCGAAACCATGGGGTCCGCTGCTCCGGTCAGGTTACGGACGTGTTGACTCCGATTCCTTCATGACGCAGCCTCGTCATATAGGTGCTCGATACAACTGGTTGCCTGGGGCACGCGCTCAATCCGTGGAATTGCAGGTCGCGCGGTGCGTGCCCCGGTGATCGGACGCAGGAGGTAAGCCATGTGTGGCATCACCGGATGGGTCTCCTTCGACCGCGACCTCCGGGCGGAGGCCGGGACATTGGATGCAATGACCGAGACGATGTCCTGCCGCGGTCCTGACGACCGGGGCACCTGGATTGAGGGACCCGCCGCCCTCGGGCACCGCAGGCTCGCGATCATCGACCTCCCCGGTGGGCGCCAGCCCATGACGACGCAGACACCGGACGGCATGGTCGCGCTCGTCTACTCGGGAGAGGCCTACAACTTCACCGAGCTGCGCCGCGAGCTGGCCGGCCGGGGCCACCGCTTCTCGACCGACTCGGACACCGAGGTCGTCCTGCGCGGGTATCTCGAATGGGGTGAGGCGCTCGCCGAGCGGCTCAACGGGATGTATGCCTTCGCCGTCTGGGACGGCCGCCACGACAAGCTCGTGATGATCCGCGACCGCATGGGCATCAAGCCGTTCTACTACTACCCGACCCCCGACGGCGTCCTCTTCGGCTCGGAGCCCAAGGCGATCCTCGCCAACCCGCTCGCCCGCGCCCGAGTGCGGCTCGACGGCCTCAGGGAACTGTTCGCCTTCGTCAAGACGCCCGGACACGCCGTCTGGGACGGCATGCACGAGGTCGAGCCCGGCACCGTCGTCACCGTCGACCGCTCCGGTCTGCGCCGCCACGTCTACTGGCAGTTGGAGACCCGGCCGCACACCGACGACCGCGACACCTCCATCGCCACGGTCCGCTCACTCCTCGACGACATCGTGCGCCGCCAGCTCGTCGCCGACGTGCCGCGCTGCACCCTGCTCTCCGGAGGTCTCGACTCCTCCGCGATGACCGCGCTGGCCGCACGGCAGCTCGCCGAACGCGGCGAGAAGGTCCGCAGCTTCGCCGTCGACTTCGTCGGCCAGGCCGACCACTTCGTCGCGGACGAGCTGCGCGGCACCCCCGACACCCCCTTCGTCCACGACGTGGCCCGCGCCTCCGGCACCGACCACCAGGACATCGTCCTCGACTCGAACGCCCTCGCCGACCCGGACGTACGCGCCAAGATGATCCGCGCCCGCGATCTCCCCATGGGCTTCGGCGACATGGACGCCTCGCTGTATCTGCTGTTCCGGGCCATCCGCGAACACTCGACGGTCGCGCTCTCCGGAGAGTCCGCCGACGAGGTCTTCGGCGGCTATCTGCAGTTCTTCGACGAGGAGGCCCGGCGCGCCGACACCTTCCCCTGGCTGGTCCGCTTCGGGCAGCACTTCGGTGAGGACTCCGACGTGCTGCGCCCGGACCTCACCGGCGCCCTGGACCTGAAGTCGTACATCGCCGACAGCTACCGCGCCGCGACCGCCGGAATCCAGCGCCTCGACGGCGAGAGCGACTTCGAGTACGGGATGCGGCGGATCTGTCACCTCCACCTGACCCGCTTCGTACGGGTCCTGCTCGACCGCAAGGACCGCGCGAGCATGGCGGTCGGCCTGGAGGTGCGGGTGCCGTTCTGCGACCACCGGCTCGTCGAGTACGTCTACAACACGCCCTGGTCCCTGAAGTCCTTCGACGGCCGGGAGAAGAGCCTGCTGCGGGAGGCGACCGCGGACCTGATCCCCCGGTCCGTGTACGACAGGGTCAAGAGCCCCTATCCGTCCACTCAGGACCCCAAGTACGCGATCGCCCTCCAGGAACACGTCAAGGACCTCCTGGCCAAGCCCTCCCACCCCGTGTTCGACCTCGTCGACCGCGCCCGGGTCGCCCGGGCCGCGCACGACGACACCCCGCAGATCATGCAGGCGTCGCGGCGCGGCCTCGAACGGACCCTGGACCTGGCGCTGTGGCTGGACATGTACGCGCCGGAGGTGACGCTCAGCTGAGTGGTCCGAGGTCGGCGGAGTCCACCCGGCGGTCCTCGCCGTCCGCCGGGTCGGCGACCGTGCGGACGGTCGCGTACGCCGTACCTCCCGCGCCGAACCGGTACGGGTTCAGCCGCCCGAGCCCTCCGGTCCGCAGGAGCTGCCGTTGTCCGGCACGGAGCCGTACAGCAGGAAGTCGTCGACCTTCTGGTGCACGCACTTCGAGGAGGCGTACCCGGTGTGCCCCTCGCCCTTGTTGTCGAGGACGACGGCGGAGGAGCCGAGCCGCTCAGCCGTCTCCTGCGTCCAGCGGTACGGGGTGGCGGGGTCGCCGCGGGTGCCGACGAGGACCATCTTCGAGGTGCCGACGTGCCGCACCTCGTCGCGGATGAAGTCGGTGCCCTTGGGGCGGCCGTAGCACATCAGCACCTGGGTGAGCCGGTAGCGGCCGAACACCTCGGACGCCTCCTCGTACTGGGACCGCAGCCGGCCCAGGTCCCGGCTGATCTGGTCGGCGGTGGGCCGGTCGGGATCGTCCGCGCAGTTGATCGCCATCAGCGCTGCCGGGAGGTTGTCCAGGGGCACGTCCTGCTCGTCGACCAGCCCGCCGTCCCGCCGGGCGGAGGTCGCGTGCCCGCCCCGCTGCTCATGGGGCAGGGCCGCGCCGCCCGACAGCTGCATCAGCCCGCGGGTGTCACCGTCCTGGACGAGGGAGGCGAGGCCCTGTTCGAGGGCCGGCCACAGCTGCCGGCTGTAGAGCGCCTGGCCTATCGCGCCGACGACGTCCTGACCGGTGAAGTCCTGGCCGAAGTCCGTCGGCACCGGGTCCTGGTCGAGGGAGTCGACGAGCTGGACCACCTGTTCCCGGGCGGCCCGCGGATCCTGTCCGAAGGGGCAGGACACGTCCTTGGTGCACCAGGTGAGGAAGTCCTCCAGCGCGGTCTGCTGTCCCTCGGCGCCCACCACGCCCTGCTCGGCCAGCGGTTCGGTGAGCGTGTCCACCCCGTCGAGCACCATCCGGCCGACCTTCTTCGGGAACTGCGCCGCGTACACCGCGCCCAGCCGTGTGCCGTACGAGAAGCCCAGATAGTTGAGCTTCTTGTCGCCGAGGGACTGGCGCATCACGTCCATGTCCCGCGACGCGTTCACCGTGCCTATGTGCGGCAGTACGGGCCCGGAGTGCCGCGCGCACTCCTCGGCCGCCTTCCGCACCTGCTCCAGTGCGGCCTGCGGATCGTCGTCGTCCGCGCCGTCCTCCGTCGCGTCCGAGGCCTCGCTCGTGCCGTCCCCGCAGCTGACGGGGGAGGAGCGGCCGACGCCGCGGGGGTCGAAGGTCACCACGTCGTAGCGGTTCGTCAGGCTCATGAAGTCCTTGCCACCTACGGCGAGTTGAGGCACGCCCGCGCCACCGGGGCCGCCGAAGTTCAGCAGCACGGAGCCCCGGGAAGGGCCGGTCGCGCGGTAGCGGGCCAGCGCCAGGTCCAGCGAGCCGTCGCCGGGGTGCGCGTAGTCGAGCGGAACGGTGACCTTTCCGCACTGCAGATCCTTGGGCGTCTCCTCGCCCTCGCAGGCCGCCCACTTGATCTTCTGGCCGTAGAAACGGGACAGGTCGGGCCCCTCGGCGGCCGTCGCCACGGACGGCAGCCCGGCCGCCAGCAGGGCCAGCGTCGTGGTTGCGGTTCCGGCCAACGCGCGGCGTCGGTGCACGGACAGCATGCCTGCCTCCCAGGTCGCCCGGCTGCGGACAGGGGACACCCCGCGGGCCGGCGGACCGGGCAAAACCCGTGATCAGCGGACCGGGGAGACCCCCTGGATCACGATAAGCGGGCCCCCGTGAGCACGCCTCCCGGCGAGCGGCAGAGGCCGCAGTGCCTTACCCTGCGCGCCGCACGGCGGCCGTCGACGACCCGGGGCGGCAGTTCGAAAGCCGTGCCGCTCGATGGGGTGAAAGACGGATAAGCCATAACTCGGATGGTGCTCTTGCGTTTTAACCGGTGCGGGCGAGTGCCCGTGACCATGTCTGGAAGGCAGGGAACCTATGAAACGGGTTACCCGAAATGGTTTGATCGCCGCGGCCGCCGCTTCCGGGGCGATGGCGATGACGATGCCGGCGTCCGCGGACTCCTCGGCGGACGGCACGGCGGCGGGCTCACCCGGGCTGATCTCCGGCAACACCATCCAGCTGCCGGTGCACGTGCCCGTCAACGTGTGCGGAAACACCGTCAACGTGGTCGGGGTCCTGAACCCGGCCGCGGGCAACAGCTGCGCGAACACGTCCGCCGGCGGGAAGCACGGCACGGGCCGCGGCGGTGCCGCCTCCCACGGGGGCGCCTCCGCACAGAGCAGCGGAAAGGATTCGCCAGGTCTGGTCTCGGGCAACGGCGTGCAGCTCCCGGTCCAGCTGCCGGTGAACGTGAGCGGCAACTCCGTGAGCGTGGTCGGCATCGGCAACGCGGCCGAGGGCAACGAGTCCACCAACACCTCGGGCGGCCGGCCCCCTCACCCCGGCAAGCCCGCGCCCAAGCCGCCCAAGGCTTCGACACCGCCCGCGCCGGGACCGCGCAACATCCCGCCGCAGCCCGTGGCGTCCCTCGCGCACACCGGAGCGGACGCCACACTTCCGGCCCTCGCCGGGAGTACGGCCCTGGTCCTGGGAGGGGCCGCGCTCTACCGGCGCTTCCGGCCGTCGCGGGACCGCTGAGGCCCTGCGCCGTCCCTCCGGGAAGGCCCCACCGGACTCGTGACCGGTGGGGCCTCTGCCTTTCTCACGCCCGGCGCCGAGGGTCACCCAGGGCCCCGCTACGACTGCGAGCGACGGCCAACAGCGATACCTGGGTGGCTGGTTGGCATCACCGGTCAACCGGGAACGGCGTGGCGCAGACCGCGCTGATCGGGAAGGATGCTGCGGTGCGGCCGACCACCGCACAGCACACGACCCCCACGAAGTGGAGCGCATCGATGACCTCTCCGGTCTCCCACGACCTCGTCGTCTCCCAGGCCTCGCCCGACGACTGGAAGGTGGTCACCGGCTGGGCCGCGGACGAGGGCTGGAACCCCGGTCTTGCCGACGCTCCGAGCTTCTTCGCACAGGACCCCGAGGGCTTCTTCATCGGCCGGATCGACGGACAGCCGGTCTCGGCGATCTCGGTCGTCAACTACGGCGGTGACTACGCCTTCCTCGGCTTCTACCTCGTCCGCCCCGATCTGCGGGGGCACGGCTACGGGATCACCACCTGGAAGACCGCGCTGGCGCACGCCGGCGGCCGGACCGTCGGCCTCGACGGCGTGGTGGCGCAGCAGGACAACTACCGCAGGTCCGGATTCGAACTCGCCCACCGCACCGTGCGCTTCAGTGGTGCGGCGCCGCGGACCGAGGCTCCGGACGACGTATCGCCCGTCCAGGATCTCAAGACCGTCCTCGAGTACGACAGCGCCTGCTGCCCCGCCGACCGCCCGCGCTTCCTGGAGCGGTGGCTCGCACAGGACGGACACCGTGCCCTCGCCCGCGTCGTCGACGGACGGCTCACCGGTTACGGGGTGATCCGTCCCGGCCGCGACGCGCTGCGGGTCGGCCCGCTGTTCGCGGACACAGCCGACGACGCCCGGGCGCTGTTCGCCGGGCTGACCGCCGATGCCGCCGGGAGCGAGGTCGCCATCGACGTGCCCGAGGCCAATGCACCCGCCGTCGCCCTGGCCGAGGAGTTCGGCCTGGCCCCGTCCTTCGAGACGGCCCGTATGTACACCGGCCCGGTCCGGGAGTTCGCCGCGGACCGCGTCTTCGGCGTCACCACGCTGGAACTCGGGTAGGGCCTGTCCGGCGCAACTCGGCGGGGGCGCCGGGGCTGCGCGGTCAGTGGGCCTCCGGCGCCCGCGCGCCGGAGCGGGGCCGGCGCGCGAACGCCCAGTCCATACGCGGCTCGACGACGTACCGGAAGACCGCACGCACCGGGCTCGTGCACAACAGCGTCATGACGGTCACCGCGGCTGCGGTGACGGCGAGTTCACCGAGCGGGGTGTGCAGCCAGGGGCGGTCGTACCAGTTCCAGAAGCGGGACGACTTGATCAGGAAGCCGTGCAGCAGATAGCCGTACATCGTCCCGGCGCCCAGCGTCGTGAACCACCTGTGCCGGCGCGGCACCCAGGCGAGGAAGCACGCCGTCAGCAGCAGCGCCAGGGCGAACAGCGCGGGCGTCGTGAGCAGCCCCGCCCAGGCCGGTGCCCCCTGCCCCGTCACGCTGCCCCGGTGGTAGAGCCAGCCCGCGTCGAACCACGGCGCCACCCAGTACGCCACCGCCAGGGCGCCCGCGCCCACCGGCAGGGCCAGCAGCCGTGTGCGGCGGCTGCGTACCCGCTCGAAATGCTCCGGCCGCAGCGTCAGCCCGACCACGAAGAACGGCATGAATCCCAGCACCCGCTGGAGCGCGAGATCACCGCCCAGCTCGGGTGAGACGGCGGCGAGCACGGCCAGGCCGAGGGCGACCGGCACGGGGTGGCGCAGCGCCAGCCACACCGGCGTCGTCATCCGCCAGACGAACAGCGCGACCAGGAACCACATCACGTACCAGGGATCCAGCAGGCTCAGCGGATACCCCGGGTCGTCCTGCGCCCAGCGGTAGAAGAGCGTGTACGCCGTCTCGAAGACGAGGTACGGCACCACGACCCCGGTGAGCAGACGCCGCAGCCGTCCGGGCGCCATGTCGAAGCTCCGCGAGAAGTACCCGGAGATCAGCGCGAACGCGGGCATGTGGAACGCGTACACGGTCAGATAGGCGGCCGTGACGGTCCGGCTGCCGTACGTCAGCGGCTCCCAGGCGTGTCCGCAGACCACGAGCACGATGGTGAGGTACTTCGCGTTGTCGAAGTACGCGTCCCTGCCGGGGCGTGCGGGTGGGGGGACGTCTTCGTGCGGCACCACGTCTCCATGACCTGGGGGAGGATCTGACTGTCAGCCGCCTGCCCGGGAACGGAGCGGCCAGTCACCGGAGATTCTCCCGGCCCGGACGGGCGCCGTTGACCACGGAGCGGCGACGCGCGGCCGGCCGGCTAGCCGAGCTCCCGCGCGTGCTCCACGGCCGCACGCAGCGGGCCGCGGTGCACCGGACCGTGCCCCGGCAGCAGAACGTCCGCCGGCAGGTCCTCGATGGTCCGGAGCGCCGCGAGGGACCGCTCGCGCTCGGCGTCGAACATCGCCGGCAGCAGCTGCGGGCCGTGCACCTGTGAGGTCGGATGGCCGCTGACCAGCGCGTCACCGGAGATCAGGACGCCGGCCTCGGGCAGATGGAAGGCGCTGTGACCGGCCGTGTGCCCGGGCGTGTGGACCGGCACGGGCCGGCCCGGCAGATCGAGCGCGCCCTCGCCGGGGAACGGCTGCGGCCGCGTCATCCGGACGTC
This sequence comes from Streptomyces sp. NPDC058274, assembly GCF_042881375.1. Classification (NCBI taxonomy): domain Bacteria; kingdom Bacillati; phylum Actinomycetota; class Actinomycetes; order Kitasatosporales; family Streptomycetaceae; genus Streptomyces; species Streptomyces sp. NPDC058274. The sequence goes on from NZ_JBHVXW010000009.1 coordinate 127,250, forward strand.
CGCCTTGCCTCCCGAGCGAAGGGCCCGCACGGCCCAGGGCAGCACTCCGGGACGCCAGGCCTGGCGCGCCACCTGGCCCACGGACACCTGGTGCAGGAACTCGCGGCGGGCGTGCGGCAGTTCCGCCTCGTGCAGCTGAACGGGGATGCCGTAGGTGTGGCTGAGGTACTCGGCCGAGCCGAGGTGGTCGTTGTGCGCGTGGGTGACGAGGACGGCGACGACGGACTCGGGGGCGTGGCCGAGCGTCTCCAGCGACGCGAGGAGCGCCTGCCGGTCGCCCGGATAGCCGGTGTCGACCAGCGTGACCGCGTCCCCGTCGGACAGGACGACCCAGTTCGTGTCGCTGCCGTGCACCAGATGAACTCCGGGTGCCACCTGAACGATCGCGTCCTCGCTCATGACTCTCCCGCGACTCGATGACCGCACGGCCGGACCGGGCCGTCTCAGGGCGAAGCTACCGCGTGAGCGGAACCGACGCTTCCCGCCCCCCGGCACCCGCGGCCGAGCGGGCCCGCGGAGGGCAGCCGACCTGCACCCGGAGATCCGGCCTGCACCCGGAGATCCGGCCTGCACCCGGAGATCCGGCCGGGATCCGGTGATCCGGGGCGTGCCCGGGAGCACCGGACGGCGGCCGGTCGTCCGCGCGCCCGGATCATTGGACCGCGGCCAGCCAGGTCCGCCACACGTGCCGCGTGTTCGGCACGTCAGGGTGGTCGAGGAGCCAGAGGACGTATCCGGCGTGCAGCCGCGCCCACGGGTTGTCCGAGCGGTGGGCCCGGGTCAGCCGCTCCCGCAGCTCGTCACCGTCCACGGCCCGGGCCACCCGCACGTACTCACGGTCCTTGCAGCGGTAGGCCCGCCGGACGACGGTCTCGGTCAGGTCGATGAGCTTGGCCCGGGCCGCCTCGTCCCGCCCCGCACCCGCCACCTCGCGCAGGAGCCCCTGTTTCGTGCCCCACGCCTTGGCATACCGCGTCCACTCCTGCGGATACCGCGCCTCCCACTCCAGGAAGAGCAGGGCGTACGGCAGCCCCGGCCACGTCACGATGTCCTCGGCGCCCCGCCCGTCCCACAGCCCTTCGGGCAGCGAGTGGCTCCGGACGTCGACGTACTCCTCATGTGCGCGCAGGAGGGCCGGCTCCTCGAACGGCGAGCCCGTACCCGTACCCGCCGTCAGCCGCCACACCTCGTTGAACCGGTCCCGCGCCACCGCCGTACTGCGCTGCGCCGCGGTCAGCCGGGCGTGTGCCGCCGCCCGTTCAGCGGGGTCTTCCGCTATCAGTCCGTACGCCCATCCCAACCGCTCGTCCCACGCCCGGGCGTCATCCACGCCCGGGCCTGTCACCTCTGCCATACGACAGATCATCCCTGAGCAATTGCCGCATGGCGACACTCAGCGCACGGACGGTGGCGCGGGCTGGACGAGGCCGGACTGGTGGGCGATGACGACCAGTTGGGCGCGGTCGCGGGCATGGAGTTTGGTCATGGCCCGCTGGACGTGGGCCCGCGCGGTCAAGGGGCTGACGACGAGCCGCCCGGCGATCTCGGTGTCGGAGTGGCCTTCGGCCGCCAGGGCCGTCACCTCCCGTTCGCGGGCGGTGAGAGCGGCGAGAGCCTCCGGGGGTGCCAACGGGGTGCCCGGCGCGGGCGCCGTGAGGAAACGCGTGATGAGGGCGCGGGTGGCGAGCGGGGAGAGGAGGGCGTCTCCGGAGGCCACCGTACGGACGGCGGCGAGCAGGGCGTCCGCCCCGGCGTCCTTGCCGAGGAACCCGCTCGCACCGGCGCGCAGGGCCTGGGCGACGTACTCGTCGATCTCGAACGTGGTCAGGATGAGGACACGGGTGGCGGCCAGGTCCGGGTCGGCGCAGATGGTGGTCGTGGCGGTCAGCCCGTCGGTGCCGGGCATACGGATGTCCATCAGGACGACATCGGGGTGGTGGACACGGGTGAGCTCGACCGCCTCCCTGCCGTCGGTGGCCTCGGCGACCACCTCCAGATCGGTGCAGGAGTCGATCAGGATGCGAAAGGTGGCTCGCAGGAGCGCCTGGTCGTCGGCGAGCAGGACACGGATGGTCATGTGCTTCGGTCTTCTTCCGGGGTCCGGGGATGCGGTCGTCGGGTTCTCCGGTCGGGGACGGAGTCCATGGTGGACGACACCGCGCCCGAACAGCCGCCGAGCAGGGCCCGTGTCGAACGGCGGACGAAAACCGTGCGTGACGAGCGGAGCCGGGAACAGCGCGTACCGACGGGCGTACCAGGAGCGCCCGGGGTGCCTCACGGGCCGCCGGCCGACTGATTGCCCGACTTATCCCATTGCTTGCCCTCTCAACTGATGCTGGAGTGAGCACATGGATCACGTTGGGGTACTGGCTTTGTTCGACCGGGACATGCGGGAGGGTGCGCGGCCCGACGGTCCGGGCGCCCGGATCGATCACCTGGGCCGGGTGGTGCGCCAGGTCGGCACCGAGCGGGGCTGGAACGGCGTGGTCTGGTCGGACCTCGACGAATCGACCGCCGACGCGGCGATTGCCGAGCAGGTGCGGTACTTCACCGGGCTGGGGCGTGACTTCGAGTGGAAGCTCTACGGGCATGACCAGCCGGAGGACCTCTGGCAGCGGCTGACGGCGGCCGGGTTCACCGCCGAGGCGGAAGAGACATTGATGATCGCGGAGTTGGGCGATCTGACGCTCGACGCCGAGCCGCCCGAAGGCGTACGGCTGCTCCCCGTCACCGACCGGGCCGGAGTCGACCTGGTGGCGGACGTCCATGAGCAGGCCTTCGGTACGGACGGCACCCGGCTGCGCCACCAACTGCTCGCCCAGGTGACCGGCGACGCGGACAACGTCGTCGCCGTGGTCGCCCTCGCCGGTGACACACCGGTCAGCGCGGCCCGAATGGAACTCGTGCCGGGCGCCCGGTTCGCCGGGCTGTGGGGCGGGGGCACGGTCGAGGGCTGGCGCGGCCGCGGCATCTACCGCGCCCTCGTGGCCCACCGCGCCCGGGTCGCCGCCGACCGCGGCTACCGCTACGTCCAGGTCGACGCCTCCAGCCAGAGCCGCCCGGTCCTCGCCCGCCTCGGCTTCGTGCCCCTGACCACGACGACGCCGTACGTGTACGCGGTCGACGCGGGCCGGGTTGCGCCGGACGCGTGAGCGACGTGACCGGCGGGGGCGGGGCGACGGTCTCGGCCCGGTCGGTCGGTCCGGCCGAGAGAGCGCACGGAGCCGCAGATCAGCGACGTGACCGGTGGGGGCGGGGCGACGGTCTCGGCCCGGTCGGTCGGTCCGGCCGAGAGAGCGCACGGATCGCCACCGAGGCAGCCAACACGCGCTGCACGACGCCGAGTTGACGATCAACCGGTCTCGTCACAGATCCAGCTGGTATTCCACTGCCCGGTGCGTCGGCAGGTATCCGAGGGCGTCATTGACCGCGTTCATCGCCGCGTTGCTGTCCGCGGTGTCGGTCAGCAGCCCGCCGAGCTCGGGGTGCCGTGCGCGAGCGCGCCGGATCGACTCCGCCTTCATCCAGCGCCCGAGTCCGTGTCCGCGGTGCTCGGGCAGCACGCCGGTGCCGTAGTGCTGCCCGTCCCCTCTTCCGTCGCCCGGCACGACCAGTTCCGAGAAGCCGACGACCGAGCCGTCCGAGGTGTCCACGGCCGCGACCGTGTGCAGCAGCTCCCCGCGCTTCGCGATCGTCTCGGCGGCCGTGACCACCCGCTCCACGTCCCAGGCGACCGTCCCGTAGTCGGTCCCCTCCATCGGCATGTCGTCCATGGCCCGCCGTGAGTCGGCGAAGGTCTGCACAAGTTCCCCGGGCACCGTGCCGTCCCAGTGCACCAACGCGTAACCGGGGTGCGGCTGTTGGGCGAGGGCGGTGATGCGGTCGAGCGGCGCGTCGGCCAGCGGCAGCCGCGCGTACGTCAGCGCCAGCACCCGCCGGAAACCGCGCGCCGCCAGGAACAGATCGCCGGGCGACTCCGCCTCGGCCTGCGCGATCAGCGACCGGCGACGATCGGCACGGGCCGCGTCGACGGCCGCGTCGAGCAGTCGCGTCCCGGCGCCCCGCCGGCGCTCCGCGGGATGCACCGCCCCTTCGAGCTCGGCAAGATGCTCCTGCCCCTCCTTCGTGAACAGCCGCACGAAGGCGGAACCCACGGGCACACCCCCGTCGTCGGAGGCGAGCCATGCCAGCCGTCGGCTCGACGGCGTGGGCTCGGGATCGGTCAGGGGCGTGATGCGCAGGGGCAAGGTGTCTCCGTGGGCTGCGGGATGCGGTGGTGAGCCCGCAGAAGCTAGCCGCCGTTTCGCGACGCCCGCAACAGGTTTTGCCCGCGCAGGGGCGGAGCCGCTCCCGACGCGGGAGCGGCTCCGGTCAACAGGTGCCGGACCCTCGGCACGGTGAGCCGTCGGGTGCCGGGGCAGGCGTCCAGCACCCGGAACACCGGAACCGCCTCCCGCCGCAGGCGACGGGCCGGTGCCGTGCAGGCGTCCGTCAGCGGTGCGCCTTCGCCCGGTCCAGCGCGGCCACGCCGAGGGCGGCCAGAGCGATCTGGATGAGCCACTCGACCCAGTCGATCCCGTCGGTGTCGGCCACACCGAACGCCGCCGCGATGCCCGCGCCGATGAACGCGGCGACGATGCCGACCGCGATCGTCCACAGGATGCCGATGCGCTGGCGCCCCGGGACGACCAGCCGGCCCAGAACGCCGATGACGATACCGATCACGATGGCACTGATGATGCCCGAGATCTCCATCTCTGCCCCTCTTCGTCGGAACTCCCCGCACCGGGCGTCTTCCCGTTCGAGGCGGAGCCAGTCGCTCCCCGCACCGGGCGTCTTCCCCTTCGAGGGGGAGTCAGTCCCACCCTGCCGGTCACGGTCTTCTGTTCAGTACCCCGACTTGCCATGTACCGTTCAATGGCCTGTCGTGCGGGGCTCGGTCAACGGCCGTTCTACGCGCGCAGACTGGCGCCCGCACCGCCTCTCCCCACCCCTCACGGAGGTTTGCCGGATGCTCGGATTCAGAAGGTCCCGCCACAGACTCACCACGGCGCTGACCGTGTTCGGACTGCTCACCACGGGCGCCGCCGTCCAGGCGTCCTCGGCCGCTCCGGCCGCCGCTGCCACCCCCCACCGCGTCCTGTTCGACAACGCGCACGCCGAGACGGCCGGCAACGCCGACTGGATCCTCTCCACCAGTCAGCCCGACCCCCTGGGCCAGGACTCCACACCCTCCGCCGAAACCGACTGGACCGGCGCGATCTCGTCCTGGGGCGTAGCCCTGCAGAAGACCGGCAACTACAGCCTCAAGACGCTGCCTTCGGGCTCCAGCCTCTCCTACGGCGGCTCCGCCACCACCGATCTGAAGAACTTCGACACCCTGGTCCTGCCCGAACCGAACACGCTCTTCACCACGGCCGAGAAGACCGCCATCATGACGTTCGTCAAGAACGGCGGCGGCCTGTTCATGATCTCCGACCACACCGGCGCCGACCGCAACAACGACGGCGAGGACGCGGTCGAGATCCTCAACGACCTGATGACCAACAACAGTGTCGACAGCACAGACCCGTTCGGCTTCTCCATCGACTCGCTGAGCATCAGTTCGGACTACCCGAGCGCCGTCAGCGACAGCTCCAACGCGGTCCTGCACGGATCCTTCGGCACGGTCAGCAAGAGCCTCATCGCCAGCGGTACGACGGCCACGCTCAAGCCCGCCGACAACGGAGCCGTCAAGGGCCTGCTCTACCGCACCGGTTACTCCGGGAACACGGGCGCCTTCTTCGCCACCAGCACGTTCGGCAGCGGCCGCGTCGCGTTCTGGGGCGACAGCTCCCCGATCGACGACGGCACCGGCCAGTCCGGCAACACGCTGTACGACGGCTGGAACGACTCCGGTGCGACGAACGCCGCCCTCGCCCTCAACGCCACCGAGTGGCTCGCCGGGGGCAGCAGCAGCGGTGGAGGCGGCACCTGCACAGCCGCCCAGCTGCTCGCCAACCCCGGTTTCGAGTCGGGCAGTTCGTCCTGGACGACCAGCAGCGGGGTGATCACCAACGACTCCGGCGAAGCCGCCCGTACGGGCTCGTACAAGGCCTGGCTGAACGGCTACGGCTCCGCGCACACCGACACACTGGCCCAGTCGGTGACCATCCCGTCCGGCTGCGCCGCCACCCTGAGCTTCTATCTCCACGTGGTCACGGCCGAGACGACCACCAGCACGGCGTACGACACCCTCAAGGCCCAGGTCCTCAACAGTGGTGGCACCGTGCTGTCGACCCTGGCCACCTACTCGAACCTGAACGCCGGTTCGGGGTACACCCAGCGCAGCTTCAGCCTGAGCGGGTATGCCGGGCAGACGGTCACCGTCAAGTTCACCGGCGTCGAAGGCTCCACCCTGCAGACGTCGTTCGTCCTGGACGACACGGCGGTCAACGTGAGTTGAGCGACGGGGGCGGGCCCGTTGCCGGGGCCCGCCCCCTCTGCATTCACCTCACCGGGACCGTTCGCTCCGGCGTGTTCCACCCGGAGACGCGCACCCGGGCAGGGGAGCCGTGCAGATCGGCTGTCCGGTACGTGGCCTTGAGGGTCGTCGACTCGCCCGGCCACAGGCTGACCTGGTTGTCCGACCACTGAACCGGCAGCACCGGCTTGCCCGTCGCGTCCACGAGGTGCACGTCCGTGAGCAGCGAGGGCGTCCTGCCGGTCCCGGTGTTCCGTACGGTGACCGTCGTCGTCGACGTGCCGTCCGTGCCCTCGGCCGTCGACGCGGTGGCCGAGACCGGGACCTGAGCCATCGAGCTGAGGCCCTTGAGGTCGGCGTAGCTCGTCGTCGGCGTGTAGTACCAGTCGGTGTTGGCCCAGTCGAGGGTGTCCGGCTTGGTGGAGAGCCAGTAGACGTTGCGGCTGACCTCCTTGCCCTGGGCGTCGGTGAGTGTCAGACGGGCGAGATACGTCGTCGACAGACCGCTCACCGAGGACGGCACGGTGAGCGCCGTGCTGCGTGCGCCGTCTCCGCCCACACTCACGCCGGTGGCCGTACGGTCGTACTTCTGGGAGCCGTCGGTGTTGAAGAGGGTGACGCGTGCCGTGAGGCCGGACGCCCCGGTGTGCCGGCTGTTCACCACGACCACCGAGCGGTCGTCGTACGAGTACTGGACGTGCAACGGCTCGTTGGCCTTCTTGGCGCCGAAGTAGGCACCGCCCTGGTCGAGGTAACGGTCCATCAACTGCCAGTGCAGGGAGGTCCATCCGCTGTTGAACATCCAGTACACGACGCCGGTCGAGGGCTTCGAGGAGTCGGTGGCGTTGCGCCCGTAGGCCTCGTACTGGGCGCGGACGTTCTCGTACTGGGCGAGCTGGGCCTTGCGGACGTAGTCGGCCAGGCTCGAAGCGGGGCCGTAGCGTCCGGCGAGCGCGTTGTCGTAGATCTTCAGGGTGCCGAAGGTCGACGACGGTGAGCGGTGGTACTGCTTGGCGTCGGGGTTCTTCCAGAGGGTGTCCAGCTCCGCGGGGGTCATCATGCGGCGCAGGGTGTCGAGCGTGGGGATGTCGGGGCCCGCGCTGGTCTCGGAGTTGAAGCCGGTGGCGCCGCCCTCGCGCTTGGCGTACCAGTAGTCCGGCGGGATCCAGTCGTAGGGCCCGGTCATCTTCATGCCCGAACGGCCGGAGACCGGCGAGGACTTGTCGGAGGCGGCGGCCACCACGGGTGTCGGCCAGTCGGCGGCCTGGAGGGCGTCGAGGTAGTTCTTCTCGATCGTCGCGTCGGGCGCGAAGTCGCTGCCGATCAGGAACGAGATGACGCTCGGGTGGTCGCGCAGGCGGGCGGCCTCGGCGGCCATCGACGCCTTGGCGACCGGATAGTCGGCCGCGGTCCACTTGTCGCCGCGCTCGTCCCCGTTGACATTCCCCTCCCACTTGTCGCAGCACTCCCAGCCCGGCAGCGTGAGGACGCCGTAGCGGTCGGCGAGGTCGAAGAACTCGTCCGGCTCGATGTGCCCTTCCAGCCGGATGGTGTTGAGGCCGAGATCGAGCGCGTACTTCAGCCGGTCCTCGACATAGGTGCGGTCCCAGCGCAGGAACTCGTCGGGGGACCAGCCGCCGCCCTTGATGAGCAGCTTGCGGCCGTTGACGCTGTACTGCCGTGCGCCGTCGGAGTTGAGCGGGGCCTTCACGTCCCGGATGCCGAAGTCCTCGTGGGCGGTGTCCGAAACGGTGCCGGCGGCGGACGCGGTCAGATCGAGGCCGTAGAGTGGCTGTCCGCCCATGCCCGCGGGCCACCAGACCTTCGGGGACGTCAGATGCAGCCCCGGCACGTCGGCCGGGGCGAAGGTGACCGCCTTTGTCTCGTGCGCGGCGAGAGAGACGGTCCTGGCGAAGGTCACCGAGCCGATGGTGCCGTTGACCTCGGCGGTGACGGGGCTGTCCGAGTCGTTGCGGACCTTCGCCTTGACCGTGAGGTCCGCGGAGGCGAGCGACGGGACGTCCAGTTTGGTCACGACGTGCGCGTCGCGCAGGGCCACCGGGCCGCCCCGGCGGACGAGGACGTCGCGGACGATCCCCATGTTCTCGTCGGGCGGCGGCTGGAGCCAGTCTATCCAGCCCATGGTCAGGTTCTTGTTCGGGTCATTGGGCTGGATACGGAAGGCGACCGTGTTCGTGCCCGCCCGCACCAGGGAGGTCACGTCCAGTTCGTGGTGGGTGTAGGCGCCCGCCACATCGGCGGCCGTGGCGATCTGCCGGCCGTTGACGTAGACGTCCGCCGCCGAGATCACCCCGCTGAAGTCCAGATAGGTGCGTGCGGAGGTGTCCGGCACGGTGAAGTCCGAGCGGTACCACCAGGGGACGTCGAAGTCGGCCGGGGGGATCTTCTGCTGGTTGGCCGAGTAGAACGGGTCGGCGTACTTCCCGTTCGCGAGCAGTGCCGCGAGCACCGTGGAACGTGAACCGGCCGGGTACCAGTCACGGGCCGGGTAGCCGGGGCTGGAGACGGCCGCCGCCGAGTCGGTGACCTTCGCCGTCGACTGGATCGCGTACCCGGAGAGCGCGGTGGTGCTGCCGGGGGTGGCCGCGACCAAGGTGACGCGGGGGCGGTGAGCGGCCGCCGGTCCGCTGTTGTGGGCGCCGGCCCACGCGCTGGTGGACAGGGTGCCGAGGAGGCCCAGGGCGACGGCCGCCGTCGCGAAGCGCCGTCCGAGGGCAGGGCGGTGGAACACGGTGGTCTCCTTGGGAGGTGGGGGAGCATCCGCGCTACGGCACTGCAAGTTAGGAAACTTTACTAACTGGGCCCACAAGCTAGGCGGCTGAGCTATCCATGTCAATCACCGCGCCGGGCGGAACTACGGCCCGCGGGCCCGGAGTCACAACGCCGAACGACGCTCGAACACCACGTCCCGGGCGGTGCCCAGGGCCGTCGCCACCGCGCCGAGCAGCACCGCGTCCTCACCGAGCCGGCTGGGCACGACCTTCGGGCGCAACGGCGTGAGGGTGCGCAGCGTCTCGCGCACCGGGCGCAGCAGCAGATCGACGCTGTGGGCCACCGCGCCGCCCAGCACCACCAGATCGGGGTCGAGCACCGCGGCCGCCGCGGCGACGGTGTGCGCGATGCGCTCGCCCTCCAGCCCGACGGCCTTGACCGCGGCGGGGTTTCCCTGCCGTGCCGCATCGAAGACCGCCTTCGCGGTGAGCTGGCCGGTCATGCCGAACAGCCGGGCCGACTCGACGACCGCCTCGCCGGACACCGCGTCCTCCAGCGTGTCCGGCTTCTGGCCGCCCGGCCAGGGCAGGAAGCCGATCTCCCCGGCTCCGCCGTGCGCGCCCGTGAAGAGCCGCCCTTCGCTGACGACACCCATGCCGAGTCCGGTGCCGATCATGATGTACGCGAAGAGCCGGCTGCCGGCTCCGGCGCCGTACGTGTACTCGCCCAGCGCGGCGAGGTTGGCGTCGTTGTGGACCTCCAGCGGAATGCCGAGCTCGTCGCGCATCCGGTCGAACAGGCCCGCGCGGCCCCAGCCGGGCAGATGCATCGCGTAGCGCACCCGCCGCCGCTTCTCGTCGTAGACACCCGGTGTGCCCACCACCGCGTGCGCCACCTCGTCCGGACGCACACCGGAGTTGGCGACCACCTGGTGCGCGGTGCTCACGACCAGATCGGCCATGGCGCCCGAGGTACGGGCCCGGTTGCGGACGTCGGCGCGGGCCACCACCTCGCCGTCCAGACTGGCCAGCGCCACCCGCAGCCAGCCGCGGCCGATGTCGATGCCGAGTGCGTGACCGGCCGCGGGATCGGGGGCGTACAGGACCGCCACCCGGCCGCGCTCCGGCGCGTGGGTGCCGGCCTCGCGGACCAGTCCGGCCTCCTCCAGTGCGGCGAGCGCGCTGGAGACCGTCGGTTTCGACAGGCCCGTCTCACGGGCCAGCTGGGCGCGCGACGCGGCGCCGCCGGTGCGCAGCCGGTCGAGCAGCAGTCGCTCGTTGGTGCTGCGCAGCCGCCTGCGGCTCCAGGGCTGCTCGGGCTGCTCTGCGACGTCGCTGGCGGGCATCGCACCATTCTCACGCATGAGGGACAGCCCCTTGACGCATCTAGTAAGGCTCCTTAACTTTATCGCCCAGTCAGCCTCGCCGGGCGAGCCGAGGGGAGCCCAGCGCCGGCCGGTTACCCGCCGCCCTTGATCCGACGGCCGCCCAGCGGCGTCGGCCGTCACTTCGTACCTCTCCCCGCGTCTCGTCTCAGGAGGCCCCATGTCCGGTAGCCCGCCCCCCACGGGTGGCTTCGTCCGTCGCGTCGGTCTGTTCCAGGCGACCGCCATCAACATGAGCCAGATGTGCGGCATCGGACCGTTCGTCACGATCCCCCTCATGGTCGCGGCGTTCGGCGGCCCGCAGGCGGTCGTCGGGTTCCTCGCGGGCGCCGTGCTGGCACTCGCCGACGGACTCATATGGGCCGAGATGGGCGCGTCGATGCCTGGTTCCGGCGGCAGTTACGTCTATCTGCGCCAGGCCTTCCAGTACCGGACCGGACGTCTGATGCCGTTCCTGTTCGTGTGGACGGCCATGCTGTTCATCCCGCTGATCATGTCCACCGGAGTGGTCGGCTTCGTCCAGTACCTGGGCTATCTGGCGCCGGGCATGGGGGAGACCACCGGGGACCTCGTGGGGCTCGGCATCGTCGCGCTGGTGGTGCTGCTGCTGTGGCGGGGCATCGAGCACATCGCGCGGATCACCGCCGTGATGTGGGCCGTCATGATCACCTCGGTCCTCCTGGTGATCCTGGCCGCTGCCACCGACTTCAGCCCCGACCTGGCCTTCACCTATCCCGCGCACGCCTTCGAGCTGACCAGCAACCACTTCTGGACCGGCTTCGCCGCGGGCCTGACCATCGGCATCTACGACTACCTCGGCTACAACACCACCGCCTACATGGGTGCCGAGATCAAGGACCCGGGCCGCACGCTCCCGCGCTCCATCGTCTTCTCGATCCTCGGCATCATGGCGATCTACCTGCTGCTCCAGATCGGCACCCTGGGCGTCATCGACTGGCACCGGATGACCGACCCCGGCGACATCGCCTCGACGTCCGTGGCCTCCGCCGTCCTGGAGAAGACCTGGGGCAAGGGCGCGGCCGACACGGTCACGGTGCTCATCCTCATCACGGCCTTCGCCTCCGTCTTCACCGGACTGCTCGGCGGCTCGCGCGTCCCGTACGACGCCGCCCGGGAACGCGTCTTCTTCCGCCCCTACGCCAGGCTGCACCCCCGGCACCGCTTCCCGATGCTGGGCCTGGCGACGATGGGCGTGATCACCGCGATCGGCTTCCTCATCGGCCGCCACACCGACCTGGCCACGCTGATCCAGCTGCTCACCACGGTGATGGTCATCGTCCAGGCACTGGCCCAGATCCTCGCCCTCACGGTCCTGCGCAAACGCCAGCCCGCGCTGCGCCGCCCGTACCGCATGTGGCTCTACCCCGTGCCGAGCATCGTCGCCCTCGTGGGCTGGCTGACCATCTACGGGTACGCGGACAAGAACTCCCCGGGCCGTCACCCCATCGAATGGTCCCTGGCCTGGGTGGCGCTCGGCTGCGTGGCCTTCGTCCTGTGGGCGCGCTTCGAAAAGGTGTGGCCCTTCGGCCCGAAAGAGATCACTGAGGAGTACCTCGCACCTCGCACACCGGACGCGGAACCGGCTGGGGCCTGAGGCGTAGAACAACGGCATGCCCCAGCCTGTGCGCACGCGGCGTCCCGGGGGATCGCGGCCTGCGCCCGGGCGATCGCGGCACGACACGGACGGAAGCTCGCCGTCGGGTCCCGCGGGCGCGACTACGGGACCCGTCGTGCGGTCCAGTGGCGGACCACGCCGTCGGCGAGCTGCAAGAACTGCCGGGCACCCGGGTGGTAGTACGCGGGGGAGAAGCCGGGAATGGTGCCCAGAAGCTTCCCCTCAGCCGGATCCCATAGCGACAGACCGGTGTCACCACAACTGAACAGGTGGGTGCCATCGCTGAAGAAGCGCCCGGTGGGCCCTTCGAACGCGAGGAGTTCCACGGCCCTCGGCCTCCGCGGCGGTTCACTTCGACCGGTTCGGCTCGTATCGATGATCCGTGCCCCGGGGCGCGTGTCAATGTCGTCGTGGCCGAGGCTCTCGACGGCGACCCGGGTCGAGTCGATCCAGGTCACGGCACGATTCCAGTCGTACCACCGGTCGCAGAGATCGACCCGGCTCGGACCGTCCTCGGACTCCCAGACGTTGCCCTCGATCCATGGGCCGAGATCCCACACCGCAGGGATCCCGGCCGGCTGCCATATCCAGCCGTCGTCCAGGATCCGCTTTCCATCGGGGCTCACATACAGCGCGCCGTGGAAGTAGTCGAGGTCGTGCTCCAGCACGGCTTGCGGGTCTGCACGCGTGGGGAGCGTGCGGTCGGTCAGCAGTGCTCCGGTCTGCGCGTCCGACACATCCAGCCGGTTCCAGGCGGTGCGGTGGATGACGACGCAACGCCCACCACTTCGCGTGAACTCCAGTGAGAACGGCACTGTCTCTTCTTCATCACCCTGATTGTCCAGAGCCAGAGTGACCTCGCCGGTGCTGAGGTCGACCACCTCGCCGAACAGGCCGTGGTCGTTGACCACCGCGGCGAACATACCGTCATGGGAGGCATGAAGGTGTCTGCGGAGCTCGTAGCCATTCCATGGTGCGCGACCGGGTTCCGCCGGAACGGTGGTGGCCCCGACCGTCTCGTGGCTGCCGGCTGCCACGTCCCACCGGCTGATCGTGCCGTCCTCGCTCAGCGTCAGCCACACCGGCCGGTCGCGATCACGCACCGGCGCCAGATCGACAACAGCACCCAAGCGCGGTGGCGTCGGGATCTCGCCGACGTCGTCGTTGCCCCCGGTCATCGCTGCCCCCCCCAAGTCCCCCCTCGGGCCGCCAGCATATCCAGGCGTGGTCCATCGCCGGCCTTGACCGGATCGACTGACCTCAGAGATCCGGCTACGGCGCCGGTCACGCGAAGCGAGCCCCGGCCCCGGGTCCCTGCGGGAGCCGGTGTGGCCCCCCAGGGCTCAGCGAGTCATCGCCGGACCCGGCGTCGGCAGGATCCCGCCCCCTGAGGACGCGGCAGCGGTGCCCGGGGCGAAGAGCGGGCTCGGGTTGCGGGCGAGGCGGAGGGCCGTGCGGAGCTCCGCCGCCGGCTCGCCCTCGTGATAGAGCCGCTCGGAGGGCTCGATGCCGTCCAGGAACTCCTGGTAGCGGACGGCGTACGCGAGCGGGGCGAGGCACTCGGCGAGTTCGAGGGCGCGGGCCGGATCGCCGGCCGGGAGGAGGGACGTCCAGGCGTCGACCCAGGCGCGAACGGCCACCGGCCGTACCTCCTCGGCAAGGAAGTCGCAGAGGCGCAGGGCGTCCAGGACAGGCTGGCCCCAGTACGCGTCGGCGAAGTCGACGACGACCGGCGGGCCGCCGTCGCTGCGCCAGTTGCCCGGGTGGAAGTCGCCGTGCACCACGGTGTCAGGGAGGCCGCACCCCGCGAGTTGGGCCCAGCCGTTGGCCAACTCCCGTGCACCGGCCACCTCTTCGGCGGTGAGCTCCTGGGCGACCGGGCCGTCGAGCAGCGCGTTGACCTCGGCGGCGAGCTCTGCCGCGCGGCCGTCCCGCAGACCGGTCGGGCGCCGGGACGCGAGGGCCGCCTGCGCCGCGACGAAGCGGCCCACCACCGCCTGGACGGTCTCGGCGGACGCGCCCCAGCAGTCCTCACCGGGGATGTGCTCCATCAGCATGCGGCGGTCGCCGGCACCGAGGACCGCCGGGACCAGCCCGCGGTCCACTGCCGCGAACGCCCCGATGACCGTGGGCTCGTCGGCGGCGAAGTGCGGGGTGGTCTTGAGCCAGACCGGGCCCCGCGCGGTGGGCAGCCGGAAGAGCCCCGCCAGATTCCATGTCCGGCGCTGCTCGACAGGACCGGTCACCGGACGTCCCGCCGAGGCCAGCGCCCCCGTCGCCCAGTCGAGAAGTTCCCGCAGCCCGTCGGGGCGCGCCCACGGCGACCGGAACTCCTGGTGGCCGGTCAACACGCCCTGATCGACCGGGAGATGGTCCAGCCTGCCGGGATCCGGGTGCTCCAACGCCTCGACGTGGTACGTCACATGGCCGTCCCGCGCCCCTTCGCCGCCGTCCACGGACAGCAGCCGTAGCACCAGCACCGGAACACCGAGCGCGTCCTCCAGCCGGCCGACGACGGGCTCCACCTCGGACCACCACGGAACGTCCACCGACAAGGGGCCGACAACTCCGAGGAAGTCCTCACCAGACGTCACCCACGCGCTCACAGTTCGACTCACGGCGTCAGTGTGCGCGGCAAGGGTTCGCCCGGCCAGCGAATATCCGGTACTGGCCGCTCCGCTCAACCGACGACGCGTATCCGCTGGTGATCTCGGCGGGGGAGCGGCGCTCCTTCAGCGCCGGGATCATCCAGCCCCTCCGATTGACATGCAAGTAATTGCCTGCATAACGTTGAGTGTGCGATCAGAGGATGACCCCGGGATGGACCAGGTGTTCAAGGCGCTGGCCGATCGGACGCGCAGGCGACTGCTCGACCGGCTGCACGAGCACAACGGTCAGACGCTGGGCGAGCTGTGCGAGCACTTCGCCATGACGCGTCAGTCGGTGACCCAGCATCTGGGCGTCCTGGAGGCCGCCAACCTGGTCGCCGTGGTGCGCCGGGGGCGGGAGCGGCTGCACTACCTCAATCCGGTCCCGCTCCACGAGATCCAGGAGCGGTGGATCGACAAATTCGAGCGCCCGCGTCTGCGTGCGCTGAGCGACCTCAAGCGACGAGCCGAGGGAACCATGACCGACAAACCGAGCTTCGTGTACGTCATCTACATCGAGAGCACGCCCGAGCGGGTCTGGGACGCCCTGACAGACGCCGACCTGACGGCCACCTACTGGGGTCACCGCAACGTCTCCGACTGGCAGCCCGGTTCCCGCTGGGAGCACCGGCGCACGGACGGCTCGGACATCGCCGACGTGGTCGGCACCGTCGTGGAGAGCGAGCGGCCGACCCGGCTGGTGACGACGTGGGTCGCACCCGAGGAGGAGGGCCAGGAGGACAGGTACTCGCGGGTCACCTTCGACGTCCGGCCGCACGGCGGCATCGTCCGGCTCACCGTCACCCATGAGGACCTGGCCGACGACACCATGCTGAGGAACGCGGCAGGCGGCTGGGCGGCGGTGCTGTCCAACCTGAAGTCGTTCATCGAGACCGGACGTCCGCTGTCGAGGGAGCCGTGGTCTGTCCCGAACCGCTGAGGCCGGCGCCTGCGGCCACTACCGGCCGGCACCGGGCCGCACGCAGAAGACCGGCCCGCGCTGGGCGGGCCGGCCGGGCATGACGACGGTTTCCCTGTTACGTCCGAGTCGGGCCTCTCATCGTCGTGAACGCGCACAGCATCCCCAGCACCACGGCCAGCGCGCCGATGATGATGCTGTTGATCACGACTCCGGTGTCCGGGCTCGTGCCGACGACCCAGGGCGAGATGATCATCCATGCGCCCATCGCGCACATGGCCCAGCTCAGGCCGTACATCCTCTCCGGTGCCATGGTGAATCCGAGAGCCAGCAGGCCGATCGCGATGCCCATGATCAGGTTGTGGACCACGAGCGGGGGCTGGCTTGTCGTGTAGTGGAGTATCCACGGGGATGCCGCGCAGTACAGACCGAGCAGGAACACCGGTCCGTCCACGAGTGCGACATCGCGACCACCGAGCATGCGGGCGTAGCGGTCCCGCATTTCTGGGACATCAGGGTGGCTCGAGATGTCACCTCTGGTGTGCGAGACGTTGGCCATGGTTCGTCTCCTTTGTCTCTCTGGCAGACCTCACCGCGTCTGGTACGGAATGCGGTAAGAGCCGGTTAAGTACATTCTGCTCTTATTTCTTCCTTATGTGTAGTGCTGGAGAGAGGTAGCAGGCGCCAGGGGGCGCGGCCGTTCCCGAGGGCGGTGAGGTGGCACGTCAGGCCGCGGATCGACGGCTCGGCCGCCGGTCGGCGGGACTCTTGACCACCGGTGCCGGCCGGCGACGCGGGGGTGACCGTCCCGTCCCGGAGGCCGGGAGGGGACGGGACGGTCAGACGGGGAAGTTCAGCAGGGCCACGGGGGCGGAGGTCGGTGCGGGCGAGCCGCCGGCCGGTTCGACGGTGACGCCCATGCCGGACGCCCGGCCGACGGAGCCGTCCAGCAGGACCGCCTCGGTGGTCCGCCCGGGATCCATCAGCCCGGCCGGCCGCATGGTGCCGTCGTCGTCGAACCAGAGCTGGTAGACCTTGCCGTTCGGCGGCTTCGCCATCCCCGAGGCGATGAACACCGCCTCGTCGCGGCTCTGGGAGACGACGACGGTGCCACGGGCCCCATCACCCAGTTTCGCGGTACGCGTCCTGGCGTCGGGGGAGCCGAGGACCGCGGCCAGCTCATCGGCATGTGCCTCGGCCTGCCGGGCCTGGTTCCGGGCGTCCTGCGCGGTGTCGTGCTGCCATACGGCCGTGCCACCGAGGGCGGCCGCGGCGGCGAGACACGCGGCCGGCACCCACCGTGTCAGACCACGTGCCCGGAAGACCGCCCGCACGGACGGCGGGGGCGCAACGGTGCGGGGCGCGTCCTGGCGGACGGCCGTGATCCGCTGCATGACCCGGCTCTTGAGGGCGGGCAGCGGGGACGCGGAGACCGCGAGGCCCAGACGGGTGGCGGTCTCGGCCAGCTCGCGGACCTCCAGCGCGCAGGCCTCGCAGTCCGCGGCGTGCCGTTCGAACGCGTCGCGCTCACCCTCGGACAGGGCGTGCAGCGCGTACGCGCCGGTGAGGGTGTGCAGGTCGACGGTGGTCACGCGGTCACCCCCAGGCAGTCGCGCAGCCGGATGAGACCGTCGCGCAGCCGGGTCTTCACCGTCCCCAGCGGAAGCGCCAGCAGCTCCGCCACTTCGCGGTAGGTCAGGCCGCGGTAGTACGCCAAGGTCACGGACTCCCGCTGGAGTTCGGTCAGCGTGCGCAGACAGCGCCGCACCTGCTCGCGTTCGAGACGGGCCTCCACCTGCTCGGTCACCTCGTCGAACTCGGGCGTACGGTCCAGCAGAGCCGCCTTCGTCTCGCGCGCGGCCGACGCCTCGACCGAGCGCACCCGGTCCACGGCACGCTGATGGGCGAGCGTGAGCACCCAGTTCATCACCGACCCCCGGTCGCGCCGGTAGCGCGCGGCGGTCCGCCACACCTCGACCAGCACCTCCTGCGCGACCTCCTCGGACTGGGCCTGGTCGCGCAGCACCCGTCGCACGATCCCCAGCACCGGACCCGCGACAGCGTCATAGACGGAGGCGAAGGCCTGCTGGTCGCCCCGGGCGACCTCGCCCATCAGATCCGGCAGGCTCGGCCCGGCAAAGGGGTTTCTCCCGATCTCCACGACTTCCTTCACGGGGTGGTCCTCCAGGACGGACGAGTGGTACGCAGGTGATCCGGAGCCGGTACGGCGGCGGATTGGCGCGCGGCGGGAAATCCGCAGGAACGTCCGGGCCTGGGGCGCCCCGGCCCGCAGCGGTCGCACGGTTGGTGCGTCGAATCGGCTCGCGCGTCCCTCACCGGACCCGCGATGTGCCCGGCCGCGGCGGCGGTCACCGGCCGGCCTCCTGCTGGAGACAGTGGCGCAGCCGGCAAAGTCCCCGGCGGGCGTGGCTCTTGACCGTGCCCAGCGGCAGGCCGGTGCGCCGGGCGATCTGGGTCTGGGTCAGGTCCTCGTAGAACGCGAGGTGGAGGACGTGCCGTTGGGGTCCGGGCAGTCTGGCGAGCTCGTGCCGGACAAGAACCCGGTCGAGTACGGCGTCCGGATGCCCGATGGTGTGATCGTCGAGCGCGAGGGCGGCGCCGGCGGCCGCGATCAGGCCGGTCCGGCGGGTCCGGGCGGACAGGGCGTCGGCGATCTTGCGGCGGGTGATGCCGACGAGCCACCCGGCCAGGGTCCCGCGGTCGGGCCGGTAGCCGCCCCGGCCTCGCCACGCGGCCAGGAACACCTGCTGGGTGACGTCCTCGGCCTCCCCCGCATCCCCGAGCGAGCGCCGGGCCAGAGTGTGCACCAGGGCGCCCCAGCGGCGGTAGGCGGCGGCCGGCGACCCTTCGTCGCCGTCCACGAAGGCCCGGGTGAGGTCCGCGTCGGCCGGCGTCTCCTCCGCGGACGGCCTCGGGGGCAGCGTCTGTGTGGTCATGGCCCTGGCTCCTCGCGATGCGGCGGAATGCACGTCCCGACAGCCCCCATCGTGGGCACCGGACGCGTTCCGGGACAACTCGCGTCGTTTCTGCGTCGTATCGTCGCCGTATGGGTGAGAGCGAGCTGTCGGACCCGCGCGGACCGGTGTCCGGACGTCCGTGGACGGGGGTCACCACGGGCGCTCTGGCGCGCCGCCTCGGGGTGTCGCCCAGCACCCTGCGGTCCTGGGACCGGCGCTACGGAGTGGGGCCCGCGGTCCGTGCCGACGGACGGCACCGCCGCTGGACACCCCAGGACGTGGCGATGCTGGAGGAGATGTGCCGTCTGACCTCGGCCGGAGTGCCGCCCGCGGAGGCGGCCCGCGCCGCCAAAGAGGCGTCCGCACATCCCGCCACCGGTCCCGCGCCTGCCGACGGGCGGACAGGCACCGGCGGCCGGCGCTCCCGGGCAGCGGGCGCGCTCCCGCTCGGGGACGCCCGCCAGGAGTGCCGCGGGCTCGCCCGCGCCGCGGTCCGGCTCGACGCCCCGGCCGTCGAGGACCGGCTGACCTCACTGGTGGAGCAGTACGGCCTGGTCGTCGCCTGGGAGGAGGTGATGGTGCCGACGCTGCACGCCGTCGGACGTAAATGGGAGTCCTCGGGAGACCGCTATGTCGAGGTGGAGCACCTGCTGTCCTGGCATGTCTCCACCGTCCTGCGACGCGCCGCACGTCCGGCCGGCGACTTTGGCGCGGGCGCCTGCGGACCAGGCCCCGTGGTCCTGGCCTGCGTCCCCGGTGAACAGCACACCCTGCCGCTGGAGGCACTCGACGCGGGGCTCGCCGAACTCGCTCTGCCCACCCGGATGTTCGGCGGCGCCGTCCCCGTGGAGGCCCTCGCCGCCGCCGTACGCCGTCTGGGGCCCTCGGCCGTCGTCCTGTGGTCCCAGGCGCGGTCCACGGCGAGCCTTCCGCTCGCCCGGCACATCGCCGGCACGCACTGGGGTGTGAAGGGAGCGCGCCGCCGGCCCGCCGTGCTCCTCGGCGGTCCGGGCTGGGCGGGACACCAGGCACCGGGCATGCTCCGGCCACCGGACCTGCGAGACGCCCTCGCCGCCCTCGCGGGCGCCTACGACGCCGGCGAACCGGACCCGGGGACCTGACCCCGGCCGCCGGCCGAGCAGGCAACTCCTGTCGCCGGTTCCTCAACACGTGCGTGCTCAGCGAAGTGGTCGGCGGGTACGCGGGTACGCGCCCGCAAGGTCGTCCTCGATTGCCGGACTTGCTGCCGCCCCCTCAGTCCCGGCCCCGGGCGTGCTTGAAGCGGGCCAGCCCGGCTGCCAGTTCAACGATAGGACCGGGGTAGTCGTAGGCCGCGCGTTCCAGGCCGGGGAGCTTCCACGGCTCGTGCACGGCGGCGCCGTCCAGCCCCGCGAGCTCGGGAACCCACCGCCGGACGTATGCCCCGTCCGGGTCGTACCGCTTGGCCTGGGCCACGGGGTTGAGGACCCGGTTGGGCCGGGTGTCCGTGCCGGTGCCCGCCATCCACTGCCAGTTGAGCTGGTTGTTCGCCAGGTCGCCGTCGACCAGCAGATCGAGGAAGTGCCGGGCGCCGATCCGCCAGTCCACGTACAGGGTCTTGGTGAGGAAGCTCCCGGTCAGCAGGCGGCCGCGATTGTGCATCCAGCCCTCGTGGCGCAGCTGGCGCATGGCCGCGTCCACGATCGGATAGCCGGTGCGCCCCGCCTTCCACGCTTCGACGTCCTGCCGCGCGGACGCCTCGGACCGCCAACGGTCGTGCTGGGTGCGGTAGTCGGCGCCGGCCGCGGCCGGCCGGGCGGCCAGCACCTGGTGATGGAAGTCCCGCCAGGCCAGCTGCCGCACGAAGGCCTCGGCGCCGGAGCCACCCGCCCGGCGCGCCCGGTGGACCAGCTCCACGGGGGAGAGCGTGCCGAAGTGCAGATGGGGCGAGAGGCGCGAGGTGGCGTCACCGGCCAGGTCGTCGTGGCGGTCCTCGTACGACACGATCCCGTCGCGCAGCCAGGCCGTGAGCCGCTTCCTCGCCCCGGTCTCGCCGCCCGCGGCCAGTCCCTCCGAGACTCCCCGTACGCCGCTGCGGGACGGCAGTTGCTCGGAGCCGACCCCGTCCGGCACCCTGACCGACCGGGGCGCCGCGAGCGCGTCGCGCAGCTGCAGCCGCGCCCAGTGCCGGAAGTACGGCGTGAAGACGGCGAAGTGGTCCGAGGAGGCGGGCGTGACCGCACCGGGCGGGACCGCGGTGATCACGGAGTCATGGACGTGGAGGCGGCACCCTTCCGCCTCCAGAGCGGCGCGCAGCCTCTCCTCCCTGCGGTGGGCATACGCGCTGACCCCGGCCGCCATGTGCACCTCGTCGGCCTGCGCCTCGGCGACCACTTTGCCCACCTGGTCGACGGCGTCGCCGGAGCGCACCACGAGGCGGCCGCCGCGCTCGCGCAGCTGCGCGTCGAGATCCGTCAGGCAGTCGGCGAGGAACGCCAGCCGGTTCGGCGCGGCGAAGCCCGCAGCGTCGATACCCGGGTCGCGCACGAAGAGGGGCACCACCTCGCCCGGCCCGTCGAGCGCGGCCCGCAGTGGCGGATGGTCGTGCAGCCGCAGGTCCGAGGTGAACAGGACGACCGAGACGTTCATGGCGGGGCTCCGGTGCGGATGGTGGGGGCGGGTGGCGAAAAGGGGCCGGCGAACAGGGGCCGGCTCCGTCGATTCGGGCTCGGTGGCTCCCGCGGATGCGCAGGTCGCAGCGCGGCGAGCGAGGCCGGACAGGGCGCGGGACCGGCGCCGGGTCCGTCAGTGCGCGGACGTGGGTTCCTTCGCCACGGCTCCCCTGCTCGCCGCCTTCGCGATGTTGCGGGCCATACCGCCGAACACCACGGCGTGGAACGGCGAGACACTCCACCAGTACGCGTGCCCCAGCAGCCCGTGCGGATGGAACAGCGCACGCTGGCGGTAGCGGGTCCGCCCGTCGTCGCCGGCCTCCGCGTACATCTCCAGCCAGGCCAGTCCCGGCAGCCGCATCTCGGCGCGCAGCCGCAGGAGATGACCGGGCTCGATCTCCTCGACCCGCCAGAAGTCGAGCGAGTCGCCGACCCGCAGGCGTGCCGCGTCGCGGCGGCCCCGGCGCAGTCCGACACCGCCCACCAGGCGGTCCAGCCGGCCGCGGACGGACCAGGCCAGGGGGAACGAGTACCAGCCGTTGTCCCCGCCGATGCCCTCGATGACCCGCCACAGCGCCGCCGGCGTGGCATCGACGGCCAACTCGCGCCGGTCGGTGTAGAGGCTGCCGCCCGCCCAGTCCGGGTCGGTGGGCAGCGGATCACTGGGCGCGCCGGGCACCGAGGCCGACGACCAACGGGTCGAGACCTGGGCATCCCGCACGCGTTGCAGGGCCAGTGACACCGCCTCGTCGAAACCGGCCGGCCGGCCCGGGGGATCGGGGACGTACCGCGCGATGTCGTGTTCGTGGCAGACGACCTCGTGCCGCAACGACTCCGTCAGCGGGCGCGCGATCGACCGTGGGACGGGCGTGACCAGACCGACCCAGTGGCTGGAGAGCCGCGGGGTGAGGACGGGCACGGGCACGATCAGCCGGTGCGGAAGGCCGGCGATGTCGGCGTACCGGCGCATCATGTCCCGGTACGTCAGCACCTCGGGTCCGCCGATGTCGAAGGCCCGACTGACGTGGGCCGGCATCCGGGCGCTGCCGACGAGGGTGCGCAGCACGTCCCGTACCGCCATCGGCTGGATACGGGTGTGCACCCAGCTGGGTGTGACCATGACCGGCAGCCGTTCGGTGAGGTAACGCAGCATCTCGAAGGAGGCGGAACCCGATCCGATGATCACCGCGGCGCGCAGCACCGTGGTGGGCACCCCCGAGCCGAGCAGGATGCGGCCGACCTCCGCACGGGACCTCAGATGCGGGGAGAGCTGGTCCTCGGGGACGCCTTCCGGGGTGAGGCCGCCCAGGTAGACGATGCGCCGGACGCCGGCCGTGCGGGCCTGCTCGCCGAAGATCCGGGCCGCCGTGCGGTCGGTCTCCTCGAAGCCCTTGCCCGTGCCCAGCGCGTGCACCAGGTAGTAGGCGACGTCCACCCCGCGCATCGCCTCGGCGACCGACGCGGAGTCGGTGACATCGCCGCGCACGATCTCCGTACGGCCCGCCCAGGGGTAGTCGCGCAGTTTGGCGGGGGAGCGTGCCAGGCAGCGCACCCGGTGTCCCGCGTCCAGCAGTTCCGGGACCAGCCGCCCGCCGATGTAGCCGGTGGCGCCGGTCACCAGACAGTGCAGGCCGGGGCCCGTCTCGTCGTCGCGCGTGGGTGCTGTGTCGTTCACCTTGTTGTCCCGTTCCGTCGGCCCCCTCGTGATCCCTTCCACGCGAAGCCGCCCGGCGGATGCGCCGGTGTACTCCTTCCGGGCAAGCGACCCGCCCGGAACGGTCATGACATGTCCCGGCAGATCGCGGGCAAGTGAATACGAGGCCCTGACGGAGACGTTCGTGGAGGTGGACGCCGGTATGAGTGCGAAGGTGTTGGAGCGGTTTCCCGCCGGAGCTCCGCGCGGATCGTGGCCTGCGGAGGAATACGCGGCGCTGCGCAGGGCCGAGGGTCAGCCCGCGACCGTGGTGATGGACCTCAAGTCGGACGCCTTCCTCGTGGTGATCCCGACGCGGGACGACGACTGAACCGCTCGGCCGGCTGCGCGGACGTCACGCCAGCCGCATCGCGAAGCTGACGGTCCGCCCCGGGCCGTCCGGCGCGATGGTGAGCCGGTCGGTGACGAGACGGGTGAGCCACAGGCCCCCGCCCGGCAGGGGATCCTCCCCGCCGCGAGCGAGACCGGCGCCCACTGCCCCGGTGCCGTCCGGGCCCCCGTCGCTGATCCGGCACTCCAGTTCACCCGTCCGGCGCAGCAGAAGCAGTGCTCCCCGGCCGCCGCCGTGCTGGACGGCGTTGGTCGCCACCGCGTCCATGGCGGTGACGAAGTCCGTCCGCCGTGGTTCCGCGAGCCCGGCGAGGGACACGTGCCCGGCCACGAGCACCCGTAGCCGCGGCAGGTCCCCGCCGCCGAACGGGCTGCGCAGCAGAACTCCCTGAGCGGTGTACGGAGTACCGTCACCCGGCGTGTGAGACATGGACCGATCACCCGGACACTTCGATGTCGGCCGGCCGGGCGCCCAGGCGGCTCAGCAGCGCGCCGTGCCGCGCGGAGCAGCGGATCCGCACAGTGCCCCCGGCGCCCGCTTCGCCCACCAGCCGTACGAGGTCCCGCGCGCACTGGACGCTGAGGAATTCGGTCCGCCGGAGGTCCACCGTGACGCGCCCCTCCTCGCGCGGGCGGCGGAGCGCCTCGTCGAGCGCCCGCGTGAACTGGCTGCGGGTGGTCAGGTCGGCCTCCCCGACCACATGGAGCGTCCCGCCCAGGTGGAGGCACCTCAACTGCCCGATCCTGGTGAGGAGATCACGCGGGTGCGCCTGTCGCATCGCCCGCAGCACCCGGTCGGGGAAGCGGTCCCGGTCGTAGGCACAGATCTCGCTGTAGAACCCGTCGGAGAACAGCGGCGCGGCCCGCCGCTCGCGGTCCATCACCGTGTCGAGGTCGGCGTCGAGGTCCGCCACCCATCCCATGTCGATGTAGGCGCGCAGCCCGGTGAAGCCCTCGGCGCGCGCCGCGGCGCTCTCCTCCACGAGCCGCTGCCACTGCCGGTCGGCGGTGAACTCCCGGTCGGGCCTGATCAGTTGCCGCATACTGCTCAGCCGCAGCCGGCCCGTCCGGTGCGCCGTGGCCAGCAGCAGCCCGGGGGCGTCCTCGAAGGCGGACCACAGCTGGCCCTCGGTCAGCCGCGGCGGGCCGAAGACGATGACCTTCTCGCCGCGGGCCAGGCCGGCCCAGACGAACGCGGACATCACGTCCCGGCCGTGGCTGTCGCCCTCGTAACCGAAGAACGCGTGGTCACCCGGCCGCAGCTGCTGGACGGGCAGCGTCCCGGGGTGGTGCGCGCACTCCTCGTTGTCGTTCTCATTCTCGTTCATGAACAGAGCTGTTCACCTCCCGGGCGCTACGGTCGCGCTACACAGGGTAGTGACACGAGGGCTCCGACAGGTGTGCTTTGCCCGGTTCGGGTCCGGCGGGTGCACTCTGCACGGTGCAGGAGGGCTCGCCACCCTCCCGTCGTGGCCGTGATCAGACCTGGTGGGTCAGCCTGCCGCCCAGCTCCGTGGCCCGGTGCACGAAGGCGGTGTGCAGGTCGTCGGCGGCGCGCGGGACGGAGTCCGCCCGGCGGCGCCGGAGCATCAGCAAAACCCGCGTCGTGTCGTCGGAGAGCGGACGGTAGGTGATCGCGCCCCGGCGCTCCAGGGGGTCGCCGATGACGCTGAAGTCGGGCAGGACCGTGGAGCCCAGCCCCTCGGCGACCATCAGCTTGCCCATCTCGGCACCGTCGGTGGAGTACGAGAAGGCGGGAGTGTCCCCGTCCAGGAGCCGCCGGACGTAGCGGTGCATGACATAGCCGGAGCGCATCGCGATCAGTGGTTCGTCGAGGAGGTCGGAGACCGGGACGACGGCCTTGGCCGCGAGCGGGCTGTCCGGGTGGACGCACAACACCGGGCGGCCGCGCAGCAGTTCGGTGCTCTCGAAGTCGGCCGGCATGTCGTCGCCGTCGAGATGATTCACCAGGCCGAGGTCGAGACCACCCTCCGACAGGGCCCGGTGGATGTCCGACTGCTGGGCGCCGACGATCTCCACCTGGGTCTGCGGATGCGTCGTACGGAAGGCCTGGACGGTGGGAATGAGCAGCGGGACCGTCGCGGCGTTCACCGTGCCGACGCGGACCATACGGCTGATGCGGTGCTGTTCGCCGGCCGCGCCCCGCAGCCGGTCCACGGCGTCGAGCACATTGACGATGTGCGGCAGCAGCTCACGGCCCTCGGCGCTCATCCGCGCGCCGGAGCGTTTGCGCTCCAGGAGATCGACCCCCAGCTCGCGTTCCAGATTCCGCACCGTCTCGCTCAACGCGGGCTGGGAGAGGTGCAGTTCCTCGGCGGCGCGGCGCAGGGAGCCCAGCCGGGTGACCGCCGCTATGTATTCCAGCTGCTCTGTTCGCACCGCAGCAGAATGCGGCCCCCGGACGGCCCGGTTCAAGGGTTTCCCTGTCACGCCTTCGTGAATTTCGCCGGTCCGGGATACGAGACCGGCCGGCTATTCCTTGACTGCCCGGACGGGCGGCTGCGACGATCGACGACATGACGATGCGACTGGACCTCACGCGGCGACGCCACGTCGACCTCGCGCGTGTCTCCAGCTCCGTCTGTTGTCGCGCAGCCTGACGACCCCCGACGGTAGGGTCCCCTTCGCACCGGCAGCTCGCCCGCTCGTACCGGCGATTTGACCGGCGCATTCTCCCCGCACAGCGCATTCGCGCGGCTCTCTGCGCAACGCTGTCCATTCGGGGTCCCACCGCTCCTGCTCCACCGTCCGCATTTCCGCGGGAAATGCCGGGCCCTCATTTCGTCATGCCCGCGTACAGCACTCCGGGAGCTTTCCGTGTCCGCAACAGAACCCGTCCGCTTCGCCTACTGGGTCCCCAACGTCAGCGGCGGCCTGGTCACCAGCAAGATCGAGCAGCGCACCGACTGGGGATACGACTACAACCGCGAACTCGCCGTGCTCGCCGAAAACAACGGCTTCGACTACGCCCTCAGCCAGGTCCGCTACATGGCCAGCTACGGCGCCGAGTTCCAGCACGAGTCGACCAGCTTCAGCCTCGCCCTGCTGCTCGCGACCGAACGTCTCAAGGTCATCGCGGCCGTCCATCCGGGCCTGTGGCACCCGGGAGTCCTCGCCAAGCTCGGCGCCACCGCAGACCACCTGTCCAACGGCCGCTTCGCGGTCAACGTGGTCAGCGGCTGGTTCAAGGGCGAGTTCACCGCCCTCGGCGAACCGTGGCTGGAGCACGACGAGCGCTACCGCCGCTCCGAGGAGTTCATCCGCGCCCTGCGCCAGATCTGGACCGAGGACCACACGGAACTCGCCGGAGACTTCTACCGGTTGCGGGACTTCTCCCTCAAGCCCAAGCCGCTCAACACCCCGGAGCGCCCGCACCCCGAGATCTTCCAGGGCGGCAACTCCACCGCCGCCCGCGCCATGGCGGGCCGTGTCTCCGACTGGTACTTCTCCAACGGCAAGGACTTCGACGGCGTCACCGAGCAGATCGCGGACGTCCGCAAGGCGGCGGCCGAAGTGGGCCGCAAGGCACCGAAGTTCGGCCTGAACGGTTTCCTGATCGCCCGTGACACCGAGGCCGAGGCCCGCGAGACGCTCCGCGAGATCGTCGCCCAGGCCGACTCCGAGGCCGTCGAGGGCTTCGGTGCCGCGGTGAAGCAGGCCGGCCGGTCCACCGCCGACGGCAAGGGCATGTGGCAGGACTCCAGCTTCGAGGACCTCGTCCAGTACAACGACGGATTCCGTACGGGGCTGATCGGCACGCCGGAACAGATCGCCGAACGGATCGTCGCCTACAAGCGCCTGGGAGTCGACCTCCTTCTCCTCGGCTTCCTGCACTACCACGAGGAGGTCGAGTACTTCGGCCGCCGGGTGCTGCCCCTCGTGCGCGAGCTGGAGGCCCAACTGCCGGACAGCGAGGACGAATCCGTCCCCGCGCACGCCTGACACCACTGATCCGAGCCTGCGAAAGAGGGCCCCATGGCCACCGTACTGTCCGTCTCCGGCAGCCCCTCCGTCTCCTCCCGCACCGCCAAGCTGCTGCGTCACCTCGACGCACGGCTGGCCGCACAGGGGCACGAGGTGATCCCGCTGGACGTCCGTACGATCCCCGCCGAGGCGCTGCTCGGCGCGGACTTCCGGCATCCCGCGATCGTCGAGGCGACCGAGCTCTTCGCCCGCGCCGACGGTGTCGTCATCGGCACTCCCGTGTACAAGGCCGCCTACTCGGGCGTGCTCAAGGCCCTGCTCGACCTGCTCCCGCAGTACGCGCTCACCGGCAAGACCGTGCTGCCGCTGGTCACCGGAGGCAGCACGGCGCACGTCCTCGCCCTCGACTACGCGCTCCGCCCGGTGCTCAACTCCATGGGCCCCGCGCACATAGTCCAGGGCTGGTTCACCCTCGACAAGGACATCACCGTGGGGGAGGACGGCAGCATCACCGTGGCGCCGGGCACGGCGGAGGCGCTGACCCAGGTCGTCGACCAGTTCTCGGCGGCCCTGGGCCGGACGCCGCTGCTGGCCGCCGCGGGCTGACCGGTGTCCACGCACGCAGTCAGGGACCCGGCCGAGGCCGCCTCGGAGTCCGTCAAGGTGATCGCCGACGACGCCGAGGCGCTGGCCGTGGCCGCCGCACTCGCGGACGAGTTCCGCGCCGGGGCGAGCGCCCGCGACGCCGGGCGCCTGCTTCCGCACGCCGAGTTGGCGCGGCTCTCGGCCTCGGGTCTGCTGGCCGTCACGGTGCCCGCCGAGCACGGCGGGGCGGACGTGAGCCAGGAGACCCTCGCGGAGATCTTCCGGCTGCTGGCCTCGGCCGACGCCAGCCTCGCCCAGATCCCGCAGAACCACTTCGTCTACGTCAACGTGCTCCGCCGTCAGGGAACGCCCCGGCAGCAGGAGTTCTTCTTCGGCGAGGTGCTGGCCGGGCGGCGCTTCGGCAACGCCCAGTCGGAGGCGGGCACCAAGCACGTCCAGGACATCCGCACCCGCCTGGAACCGGCATCCGACGGCTCGTACACCCTCACCGGCGTCAAGCACTACTCCACCGGCGCGCTCTTCGCCGACTGGATCCCCGTCCTGGCCCGCGCCGAGGACGACAACCTGCACGTCGCGTACGTC
Source organism: Streptomyces sp. NPDC058274 (assembly GCF_042881375.1). Lineage (NCBI taxonomy): Bacteria > Bacillati > Actinomycetota > Actinomycetes > Kitasatosporales > Streptomycetaceae > Streptomyces > Streptomyces sp. NPDC058274. The sequence goes on from NZ_JBHVXW010000009.1 coordinate 155,839, forward strand.
CCGCGGGACGCTCCGGGCGTCACGGTGGTCGACGACTGGGACGGGATGGGCCAGCGTACGACGGCCAGCGGCACCGTCCGGCTGGACGCGGTGTCCGTCCCCGCCGACCGGGTCGTCCCGCACCATCTCACCTTCCAGGGGCCGCAACTCCACGGTGCCGTGGCCCAGTTGCTGCACGCCGCCATCGACGCGGGCATCGCGGCGGGCGCGCTCGCCGCAGCCGCCGAGTTCGTCCGCACCAAGAGCCGCCCCTGGTTCGAGAGCGGTGTGGACAGCGCCGCCGAGGACCCGCTGCTGATCCAGCGCTTCGGCGAGCTCGCCATCCAGGTCAGGGCCGCCGAGGCGCTGCTCGGGGCCGGGGCCCGTGCGGTCGACGCGGCCCGGGCCGCCCTGACGGAGGACTCGGCGGCCGAGGCGTCCATCGCGGTGGCCGCCGCGAAGGTGCACACCGCGGCCACCGCGGTGGAGGTGGCGGGCGCGCTCTTCGAGGTGTCCGGCACCCGATCGGCCCTCAACTCGCTGAACCTGCACCGGCATTGGCGCGACGCGCGCACGCACACCCTGCACGACCCGGCCCGCTGGAAGATTCAGCACATCGGCCGCTACGTGCTGAACGGCACGAAGCCACCCCGGCACGGACTGCTCTGATCGGAGATCCCTGGTGTCCCTCACCTGCCACTGGTTCCTGCCCACCAACGGCGACAGCCGCCATGTCGTGGGCGGCGGTCACGGCACGCCGGCCACAGTCTCCGGGCGGGACCGCCCGCCGACGGTCGCGTATCTGAGCCAGATCGCCCGGGCCGCCGAGGACCTGGGTTTCGTCGGTGCGCTCACCCCCACCGGTGCCTGGTGCGAGGACGCCTGGCTGACCACCGCCATGGTCAGCCAGAACACCGAGCGGCTGAAGTTCCTGGTCGCCTTCCGGCCCGGCTTCGTCTCGCCGACGCTCGCCGCGCAGATGGCGTCCACCTTCCAGCGGCAGACCGGCGGACGGCTGCTGCTCAACGTCGTCACCGGCGGCGAGAGCCACGAGCAGCGCGCCTACGGCGACTTCCTCGACAAGGACGCCCGCTACCGTCGTACCGGCGAATTCCTGGGGATCGTCCGCGACTTGTGGGAGGGCAAGACCGTCGACGTGGCCGGCGAGCACCTCCAGGTCGAGGACGCCCGGCTCGCCCGGGTGCCCGACCCCGTTCCCGAGGTGTACTTCGGCGGCTCCTCACCCATCGCCGGTGAGATCGCCGCCCGCCATGTGGACGTCTATCTGACCTGGGGCGAGCCGCCGGCCCAGGTCGCGGAGAAGATCGCCTGGGTCCGCGGCCTGGCAGCGAAGGAGGGCCGGACCGTCCGGTTCGGCATCCGGCTGCACGTCATCACCCGCGACACCTCCGAGCAGGCCTGGGCCGAGGCGGACAAACTGCTCGACGGCTTCGACCCGGAGACGGTGAAGTCGGTCCAGGCAGGGCTCGCCCGCAGCGAGTCCGAGGGCCAGCGCCGGATGCTCGCACTGCACGGCGGACGCAGGGACGGTCTGGAGATCCACCCCAACCTGTGGGCCGGCATCGGTCTGGTCCGCGGCGGCGCCGGCACCGCCCTCGTCGGCAGCCACGACGAGGTCGCCGACCGCATCGCCGAGTACCACCGCCTCGGCATCGACGAGTTCGTGCTCTCCGGCTACCCGCACCTGGAGGAGGCGTACTGGTTCGGCGAGGGCGTCCTGCCGAGGCTGGCGGCGCAGGGGCTGTGGCGGCATCCGTTCGCCCAGCCGACAGCCCCCGCGGCGCAGGTGCCCTTCGCAAGTTAGGCGCCCGCCGCCCGACACCCCCTAGCCCTCACTCGCCTTCGCGTACTCCTGGGCCATGCCACCCGCGAAGTCGTACACCACTACCTGTTCGTCACCCACCACCCAGGCGTCGTGCCCGGGCGAGACGACGAAGACGTCGCCCGGTCCCACTTCGCTCTCGGCGCCGCCGTCCATGCGGATGCCCATGCGTCCTTGGACGACATAGCCGTTGTGGTGGATCTGGCAGCTGTCGGTCCCCGCGATCGGCGCCACGGATTCGGACCATCGCCAACCCGGTTCGAAGGTACCCACGGCGAAGTCCAGTCCGGTCATATGGACGGCTTCGAGGTGGCCCCGGGGGAAATCGCGGCGCTCGTCCGGCTTGTCGAGCGTCTTCACCTCAAGCATGGCGGCTCTCCCTTCCGAAGGTGCTCAGTGCGGCTCCGGCTGTGCTCGGCACGGCCGAAGCGGCCGTGCTCAGAACGGCCAGGGGCCGGCCTCTCTCTCGCGGCCGCACGGGCCGGACGGGCCGCGCGCGCGGCACCGGCGGGGCCGGGCCCCACCACTCCATCGTCCGCCCTTCCAGCCGGTACGGCCATTCGGGTGACCGGCCGGACCGGTCCTAGTCGGCCGCCGCGAGAGAACCGAGGTGCGCCTGCCGCACCTCGGCCGTCTGTCCCTGCACCAGCAGGAACATCGCCTCGCGTGCCAGCCGCTGGGCCCGGCTGCCGAGATCCATGGTCCGCCCGCCCCCGGCCACCACGGCCGCGGTGGTGGCCGCGCGCATGAGGTCGTACGCCTGGGTCTTGCACGCCAGCCGTTCCTCGATGCGCTCGTGCGGCACCGGATGATCCGCAAGGGCGTACGCCCGCGACCGCACCCGGTCCAGGCGGGCCCGCAGAGCGTGTGCCGTCTCCCCGGCGACGGAATCGCCGTCCAGGAGAGCGAGCGCCGCCTCGGCGACTCCGAAGACGGCGGGCGAGGCATTGGTGTTCTTGGGGCGATCGCCGGCCGCCCAGGTCTCGTACGGAGTCCGCAGCGCGACCGCCTCGTCCGGGAGCCACAGCCCGGCCAGCTCCAGCGAGACCGTCCGGGAGGCGGTGAGCGCGGCGAGCCGCATCGGCGGGGACGCACGAAGCCCGGGCTGTTCCCGCGCCTCGGTGAACGCGAACAGCGCCTCGTCCGAGTCCGTCACCCCCGCCAGCAGCATCACGTCGTTGAGCCCCCAGCCGGTGTACCAGGGCACCGTCCCGTCGAAGCGCCAGCCGCCGCGCTCACGCGTCACCCGGACCGGAACACGCGGATACGCGCGCAACTGCGCGTACGCCACCCCGGACAGCAGCTCCCCGCCCGCCAGTGGACCCAACAGCCGTTCCCGTAGCGGGAGTTCGGCCCTCGCCAGGATCTGCACCGGAGTGTGATGCTGGGTCTGCACGAACCACGTGGAGCAGCACGCACCGGCCAGGATCTCGGCGGTCTCCCGCGCCACCGCGGCCGGCGCGGCGGATCCGCCGTATGCCACCGGGGCGCTCACCCCGAGCAGCCCCGACCGCTTGACGGCGTCGATGCTGCTCACGGGCACTCCCTCCTGGTCGACCCGCTCGGCTCGGGGCGCCAGGACCTCGGTCGCGAGCCGGCGCGCACGGGCGACGAGAGGGTGGGGTGCGATGGTCATCGAAAAGAATCTTCCGGTGTCGTCGGGTCGGTGTCGATCCGGCGCTCTCCCGTTCGTGTAGTGAGTGAGAAGCGGTACGAGACCGAGGAGGACACATCATGAAGCACTATCTGCTGAGCGTGATGCAGCCGGTGGGCGAGCGCCCCGCACCGGAGGTGCTGGAAGAGATCATGCACAACCTGGACGTCTTCCACGCGGAGCTGCGCGAGGCCGGGGCCTGGGTGTTCGCCGGAGGACTGCACGGCCCGGAGACGGCCACCGTGCTCCAGGCCAAGCAGGGCGACGTCCTGGTCACCGACGGTCCGTACACCGAGAGCAAGGAGTATCTGGGCGGGATCTGCCTCATCAAGGCGCCCGACCTGGACGCGGCACTCGAATGGGGCCGCAAGGCGACTCTGGCGACCACGCTCCCCATCGAGGTGCGCCCCTTCATGGGCGAAGCCGAGGGCTGATGCCCACGCCCACCGCGGAGATCGAGGCCGTGTTCCGCACGGAATACGGCCGCGCGGTCGCCGTCCTCGTCCGCTTCCTCGGCGACATCGACCTCGCCGAGGAAGCGGTGCAGGACGCGTTCACCACGGCACTGCAGAAGTGGCCGGAGACCGGCGTGCCCCCGAGTCCGGCCGGCTGGATCATCACCACCGCCCGCAACCGGGCCGTCGACCGGCTGCGCCGCGAGTCCTCGCGCGAAGCCCGGCACACCGAGGCCGCCCAGCTGTACGCGCCGGACGAACCCGTCGAGGAGGGCCCCGTGCGCGACGACCGGCTCCGCCTGATCTTCACCTGCTGCCATCCCGCGCTGGCCACCCAGGCGCAGGTGGCGCTGACCCTGCGCCTCCTGGGCGGCCTGACCACACCTCAGATCGCCCGCGCCTTCCTCGTCCCCGAACCCACGATGGCCCAGCGGCTCGTCCGGGCCAAGTCCAAGATCCGGGACGCCCGCATTCCCTATCGCATCCCGCGCGACGCCGACCTTCCCGACCGCGTGAAGGGGGTCCTGGCCGTCGTCTACCTGATCTTCAACGAGGGCTACGGCGGCCGGGCCGACCTCTGCCAGGAGGCCATCCGTCTCGGGCGCCTCCTGGCCGGCCTCATGCCGGACGAGCCCGAGGCGCTGGGGCTGCTCGCGCTGATGCTGCTCGTCGAGTCCCGGCGGCCCGCCCGCGAGAGCCCCGACGGCGAGCTGATCCTGCTCTCCGGCCAGGACCGCTCCCGCTGGGACCGCGAGCTGATCACCGAAGGCCAGTCCCTCGTGCGGCGCTGTCTGCGCCTGGGCCGTCCGGGGCCGTACCAGATCCAGGGCGCGATCAACGCCGTCCACAGCGATGCCCCGACCGCGGCCGCCACGGACTGGGCACAGATCCTTCAGCTCTACGACCAGCTCATGGCCCTCGCCCCGAGCCCGGTCGTCGCGCTCAACCGCGCCGTCGCCGTCGCCGAGGCGCAGGGACCCGAGGCGGCGCTGGCCCTCATCGACCGGCTCGACCTCGATGGATACCACGCCTTCCACGCCGTACGCGCGGACCTGCTGCGCAGACTGGGGCGCGCAACGGAGGCCGTACGGGCGTACGAGGCGGCCATCGCGCTCACCGAGAACGCGGCGGAGCGCGGGTATCTCGAACGCAGCCGTGCGGAACTTGTCCGGCATTGAGGCCGGGGCCGGGCGGGTCTCGTACGGGACTGAGGCCGGGGCCGGCGGGGTTCGTACGGCACTGAGGTCGGCGCCGGGTCGAACCCGTACGGCACTGAGGTCGGCGCCGGGGCGGCCCGTACGGGACTGAGGCCGGCGCCGGGCCGACTCACGCTGAATGGCTCGCGCGCCGGCCGCCCCGCCTCCTGGCTGCCCTCGCCCGGAGCATCCACGCTTCGCGTGCCTATGCTTACGGAAAGTAAATTTCGTGTGCTCGGAATGTACGAGGGCACATGAAAGGTTGGCATATACATCCACCTTGAGCGACGCGTGGACCCGTCCGTCCGCGCCCAGACCAGCGAGGCACCGTGAACCAGTCCACCCCCGAGCAGCCCGCCGACGTCGTCTCCCGGCTGCGTGCCACCTTCCGCTCCGGCCGCACCAAGCCCGTCGAGTGGCGCACCGCCCAGCTGAACGGTCTGCGCGAGATGCTCACCTCGCACGGCGACGACATCGCCGCGGCCCTCCACGCCGACCTGGGCAAGAGCTCCACGGAGGCCTTCCGCACCGAGATCGACTTCGTGATCCGCGAGATCGACCACACCCTCGAGCACCTCGACGAGTGGCTGCGCCCCGAGCCGGCCCCGGTCCCGGCGTACGTCGGCGACGACGCCACGGCCTGGACGCAGTACGACCCGCTGGGTGTCGTCCTGGTCATCGCCCCCTGGAACTATCCGGTGCAACTGCTGCTCACGCCGGTGCTCGGCGCCCTGGCCGCGGGCAACGCGGTGGTCGCCAAGCCCAGCGAGCTGGCTCCCGCCACGTCCGGGGTGCTGACCCGGCTGCTGCCGCAGTACCTCGACACCGACGCGGTCGCCGTCGTCGAGGGCGGTGTCCCGGAGACCACGGCCCTGCTGGCCGAGCACTTCGACTACATCTTCTACACCGGCAACGGCACGGTCGGCCGTATCGTGCTGCGGGCCGCCGCGGAGCACCTCACTCCCGTCGCCCTCGAACTCGGCGGCAAGTCCCCGGCGTTCGTCGACCGGGGCGCGGACCTGTCCGTCGTCGCCGACCGGCTCGCCCGCGGCAAGTTCCTGAACGCCGGGCAGACCTGCGTCGCCCCCGACTACGTGCTGACCGACCCCGAGACCGCCCGCGCCCTGGAGCCCGAGCTGGCCCGCGCCGTCGAGGAGCGCTTCGGCGCCGAGCCCCGGACCTCCACGGAGTACGGGCGGATCATCAACGAGCGGCACTTCGACCGGCTCGCCTCCCTGCTGGACTCCGGGCGGCTGGTCACCGGAGGCGGAACGGACCGGGCCACGAAGTACATCGCGCCGACCGTGCTCGCCGACGTCGACCCCAAGGCGCCGGTCATGCAGGAGGAGATCTTCGGACCGATCCTCCCCATCGTCACGGTGCCTGACCTCGACGGTGCGATCGGCTTCATCAACGACCGCGACAAGCCGCTGGCGCTGTACGTGTTCACCGAGTCGGACACCACCCGCGAGCGGCTGGCCGCCGAGACGTCGTCCGGAGGCCTGGGCTTCGGTCTCCCGCTCGCCCATCTGACCGTCTCCGACCTGCCGTTCGGCGGGGTCGGCGAGAGCGGCATGGGCAACTACCACGGGCGCTACTCCATCGAGACGTTCAGCCACCGCAAGGCGGTGCTGCAGAAGCCGCTCGGCTGATCGCTCGGCTGACCCCGGGACCGGTGGCCCGGGTCCGTCCTCGGACGGCCCGGGCCACCGGCATGTCCGGGGAGGCTCGCCGCGTGCCGCGTGCCGCGTGCCGCGTGCCGCGTGCGGTGTCCGTGGTCGGGCACTCAGTCGTCGGGTGCGGTGACCGTTTTGTCGGCGATCGTTCGCCTCGCATCCGGTGGTGTCCGCAACCTCCGCGGGGTGTCTGGGACTTGCCTGCCAACGTTGTCGGATCTGACTGGTCTACACCCTTGACTGGTACAGACCAAAGCGGTTGAGTGTGGCTCCACACCCCCCACCGCGGCCGCCCCCGACGCCGTGGCCGGTCCTCCGGCGCGTGCGCACAAGGCTCTGCTCCGCCATGCCTTGTATCGGGTGCGGCCGTGCTGCGCAAAGGAGTTGATCCTGTGTCCAGACGCCGTATCTCCGCGGTCATGGCCGCGCTCATCGTCGGAACGGCCGCGCCGGTACTCCTGCCGGCCTCGGGTGCTTCCGCCGCGTCCTGTTCGAGCTACCCGAGCTGGGTCGCCGGCAAGTCGTACGTCACCGGCAACATCGTCCGGTACACCGACGGCAAGGCCTACATCGCCGAGCACGACAACCCGGGCTACGACCCGGTCATCAGCACCTGGTACTGGGAGCCGTACGCCTGCGACGGCGGCACCACCCCCGCTCCGTCCGGGTTCGTGGTCTCCGAGGCGCAGTTCAACCAGATGTTCCCGAACCGGAACTCCTTCTACACCTACAGCGGCCTGACCGCCGCGCTCAGCTCCTACCCCGCGTTCGCCAACACGGGCAGTGACACGGTCAAGAAGCAGGAGGCGGCGGCGTTCCTGGCCAACGTCAACCACGAGACCGGTGGTCTGGTGTACGTGGTGGAGCAGAACACCGCGAACTACTCCCACTACTGCGACTGGGGTCAGTCCTACGGCTGCCCGGCGGGCCAGTCGGCGTACTACGGCCGTGGGCCCATCCAGCTGAGCTGGAACTTCAACTACAAGGCCGCGGGTGACGCGCTGGGCATCGACCTGCTGGGCAACCCCTGGCTCGTGCAGAACGACGCGGCGGTGGCCTGGAAGACGGGCCTTTGGTACTGGAACACGCAGTCCGGCCCGGGCACGATGACCCCGCACAACGCGATGGTCAACGGTGCCGGTTTCGGCCAGACGATCCGCAGCATCAACGGCTCCCTGGAGTGCGACGGCAAGAACCCCGCCCAGGTGCAGAGCCGTGTCGACGCCTACAACCGCTTCACCTCGATCCTCGGCGTCACGCCCGGATCGAACCTGTACTGCTGACCCCAGTTCACCGGCACGCTGTCAGGAGCATGCCCGGGTGCGGCATCCTGTGTTCGCCTTCGCTCGTCCCCGTCGTCAGACCTGGAAGGGACACCGCCACAGTGATGCCGCCCCCACGCTCCCTGCTCGCCGTCACCGCCGCAGCAGCGGCGCTGGCCGCCGTCGTCCTCGCCCCCACTCCGGCCAGCCCGGCCGGAGTGCCGGGCGCCGGCGCCTACTACGTCCAGAGCGCCACCACGGGACTCAACGCGGCCGACAGCGGGGGAGCGGTCGTGCAGCACAACCCCCGCGGCAACGAGGACCACCAGCAGTGGACCCTGCGCGCGAGCGGCTCCTCGTACGTCCTGGAGAGCACCGACACCGCCGGCAGCTGTCTGGGCCGCTCGGGCGACCAGGCCAGAACGGTCTCCTGCGCCGCGGCCGACGCCGCGTGGGAGGTGACGCCCACCGGGTCCGACCAGTACACACTCAAGGCCCCCGGCACGGACCGGTACCTGACGGTGGGCGCGAAGGCATCCGGCGCGAACTACCCCGCCCAGCTGGCCGTCGGCTCGTCCGGCAGCCTCGCGGCCTGGTACCTCACCCCCGTGACCCCGCCGGCAGGCCCCATGCCACCGCAGAGCCAACGGACCCTGGACCAGGTCACGTTCCTCACCGCACACAACGCCTACGCGAACGGCGTCGACGGCGGTTTCGCCCCGCCCTTCGTCAATCTGGTGCCGAACCAGTCGCGTGGCATCAACCAGCAACTCTCCGACGGTGTAAGGGGGTTCATGCTGGACGCTCATCAGACCCCCGACGGTGCGATCCTCTGCCACAACAGCTGCACCCTCGTCAGCAAGCCGGTCGCGCTCTGGGTCGACCTCCAGCGCATGGTCGACTTCCTCAAGCAGCACCCCGACCAGTTCGTCACCGTCTTCATCGAGGACTACGTCGATCCCGGCGTCCTGCGCGGCGAACTCGCCCGCGTCAACGGTCTGTCCGACGTCCTCTACCGGCCGGACCAGACCGGCGTCCGCCAGAACGGCTGGCCCAGGCTGGCGGATCTCCTGGCCGCCAACGACCGGCTGCTGATCTTCACCGACCACAGCCGTTCGTCCGACGAGTCGGCCGGTCTGACCCGGGACAGCTTCGGCGTGATGTACCAGCGCGAGTGGACGGTGGAGAACTACTGGTCCATGGGACCGGGCATCGGCACCTCCGACTGGTCCTGCTACAGCCGCTGGTACGACGCGAACACGAACATCCCGCTGACCCGCACCGAGCCGGGCTTCCGACCGCTGTTCGTCATGAACCACTTCCGGGATGTCGCCATCGCCTCCACCGCGTCGACGGACAACACCAAACTCGCCGACCGGGCACAGCGGTTCTGTGGGCCGGCGGCCCGCAAGAAGCCCAACTTCCTCGCCGTGGACCGCTATGACCTGGGCGATCCTGCCTCGGCCGTGAGCACGCTGAACACATACACGTATCCGTAGACCGTGTGCCAAACTGCCGCGATGACCTCAGAGACGATCACCGCGGCGGCGGCGGGCACCTGGACACTCGGTGACATGAGCGTCCACCGCATGGGCTTCGGCGCCATGCGGCTGACGGGCAGCGCGGCCTTCCACGAAGGCACGCCGAGCGACCGGGACCGCTCGATCGCCGTGCTGCGGCGCGCGGTCGAGCTGGGCGTCGACCACATCGACACGGCAGCCTTCTACTTCTCGTCCCTGCGCTCCGCGAACGAACTGATCAACAGCGCGCTGGCCCCGTACCCGGACGACCTGCTCATTGCCGTGAAAGTCGGCCCGTTCCGCGACTACTCGGGGGAGTGGGGCACGTCGGCGCGGCCCGAGGACCTGCGCGCTCACGTCGAGGAGAACCTGCGACAGCTCGGCCGCGACCACCTCGACCTGGTGTACCTGCGCCGGATGCGGCAGGAGTCGATCGCCGAGCACTTCGGCGCGCTGGCCGAGCTGCGGGACGCCGGCCTGATCCGGCACCTCGCCATCTCCGGCGTCGAGTTGAGGCACCTGGCCGAGGCACAGGCGATCGCCCCCGTGGTGAGCGTGCAGAACAAGTACGGCCTCGACTTCCCGGACCCCGAGACCGACGCCCTCCTGGCGGCCTGCCGGGAACAGGGCATCGCGTTCGTGCCCTTCTTCGCGATCGCGGGCAAGGGCGGATCGCGGGGCCCGAGCCACGCGCACGACGACGAGGTGCGCGCCATCGCGCGTGCGCATGGTGCGACGCCCGCGCAGGTCCGGCTGGCCTGGACCCTGCGGCAGGGCCCGCAGATGCTCGCGATCCCGGGCACCGGCAACCCCGGCCACCTCGCGGAGAACGTGGCCGCGGGCGCGCTCCGGCTCACCGACGAGGAAGCGGCGCGGCTCGACGCGCTGCGCCGGCGGACCGACTGAGCGAAGTGGCCCCGCCCGGGCGGGGCCACACCGGCCTCACCCCGCGTAGCCGCTCAGGGGGTAGTGGTCCGAGAGGTTCGTGTACGTGTAGTCGGTGCCCCAACTGGACACCGTCCAGGGCGCGGACCGCTCCTTGACGACCTCGTTCCTCCAGACCGCGGGACGCACGTGTCCGGCGCGGTGGAGCACGTAGTCGAGGTCCTCGCGCGGGTCGCTCGGGTAGCGGTCGTGGGCGATGGAGTTGTCCTGGGTGTCGAAGGAGTACGGGTGCCCGGCGCGGGTGTCCGCCCCGACGAGGTCCGCGTCAGCGAGCATCGACGCGTACTCGGCACTGCGCGAGTCCACGTTCAGGTCCCCGGCGACCAGGACCTGTTCGCCGGCCGGAATGTTCTTGGCGTCCAGGAACGAGTCGATCGCCTTGAACTGCCGGCTGCGCATGGCGGCCGCCTCACCCGCGTCGCACCCGGGGTCCGTCGACTGGGCGTGGGTGCCCACCACATGCACCTTGGTGCCGTTCACATTCAGCACCACATAGGCGAACCCCTTGTTGGACCACCAGTCCGCGCCGCACGCGTCCGGGTAGACGTACTGCTCCTTGTGCACGACCGGCCACTTGCTCAGCACGGTCACCCCGCCGTCCTCGGGAGTCGTCGAAGAGTAGGCTCCGCCGGTCGCGTCCCATCCGCTCCTGCTCCGGCCGACGACCGGTGTCTGGTACGGATACGCGCCGGCCGCCGCGCCCTTCAGCGCGTCCGAAGCCCCGTTGTCGAACGCCTCCTGGAGCACCACGACGTCATGTCCGCGGAAGAACGCGGCCTGCGGTATCTCAGCGGCCCGGTGGTCCTGGCCCCAGTTGGGATACAGGCTCTCGCTCATGAGGAACACGTTGTACGTCAGGACGTTCACCGACGGCACCGCCGAGGAGTCCGCCGCGGCGGGCGTCGCCCCGACGAGAGCTCCCGCGGCGAGCGAGAGGACGAGGACGGACGCGCCCCGGGTGCGGCGCGCTGAGGAGAGCGGCACTGGATCTCCCTGAGAGTGAAGAGGGTTGAGTGGCGCCGCACATCAAACCACCGTGGATTACTCTCAGGTAACTCCCGTGCAGGGGTGGGATGTCGTGGAGAAGTACGTCCCCTGCGCCGCGCACTCGGGCCTCAGACGATCCAGGCCCCGTCCCGCATCAGCCGGCGCCCGCGCAGCTCGTGCTGCCCGTGCCATGCCTGCACCGCCAGCGGCCGGACCCGGAAGAACGCGTACGACGCGCTGTCCTTGCGCGGGTCCCAGCCGGACTTCTCCAGGAACGCCTCGGCGGCCGCGCCGGGCACGTCCCGCGCGCTGTACGTCTCCACGTCCCCGTCGATGAGCACCACGTCCTGCGTGTCACCGAAGGCGAGCCGGGCCCGGCCGCCGTCGCGAAGATTGCGGCCGGTGGGATTGGTGGTCCGGGTCGACAGCCAGACCGCCTTCCCGTCCCACACGAACCACAACGCCACCAGGCACGGCAGCCCGTGCTCATCGGCCGAGGCCACCCAGATGTCCAATTCCTTGTCCAACCGGGCCAGTACATCGGTCATGCGCTGTTCGGCGGTACGGGGACACTCGCTGATCGTCATGCCGTGAGGCTAGGCGGTCATGGCGGATCCCGCCTCGGTCGCCGGTCGTAGGGCCCGAGGCGGAGCCGTCGTCCGGGACCGGGTCAGCCCAGCTGATCGTGCAGGAAGGCCACCGTGCTCTGCCAGGCCTGGGCGGACGACTTGGCGTCGTACGCCTCGGGGCGGCCGTCGTTGAAGAAGGCGTGTCCGGCGGGGTAGAGGCGCAGGTCGGGGGTGATGCCGGACTGGTGCTGGATGGCCGCGCGCAGCTCGTCCAGCTTCTCCACGGGGATGGTCCCGTCGAGTTCGCCGTAGTGCCCCTGGATCTGGGCCGTCAGCGCGGAGAAGTCGGGCAGCTCGCCCTGGATGACGCCGTAGAAGGGCACGGCCGCGGTGACACGCGGGTCGGCCGCCGCGAGATAGATGACGAAGCCGCCGCCCATGCAGAAACCGACCGCGCCGGCCGTGTCCGAGGTGACCTCGGGTCGGCCGAGCAGATGGTCCACCGCGCCGGACAGCAGCTCGACGCCCCGGGACACCGGCAGTTCCTGCATCATCCGCACGGCTTCGTCCGTGTCGTGGGCGACATTGCCGCCGTACAGATCGGGGGCGAGGGCCACGAACCCCTCGCGGGCCAGGCGGTCCGTGACGTCGGCGATGTGGTTGGTCAGGCCCCACCACTCCTGGATGACGATGACGCCGGGGCCGCGCCCGGAGGGCGGCAGGGCCAGATAGCCGTGGGCGGTGGACCCGGCACTGGGGAAGGTCACGTTCTGATGGGCGGGGGCTCCGGTCGACTTCGGCTTCTCGGACATGGCTGTCAACTCCTGTGGGGGGAACCGCTGGGCGGGGGACGAGGTCCCGAGTCGATCTCCACCCTGCCACGCACGGGTCCCTCAGGCCGCTGCGACAGCCCGCCCGCGGTCGCTACGGAGCAGGGTGGGGCGGGACGTCACCATGGCCGCGGTTTTCATGGCGGCGTTCGTCCGCCGCGGGGCCGGGGCGGGGCCGGGGTGCCGACAGCGCGGAGTAGGAACGAGGTGCGAGGCGGGCCAGCACGTACACGGACAGGCTCAGCCAGCTCAGGGCGAAGAGCCAGCCGCCCAGCACGTCGGAGAACCAGTGAACTCCCAGATAGACCCGGGACAGGCCGACGAGCATGCCCCAGCAGCCGGTCAGCAGGGCGAGCGCGCACCGGCCGCGTGGGGCGCGGGCGAGGACCGCGAGGATCAGCAGTCCGGCGGTGACGGCGGATGTCGTGGTGTGTCCCGAGGGGAACGACCAGCCGGATGCGTGCGTCGCCCACTCCACCGTCGCGGGGCGGGGCCGGGACACCAGGGACATCACGCCGAAACGGACGGCCTGGGCTGCGGCGAGGCAGCCGACGCAGGCGGCCGCGGCCACCGAACGCTGCCGCGGCGAGCGGCCGACGAGGATCCCCGCCAGCGCCACCAGGAGGTAAGGAACGATCCCCGTGCCGGTGTACGTCACTCCGCGGGCCGCGGCCAGCGCGACCTCCGGCCGGTGCGCGACCGACCAGCTGAGCAGGTCGGCGTCGCCGAACAGGGTCGCGCCGTGCCGGCCGGTGACGGTCAGGGCCAGCAGCACGAAGGCCACCAGGCTGCCGACCGCCGTCGAACCGGCGAGATCGGCGGCGTCCTCCCGCTTCACGGGAGCACCCGGCGGGCACCGGCCGCACGCGGCGGAGCGGTGCGCAGGGCTTCGGCCATCCTCGTGGGCCCCTTCCCTCGTGGGGGCGGAGGGCATCCGCAGCCCACCCCCGCGCTGACTACAATCCTGTAGACGGTCTACTGAACTGTAGACGATTGCCGGGCGGGGATCGTTCCCCGCCGACTCCTGACCCGCAACCGGAGTGCCCGACGGATGCCGTACCCTACGTGTTACGTATAACCCTCCGAGAGGTCCTGATGAGACGCATCGCCCTGGTCACCCTCGTCGTCGCCGACTACGACGAGGCGATCCGCTTCTACACCGAAGCCCTCGGGTTCCGGCTCGTCGAAGACGCGCCGCGGCCCGACGGATCCCGGTGGGTCGTCGTCGAGCCGGGCAGCGAGGGCCAGGGGGCCGGGCTGCTGCTGGCCCGCGCGAAGGACGAGGCGCAGCGGGCCAGTGTCGGCGACCAGACCGGCGGACGCGTGGGCTTCTTCCTGCACACCGACGACTTCGCCCGCGACCACGCGCGGATGAGCGCCGCCGGCGTCACCTTCCTGGAAGAGCCGCGCCACGAGTCGTACGGCTCGGTGGCCGTCTTCCAGGACCTGTACGGAAACCGCTGGGACCTGCTCGAGCCGGCCCCTGACGCCTGACCCGCTGTCGCAGCACGACGCCTGACCCACCGCGGCAACGCGGGGCAGCGCTCCACCAAGGCGCGCCCAGCACCCCAGTACGCCGGCATCGCAGTACGCCGGCATCGCAGTACGCCGGCACCGCAATACGCGAGTACGCGCCGCAAGCCGGCGCGAGCCGCCGAACCACACCCGAGACCTGCCGAGGAAAAGAACGCATGACCGCGCCCCGCATCGACATCGACACCATCCGCCGGCTGCCCAAGGCCGTGCTGCACGATCACCTCGACGGCGGCCTGCGTCCCGCCACCCTCGTGGAACTGGCCGGGACGGTCGGCCACCCGCTGCCCACCACCGACCCGGACGCGCTCGCCGCCTGGTACTTCGAGGCCGCCAACTCCGGTGACCTGGTGCGCTACATAGCCACCTTCGAGCACACCCTCGCCGTGATGCAGACCCGCGAGGGCCTGCTGCGCACCGCCGAGGAGTACGTCCTCGACCTGGCCGCGGACGGTGTCGTCTACGGCGAGGTGCGCTACGCCCCCGAGCTGATGCTGAACGCCGGGCTGACCCTGCCCGAGGTCGTCGAGACCGTGCAGGAGGGCCTCGCGGCCGGCATGGCCAAGGCGGCGGCCGCGGGCACCCCGGTCCGGGTCGGCACCCTGCTGTGCGGGATGCGCATGTTCGACCGCACCCGTGAGATCGCGGACCTCGCCGTGGCGTTCCGCGACGGGGGCGTCGTCGGCTTCGACATCGCCGGTGCCGAGGACGGCTTCCCGCCCGCCGACCACCTGGCCGCCTTCGAGCACCTGCGCCGCGAGAGCGTCCCGTTCACCATCCACGCCGGTGAGGCCCACGGCCTGCCCAGCATCCACCAGGCGCTCCAGATCTGCGGGGCCCAGCGCATCGGCCACGGCGTCCGCATCATGGAGGACATCGTCGACGGCAAGCTCGGCCGGCTCGCCGGCTGGGTGCGCGACCGCCGGATCGCCCTGGAGATGTGCCCCACGTCCAACCTCCAGACCGGCGCCGCCACCTCCATCGCCGAGCACCCCATCACCACCCTGCGCGACCTCGGCTTCCGGGTCACCCTCAACACCGACAACCGCCTGGTGTCGGGCACGACGATGACCCGCGAGATGGCGCTGCTGGTCGAGGAGGCGGACTGGACCGTCGAGGATCTGCGCACCGTCACGGTGAACGCCCTCAAGAGCGCGTTCATCCCGTTCGACGAGCGGACCGCCCTCATCGAGGACGTGGTGCTGCCTGGCTACGACGTCGCGCTCTGAAGCAGCCCGCGGACGTAGGCGGCCTGTCCGACGTGCTGCAGATCGTCGGACAGGACGCTGATCAGGCGTACGCCCAGGGTGACCGGCGGGTCCCAGCGCTCGTCCACGACGCGCTCGAAGTCCTTCGCGCCCAGCCCGCGCACGAACTCGAGTGTCTGCTCGTGCACGGCGTCGTAGTACCCGACCAGCAGCTCGCCCGAGCCCACCCGGACCTTGGCCACCTTGTTCGGACTGTGGCCGTACCCCGTGTCCCGCTCGGGCAGGTCGAGTCCGAAGCGCTTCTCCCAGCCCTGCGTGAGCCAGACCTGGTTGAGCCCGGCGGCGTCGGCGACATGGTCGTCCTGCACACGGGAGAGATGCCAGACCAGCCATGAGATGGAGTTGGCGCCCAGGGCGGGAGTGGAGTTGAGATCGTCCGGGGGCAGACCGTCGACGGTCGCGTGGACTTCTTCCTGGATGCGCTGGAACGCGTCGATGAGGATGTCCTTTGCCTGCATACGTCCACCATCTCCCATGGCGGCCGCTCACGCGTCCGGAATCCAGCTCCCGTGGAAGCCCAGCGGCACCCGGCCGGGCAGGTGGATCCGGGCGACCGGCTCTCCCGTGAAGTCCTGGGAGGAAAGAATCACCAGATCGGCCGCGCCCCGGTCGGGGTTGTGGACGTACGCGATCGCATAGCCGTCGTCCTCGGCGGTGGCCCCGGCCGAGGGGACGAAGACGGCTTCCCCCGCGGCGGCGTCCCTCGGCAGCCGGTGCACCTGCGTGGTCCCCCGGAACAGGTCGTGCTTGATCAGCGCGTTGCCGAAGGCCCGGTCGGGCGGATTGCCGTCGGCCGTCAGGTACGCCAGCGTCATGTCGGCGGCGGCCGCGGTGTAGGCGTACCGGTGCCGGCGGGACACCAGGGACTCGTTGACGCGCGGGAACTCCTGGGGCCGGTCGTCGATGATCCTGCTGCGCACCCGGCCGTGCGCGTGGTCCACGGTCCAGCGTTCCAGCCGGGGGGTGCCCGCGCCGTAGGGTCCTCCCGAACCCTTGCCCGCCGCCTCGAAGGGGGCCGGGTAGCTCGCCATGTCGACGACCACGGTCGAGCCCTCGTCGTACGCGTTCAGTGTGTGCGAGTAGTAGACCGGGTCCACCTCGAACCAGCGGGCCGGCCCCCCGGCCCGCGGCAGCAGTCCGACCCGCGCGGGGTGTTCGGTGTTCCAGATGTAGGGCACGATGTCGCCCCGTTCCGCGCCCGCGGGGTCGAAGGTGATCGGCACGTCGAAGAGCACCACGTACTTCTTGGTGAGCGCGAAGTCGTGCATCATCGGCGCCCCCGCCAGCGGTACCCGGGTCGTGCGCACCACCTTCCCCGAGGGGCCGATGACGAGATGCCGCACATGGTCCCAGGTCGGGTAGTACGTGACGGCGTGCAGCTCACCCGCTTCGGCGTCGAACTTGGTGTGCGCCGTGAACGCGCCCTCGAGCGTTCCCCGGAAGTCGTACGTGCCCACGGTGTTGAGCTCGTGGTCGAGTTCGTACGGCAGCGGGCCGCTCTCCTGGAGTGTCAGGATCCGCCCCTTGTGCCCGATCACATGGGTGTTGCACGGGAAGTCGTCCGGCGGGACCGGCCCGGGGTAGGGCTCACCGAGCTTCTTGGCCACGCCCGACGAGCGGACCCAGCGGTTGCGGTACCACTCGGCGCGGCCGTCCCGCAGTCGTACGCCGTGCACCATCCCCTCGCCGAGCATCCAGTGGTGTGCGCGGGGGTCCTCGAGGCCCAGCACGTTCGGGCCGTTGCGGAGGTAGCGGCCGGTCAGCTCCCGCGGAATCCGTCCGGTGACCGGCAGGTCGAAGGCCGTCAGCTCCTCGGTGACGGGCTTGAACGCCCCTTCCAGAAAGGGGTAGTGCCGTTCAGCCGCCTGAACCGGCGCCTGGGCAGCCGCGGTTCGGGCGCCCAGCCCGCCGACGAGCCCTCCCGCCGCCGCAACCGCCGCCCCGCGCAGCACGTTCCGTCGTGTGTGCCGTCCCATGTGATCCGTCATCCCCGGACTCCCGCCCCGTCGTGTGTCGTCTTGACGTCCACGAGTCTGCGGTGGGGGGCCCGGCCGGGTCAGGAGTGCTGGGGCCCCTCCGGGGGTGGTGCCAGGCCCCCTGTTTCGTCGGCCACGAGCGCCATGAGGGCCCGGGCCGCGGGACTGGTGGCGTCCGGCGGCGGAAGCATTGCGACGGTCTCGTACGACATCTCCCCGGTGCCCTTCAGGGCGTGGGAGGTGAGGGCGGACGCCTCCGGCTTGAGGCTGAAGTGGCGTGGTACGACGGCGATTCCGAGTCCCTCCTGGACGAGTTCGAGGAGGCTGTGCACGTCGTTGACCTCGAGTGCGACCGTCCGTTCCACGCCCGCGGCGGCGAACGCCGCGTCGGTGATGCGGCGCGGCCCCCAGTCGGGATGGAAGTCGACGAAGGCCTCACCGCACACCTCCTCGGGCGTGACCGGCCCGCCCGCGGCGAGGCGGTGCGCCGGGTGGCACAGGACGGTCATCGGCTCCCCGGCCAGCGACACCGTACGCAGCTGATCGTTGTCCGGCTGCATCCGTACGGCGAAGGCCAGGTCCAGGCGACCGGCCGCGACCTCCTCGGCCAGCGCCCCGGAGCCCGCCTGCCGCAGCCGGATCTCCACGTCCGGATGCAGTCGCCGGAACGCGGCGAGGAGCTGGGCCACGCACACCCCGGCGATGCACTGCTCGGCGCCCAGGGAGAGCGTGCCGCGCAGCACACCCTGCACCGCGGCCACGGCCTCGTGCGCGGACCTGACCTGCGCCAGGATCCGCTCCGCCTCGCCCAGCAGGGCTCGGCCGGCCTCGGTGAGCGTCACGCGGCGGGTGGTGCGCACGAACAGCGGCGCCTGGAGCTCCCGCTCCAGCGCGCGGATCGACGCGGACAGTCCCGACTGCGAGACCATCAGCCGCTCCGCCGCCCGGGTGAAATGCTGGTCCTCGGCGACGGCGACGAAATGCTGGAGATGGCGCAGTTCCATGATTGAGCAGCGTAGTCGCTCAATCCCATCCGATTCTCCTGTTGGACCACTGCCCGGTGGGCGCGCCACAGTGGAGGACGTCCTATTGGGAACTCTCCTCCAGGAGCGCACGTGTACACGGCGAACACCGACCGTTACGAGGCCATGCCCTACCGCCGCACCGGACGCAGCGGTCTGAAGCTTCCGGCGCTGTCGCTCGGCCTGTGGCACAACTTCGGGCCCGACCGCCCGGTGGAGACCCAGCGGCAGATCCTGCGCCGCGCCTTCGACCTGGGCGTCACCCACTTCGACCTGGCCAACAACTACGGGCCGCCGCCCGGCGCCGCCGAGTCGGCCCTCGGTGACGCGCTCAAGGCCGACTTCACCCCCTACCGCGACGAGCTGCTCATCTCTACGAAGGCCGGCTACCTGATGTGGCCGGGCCCGTACGGCGAATGGGGCTCGCGCAAGTACGTGCTGTCCTCGCTCGACCAGAGCCTGAGCCGGATGGGCCTCGAGTACGTCGACATCTTCTACTCGCACCGCTTCGACCCGGAGACTCCCCTGGAGGAGACGATGGGCGCGCTGCACACGGCCGTGCAGCAGGGCAAGGCGCTGTACGTCGGCGTCTCCAACTACTCGGCGGAGCAGACCCGGGAAGCCGCCCGGATCCTGGGCGAGCTGGGCACCCCGCTGCTGATCCACCAGCCGCGCTACTCGATGCTCGACCGCCGCCCCGAGGACGAGGGGCTGCTGGACGCCCTGGACGAGCTCCAGGTCGGCTCCATCGCCTACTCGCCGCTGGAGCAGGGCGTGCTGACCAGCCGCTACCTCGACGGCATCCCGGAGGGGTCGCGCGCCGCGAGCGACAGTCCGTTCCTCAGCGCCGACACCCTCACCGAGGACCTCGTGCGCCAGCTGCGTGCGCTCAACGAGATCGCCGCGTCCCGCGGTCAGTCCCTGGCCCAGCTGGCCCTGTCGTGGGTCCTGCGCGGTGGCCGGGTCACCTCCGCCCTGATCGGGGCGAGCAGTGCCCAGCAGCTGGAGGACAGCGTGGCGGCCACACGCGCGCTGGACTTCGATGACGACGAGCTGGCCCGGATCGACGCGATCATCAAGCAGTGAGACGGCCCGGGTGACACGCCTGCAGGCGCCCGCCGCTGAGGTGGCGGGCGCCTGTCACGCGCCGAGGCGCTCCTCCAGGCGGACGGTCACTGTGTCACCCGCCTCCTTCCCGATCGCCTTGCGCACGTCCGCCCTCACGGGCAGCTTGTGCCTTCCGTCCCCCAGGGCCATGAAGGAACTGCGGAAGGGATGGCCGTCGATCGTGCCGCTGACCTTGACGAGACCGCGCGTCCCGAAGAACTCGACGGACTCCGGCCATACGACATAGGTCCAGCCGCCCTTGTCCGGGCTCTTTCGCAGTACCGCCGTGAATTGTTCGTTCACCTTGCCTGCCGTGCTCATCCGGTCCTCCGCTCCCAGTGGTTCTCCTGTTCAAGAGACCACCGGGAGCGGCAAAACTCATCGCGAGCGCTTCAGGCGGCTCCGGCCGGCACCCGGTCGAGGAATCCGAGCACGCTGCGGATGCGGCCCTCGTCGTCCAGGGTGATCACGTCGAAACCGGCGACGGGCGCCGAGCCGTCCGCCTCGTTGACCAGCTCCCAGCCGAAGCGGGCGATGTCGTGATGACCGTCGACGGAACCCGTCTGCCGGAAGGCGAACCCCGGGAACTGCTCGTGTGCCGCCGTGATCACGGCCACCAGCTGCTCGTGCCCCCGGACGTCGGCGAGCGGATCGGTGTAACTGCCGTCCACCGCCCAGGCGGTGGCCACCGCCTTCGCCCGGGTCCCCGCGTCGGCGGCGTTCCAGGCCTCGAAGTAGCGGGCGACGGCGATCTCGTGGCGCTCGGTGTCTGCGGACATGGTCGATCAGCCTCCATCGAGGAATACGTACTGGTCAGGGACCGGATTCCGGTGTGCGGTGCCCCGCCGGGATCCGGTACCGCAACCATGCCGGGTCGCCCCCGGGACCGTCGATTACCTCGCGGGTAAGGGCCTCCGGCGGCCGGAGAACGGGCCGCGTACCGTTTCGGCCACTCCATGCGGTGAATATGCCAAGAGACTGGCTGGAATGGCATGGTGACAGAGTGTCAATAGTGGCGATACTCGATTACCAGGGCGATTCAGCCACGCCCGCACAGAACCTTCGCGCCGCAGAGCATCCTCGCACCGTCGCGCGCGGCGGAGGGGCACAGGTACCACCCGCGCAGCAAGAGCCGTAAGAGCATCCTGCGCAGCAGACGAGCCGCAGGGAAAGAGAGGCCGGACCGGCATCGAGCGCCGTTATGGGGGAGCGACCGTGCATGACGAATTCCTGTGCCATGTGACCGCCTACGGAATGTGCGGCGGCCGGCGCGTCGGCGTCCCCCTGGGGACCTATCGCGCGCCCACCCTGGCGCTGGCCCTGTGGTGGATGCGGGACCGTGCCGCCTGGATGGCCGAGCGGCTCGACCCGCACCCCGACAACCCGACCTTCCCGCCGAACTCCATCGCGCCCGTCGGGGCCGGTGTCCCCGACGTGCCCAGCGCCCTGCGCGCGTGGTGCGGCGACACCAGGGAACAGGAGCTCGTCGCCGAGGAGTTGGCCGCCGGCAAGCTCGTCCGCATCGCCACCCGCGACGACACCACCGAGTACGAGCTGCTCGCGGAGTCCGTGGACGCGCTGCGCATGCAGCGCTTCGTCCCCGTGCTGTCGACACCCGCGGCGTAACCGTCTCATCCGGCCACCGGCCGCGCGGTCCGCCCCGCTCCGTGCGCGCGGCGCCCCCGGACGGATCGCCGATCAGGCGCACGTGTGGACGAATAGCTAGAATTCAGGCATGGGAGAGCGGCCGATCGTGCCGACAGCGCCCGAACTCGTCCTCGAGACCGAGACGGGCTCCACGGTGATGAGCCCCAGCCACGACTATCACGTCGGGCGTGACCCGCTCTGCGATGTCGTCATCGACGACGCGCGGGTCTCGTGGCACCACGCGGTGCTGCGGCCGGAGGCCGACCACTGGACGCTGGAGGACGAGAACAGCACCAACGGCACCTACGCCGACGGCCGCCGTGTCCACGAGTGGGGCGTCGGACCGGGCAGCGTGATCCGCTTCGGCAGTCTCGCGGACGGCCCCCGCGCCGTCCTCGTCGACCGCACTCCGCCGCCCACCGCCCCGGAACGCCCCTCCGCCGTCCGGATGCCCTCCGCGACCGGCACGTTCCGGCAGCCCACGACCGTACGGCCGCTGCCCGCCCGCACGGTCCGCATCGGCCGCGGCGGCGACAACGACCTGGTCGTCGACGACCTGGTCGCCTCACGCCGGCACGCCGAACTGCGCGCGCTCCCGGACGGCACGTACGAGATCGTCGACCTCGGCAGCCACAACGGGACGTTCCTCAACGGACAGCCCGTCGGGCGGGCCCGGATCACCGAGGGTGACATCGTCGGCATCGGTCACTCCGCGTTCTGCCTGGTCGGGGACCAGCTCCAGGAGTACGTCGACACCGGCGAGGTCTCGCTCGACGTACAGGACCTCATGGTCGCCGTAGACCATGGCCGCAAGACGCTCATCGACCAGGTGTCCTTTCCCGTCGGCGAGAAATGTCTGCTCGCGGTCGTCGGACCCAGCGGCGCCGGCAAATCCACCCTCCTGAACGCCCTGACCGGACAGCGCCCCGCGGACCGGGGCACGGTCCTGTACGACGGCCGCGACCTGTACCGGGACTACGCCGAGCTGCGCCAGCGCATCGGGCTCGTGCCGCAGGACGACATCCTGCACGCGCAGCTGACCGTGCGCAGGGCGCTCACATACGCCGCCGAACTGCGCTTCCCGCAGGACACGGCCAAGGCGGAGCGCAAGGCACGGGTCGACGAGGTGATCGGGGAGCTGGGCCTTGAACAGCGTGCCGGGCAGCCCATCCACAGCCTGTCGGGAGGCCAGCGCAAGCGCGTCAGCGTGGCCCTCGAGCTGCTGACCAAGCCCTCGCTGCTCTTCCTCGACGAGCCGACCTCCGGCCTTGACCCCGGCATGGACCGCTCGGTGATGCACATGCTGCGCGGCCTCGCCGACGACGGGCGGACGGTCATCGTGGTCACGCACAGTGTGCTGAGCCTCGACGTCTGCGACCGGCTGCTGGTGCTCGCGCCGGGCGGCAGGATCGCCTATTACGGGCCGCCCGAGGACGCCCTGGCCTTCTTCGGCTTCGAGCAGTGGCCGGAGGCCTTCGAGGCCTTCGAACGGGACCGGGACCGGGACTGGGCGGGGGACTACCGTCAGTCGCCCACCCACCGGCAGTACATCGTCAACTCGACCTCCCAGCCGCAGCTGGCGGCATCGGCCCCGGCCCCCACGTTCGGGCCCCCGCCCAAGCCCCAGAGCTGGGGCGCCCAGCTGAGCACCCTGGTCAGGCGGTACGCGGCCGCGCTCAGCGCCGACCGGACGTTCCTCGCCATCATGATCGCGCTGCCCTTCGTGATGGGCGCGATGGCCCGGGCCCTGGCCGGGAGCAGGCTGACCCAGGAGACGGCGATGAACGCGCTGCTGATCCTGTGCGTCGGCGGCGTCCTCACCGGTGCGGCCAACGCTGTGCGCGAACTGGTC
Organism: Streptomyces sp. NPDC058274; assembly: GCF_042881375.1. Lineage (NCBI taxonomy): Bacteria > Bacillati > Actinomycetota > Actinomycetes > Kitasatosporales > Streptomycetaceae > Streptomyces > Streptomyces sp. NPDC058274. The sequence goes on from NZ_JBHVXW010000009.1 coordinate 179,160, forward strand.
AAGGAACGCGTCATCTACCAGCGCGAGCGTGCGGTGGGCCTGTCCCGGTCGGCGTATCTGATGTCCAAGGTCGTCGTCCTCGGCGCCATCACGGTGCTCCAGGCCGTCGTGCTGACCCTCGTCGGCCTGTTCGGCGTCGACCTCAACGCGCCCGGCGGCGAAGGTGTCCTCATGCCGCCGCTGCTGGAGATCACGGTGGCCGTCGCTCTGCTCGCCTTCACGGCCATGATGCTCGGCCTCCTCGTCTCCGCGCTGGTGCGCAAGGAGGAGGTCACCATGCCGCTGCTCGTGCTGCTGGCGATCGTCCAAGTGGTGTTCTGCGGCGCGCTGCTGAAGCTGAACGGGGTGCCCGGGGTCGAGCAGCTGGCCTGGCTCGTGCCCTCGCGATGGGCACTGGGTGCGATGGCGAGCACGATCGGCCTCGCCCGCATCGTGCCCGGTGAGCTCACCGGGGACCCCCTCTTCAAGCACTCGGCCGGCGTGTGGCTGCTGAATGTCGGGATGCTGGTCGTGCTCTCGGTCGTCTTCGAATACGTGGTGGCCCGGCTGCTGCGGCGCCACGAGCCCGCCGTCATGCGGAAGTAGGTGCGATGACGACCCCCGACTTCCGCCCCACGCATGTCGTCCCCCAGGAGGGGCTGCCCGCCTGGGAGACCCCGGACCCCTCCCACCCCACCGTGTCACTCGACGCCCTGCTGCCCGTCGAGCTCGTCGACCGGCGGGGCGACTGGGGCCGGGTCCTCTGCGCCAACGGCTGGTCCGCCTGGGTCGACGGCCGGCTGCTGATCGCCGTACCCCAGGCCCCGCCCGCCGCGACCAGCCCGCTCACCCGGACGGCGGATCCGCGACCGCTCCTCGCCCGTGCCGAGGAGGCGATCGCGCGGTATCGCGGCGCGACGGAGGACCTCACCGTCGGACGCCTCGACGGAGAGCAGTTCCACGACCGTACGCGCGGGCTGCGGGCCGGCGTCGTCGTCGACGGGGAGTCCGTATGGCTGTACGACGCCGAGCACGAGCGGTGGGTGTACTGCGACGGCACCCGGCTGAACACGTATGCCGCACCGGGGGAACCGTCCCCCGGGATCCGGCCCCCGGCACCCTCCCAGCCACACCGGGAGGCGACCCGTGTCGTCCGCGAGCCGGAGAAACCGGAGAAACCGGAGAAACCGGAGAACGAGGACGCGACAGGTCGCGTACGGGACAGCGCGCGCCGTCCCGAGCCCGAGCCCGAGCCCGAGCCGGAGGAGGACGCGACCCGTGTCGTTCGCGGTCCAAACGACGCGGAGGCGACCCGTGTCGTACCGAATCCGGAGAACACGGACGAGGAGACGGACGAGAACACGGACGCGGACGCGACCCGGCTCGTGCCGGAGCCGGAGCCCGAGCCGGAGCCGGAAGAGGGCGAAGCGACCCGTGTCGTACGCGAGTCCGCTCCCGTCGACGGACACGAACCGACTCGTCTCGTCCCGCACGTGCCGGACGCGCCGATGCGGCCGGGCGACGTGCGGCCGGGTGACGCCTGATGGACGACGCGGCCCACGACATGAGCCTGTACTCGGGACGGCCCTCCGGGCTGATCGGGCAGCAGATCGCGGGCTACCGGATCGAGCGTGAGATCGGACGCGGCGGCATGGCCGTCGTCTACCGCGCGAAGGACCTGCGCCTGGAGCGGACCGTCGCTCTCAAGCTGCTCGCGCCGGAACTCGCCCGCAACGACACCTTCCGCCGGCGGTTCACCCACGAGTCACGGGTGGCCGCCGCCATCGACCATCCGCACATCGTGCCGGTCTTCGAGGCGGGCGAGACGGACGGCGTCCTGTACATCGCGATGCGGTACGTCTCGGGGCAGGATCTGCGCCATCTGCTCGACCGGGAGGGCCCGTTGCCCGTCGGGACCGCCGTGCGGATCGCCGCGCAGGTGGCTTCCGCGCTCGATGCCGCCCACAACCACGGCCTGGTCCACCGGGACGTCAAACCCGGCAACATCCTGGTGGCCGCGGGCACGGACAGCGACCATCCCGAGCACGTGTACCTCACGGACTTCGGCCTGACCAAGAAGTCGCTGTCCCTGACCGGCTTCACGTCCGTCGGGCAGTTCGTCGGGACGCTCGACTATGTGGCACCCGAGCAGATCTCGGGGCGTCCGGTCGACGGGAGGTGCGACGTCTACAGCTTCGCGTGCGTCGTCCACGAGATCCTGACCGGCAAGCCGCCCTTCCAGCGGGACGACGACATGGCCCTGCTCTGGGCCCACCAGTACGACCAGCCGCCGCCCCTGACCGACAAACGCCCCGACCTCACCGCCGCGGCCGACGGCGTCCTGGCCAAGGCCCTGGCCAAGAGCCCCGACGACCGGTACGGCTCCTGCCTCGCGTTCGTGGCGGCCCTGCGGACCGCGGTGACGGGCGGCGCGGGCCATGGCCATCCGCCGACCCAGGTGAACCTGCGGGCTGTTGAAGCACCGGAACATCCGGGTCCGCCGCCCGAACCTCCCGCCTGGGCCCGCCCCGTCTTCCGGAGCTAGCGGGTGCCCCGGTCGGACGCGATCTCGCCCCGCCGGTGCATCCGCCGAGCGGCCAGGGCGCCGAGGAAACCGGCGACCAGGCCCCACAGCACGGCGAAGCCGAGCGCGGTCCACAGTCCGGGATGCAGCAGGAGCTGTCCGGACAGCCCGCCGGCGATGTCACCGATGCCCAGCACGGACAGGCCGTAGTGGGCGGAGAGACGGGCGACGAGACAGATAATCAGGACCGTCAGCGCCAGGGCGACCGCCAGGTGCACGGCGTGCTGCCACGCACGCACCCGGGCGGGGGAGCGGGCGGCCATCAGGAAGGCGGCCGCCAGCAGCAGTACGGCGTCGATCACGGCCAGCCACCACACCCGGCCGTCGTACTCCGCGAGGGTGCGCAGATTGAGCGTGGAGATGTCCGGCGTGCGCAGCACCTGGTCCAGAAGATGCGGCATCGGCAGACCGAAGGGCCCGTCCACGCGCCCGTTCCAGGAGGCGCCCAGGCCGATCGTGAGAGCCAGCCAGACGAGGTTCGGCAGCCCCAGCAGGATCACGGCGAACGTCTCGGCGGTGTGGCCGCGGGTCGCCGCGACCACCAGGCCGATGACGACCCCGAGCACGACGTACGACAGCAGCAGCGCGACCATGGCGGAGGCGGCCGGCCGTACCGACTCCTGGAAGCGCACCAGCCGGGCCGGAAGGGGGGCCCGGCGCGAGACGAGCAGGGCGAGCACCAGCACACCCGCCAGCCACAGCAGACCGAACAGCACGGTGACCGGGACGTCCGCCTTGAAGCCCACCTTGGGGGACGCGCCGAACAGGTCGCCGATGTCGGAGATCGCGCCGTCCCCCAGCGAGATCGCGAAGTTCTGGCGGGCCGCGAAGGCGAGTGCGATGAGCGCCAGCAGCCATACGACGGCGATTCGCGCCGCCCAGCCGGCCAGTTCGGGCGCGCCGGCGACGGCCCGGTGGCGCAACGGCCGCAGGAAGCCGGCGGCAATCACCAGGGCGCCGGCGAGGGTGACCGACAGCGGCATCACGGTGAGGCCCGCCTTGGTCTCCGCGATCGCACCGGCGTCGCCGGACAGCTCGATGCTGCCGCCGACCGCCGTCACCACGGTGGCGGCGGTGACGCGCGGGAACGCGTTGTCCGGGAGGCCGGCCGCGCCGGCCGCCCACAGGCCGAGTGCGGCGATCACGCCCATCACGATCACCCCGGCCAGGACCGTGGCGACGGCCTGGACCCAGCCGTGGTGGGCGACTGCCTGGTCGGAGGGTGTCTTCGGGCTCACGCTGCCACGCTATGCAGGGCTTCGGAGGTCCGCCCGCCGGGGAGGGCCGACCGCGTCCGCTTGCGAGCGGGACGGGACCGGAGCACACAATGGGCTCAATGTGCATAAAGCGGCGCTAAGCGTCTGAAGTGCCGCGAGATCCCTACGCAGGGAAGAAGAGCTCGTGAGCGTCGAACCGCCGTCTTCCGGCCGCCCCACAGGACCGCCCTCGGGCCCGCTGTCGGGTCCGTCGCAGCCTGGTCCGTCCGAGCCGAGTCCCACCCAGCCCACCGCCCGCCCGCCGATGGGGCCGCCGGCCGGTGGTTCGGGTGCGGGCGACACGGGTGGATCCGGCGGAGGCGGTGGATCGGGCGGGGCGGGCGGGCCTTCCGGGCCGCAGGGGACGGGCGGCGCCGGCCGGGGCGGACCGGACCGCGCCTGGTGGAAGTCCGCGCCCCGGGTGGCCCTGATCGCCACCGGGGTCGTGGCGGCGGTGGTCCTTGCTCTCGTGTTCACCCGCTCGGACGGCACGTCCGACAAAGCCGGCGGCGAGGTCTTCCTGCAGTCGGCGGCCAAGACCGGCCCCGATCCGTTCACCGAGTCGACGGCCACCGACAGTTCGACGGTGCCCGAGACGCCCGCGGCCTCCGACAGCGCGGCGGAATCCGCCAACGTGACGCGTGGGGTGGACGGATCGGCACCCGGCCTCTACGGCGGCACCCGCAACGTCACCAGCTGCGACGTGGAGAAGCAGATCTCCGCGCTCCGGGCGGCCCCGGCGAAGAACAAGGCATTCGCGTCGGTGGCGGGGGTGCAGCCCTCCGGCGTCCCGGCCTATCTGCGCTCGCTCACACCGGTTCAGCTGCGCATGGACACCCGGGTGACCAACCACGGCTACCGCGACGGCGCCGCCACCAGTTACCAGGCGGTGCTCCAGGCGGGTACGGCCGTCCTGGTCGACGACCACGGCGTGCCCCGGGTGCGCTGCGCCTGCGGCAATCCGCTGACCCCGCCGGTCGCGCAGCAGAACACGCCCAAGCGGACCGGCGACAGCTGGTCCTCGTACCGGCCGCAGAACGTCGTGGTCGTCACCCCCGCCACGACCGTCATCAACGTGTTCGTCATGTTCGACCCGGACCACGACGACTGGTTCCGCCGCCACAAGGGCGACACGGGCGAGAAGGACCAGAAGACCAAGCCGCCGGTGGACCGTCCCTCCCCGTCGGTGAGCGGCCTGACCCCGAGCCCCGGCTCGTCGTCGCCGTGCGTCTCCTCGCCGGGCGGGACCCCGCCGATTCCGTGCGACTCGTCGTCGTCGCCGTCCTCGTCGACCCCGTCGGCACCGTCGTCGTCACAATCGTCGGAATCGTCGGAGCCGCCGAGTTCCGCGTCCTCCGGTACGTCGTCGTCGGCGTCCACCTCCAGCGCTCCGGCGTCGGCCTCCTCGTTCAGCGCCCCGCAGTCGTCCGGGACCACTCCGGCGCTCTGAGGGGCACCTCAGCCCGAGCGCACGACCAGCGCGTAGTCCCCGAGTCCGAGCAAGCGGTCGCCGGGGATCTCGCCCAACGCCGTGTAGATCGTCTCGATGCGTCCCGTCCCGGGATCGAAGGCGATGTCCTTGACCGTGCCGCGCTCGTCACCGTCCTCGGTCAACACGCGGGCCCGCAGGACGTCGTGGGGGGTGGACGCGGCCTGCGTCGCGGTGTCGGGCGCGGTGTCCGAGCGGACCAGGGCGGCGTCGGGGCCGAAGGCGTGGAACGCACTCCAGTCGAGCGCGGTCTCCTTACGGCCTCGTGCCCCGGAGATCCGCGCATGGGTGACCAGTCCCGCCTCGGCGTCGATCGCCAGTGACTTGACGACACCGATCTCGTCCGCCTCGCCCAGCGTCACGACCGGCAGTCCCTGGGCCTGGGAGAACATCATCACGGCGTCGGGCCTTTCTCGAATCCGTCCTGCGGGCCGCCGGGCGCGGCCGGTTCGGGCGCCGCGGACCGGGTCGCGGCACGCCGGATCTGAAACGCCTCGACCTGACTGACGAACCCCGCGAGATCGTCGGCGACGAAACGGGTCGCGTCCGCCGGGATCACGAGCGCGCGCCCCGAGACGGCCAGGGTCTCGCCGCGCGGGACGAACACCTTGTGCCGCCGGCGCTTCGAACCCGGTTCCAGTGCCTCGCGGGCGGCGATGCGGAAGCCCACCACGCGCCCGCTGGTGCCGCCTTCGACGACGATGTCCAGGACCGTGCCGACCTCGGCGCCCGCGTCGGTCAGCACCTGGGCGCCCAGCACGGCGCCGTGCGCCGCCTCGCCCCGGGCGACCACCGCGGACGGTTCGGCGAGCACCTCCCGGCCGCGGACCATGACGGCGTGCCGGCCGAGCGCGTACACCGCGCTCCAGGGCAGGCTCTGCTTCAGCGGGCCCGACAGCAACCCCCGGCCGCTGAGGGTGAATCCGGTGACCCGGCCGGCCGGGCCGTCGAAGACCGTGTCCTTGATCTGGCCGATGACGTCACCGCCGAGTGTGACCACCGGTCGTTTGCCGAGGTCGCGTGCGGCCATCAACTCGCTCACCGCGTCCCCCTCTTCTCCCTCACCGCGTGCCCTTCTTCCCGAACCCGCGTCCACGCTGCACCGCGATGACGGTCCCGGACCGCCGGCTCGACTGCACCCACACCACTGCCACGCTCAGCAGCAGCAGGGCAGCGACCACGACGACCAGCCACACCCACCACACCACCGTCCACCTCCGGTCATCCGGGCCACCCGGTCGCAGTCGACCGGATCCGGCTCTGTCCTTGTGCCCCGGCGGGACGGGACGATGCGCGCCCCGATCGCTCCGCGCCCGCAATCGCCTTGAGCGGCAGTGGACTTGGGCCGATAAAGAGCAGATCGTTACCTTTCGGCAATTGTTGCCACAGGTCAACCATCGGCTACGGTGGGCCGTGTCATCGCTCCACGGCTGCGCTGTGCGCCGCCACCCGATTACCCCCACATCCCGAAGTCATTCCGAAGGGTCAATGTGCATTCAGGTCGGAGTCCAGGCCAGGTAGCCATGTCGCTGTCCGTGCGCGAGGCCGGCCGGTCGACGGTGATCGCGGTCCGCGGGGAGGTGGACCTGGGCAACGCGGGACAGCTGGCGGAAGCCATCGCGCAGGCGGCCCTCGCCCGGCCGGACGCGGTGGTGCTCGAGCTGGCCGAGGTGCGCTTCGCGGACTCGACCACGGTCAACGTCATCCTCCAGGCCTACGCCTCGCACGGCGCCCGCTTCCGGCTCGCGGCACTCTCCCCGTTCGTCGAAAGGGTGCTGGAAATCACCGGCGTACTGGACGTGCTGCCGGTGTACGCGACGGCGGCGGAGGCGCTGGAGGCCGATCCGGGGCCGGGCCGGAGCGGGCAGACGCCCGGGACGGACTCCCACTAGCCGTGGCAGGCCCGCGAGGTCACTCGGGGGCGCGGCGGCCACCGGAAACCCGGTCGGGGCGGCGCTCCGCACTTACGCCGGAACCCACCGTGTGTCTCCGCTCGTCAGCGGGTGTTTTCACCCTCTTTCCACCTCCTGTGATCTCAGGGAAAACAGGGGTGAGTGGGGAGAGCATCTTGGGGTACGAGCACTTGTGCAGCAGCGTCCGGTCGTACCGGCTTCCGAGAGAGACATGCATGATCGAGCACTTGGGCGGAGCAGTGATACCGACTGGCTTCGACGTGCCCGTGGAACCGCTTCGGCGGGCGGCGCACTACACCGGCGAGCCGGGATGCATCGCCGAGGCACGATCCTTCGCCGAGCTGTTCCTGGAACAGCTCCGGTCGGAATGGTGCGCCGAGATCGACGCACGGGGCGGCGGTGACCTCCTCCTCGTCGTGAGCGAGCTCGTCACCAACGCCGACCGGCACAGCCACGGGCCGTACATTCTGGAACTGGAGGGCACCGACGCCTCCGTGACCGTCACCGTCTACGACAGCAGCGCCACTCTGCCCCGCCGGTATCCGCGCGATCCCCAGCGCATCGGCCGGCACGGACTGGAAATCGTCCACGCCCTCGCGACCGAGGTGAGCGTCGGGCGCGTACCGGTCGGCAAGTGCGTCAGAGCCGTGCTCGAGCTGCGCCCTTGAATCAGAGCCGTGCTCGAGCTGCGCCCTCGAACCGGAAGTCCACGGCGGGAGGCCGGATGGGGCGGCGGAGCGGGGCGCGGTCGCGGCGCGGACTGCCTGGTGGCCTCCCGCTACAGCCCCGGACGCGACCACGCACTGCTCGGCGGCGACTTCTTCGATGTCGTCGAGGACACGGACGGCACGCTGCACGCGGTGATCGGTGACGTCTCCGACACGGCGCCGCCGAGGCCGCGCTCGGTGTCTGTCTGCGGGTGGCCTGGCGGGCCGCCGTGCTCTTTGGCTGCCTCGGCACGGAACAGGCGCGCCTGCTGGAGGAGATCCTCTGCGCCGAGCGTGCCGCCGAATGCATCTTCGCCACGCTGACCCTGGTGCGGATCGACAAGGACCGCAGCCGGCTGCATGTGATCCACGCCGGGCACCCCGGGCTGCTCTGAGGTACGGGACGTTGCGCCCGGCCCCCGGAGTCCATGAATGCGCAGACTCGGGGCACAGGAACAGAGGCGGCACCGACCTTGCCGGCCACGAGATCCGATGTCGACCATGCAAGGGGTGGGCCCACTCATGACAACGCGCAAGGCGTGGCTGCGAACAGGCAGCGGGATGCGCCGACGGCTCAACACGCGGGCCGTGCTGCGGGCGGGGCTCGAGCGCAGCGGCGAGCCCGGGTGGCGCCGTGTCACCGCGGGCGGTCTGCTGTGGGGCGGCGCGGCCGCCGCCCTCGGTGCCTCCGGGAACCGCAACGCTCGCCGTGCGGCGCTGCGGGGCATCGGTGCCGTGGCCATCGCGTCCACGGCGACCCGTGCGCTCGCCCGCCCCGCATCCCGGAAGGTGCAGCCCCTGGAGGCGGCCGGACACGCCGCGTCCGCCGCCGCGTTCGCGGCGGGAGTGCTGCTCGAAGCACCCCGCTACGGCCTGGTCGTCGCCCCGGCCGCCACGGCGCTGACGATGGCGCGCATCCGGTCCCGGGTGCGGCACCCGGGCGATGTCGCGGTGGGCGTCGCGATCGGCGTCGGTGCCGCCGCGCTGACCGCCCGCTGGTGGCCGGTCAAGCCCGAGGTGGCGGCCGCGGCGGCGCCACCGCGCCGGCCCGCGCCGGCGCTGCCCGGGGGAGAGGGGCTGCACATCGTGGTCAACCCGTCCTCGGGTCTGTCCCGGGCTTCCGACACGCCGGACGCGGCCGAGCATCTGCGCATCCTGCTGCCCAAGGCCGACATCACGGTTCCGCAGGAGGGGCAGGATCTGCGGGACCTCCTGGAGCAGGCCGCCGAGCGGGCCCGGGTGCAGGGCGGCGCCCTCGGGGCCTTCGGAGGCGACGGCACGATCAACACCGCGACGGAGGTGGCCGCCCGGCTCGGCCTGCCGCTCGCGGTGTTCCCCGGCGGCACCTTCAACCACTTCGCCGCGGACCTGGGCAACCAGACCCTCGACGACGTGGCGCGTGCTGTGCAGGACGGCGACGCGGTCGTGGCGGACATGGGCCGGGCCCGCGTACCGGGCGGACCGGAGCAGGTGTTCCTCAACACGTTCAGCCTGGGCGTCTATTCGGATCTCGTCAGCGTCCGCGAGCGGTTCGAGAAGCGGATCGGCAAGTGGCCCGCGCTGCTCGTCGGTCTGGCCAAGCTCCTCGCCACGGGAAGCCCGGTGAAGGTCTCGGTCAACGGCAGCCCCAAGCGTCTGTGGCTGCTGTTCGCGGGCAACGGCATATACCACCCCGCGGGGTTCGCCCCCACGTACCGCACACAGCTCGACGACGGTCTGCTCGACGTCCGTGCCGTCGACGGCGGCACCCCCCTGGCCAGGACCCGGCTGCTGCTCGCCGTGCTGACCGGCACCCTGCACAACAGCCGGGTCCTCACCACGGCCCAGGTGCGCAGCCTCCGCCTCGAAGTGCTCGACGGCGACCCGCGGTTCTCGTACGACGGAGAAGTGACCCGGGAACCCGCGCCCCGGCTGGTGCTCGACAAGCTGGCCCGGGCCGTGACGCTGTACCGGCCTGCGGAGAAGGACCAGTGGCTGCGCTGACCGAGAGCGCGCGGGGCGAGCGTCCGGATGAAGCGCTCGCACGGAGAAACGGCCGGTGGCGCCACCCCCTTGAGTCGAGGGTGGCGCCACCGGCCGTGTCAGCTGTGGGTGGCCAGGTCGGGCGTCAGGCCCGCTCGACCCGCTGCAGATCGCTCAGCATGCCGGTGCGCAGCTGCTCGATGATCCGCTTGATCAGACGGGAGACATGCATCTGGGAGCAGCCGAGGTACTCACCGATCTCCGCCTGCGTGGCTTCCTCCACGAACCGCATGTGGATGATCTGCCGGTCGCGGTCGCTCAGCTCGGCCACGAGCGGAGCGAGTGTCTGGAAGTCCTCGACGAGGCGCATGCCGTCGTCCTCGACGCCGATGAAGTCCGCGAGGACCGCTTCGCCCTCCTGGCTGCCGTCGCCGGTGAGCGCGGCGTCCAGGGAGGAGGAGGTGTAGCCGTTGGAAGCTATCTGCGCCTCGACGACCTCGTTCTCGGAGATGTTCATCAAGGTGGACAGTTCGGCGACGGTCGGATCGCGGTCCAGACGGCTCGCGAGTTCCTCGCGCGCCTTGGCCAGTTCCACGCGCAGTTCCTGCAGCCGGCGCGGGACGTGCACGGCCCACGTCGTGTCACGGAAGAAGCGCTTGATCTCACCGACGATGTACGGCAGCGCGAAGGAGGTGAACTCGACCTCGCGCGAGATCTCGAACCGGTCGATGGCCTTGATCAGACCGATCATGCCGACCTGGGCGATGTCCTCCAGGTCGTCGCCGCGATGACGGAAGCGTCCCGCGGCGAAGCGGACCAGAGACATGTTCATCTCGATCAGCGTGTTGCGCGCGTACTGGTAGTCGTGCGTGCCCTCTTCGAGCTCCGTCAGGCGCTGGAAGAACTGACGGGACAATTCACGCGCGTCGCGAGGAGCCACGGCTCGCGGGTCCTCGACATGCGGCAGGGGTGCCTCACCTGTACTGGTGCGGGCGGACTTCTGGCTGACCTTCGACCGGCTCACGGCGGTGACGGTGTCCATGACCTCTCCCACGCTCACTGTTCGGTTCGCCCTTCCAAGCATCGTGTTCGGCGAATACCCCGTACACCGGAACCCATGTGTCCGTTCTCCGGAAAAAGTCTGAGGGACGGTCAGACGGTGATGCACGGAGTCCTCGGGAACGTGGCCGAGTTGAGGAAGCTCGACCGTGTCGGTGATCTTTCTCGACCCCGATTACCCGACCTTACCGGGTGTACGCGGGCCGAAAGCCCCTGAACCCGTACGGCCCTTCGGCCCGGCGCATGCCCGCGTCCGGCCTCTTCCGGGCGGGTCCGGGAGCGCAAGTCGCGTCGCGCGGGACCGAGCGGCTCCTGAGCGGAAGCGGAAGGCTCCGGGCGGGCGACGCGAGGGTGTCTTAAATGGGGCAATTCCTTGTGCGGCGCCCTGTTTGACACTGTGTGGGGCGCAAGGGCTGTACCGAACACCGCATCCGGTCGAGGACGCTGCCCGAACCCGGCCCGGCGCTCACACCTCGTTGTTCCACATCCGGAACATCACGCACTTCCCGCGGCCGTCGAACGTCACCGTCCACAGATTGGCGAAGGTGCCGAGTTCTTTGTAGCGGCCGGTGCCTTCGACGGCGGCCGTGTCCCCGTTGACCGTGAGCACGGACCACTCGAACTCCCAGCCGCCCTCCTGCCATGCCGCCCGGCCGAGCCAGCCCTCGACGATCTCCTCACGGCCGGTCCAGTCGGTCGCGTAAGGCCACTCGTGGTACTCGGCGTGCGGCGCGAAGAGCGCCGCGACGTCCTTCCGGCTGTTGCTGCGCCAGGCCCGCACGTAGTGCTCGACCCATGTCTCCACGTCCTGTTGCGTCACCATGGCTTCATCCCTGGGCGGTGGGCCGGACGACGAGTTCGTTGACATCCACGTCGAGCGGCTGGCTGATGGCGTAGAGGATCGCCTCCCCGATCGCCGAGGCGGGGATCGCGATGTCCATCTGGTCCTGGACCGCCTCCCGTACGGCACTCTCGCTGATCCCCTCGGTCAGCTCGCTGCGGGTCAGCCCGGGGCTGACCACGGTGACCCGCAGGTCCCGGCTCTCCTGCCGCAGACCCTCGGAGATGGCGCGGACCGCGAACTTGGTGGCGCTGTAGACGGCCGCGGTGGGGTCGACACGGTGCCCGGAGACGGAGGCGATGTTCACGATGTGTCCCTCGCCCTGGGCCCGCATGACCGGGAGGACCGCGGCGATGCCGTGCAGCACACCGCGGATGTTGACGTCGATCATGCGGTTCCACTCGTCGACCTTCAGGGCGTCGAGGGTCGACAGCGGCATCACGCCCGCGTTGTTGACCAGCACGTCCACCCGCCCGTACTGGTCGGTCGCGGCCCCGGCGAACGCGCGCACGCTCTCCAGGTCGGTCACGTCCAGCTCGCGGTGGACGGCGCTGCCCCCGGCGGCCCGGATGTCCTCGGCGACCGCCGCGACGAGCTTGCCGCGCCGGGCCCCGAGCACCACTCGGTGACCTGCCTCGGCCAGCCGCCTGGCCGTGGCCTCTCCGATGCCGCTGCCGGCCCCGGTGATCAGCACGACCTTGCCTACGGCCGTGGAATGGGTGGGAACGGTCATGGTGACCCCTTCGTAGACGCCGGTCACGGCGTTGTTCCTGGTCGGGATCCGAGCATGCGCCGGATCCCGCGGCGGGGGCAGGGCGAGGCTTCCTGGGTGCGCCACACCCAGGAAGCGCCGTCGTAGGCTTGGTCCATGAGCGGAAACGAGCTGGGCGAGTTTCTGCGGGCACGTCGCTCCCGCCTGAACCCCGCCGACGTGGGGTTTCCCGGTTCCGGAGCACGCCGGGTCGCCGGCCTGCGGCGCGAGGAGGTCGCCGTCCTGGCCGACGTCAGCGCCGACTACTACGCCCGCCTGGAGCAGGGTCGCGAACGGCACCCCTCGGGCCAGGTCATCGACGCCATCGCGGGTGCCCTGCGGATGGATGCCGACGCCCGCTGGCACGCCTACCGGCTGGCCGGACTCGTACCCAGGACGTCACCGGTCGGCCGGCGCGCGGAGCACGTGGCACCGGCCCTGCTGCGGCTGATGGACGCATTCCCCACGGCCGTCGCCTACATCACCAACCGCCGGCTCGACGTCCTCGCCTCCAACGCCCTGGCCGAGGCGCTGCTCTCGCCGCTCGCCAACAGCCGCGACATGGTGCGGTCCCTGTTCCTCGACCCGGCCGCCCGTGAGCTGTTCGCGGAGTGGCCGGCCGTCGCCCGCGACACCGTGGCGGCCTTGCGCCTGGCCCACGGACACGAGCGGAACGATCCCGAAACCACCGCGCTGGTGGCCGAACTCCTGGACACCAGTGAGGAGTTCGCCGCCCTGTGGCGGGAACACTCCGTCGCCCGCCTGGGCAGCAAGACCAAGGTGTTCAACCACCCGGACGTGGGCCGCCTCACGCTCACCTACCAGTCCTTCGACGTGCAGGACGCCCCCGGCCAGTGCCTGCTCGTCGGCAGTGCGGAACCGGGCACCGCGGACGCCGACTCCCTGGCCCTCCTCGGTGCGCTCCGCGCCGCGCGTTGATTCCCCGCTGCGCTGATTCCACCGAGAGCGGAACGCGGATGCCTTCCCGCGCAGCTCAGCGCTTCTACGCTGAAGGGGTGAGCAACCAAGCGCCGAACGAAGCCCGCGTCATTCCCCTGCGCCCGGCGGCCGCGCCGGATCAGGCCACCGCCCCGGCCCGCTCGCCGCAGCGGCAGGGGCCCGCCTTCGCGCCCCGGCAGACGCCGCCGGCTCCCACGAGCCGAGAGCCCCTGTGGCGCGACCTGGTGGGCGACGTCCTGCGGCGCGAGCGCCTCGCCCAGGAGCGCACGCTCAAGGAGGTCGCCGACGCGGCCCGGATCTCGATGCCCTACCTCTCCGAGCTGGAGCGCGGCCGCAAGGAGGCCTCGTCCGAGGTCCTCGCGGCCGCCGCCCGCGCCCTGGGCCTCGGCCTGACCGACCTGCTCTCGCTGGCGCAGGACGAGCTCGCCCGGTCGGCCCGCCCGCGCACCGGCCGGAGCCGCACGACAGCGCCGTACAACGGGATGTGCCTGGCCGCCTGACCGGCGCGCGGTGGCCGGGCGCCCGGGTGTCAGACCACCGTGAGCCGTCGGCTCAGCACCTCGTCGGCCAGTCCGTACGCGACTGCCTCCTGCGCGGTGAACACCTTGTCGCGGTCCATGTCGGCACGCAGGGTGCCCACGTCGTGGTGCGTGTGCCGGGACAGCACCTCCTCCACCTGGGAGCGGATCCGCAGCATCTCCTTCGCCTGGAGGCTGAGGTCGGAGACCGTGCCCTGCCGTCCGCCGCTGGCCGGCTGGCCCAGCAGCACGCGCGCGTGTTCCAGCACGAACCGGCGTCCGGGGTCCCCGCCGGCCAGGAGCACGGCGGCCGTCGAGGCGGCCTGTCCGACGCAGAACGTCGAGATCGGCGCCTGGACGAACGTCATCGTGTCGTAGATCGCCATCAGTGAAGTGAACGATCCCCCGGGCGAGTTGATGTAGATCGCGATCTCGCGCTCCGGGTTCGACGACTCCAGATGCAGGAGTTGCGCGATGACGACATTGGCCACTCCGTCGTCGATCTCCGTGCCGAGGAAGATGATCCGCTCGGACAGCAGCCGGCTGAAGACGTCGTAGGAGCGCTCACCCTGCGGGGTGCGCTCGACGACGTTCGGAATCGTGTACGTCCCCATGTCAGAGCCCCATCCGTCGCCGTGACGCGGCCGGCCGGACGTCGTCGAGGGACTCCACGACGCGGTCGACCATCCCGTACTCCCGTGCCTGCGGGGCCGTGAACCAGCGGTCGCGGTCGCCGTCGCGGGAGATCGTCTCCTCGCTCTGGCCGGTGTGCTGCGCGGTGATCCGCTCGATGGCCTGCTTGGTGTACTCCAGGTTCTGCGCCTGGATCTCGATGTCGGCGGTGGTGCCGCCGATACCGGCGGACGGCTGGTGCATCATGATCCGGGCGTTCGGCAGCGCGAAGCGCTTGCCCGCCGTGCCGACGCTGAGCAGGAACTGCCCCATGCTCGCGGCGAATCCCATGGCGAGCGTCGAGACGTCGTTCGGGATGAGCTGCATGGTGTCGTAGATCGCCAGGCCCGCGGTGACCGATCCGCCGGGGCTGTTGATGTACAGGCTGATGTCGGTGCGCGGGTCCTCCGCCGACAGCAGGAGCAGCTGGGCGCAGATCCGGTTCGCGGAGACCTCGTCGACCTGGGTGCCGAGGAAGACGATGCGCTGCGCGAGCAGTTGCGCGGCCAGATGGTCGTCGAACCGGTTCGCGGGGGTGTCCCCCTCCTCGGCCCGTGGCGTCAGGGCAGGGTTCCAGCCCGAGATGAGTGGAGTCATCGTTCCTCCTTGTCGTGGGCGGCTGCGGTCGCCGCGCACTCCACTCTCGGGCCGGAAGGAGCACCGGAACGTGTTTCTCGGCCCGCAGCAGATTCGCCACGAGCAGAGGGCCTCAGGGATTCGGAACGGACGCCCTGTCGCGCAGGTCCCGGAAGAAGGCCCGCACATCGGCGACCAGCAGCTCGGGCTCCTCCATCGCGGGGAAATGCCCGCCCCGGTCGAATTCCGTCCAGCGCACGATGGTGTTGGTCCGGTCGGCGACATGCCGCAGCGGTACGAAGTTGTCGTGGGGAAAGACGGCGAGTGCGGTCGGGACGGTGGAGGGCTGCGGAGGCTCACCCCAATAGGCCGCGTGGGCGCGCTCGTAGTAGATGCGGGCCGACGAACCCGCCGTACCGGTCAGCCAGTACAGCATCACGTTGGTGAGCAGCTGGTCCCGGTCGACGGCGTCCTCCGGGCGCTCGGGCGCACCCGTCCACTGCTTGAACTTCTCGGCGATCCAGGCGAGTTGGCCGACGGGGGAGTCCGTGAGCGCGTAGGCGAGGGTCTGCGGCCGGGTGGACTGGATGTCGGCGTAACCCTGTTCGTCGCGGGCCCATTTCTGCCCGCGCCGCCACGAGGCGAGCGTGCGCTCGCGTTCCCGCGGGCTCAGCGCTGCGAGTTCGTCGGCGCTCGGTTCGCTGGTCGCGGAGCCGCTGGGCAGCAGGTTCAGATGGACGCCGATGACCTCTTCGGTGCCGATACGGCCCAGCTCGCGGGCGATGGCGGCGCCCCAGTCGCCGCCCTGTGCGCCGTAGCGCCGATATCCCAGGCGCCGCATCAGCTCGGCGAACGCGGCGGCCACCCGGTGGAATTCCCAGCCGGTCTCCCGGGTGGGGCCGGAGAAGCCGAAACCGGGAATGCTCGGTACCACCAGATGGAAGGCGTCGGCGGGGTCGCCGCCGTGCGCCCGCGGGTTCGTCAACGGCCCCGCGACCTCCTGGAATTCGACGATCGAACCGGGCCAGCCGTGCGTGATGATCAAGGGGGTCGCGTCCGGTTCCGGAGAGCGGATGTGGGCGAAATGCACGGTCGCGCCGTCGATCTCCGTGGTGAACTGCGGCCATTCGTTGAGCCGTGCCTCGGCCGCCCGCCAGTCGTAGTCGTGGCGCCAGTAGTGGACGAGCTCCCGCAGGTAGTCACGCGGGACTCCGTAGGCCCAGCCCACGCCGGGCAGTTCGTCCGGCCACCGGGTCCGGTCGAGCCGCTGACGCAGGTCGTCCAGGTCGCCGTCGGGAATGTCGATGCGAAAGGGCTGAAGGGAGCGCGAGGCGTCCGGTGCTGAGGTGCTCATATGGCGCGGATGCTATCCCTGCCCGGTCCAACGGGCGCCATGAATTTCCTGGTGGCCGCCTCGCCCGCCGCGGTGAGCTGGGCCAGCACGGCGGCCAGTACCGGGTCGTGCTCCGCGCCCGACCGGACCGCCGCGAAGACATGACGGCTCGGCGGGTGTCCCTCGGGTGCGCGCACCACGAGACCCGGACGGTGCAGGGGCTGCACCAGCCGCGGTACGAGTGCCACGCCCGCGCCCGCCTCGACGAGAGCGGCCAGTGACTGCCAGTCGTTCACCGCGTGCCGGATCTCCGGCGTGAACCCGCCGGCCGCACACACCGAGCGGGTCACCGCCCCGCAGCAACTGTGCGCGTCCCCGACGATCCAGGGATCCGCGGCCAGTTCCCGCAGCGGGATGCGGTCCAGCCCGGCGAGGCGATGGGTGGCGGGCAGCGCGACGTCCAGGACGTCGGCCAGGAGAGCGGTGCGCGCGTAGCGGCGGTCGGTGAACGGGGGCGCGGCGGCGAAGTCCACGGCCACCGCCACGTCGACCTCGCCCGCGTCGAGGCGGGTGAACAGGTCGGGCGGTTCGGCCTCCACCACGGCCACGTCGATGTCGGGACACATCCGCGCCAGGTCGGCCAGGGCGGCGGGCAGCAGTCCGGAGATCGCGCTGGAGAACGCCCCGATGGTCAGCGTGCCGCGCCGCCCGTCGCTCCAGGCCGCGAGGTCGGCGCGGGCGCGCTCCAGTTGGGTGGCGATGACGTCCGCGTGCTGGAGCACCACCCGGGCCTGTCCGGTCAGGCGGACGCCCCGGCCGTGCCGCTCGAGCAGCGGGACGCCCAGTTCACGGGAGAGCGCGGCCACTTGCTGGGAGACCGCGGACGGCGTCAGATGCATGGCCTGCGCGGCCTTCGCCAGACTGCCCCGGCGGTCCAGCTCGCGCAGCGCACCGAGCCTCCGGAGATCAATACTGAAGCTTCCGCTTACCTGTTCCATCCACAAACATTAACTGGACCTGCTGTCCCGCAGCGGCCGACGATCGCACCATGACCGCGACCTCACGTTCCTTTCTGATCCTGCACGGCTGGCAGAACCACCGCCCAAAGGACCACTGGCAGCACTGGCTGGCAGATCAACTGACCGCCCGCGGCGAGCATGTGACCTACCCTCAGCTCCCCGATCCCGACGATCCGGACCTGGACGTCTGGCTGGAGCGGTGCCACGCCCTGCTCGCCGCACAGCCCGCAGGACCGGGGCACGAGCGGGTGGTCGTCTGCCACAGCCTGGCCGTACAGCTCTGGCTGCACGCGGTGGCCGGCGGGGGAGTCCGCGCCGAGCGGGTCCTGCTGGTCGCGCCTCCGTCCGACGAGGTGCTCGACCGTTACCGCGAGGTCGCCGCATTCGCCCGGCCCGAGGTCACGGCGGCCCAGGTCGCCGCGGCGGCCGGCCTGACCCGGCTGGTGGCGGGCGACGACGACCCGTACTGCCCGGGCGGCGCGGCCGGGCGGTACGGCCTGCCGCTCGCCCTCGACACCGACGTCGTCCCCGGAGGCGCCCATCTGGACCTCCCCGCGGGATACGGCGCCTGGCCGTCGGTCCTCGACTGGTGCCTGGACCCCGCCGTACGGATCACGGCACGCACCGCGAGGGCGACTGATCGGCGCCCCGGACCCTGACGTACGGCGCCCGACGGAATCGCGAAGTATCCGCGCGCGCCACCGATGAGTTTCCGGACGAGGATCGGTCGACAGAGGTGAAGACGTTCCCGCCTAGGAGGTACCGCATGTCCAGCGAAGGATTCACCACCTGCCTGTGGTTCGACGGCCAGGCCGAGGAAGCGGCCGACTTCTACGTCTCGGTCTTCAAGAACTCCCGGCTCGGCCGGGTCGGCCGCACCACCGACGCCGGTCCCGGACCGGCCGGCTCCGTGCTGACCGTCGAGTTCGTCGCCAACGGCCAGAAGTTCGTCGCGCTGAACGGGGGCCCGCAGTTCACCTTCACCGAGGCCGTCTCCTTCCAGATCTTCTGCGACGACCAGAGCGAAGTCGACCACTACTGGAACCGCCTCACCGACGGCGGCGGCGAAGGCGGTCCCTGCGGATGGCTGAAGGACAGGTTCGGACTGTCCTGGCAGGTCGTCCCGTCCCGGCTGATCGACATGGTCACCGACCCGGACCAGGAGAAGGCGGCCCGCGCGACACAGGCGATGCTGTCGATGGGCAAGCTCGACATCGCCGCACTGGAGAAGGCGTACGCGGGCGAGTAGCGGGCCGGCGCCCGCTGGACGAGCGCCTCCGGCCGGGGTACGAGGGCGGAGGCGACCTCGTCGAGGATCAGGGCCAAGGGGGTGCCAACGGGGCGCGGCAGCCCGGCCGGTGGCTCGCGGTTTCCTACCGGGCCGGGCGGTGCAGGGCGAGGTCCGGTGCGCCGAAGCGTGACGCCGCGAGACGCGACTGGTGCCAGTGGGGGTAGATGAGCTCGGGCGCGCTGACCTTGTCGAGGCGGTCGATGTCCTCCGAGGTCAGCGTCACCTCCGCGGTGCCGAGGTTGTCGGCCAGCTGTTCGTCCTTGCGCGCGCCGATGATCACGGAGGTCACGGCGGGCTTCGCGAGCAGGTAGGCGAGGGAGATCTGCGCGGGTGAGGCACTGTGCGCCGAGGCGATGTCGACGACGGTCTCGATGGTGTCGTAGAGCTTGTCCTCGTCGCGCACGGGCGGCTCGTTCCAGTCGGTGAGGTGCCGGCCGTCGCTCGCCTGCTGTCCGCGGCGGTACTTGCCGGAGAGCAGCCCGCCCGCCAGCGGGCTCCACACCATGATGCCGAGGCCCTGGTCGAGGGAGAGCGGGACGAGCTCGTACTCGGCGTCGCGCGACTCCAGCGAGTAGTAGATCTGGTTGCTCACGAACCGCTGGTAGCCGTGCGCGTCGGCGACGGCCAGCGCCTTCATCAGCTGCCAGCCCGAGTAGTTCGAGACGCCGAGATAGCGGACCTTGCCCGAGCGCACGAGCGTGTCGAGGGTCTCCAGGGTCTCCTCGAGCGGGGTCAGCCCGTCCCACTCGTGCACGTGGTAGATGTCCAGGTGGTCGGTGTTCAGCCGGCGCAGGCTGCCCTCGACCTGGTCCCGGATGTGGTGGCGGGACAGGCCCTCGTCGTTCGGTCCTTCGCCCATGGGCATCCGGACCTTCGAAGAGATCAGCAGCCGGTCGCGGTTGCTCCCGATGGCCTGGCCGAGGATCTCCTCGGCGGCACCGGCCGAGTACATGTTGGCGGTGTCGACGAGGTTCACGCCCGCGTCGAGGCACATGTCGATCTGCCGCCGGGCACCGGCCACGTCGGTGTGGCCGACGTCGCCGAAGGCGGCGCTGCCACCGAAGGTCATCGTGCCCATGGCGAGCGTCGAGACCCGCAGTCCGGACCGGCCGAGCAGTCGGTACTCCATCGTCGTCCTCCAAGTCGGTGCGCAATCCATTGCACCCCGGCATCACGGTCCTCGCCAGCCACGCGGATACCCGCGCGGCCGGGAGACACGCCACGGCCCGGGAAGCGTCAGGGGCTTCCCGGGCCGATTCATGCGCGAGGCCGGCCTCAACGGCTGAGACAGACGTACGGCGGACGCGTGCGGGCCTCCGCCCCGGCCGAGCGACGTGTGACCGGACGTCGGTCAGTCGCCCGACGCCGCCCCGGCCGGAGATCCGGACCCGCCGTGCCTCACTTGGCGACGGTCGATCCGAAGTGGGCGTTGTCCTGCGGCGCGGCGAGTGCGGCGGCGCCGAAGGACCAGGAGCCGCTGGTGGTCAGCCCCGAGGAGGTTCCGTCGAGGACCCAGGCGAAGCCCTCGTCGACGTTCTCGTCCGGGGCCGTGGTGACGAGCTCGGCGTGACCGTCGCGGTCGGAGTCGATGAGACGGGCCTGCGCACCGAAGAAGTCGCCCTGCTCGGCCGCCCCGGGCACGCCGGCCGTGTCCTGGTTGACGTTCTGCACGCCGGCCGAGGTCACCCCTCGTGCCGAGCCGCGCAGCAGCCACACCGCGCCGGCGTCCGCGAGGTCACCGATGCCCTCGCCCTGTGAACCGATGGCCAGATCGAGGTAGCCGTCGCCGTTGACGTCGCCGAGACTCACGTCGCCGCCGAAGTCGTCGCCGAGCTCGTCGACGCCGGGGACGCCGTTCTGCCCCTGCTGGAAGACGGTCACGGGCTCCTCACCGTTGGTTCCGAAGAGGCCGAGGTTGCTGCCGTAACGCACCTGGACGGAGCCCCCGGACAGGTCCCACTCGCCGTGCTCCAGCACGCGGGGGGCGCCGAGTACGAGGTCGGGGTAACCGTCCTTGTTGATGTCACCGGAGGTCCCGACCGAGCCACCGTCGAACGTGCGGTCCAGGATGAGTCCGTCCCGGTCGCTGCGCAGCAGTACCGAACGGTTCTCGACCTGTTCCAGCGACGGCTGGGTCCCGGTGACGACGAGGTCGGCGTAACCGTTCTTGTCGTAGTCGGCGCCGGTCAGGCCGGTGGGCTTGAAACCGTCCTCCGTCGGGATGCCGTACAGCTGCTCGGGGTTCGCGGGTGTGCGGGAGCCGGCGAAGTCGTGCACGTACACGGAGTCCGTTCCGTTGACGTGAGCCAGTTCCTGGTGCCCGTCGGCGTCGACGTCGGCCGCGGTGAGCCCGGTCCCGAACGCCTCGTTCGCGCTGGGCGTGCCCACGGTGTTGCTCTGCAGCCAGCTGCTCGTGCCGGTGAGTCCGCCGGCCGAGCCCCAGACGACGGTGATGCCGCCGGCGTCCGTCGCCGAGTCGATGTCCTCGCCGGGAACGCCGATGGCCAGGTCGGCGTAGCCGTCGCCGTCGAGGTCCGCGGAGGCGACGGATGCGCCGAAGGCGTCACCGGACTCGGGGGTGCCGGGCACACCGGCCGAACTCTGGGTGAGGACCACCTTGCGAGCGGTGTCGATGCCCGAGGACGAGCCGTAGAGCACGGACACGAAACCGGCCCCCGCCTTGCCGCCCACGGCCGCCTTGGGCGCAGCGGTCACCAGATCCGGGTAGCCGTCCCCGTTGAAGTCGTCGTGCGCCACGGCGGCGCGCGGGGCGGCCACCGCGGAGGTGCTGCCGGCGAGGACAGCGGTGCCGGTGGTGGCGAGTACGCCGGCCACCAGGGCGGCGAGGTATGTCGAGCGCAAGGAAGTCCCCCTGTATGAAGCCGCGTTGACGCGCAGCCGTGTGGATACGAGCGAACCGACGGGGTTGGCCTGAGTACGGCTTCTTGTCCGTGGCGTGGGATCTGACACGGCACCCCGGTCCGGGGTTGTGCTCCCGGGGGCCGATCGGAGGGGCCTGTGACACGGCTGTGACAGCGGCGGCGATTCCGTGACGACAGGGCACTGCCCACGGCCGGTCGAGCCGGGAAGGAGCGGGCATGCCTTCACGATTCGAGCACATGCGCATGCCTCGGTCGCTTTCCCCTTCACTCTCTGAAGAAAAGCAACTCCCTTGCGTCACAGTGATGTTCAATGGTGCGGACCTATTGACTGAACGCCTTCAAGTCCCGAAACATGGCGCACTGAGACCGGCCGTGACCTTCCGGCCGGACGCTGCAGCCGCGGGCTGCGCCGGCGCTCTGCCGACGGGCACACGCCGTCTCGCCCGCGCGTGTTCAGGAAGGCATTCCCCCCACATGAGTCACCGCACGAACCCCGTCGTCCGCCAACCGGGCGGACGTACCGACATCCCGCGCCATCGGCTACGCCGCCGCGGACGCCGGACCGCCCTCGCCGTGGCGATCGCGGCCGCCGCGACCGCCACCAGCGCCGCGGCCTGGGCCGACGGATCCGACCAGGCACCGGCCGCCGCCCCCACGGCGGTCGCGCCCTATCTCTACAACGGCTGGGGCAGTCCCCCCGACCCGGCCGAGGTCATGGACGCCACCGGCGTCAGCTGGTTCACCCTCGCGTTCGTCCTCGACGCCGGTGGCTGCTCCCCGCAGTGGGACGGCAGCCGCCCCCTCGCCGGCGGAGCCGACGAACGGACCGTGAACGCGATCCGCGCCAAGGGAGGCGACGTCGTCCCGTCCTTCGGCGGAGCGAGCGGCGCCAAGCTGGAGCAGTCCTGCGCCGACGCCACCGCGCTGGCGGGCGCCTACCAGAAGGTCATCGACGCCTACGGCCTCAAGGCGATCGACATCGACATCGAGGGCGACGCGTACAACGACCCCGCCACCCAGCAGAAGACCGTCGACGCGCTGAAGCAGGTCAAGGCCGACAACCCCGGGCTCGTCACCTACGTCACCTTCCCCAGCGACCAGAGCGGCCCCGACGACTCCCTGATCGGCCGTGCCGCCGACTCCGGCCTGGAGGTGGACGGCTGGACGATCATGCCGTTCGACTTCGGCGGCGCCGGGCAGGACATGGGGCAGCTCACCGAGCAGGCCACCGACGGACTGAAGAACGCGGTCAAGAGCGCCTACGGCTACAGCGACGACGAGGCCTACCGGCACAGCGGCCTCTCCTCGATGAACGGCATCACCGACGTCGACGAGACCGTCACCACAAAGGACTTCGAGACGATCCTCGCCTACGCGAACGAGCACCACCTGGCACGGCTCGCCTTCTGGTCCGTCAACCGCGACCGCCCCTGCCCGGGCAACTACCCGAACGACGACACCTGTTCCGGAGTCGACCAGGATCCCTGGCAGTTCACCGGCATCTTCGCCCGGTTCACGGGATGAGGGGGAGTACGACCATGATCTTCAGCAAGAGTGCCGGGCGCAGCACCGGACATCGCAGGGGCCGTCGCGCCACGCGCATCGCCCTGGCGATGGCCGTCGTCGCGGGGGCGGGCACCGCGGCGCTCGCCGTGCAGAGCGCCGGCGCCGCCCCGGCCGAACCCGACCTCGGCCCCAACGTCCAGATCTTCGACCCCTCGATGTCCGCGAGCGACATCCAGAGCAAGCTCGACTCGGTCTTCAGCAAGCAGGAGAGCAACCAGTTCGGCACGGCCCGCCAGGCGCTCCTCTTCAAGCCCGGCTCGTACGACGCAGACGCCAACGTCGGCTTCTACACCCAGGTCGCCGGGCTCGGTCTGTCCCCCGACGACGTCACCATCAACGGTGCGGTGCACGCCGAGGCGGACTGGTTCCAGGGCAACGCCACGCAGAACTTCTGGCGGTCGGCGGAGAACCTCTCCGTCAACCCGACCGGTGGGTCGGACCGTTGGGCGGTTTCGCAGGCCGCTCCCTACCGCCGTATCCATCTGAAGGGCGACCTGCAGCTCGACGACGGCGGCTGGTCCAGCGGTGGCCTGCTCGCCGACAGCAAGATCGACGGACAGGTCAAGTCCGGCTCGCAGCAGCAGTGGCTGTCCCGCAACTCGGAATGGGGCAGCTGGACCGGCTCCAACTGGAACATGGTGTTCGTCGGCGACAAGAACGCCCCCTCCAACAGCTTCCCCAGTCCGCCGTACACCACGGTCGGCCAGACGCCCGTCTCCCGCGAGAAGCCGTTCCTGTACATCGACGACGAGGGCGCCTACCAGGTGTTCGTGCCCGCGCTGCGCAAGGACACGAGCGGTACGTCCTGGTCGTCCGGCACGCCCGAGGGCAAGTCGATCCCCCTGGACGACTTCTTCATCGCCAAGCCCGGCGCCACCGCCACCGAGATGAACGCGGCCCTGGACGCGGGCAAGCATCTGCTGGTCACCCCGGGTGTCTACCACCTCGACCAGACGCTGAAGGTGACGAAGGCCGACACCGTCGTCCTGGGCCTGGGTCTGGCCACTCTCGTACCGGACAACGGGGTCACGGCGATGTCCGTGGCCGATGTCGACGGCGTCAACCTCGCCGGGCTGCTCATCGACGCGGGCACGCAGAACTCCGACACACTGGTGGAGCTCGGCCCGAAGGGCGCGTCCGCCTCGCACGCCGCCGATCCGACGTCCCTGCACGACGTGTTCTTCCGGGTGGGCGGTGCCGGAGTCGGCAAGGCCACACAGAGCCTGGTGGTCAACAGCTCCGACGTGATCGGCGACCACACCTGGATCTGGCGGGCGGACCACGGTGACGGTGTCGGCTGGAACACCAACACGGCCGACACCGGACTCGTCATCAACGGTGACGACGTCACCATGTACGGCCTGTTCGTCGAGCACTACCAGAAGCACCAGACCATCTGGAACGGCGAGAACGGACGCACGTACTTCTACCAGAACGAGATGCCCTACGACCCGCCCAACCAGGACGCCTGGATGAACGGCTCCACCAAGGGCTACGACGCCTACAAGGTCGCCGACTCCGTACAGCACCACGAGGCATGGGGACTGGGCAGCTACTGCTTCTTCAGTGCCAACAACGCCGTGACCGCCGAGCACGCCATCGAGGCGCCCAACACGGCCGGCGTTCTGTTCCACGACATGGTCACCGTGTCACTCGGCGGCACCGGCACGATCAGCCATGTCATCAACGGCACCGGAGGCCCGTCGAACTCGTCGAACAACGTGGCGAATCTCGTCAACTACCCCTGAATTCACGTGAATTGACGACTCCAGATTGATGCGAGGCCGGGTCGGCAGGCTGTTCAAGGCCTGTCGGCCCGGCCGTCGTCACCCGAACGGCCCACTCTTCTCGCGGCCCGCCCCTGGCGAGCCGACAGTGGGGGGACAGCGCACTCTGGGCTGCCCGCCATCGGCCGACGGCTGATCCAATCAGTCCGGGAGAACTCGTGTCCGTCTACCTGTTCCGCCTCGCCCGCTGGGCGTTCCGACGCCGGCGCGCGGTGCTCGCCGTGTGGATCCTCGCCGCCGCCGTGGCGATCACCCTCTCGGTCGTGGGCGGCGGCAAGACCGACAACACCTTCACGGTCCCCGGAACCGAGTCGCAGCAGGCGACCAATGTGCTCAAGAAGAAGCTGCCCGCGCTGAGCGGTGGCCAGACCCAGGTCGTGTTCGCGACCCACGGGAGCACCAAGGTCACCGACCCGTCCTACAAGGCCGGCATCGAGGCCGCGGTCAAGAACCTGAAGACGGTGCCACAGGTGGGCCTGGTCACCGACCCCTTCCAGGCGAAGTCCATCTCCAAGAACGGCCATGTCGCTCTCGGCTCGGTGCAGTTCACCGCTCAGCCGAGCGATGTGAAGACATCGACGCTGGACGCGGTGAAGGCAGCCGTCGTTCCGGCGCAGGACGCCGGCGTGGAGGTCGAGTACTCCGGCAGCGTCTACCCCGGCTGGCAGCTGAAGATCTCCGAGGTGCCGGAGATGGTCGGCATCCTCGTCGCCTTCGTGATCCTGACCATCACCTTCGGCGCGCTGGTCGCCGCCGGACTGCCGATCCTCACCGCGATCATCGGCATCGTCGTCACCCTGATGAGCATCAGCGCGCTGGCATCCGTCATGACCATCGCCTCGACCTCGACGACCGTGGCGACGATGCTCGGTCTGTCCTGCGGCATCGACTACGGGCTGTTCATCCTGGCCCGGCACCGCAACAACCTGCTCACCGGCATGAGCATCGAGGACTCAGTGGCGCTGGCCGCCGGCACCTCGGGCAGCTCGGTGGTCTTCGCCGCGCTGACGGTGATGATCGCGCTGTGCGGGCTCTCGGTCGTCGGTATCCCCTTCCTGACCGTGATGGGCCTCGCCGCCGCGGGCGCGGTGCTGGTGGCCCTGCTGATCGCGCTGACCCTGATGCCCGCGATGCTGGGTTTCGCCGGGAACAAGGTGGCGAGGTTCATCAGTACGCCACTGCGCCCGGGCCACCACGAGAACGTCGCCCAGATCGCCGCGACCGAGCCGGAGCGCACCTTCGGAGCCGCCTGGGCACGGTTCGTGGTGCGCTTCAGGGTGCCGCTCCTGATCGCCGGGATCGCCGTCCTCCTCGTACTCGCCGCGCCCGTGACCAAGATGGAACTGGGACTGCCCAGCGGATCGTCGCAGCCGAAGAAGAACACCGCGCGCAAGGCCTACGACCTGACCACCGACAACTTCGGCGCGGGCTTCAACGCCGCACTCCTGGTGGTCGCCGACGGGGTCCCCAACGCCGACGCGGCGGCCCCGATCACCGCCGAACTGGCCAAGATCCCCGGCGTGGTGTCCGCCGCGCCCATGGCGGCCGGCAACGACGTCACCGTCATCCGGGTGATCCCCACCACCGGCCCCAACGACCAGGACACCAACCACCTCGTGAACCGGATCCGGGACGAGCGGTCCACGGTCGCGGGAGACACGGGTGCCACGATCCTGGTGGGCGGCACGACCGCCTCCAACATCGATGTGTCGAGCAAGCTCTCCTCGGCGCTGCCGGTGTTCCTCGTCGTCGTGGTCGGCCTGGCGTTCATCCTGCTGACCCTGGCTTTCCGGACGATCCTGATCCCGATCAAGTCGATCATCGGATTCCTGCTGTCGGTGTTCGCGGCCTTCGGCGCCCAGGTCGCGGTGTTCCAGTGGGGTTGGGGCGAGCGGCTGTTCGGCATCCCGCCGAGCGAGACCATCAGCTTCCTGCCGATCCTGATGCTCGCGATCATCTTCGGTCTCTCCAGCGACTACGAGGTGTTCGTCGTCTCCCGCATCAAGGAGGACTACACCAAGCACGGGGACGCCCTCAAGGCAGTGGAGCGGGGCACTGGCCTGTCCGCGCGTGTGGTGACCGCGGCCGCGCTGATCATGTTCAGTATCTTCGTGGCCTTCATGTTCACCGACGACCCGACCGTCAAGGCGATCGGCTTCAGCTTCGCCGTCGGTGTCCTCCTGGACGCCTTCGTGGTCCGGCTCACCCTGGTGCCCGCCTTCATGGCGATCATCCGCGCGAAGATCTGGTACCACCCGAGGTGGTTCGCCAAGTACGTGCCCGACCTGGACATCGAGGGCGACCGACTGCAGCATCAGTTCGGCGGGAGCGAGTCCACCCCGCCGGCGGACGAGCGGACGCCCGTCCGCTGAGAACGCCGGCGGGCGCGCCCGTTCACTCCCGCCCAGGTCAGGGAACGCTCGTCCCCGTCAGGGGAAGGCGAGCGTGCGGGCGAGGAGCGTGACGAGGACCAGCACCAGGGGGAACAGCACCAGGAACATGGCGAAGGTGTACCCCATGATGTCCCGCGCCTTCAGGCCCAGGATGGTCAGCGTGGGCAGCATCCAGAACGGCTGGAGCAGATTGGCGCTGGCCTCGCCGAGGTCGTAGACGACGACCACCCAGCCCTGGTGCACCTGGAGTTGGTTGGCGGCGTCCAGGACGTACGGCGCCTCGATGACCCACTTGCTGCCGCCGCTGGGCACGAACACGCCGAGGACGCAGCTGTAGACGGCGATGAACGCCGGATAGAAGAACTCGTTGGACACCGAGACCAGCCAGCCGGCGATGGTCTTGCTCAGGCCGGTGAAGGCGATCATCCCGAAAATGCCGCCGTACAGCGGGAATTGGAGCAGCACACCGGAGGCGGCCGGTGTCCCCTCCTTGAAGGCCTGAGCCAGCCGCACCGGCCGCCAGTGCAGGATCAGCGCCAGCAGGATGAGGATCAGGTTGACGGTGTTCAGGTCCAGGGCGTTGAGTGCGTTGCCCTCGGCCCGGGCGAAGTGCCGGGCCAGGTACCACGCGCCGAGGGCGAACAGCAGGATCGCGAAGACCGGGCTGTACTCGATCCACTCGCCGGGCCGGCTGCGCCGCGTCTCGATGCGGTTCTCGGCGACACCGGGACCCAGCTCGATCCCCAACTGCTCGGCCGTCTTGGCGCGTTGGGGCGAGGGCGACAGGAACCAGGCCAGGCCGACGGCGACGACGAACACGATGGCGGTGGCGGCGATGCCCTGCCACAGGAAGATGGTGTCGGTCAGCGGGATGAGACCGCTGCCGCGTCCCTCCGCGATGACCTTCTGGACGGCGGGAGGGCTGGAGGCGGGGCTCGCCACCTGGAGCGCCGCCGAGCCCGACAGGCCCTGGGCCCATACCGTGCCGAGGCCGAGGAACGCCATCGCGCCGAGTGCCCGGTAGTCCACACCCTGGACGCGGCGGGCGATCTCCTTGGCGAGGATGGCCGTGAAGATGAGGCTGAAGGCCCAGTTCAGGTACGAGGTCACCATGGCGATGGCCGCGGTGAAGGCGATGGCGCCACGGGGGGTGCCCGGTACGCGCGCGATGCGGGCGATGAGCCGGCCCACCGGCGGGGACACGGCGACGGCATAGCCCGCGACGATGATCATCGCCATCTGGAGCGTGAAGGTGATGAGCGACCAGAAGCCCTGCCCCCAGGCGTCGACGAGGCCGTAGCCGCTGGTCGCCGCGGGGTCGGACGGGGCGCCGAGCAGCTTCTCGCCGGTCGCCAGACCCAGCGCGAACACCGCGAACGTGCCCACCAGCACGAAGCCCAGGGCGTCGGGCAGCCACTTCTCGGTGAAGGCCGTGAAGCGCAGGGCCATACGCGCCAGCCAGTTGTCCGCGCCCTGTGCCGGGTCCGGTTTCTGCCGGGCCGCTGTGGACATCTGCTGCCTCCCAGGGGTGGTTGCTGAACCTCAGGTTCCAGGTGTGCGGTGCTGAGGATCATGGGCGGTCCGGAGCCGGAGCGCAATGCATGTGAACCATCCGGTGCCCCGGGGTCCCGTGCGCGACAGCGCCGCCCCTTGCCTCCCGGTCAACAGGGACGAGCAACTATCTCTGCACAGACTGTGGACTGAGCAACATCACCATGCAACTCTGCAACAACTGAGCGCAAAAACTCGACCCATGACTCTCTCGTACCTGTCACGCATCCACGCGACCCCCCTTCAAGGGCAGGAGAAGCATGACCAGACATCGCTGGAGAGGCCGCTTTCTGGCCGCTCTGCTCACCGCGGCGCTCGCCCTCATAGGGCTCCCCGCGCTGACCGAGACCGCGACAGCGGCCGGCGGTCCGAACCTCGCCGCGGGCAAGAGCGCCACGGCCGCCAGTTCCAAGGCCGAGTACGGCGCCCCCAACATCACGGACGGCAACGCCGGTACGTACTGGGAGAGTTCGGGGGCGAACTTCCCCCAGTGGGTGCAGGCGGATCTCGGCGCCTCCACCCGGGTGGACGAGGTGGTGCTGAAGCTGCCGGCGTCCTGGGAGAGCCGCAACGAGACCCTCGCCGTGCAGGGCAGCGCCGACGGCACGAGCTTCGACACCATCAAGTCCTCGGCGTCGTACGCCTTCACGCCGAGCGCGAGCAACACGGTGACCATCTCGTTCCCGGCCACCCAGACGCGCTTCGTACGGATCAACGTCACCGCGAACACCGGCTGGGCCGCCGCGCAGCTGTCCGAGGTGGAGGTCCACGGCGCGACCGACACCTCGGGGAACCTGGCCGCGGGCAAGCCGTTCACGGCGAGCAGTGCCACTCAGACGTATGTGGCCGCGAACGCCGGTGACGGCAACCGGGCCACCTACTGGGAGAGCAAGAACGGCGAGCTCCCGCAGTGGGTCCAGGTCGACCTGGGCTCGTCGGTGCGGGTGGACCGGGTGGTGCTGCGGCTGCCGGCGAGCTGGGGCGCACGCACCCAGACGCTCAAGCTCCAGGGCAGCACGAACGGTTCGGACTTCAGCGACATCACCGCCTCGAAGGGCTATGAGTTCAACGCGGCGAACGACCAGTCGCAGACCCTGACGTTCAACGCGACGACCACGCGGTACGTCCGGGTGCTCGTCACCGCCAACACCGGCCAGCCGGCCGGGCAGTTGTCGGAGCTGGAGGTGTACGGGCCGACCACCGGCGACACCCAGGCACCGACCGCGCCCACCGAGCTGGCGTACACGGAGCCGGCGTCCGGCCAGATCAAGCTGACCTGGAAGGCTGCCACCGACAACGTCAAGGTGACCGGCTACGACATCTACGCCAATGGTGAGCTGCGGACCTCCGTCGCCGACGACGTCACGACGTACACGGACACCCAGCCCGCCTCGGCGACCGTCGCCTACTACGTCCGGGCCAAGGACGCGGCGGGCAACGTATCGGCGAACAGCAACACCGTCACCCGCAAGGGCGACTCCGGCGACACCCAGGCACCGACCGCACCCTCCACTCTGGCCTTCACGGAGGCCACCAGCGGACAGGTCAAGCTCACCTGGGGCGCCTCGACCGACAACGTGAAGGTCACCGGCTACGACCTCTACGCCAACGGCACCCTGCGCAAGAGCGTCGACGGCACGACCACGACCTACACGGACCCGCAGCCGACATCGGCGACGGTCACGTACTACGTGCGGGCCAAGGACGCGGCGGGCAACGTGTCGGCGAACAGCAACACCGTCACCCGCAACGGCTCCACCACCGACGACGCGAACCTCGCGGTGGGCAAGCCGATCACGGCGTCGTCCACGATCTACACGTTCGTGGCGGAGAACGCCAACGACGACAAGACGAGCACCTACTGGGAAGGCGGCGCGGGGACCTACCCGAACAGCCTGACCGTGAAGCTCGGCTCCAACGCCGACGTCAACACCGTCGTCGTCAAACTCAACCCGGACGCCGCCTGGGCGACCCGGACGCAGAAGATCCAGGTTCTCGGACGCGAGCAGAAGGCCACCGCGTTCACCAGCCTGGTCGCCGCGAAGGACTACACCTTCGACCCGGCGAGCGGGAACACCGTGCGCATCCCCGTGTCCAGCCGGATCGCGGACGTCCAGCTGGTGTTCACCGCCAACTCGGGCGCGTCCGCCGGGCAGGTCGCCGAGTTCCAGGTCCTGGGCACGCCCGCCCCGAACCCGGACCTCCAGATCACCGGTATCACCTCGGCTCCGGCCAGTCCGGTCGAGTCGGACGCCGTGAAGCTGACCGCGACCGTGCGCAACTCGGGCACGGAGGCGTCGGACGCCACCGACGTCGATTTCCAGCTCGGCGGCAAGAAGGCGGGCACCGCCGCCGTCGGCGCGCTGGCGGCCGGGGCCTCGGCCACGGTCACCGCCGACATCGGCACCCACGACGCGGGGACCTACCAGGTCGGTGCCGTCGCGGACCCGGGCAACAAGGTCATCGAACAGAACGAGGGCAACAACTCCTACACCAGCCCCACCTCCCTCGTCATCAAGCCCGTCGCCAGCTCCGACCTGGTGGCCTCGCCGGTCAGCTGGTCGCCGAGCACGCCCGCGGAGGGCAACACCGTCACCTTCTCCGTCGCTCTGAAGAACCAGGGCACGGTGGCCTCCGCGAGCGGCAGCCACGGCATCACGCTGACCGTGCTCGACGCGTCCGGCGCCACCGTCAAGACCCTCACGGGTGCGTACGACGGTGCCATCGCGGCGGGTGACACCACCGCGCCGGTCAAGCTCGGCACCTGGACCGCGGGCAAGGGCAAGTTCACCGTGAAGACCGTCATCGCGGACGACGCGAACGAACTGCCGGTCAAGCGCGGGAACAACACCAGCTCGCAGTCGCTGTTCGTGGGCCGCGGCGCCAACATGCCGTACGACATGTACGAGGCCGAGGACGGCACCGCGGGCGGCGGCGCCCAGACCGTCGGACCCAACCGGACCATCGGTGACGTCGCCGGTGAGGCCTCGGGCCGCAAGGCCGTCACGCTCAACAACACCGGCAACTACGTGGAGTGGACCACCAAGGCCAGCGCCAACACCCTGGTGACCCGGTTCTCCATCCCCGACTCCGCGGGTGGCGGCGGCACGAACTCGACCCTGAACGTCTACGTCGACGGCAAGTTCCTCAAGGCCATCGACCTGACGTCCAAGTACGCCTGGCTGTACGGCGCGGAGACCGGACCGGGCAACTCCCCGGGATCGGGTTCCCCGCGGCACATCTACGACGAGGCGAACCTGATGCTCGGCCAGACCGTACCGGCCGGCAGCAAGATCCGCCTCCAGAAGGACGCTGCCAACGACTCCAAGTACGCGATCGACTTCGTGAGCCTGGAGCAGGCGACGGTGGTGCCCAACCCGGACCCGGCGACGTACGTCGTGCCGACCGGATTCGGCCAGCAGGACGTGCAGAACGCGCTCGACAAGGTGCGCATGGACACGACGGGCAAGCTCGTCGGCGTCTATCTGCCGGCCGGTGACTACGAGACGTCCAGCAAGTTCCAGGTGTACGGCAAGCCGGTCCAGGTCGTCGGCGCCGGTCCCTGGTTCACCCGCTTCCACGCCCCGTCGTCGCAGGAGAACACCGACATCGGCTTCCGGGCCGAGGCCGCCGCCAAGGGGTCGTCGTTCACGAACTTCGCCTACTTCGGGAACTACACCTCCCGTATCGACGGGCCGGGCAAGGTGTTCGACTTCTCCAACGTCTCCGACATCACCATCGACAACATCTGGAACGAGCACATGGTGTGCCTCTACTGGGGCGCCAACACCGACAGCATCACCATCAAGAACTCGCGGATCCGCGACCTGTTCGCCGACGGCATCAACATGACCAACGGCAGCACGGACAACCACGTCGTCAACAACGAGGCGCGGGCGACCGGCGACGACAGCTTCGCGCTGTTCTCCGCCATCGACGCGGGCGGGGCCGACGAGAAGAACAACGTGTACGAGAACCTCACGTCGATCCTGACGTGGCGCGCGGCGGGCATCGCCGTCTACGGCGGCTTCAACAACACCTTCCGCAACATCCACATCGCCGACACGCTCGTGTACTCGGGCATCACCGTGAGTTCGCTGGACTTCGGCTACCCGATGAACGGCTTCGGCACGGATCCGACAACCTTGGAGAACATCTCGATCGTCCGTGCGGGCGGTCACTTCTGGGGAGCGCAGACCTTCCCGGGAATCTGGCTGTTCTCCGCGTCCAAGGTCTTCCAGGGGATCCGTATCAACAACGTCGACATCGTCGATCCGACGTACAGCGGCATCATGTTCCAGACCAACTACGTGGGAGGACAGCCACAGTTCCCGATCAAGGACACCATCCTCACGGACGTGACGATCACCGGAGCGCACAAGAGCGGTGACGCCTACGACGCCAAGTCCGGGTTCGGCCTGTGGGCCAACGAGATGCCGGAGGCCGGGCAGGGTCCCGCCGTCGGTGAAGTCACCTTCCACAACCTGAAGATGAGCGACAACGCACAGGACGTGAAGAACACGACGTCCACGTTCAAGATCAACAACCTGCCGTAGCGCACCGGGTGCGCCGAGGCCGGCAGGCCCGGATGACGGGATTGCTCCCGTCATCCGGGCCACACGGCAGCGGGCCGGGCCCACGGCACCGCCGGCCGGCACCCTGCCATGATCGATTGGTGAGGCCGGGCCACCCGGCTTAGCGTGGTCCGTAGTGAACGCGTGTGTTCACTGCTGACCTGCGACGCAGGGCGATCTCATGACGGGTGCTCCCGCGACAACCTCGAACACTGCCGACTCCCCGCAGCGGGGCCGGGGCAGTGGAATCGCACTCCTCGTCATCGCCTCGTGCCAGCTGATGGTGGTCCTCGACATCACCATCGTGAACATCGCCCTGCCGCACATCCAGACCTCGCTCGGCTTCTCGACCGAGTCCCTGTCCTGGGTGGTCAACGCCTACACCCTGACCTTCGGCGGCCTGCTGCTGCTCGGCGGACGGCTGGGTGACATCCTCGGCCGGCGCCGTGTCTTCGTCTTCGGTGTCCTGCTCTTCGTGTTCGCCTCCCTGCTCGGCGGACTCTCGCAGGAGTCCTGGCACTTGCTCGCGGCCCGCGCCCTGCAGGGCGTCGGCGGTGCCATCGCCTCGCCCACCGCCCTGTCGCTGATCACCACGACCTTCCGTGAAGGCCCCGAGCGCAACCGGGCGTTCGGCGTGTTCGCCGCCGTCTCGGCGGGCGGCAGCGCGATCGGGCTGCTCGCGGGCGGGCTGCTCGTGGAGTGGCTCGACTGGCGCTGGGTCCTCTTCGTCAACGTGCCCATCGGCCTGCTGATCGTCCTCGCCACGCCCCGCTACATCCGGGAGTCCGAGCGCCACCCGGGTCATTTCGACCTCCTCGGTGCGCTGACCTCCACCCTCGGCATGGTGCTGCTCGTCTACGGCTTCATCCGTGCCTCGGAGGACGGCTGGAGCGACCCCGTGACCGTCGGTGCGTTCCTGGCGGCCGTGGTGTTCCTCGCCCTGTTCATCCTGGTCGAGCGCCGGTCGAAGCAGCCCATCACTCCGTTGTGGATGTTCCGCGACCGCAACCGCGCCGGCGTCTACGCCATGATGCTGATGCTGGCCGCGGCGATGTTCGGGATGTTCTTCTTCCTGACCCTGTTCGTGCAGAACATCCTGGGCTTCAGTCCGCTGCGGGCCGGCCTCGCCTTCCTGCCGGTGAGCGTGATCATCGCGATGGGAGCGGGCTTCGCCTCGCAGCTGCTGCCCAAGTGGGGTCCCAAACCCTTCATGGCGGTGGGTGCGATCCTCGCTGCCGTGGGACTCGGCTGGCTGACGCTGACCGATGTCCACAGCTCGTACCTGGGCAGCATC
This sequence comes from Streptomyces sp. NPDC058274, assembly GCF_042881375.1. Lineage (NCBI taxonomy): Bacteria > Bacillati > Actinomycetota > Actinomycetes > Kitasatosporales > Streptomycetaceae > Streptomyces > Streptomyces sp. NPDC058274. The sequence goes on from NZ_JBHVXW010000009.1 coordinate 214,117, forward strand.
CTCGGCCCCATCCTGGTCTTCGGCTTCGGCATGGGTCTGCAGTTCGTGTCCCTGACACTGATGGCGGTGTCCGGGGTGGCTTCGCAGGAGGCGGGCGCGGCCTCGGGGATCCTCAATGCCACGCAGCAGGTGGGCGGTTCACTGGGTCTGTCCGTGCTGGTCACCGTCTTCGGCACGGCCAGCCGCAGCGAGGCGACCGACCAGGTCCGGGACTTCATGGCGCAGGCCACCCCGGCGCAGCGGCTGGAGTTCCGCAAGACCGGCCGGCTCCCGTCGCCCTGGAGCGACCAGGTGCTGACCTCGGGCATTTCGAGCGCGTTCGTCGTCGCGGCGATCTTCGCCATCGTGGCGGCGCTGATCGCCCTCTTCGTCATCCAGGTGCGCGCCGACGACCTGAAGCGCCTCCAAGGAGGAGTCCCGCTCGTACCGGGAGGCGAGGCATCCGAGGAGCCTGCCGGGGAGACGTCGGGACAGGCCGGAGAGGCTCCAGGAACGCCGCCGCGAGTCGAGGAACCGGGCCGGCCGTGATCGTGCGGCTGCCACCGCCCTGCCGAGCCTGTCGCCCGTCGCGAGAGGTGTCCCGACGCCTCAGGGCAACGGCTGCTCGGCCCAGATGACCTTGCCTTCGGGGGTGTAGCGAGTGCCCCAGCGTTCGGCGATCTGGGCGACCAGGAACAGCCCGCGTCCGCCCTCGTCGGTGCTGGCCGCGTACCGCAGATGGGGCGAGGTGCTGCTGCTGTCGTAGACCTCGCAGATCAGGCTCCGGTCGCGCAGGACGCGGACATGGATGGGATCTCCGCCGTAGCGGATCGCGTTGGTGACCAGCTCGCTGAGGATCAGTTCCGTGGTGAAGTCCATGTCGTCCAGTCCCCACTCGGCCAGCTGCCGGGTGACCGAGGCGCGCACCTCGCCGACGGCCGCCGGGTCGGAGCGCACCTCCCACTCGGCGACCCGGTCCGCACCGAGCGCGTGTGTGCGGGCGACGATCAGTGCGATGTCGTCGCTCTGCCGGGCCGGCAGCAGGGCCTCCAGTACGGCCCGGCAGGTGTCCTCGGGCGACCGGTCGGCCCCGGCCAGGGCGCCCCGCAGCAGTTCGAGACCGACGTCGATGTCGCGCTCCCGGTCCTCGACGAGCCCGTCGGTGTAGAGCACCAGCCTGCTGCCCTCCGCCAGTTCCAGATCGGCCGTTTCGAAGGGCAGGCCCCCGAGCCCCAGCGGCGGACCGGCGGGCACCTCGGGGAAGTCGACGCTGCCGTCGGGACGGACCACCGCGGGCACGGGATGACCGGCGCGGGCGACGGTGCACTGCCGGGTGGTCGGGTCGTACACGGCGTACAGGCAGGTCGCGCCGGTGATCGTGGCGCTGGTGTCCTCCGTCGACTCGTCCTGGTCGATGCGGCCGACCAGCTCGTCCAGGAGCGAGAGGAGCTCGTCGGGCGGCAGGTCCAGCGCCGAGAAGTTGTGGACCGCGGTGCGCAGCCGTCCCATCGTGGCCGCTGCGTGCAGCCCGTGACCGACGACGTCGCCGACGACGAGGGCGACCCGGGCCCCGGACAGCGGCAGTACGTCGAACCAGTCGCCGCCCACTCCGGCCTGCGCCGGAAGGTAGCGGTAGGCGATGTCCAGGGCGCTCTGCTCGGGCAGGCTGCGCGGGAGCAGACTGCGCTGCAGCGTCACCGCCATGCTGTGCTCGCGCGTGTAGCGGCGCGCGTTGTCGATGGAGACCGCGGCGCGGGCGACCAGCTCCTCGGCGAGTGCCACCTCCTCCACGTCGAAGGGCTCGGGCTTCTCGGAGCGCCAGAAGTTGACCACGCCCAGGACCAGGCTCCCGACCCGCAGTGGGACGGTGATCAGCGAGTGGATTCCGTAGTCCACCACCTGAGCGGACCGCTCCAGGTCCTGGGCCAGCCAGCCCGGGGCCTTGCTCAGATCGGGCTCGACGAGGGCCTGACCGGTGGTGAGGCTGCGGGCCTGGGGCGAGGAGGTGACGAAGGTGATCTCCTGGCCCACCGGGTAGAGCGGCGCGTCCTTGCGGATGCCGATGGATGCCGCCCGGCGCAGGTCGGCGACCGACTCCGGCTCCTCGCCGCTCAGGACGGCGGCGACCAGGTCCACGGTGACGAAGTCCGCGAACCGGGGGACGGCCACCTCGGCCAGTTCCTCGGCGGTACGGGTCACGTCCAGGCTCGTCCCGATGCCCACACCGGCGTCGTACAGGAGCTTGAGTCGTTCGCGTGCCACGTCGGCCCGGCCGGAGAGCGCACGCAGTTCGGTCGAGTCACGCAGGGTCGCGACGCTGCCGGACGGGCCGCCCTGGAGATCCGTGGGCCGCTGGTTGATCGCCAGCAGCCGGTCACCGACCAGGTGCACCTCGTCCGTGGCGACGCGTCCCGAGGCCAGCAGCTCGGCGGTCTCCGCGTCGAGGCCCAGCTCGAGGACGTGCCGCCCGTCCGCGTGCTCGGGCAGGTCGAGCAGCCGGTGTGCCTCGTCGTTGGCGAGCAGCAGCCGCCCCTCGCCGTCGATGATGATCACGCCCTCGCGGACGGCGTGCAGCACCGCGTCGTGGTGTTCGTACATCCGGGTCATCTCGTACGGGCCGAGGCCGCGGGTCTGGCGCAGGAGCCGTCTGCTCACCAGCGCCGTACCGCCGAGGGCCAGGGCGAGTGCGGCCGCCGCGGCGGCCAGCAGCAGCGGCAGCTGGCGGTCCGCGACGCCGCCCACGTGCGCGGTCGTGACACCGGCCGACACCAGCCCCACGACCTTCCCGTCGGGGTCCTTGATGGGCACCACGGCCTGCACCAGGGGACCGATCGTTCCCGTGATCTCCTCGGTGAGGGGGTGCCCGGCCAACGCGGGGGCGATGTTGCCGACGAACTTCTTGCCGATCCGGTCCGGCTTGGGGTGGGTGTAGCGGATCCCGTCGGTGTTCATGACGACGATGAAGTCGACCTTCGACGCCACGCGGGCGGCTTCGGCTTGCGGCTGCAGCACGGCGGTGGGATCGGAGACGGTCAGCGCTGCCCGGGTTCCCGGCGCGCTGGCGAACGTCTCGGCGACCGCGAGCGAGCGGTTGCGGGCCTCCTGCGTGCTGTCGTGCTGCACCTGCAGCACCAGGGCCACGACCGCGGACACGACCAGCAGCAGCACGATCGCCACCTGCAGCACGAACACCTGCCCGGCCACGCTGCGCCCGCTCAGGGCCGACCGCAGCCCGGCACCCCGCCGCCGGGGACCGCCCTCGTGCGCCCCCAGGCCGAGCGCTCTGTGCGGTGTCCGCTGCTCGTGCCCTCGGCGCGCACGCTCCCGCCTGCGCTGCGCGCGCAGACCGCTGAGACGGCGGGTCGACTGAGCCCAGGATCGACCCAATAGTCGGACCATGTGCCCATGTCTACACTGCCCGGCGCCGGGAGGCGAGGGGCGGCACCCGCCGTGACAGCGGCCTGAGGAGCCCGGCGGACGTCAGCCGCGGGCGGCGCGTGCGGCCTCGAAGCGGGCCACCCAGCGGGCGGTCCGGTCCAGGTAAGCGGTTTCGGCGTGCGCACCCCGTCTGCCGTACGCGCCCTCGTAGGAGAGGTAGTCGAGGGTTCCGGGTGTCCGGGCCGTCGCGGGCTCGATCTGGGTGCCCTCGTGCCATTCGTTGAACGAGGTGATGCTCACCCAGTCGGGCGGTGCGTCCTCGTGCCCGCTGGCCAGCGCGTACTCCCATTCCAGGTCGTAGGTACGGCCGTCCGCGCGGTCGAGCGTCGGGGACGTGTTGCCCGGGACCGCCCGGTCGTCCAGGTAGCCGGGACCGAGCGACGGCGCCCACACCATGCCGCGCTCGGCGCAGAACGCGGCGACCCCGGTCCAGTCCGGCCGGTTGGCGGTCGCGATGGCGTCGTAGGTGTAGACGCCGCCGAAGTCGCCGATGCGGGACTCGTCCCAGGTCTGTGCCATGACGAGGGCGATGTCGTCGACCTCGTGCAGCGCGGACCAGTCGACGGTGAGCAGGCTGTTGAACACGTAGTAGGCGCAGCGGTCACCGTGCCCGGCGGCCCGGTGGAAGGCGGGATGGGTGCCGTACCGCTCCGTCAGATAGCGGATGTCCGCGACGACGGACGCGGCGTCGCGGCCCTGGTACGGCTCGATGTGCCAGGCGACCTGGAGTCCCTCGGCGGCGGCCGCGTCCAGCACGACCGGCGCCATCAGGTCCTCGTAACTGCCCTGTCCCCACCAGCTGCTGACGAGCACGCCGGTACGGGCCCGCCGCAGCCAGCGCATGTGCCGGGCGACCGCGCCGTGCAGATCACCGGAGTCGTACGCGCCGAGCACCGGGTAGTAGTTGGAGCTGAGGGCGTCGGGCGGGGTGAGTTCGCCCTGCTGCCAGTGGCGCCAGGCGCCGTACACCTCCGGTGAGCCGTACCAGGGGTAGTAGAAGATGTGCGCGTTCGCGGAGACGCCCTTGGGGCGCGCCTTCGCGAGAGCGTCCTCGGGTCGTGCCGCGGCCGGGGCCGCCGTGCTGCCGATCAGTGCGGCGGCCCCGGTGGCCGCTCCGCCGGCGAGGAGCCTTCTTCGGGATAACGAGCCCAGGTGTCGGGACATGGTTGTCGTCACTCTCCTTGGTTGCCGGCCCGGCCGAACCGCGGAACGAATCCGAGCAGCTCGGCCGAGGCCGTCGTGTCGAACAGGGAGGTGCGCCCGGGCAGCGCCGAGAAGGCCGGCACGCCCGGGTGGTAGCGGTCCATCAGCTCCGCGGAAGGCAGCGGGGACGAGGTGTCGGCGGCGGTGACATTGAGGACGTGACAGCCCGTGAGGTCCGCCTCCAGGGCCCGGCGCACCACGGCCGCGGCGTCCCGGGTGTCGAGCCAGCCCCACAGGTCGTGCCGATGGGCGCCCGGGTCGGCCGCCACATCGGCGAGCTGGCGGCGCAGCCGTTCCCCGCTGCCGGTGAACGGGAAGCGCAGACAGACGAGATCGGTGCCCCAGCGGCGGTGCGTGCTGCGGGCCGTCTCCTCGAGCACCGCCTTCGACAGGCCGTAGGGATCGCGCAGGAGCGAGGGGTGCTCCTCGTCCAGCGGGACGTACAGCGGCGAGACGGGGACGGGGGACCAGGCGAGGCCGACCGCCGCCAGGCTGGAGGCGGCCACGATCCGGCGGACACCGGCGCGGCCCGCCTCGTCGAGAACCCGGTGCGCGGTGAGGCAGTTGGCCGCGAACAGGGCGCTGTGGTCTTCCATGTTGGGGTGCGGGATCGCCCCGAGGTGGACCACGGCGTCCACCCCGTCCACCGCCTTGCGCACGAGGTCGGCGTCCTGGAGGTCCCCGATGTGCACGCGCTCGGCCCGCGGCGCGTCGAACGGCACGAGGTCGGTGGCCACCACGTCGTACGACGCGGCGAACAGCTCGGCGAGCACGTGCTGTCCGATGTGGCCCGCGGCACCGGTGACCAGGACGCGCATCAGCCCTTCACCGCCCCGACCAGTCCGTTGACGAAGTACCGCTGGAGGCTGAGGAAGAGCAGGATCACGGGAATCACGACGATCAGGGCGCCGGCCATCAGGTTGTTGTAGTGCGGCACGTTCTCCGCGGACAGCGTCTGCAGGCCGAGGGGGAGTGTGTACGTCGACGGATCGTTGAGGGACACGCGCGTGAGCAGGAACTCGTTCCACGTCGGGATCGCGGTGAGCAGCCCCACGGTGATCAACGCGGGCCTGGCGAGCGGCAGATAGACCCGGGTGAAGATGCGCAGCTCGCCGGCGCCGTCGACGCGCGCCGAGTCCCGCAGCTCCCCGGGCACGGCCAGGAAGGCGCCGGTCATCAGCAGGATCGACAGGGGGGCGCCGCCGTTGACGAAGGGCAGGACGAGTCCCCAGTGCGTGCCGAGGATGCCCATCCTGTTCTCCAGGAGCACGATCGGCAGCATCACCGTGATCCCCGGCACGAACAGCAGCGACACGAAGAGCTTCTGCAGGAACCCGCGCCCCGGGAAGCGCAGGACCGCGAAGGCGTAACCGGCGGCCGCGTAGATCACGAGGGTGAGGACCACCGTGTACCCGGTCACCAGCAGGCTGTTGAGGAAGAAGTCGAAGAAGTGCAGCCTGTTCCAGGTGTCGGTGAAGGTCTGGAACGTCGGGTCGTCCGGGATGAGGTGCCCGCCGCGTACGACCTCGACCTGGTCCTTGAACGCGGCCGACACCATCCACAGGAACGGATAGATGCTGACCAGCCCGTACGCCGCGAGCAGCACGCCGACGACGGCGCGGGCGACGGTCCTGCGGGTACGGCCGTCACCCGGGGGCCGGGCGTCGGCTCGGGAACGGGCCACCGAAATCGTTGTCATGTCTTGCTCCGCAGCGCTCGAAGGTTGATCAGAGCCAGGACGAGGGCGGCGGCGAAGAGGATCCAGCCGAGTGCGCTGGCCAGGCCGAGCGTGGGCGCGAGGTTCTTCAGGAACGCGAGCCGGTACGCCTCCAGGCCGAGGACATTGGTGTGGTCCCCGGGGCCGCCGAACGTCATGACCAGGAAGGTCTGGAAACCCTGCAGTGACTCGCGCAGGTTGAGCAACATCACGATCGCCGTGATGGGCCGCACCAGCGGCCAGATGACGGAGGTGTTGGTGCGCCACCATCCCGCGCCGTCCAGCTCAGCCGCCTCCAGGACATTGCGGTCGATGCCCTGGAGCCCGGTGAGGTACAGGAGCATGGCTACCGGTACGTGTCCCCAGACCGTCACCATGATCATGGTCGGCATGGCCGTCGACGGATTGCCGAGCCAGCCCTGCGGCTGCGCGAGCGACCCCAGGCCGATGCTTTCGAGCAGCGAGTTGATCGCGCCATCGGGCTGGAGGATGTACTGCCACGCGAAGAAGACCGCGATGCCGCTGGTGACGTACGGCAGGAAGTACACGGACCGCAGCACGGTCTGGAACCGCTTGGCCTGGTTGAGCAGCACCGCCAGCGGAAACGACACCAGGACCGTCAGGGCCGGCGCGGCGACCATCACCCAGAGGGTGTTGAGGGCGGCGTGCCGCACCCGGGGTGCGTAGATCGGGTCGCGCCACAGCAGGTCCGCGTAGTTGTCGAGGCCGACCCAGGTCCAGTTCGGGCTGAACCCGTTCCAGGTGGCGAAGGACAGCGCGAAGCCGTAGCCGACCGTGTAGAGGCCCATCACGGCGAAGAGCACCACGGCCGGGGCGACGAACAGATACCCGGCCATGGCTTCGTACCCGCGCCGGCGGCGGCCCGGCGGGGGAGCGCCGGCAGCCTTCGCCGGGCGGGTCCCGCCGTGCGTGTCCACCGCCGCCGGCACGGTCTGTCGGGGTGCCGTCGTCACTGGCCCGCCGCTTTCCAGTACGACTGGTTGAGCTCGCGGATCTTGCGTGCGGTCTCTTCGACGGACTGCTGCTTCAGCGGACTGAGGTCCGCGAGGACCGCTCCGACGTCGTCCTGCTCGTATCCGACCGGGCGGAACTCGTCACCGCGGCTCGGGTCGTACGTCGATTCCGGCGTGCCCTTGAAGCTGTCGACCAGGGCGCTGAGGGTGGGACCGAGGACCTTGGCCGAGTCCGCGCCGAGCTCCGTGGCGGGAAGGTCGGTGGCGTCCTTGGCGAACTGCGTGGCGACGTCCTGCTGGGAGAGGAACTCCATCCACTTCTTGGCGTTGTCCGGCTGCTTGCTCGACGTGGTGATGCTGACGCCCGTCAGGGCAAGTGGGCCGAGAGCGAGGTCCGGCACGGCTCCGTCCTCGGGCGCGGGCATGCCGAAGGCGAGCACGTCGTCGGGGTTCATGCCGTTCTGCTTGAGATAGGCGAGGGTGAACGTTCCGCCGACATCGAAGGCGGACTTGCCCTGTGCGAACGCCTGGTCGGCCTGGTCGATCGTCAGGGTCTGCGAGCCCGGCATCCAGTACGGGGTGACCTGGTCGTACATCGACAGGACCTTGACGCCGTTGGGAGAGCCGAAGTCCTTGGTCTCGTCCTTGCTCCACAGTTTCTCGTAGTCCTGCTGTCCCAACTGGGCGAACGCCATCGGCTGGAGCAGCCAGGTGAGCCCCGTGGCCGGCACCTTCAGACCGAGTGAGAGCCCGCCGTTCTTCGGGTCCTTCGCCTTGGTCGCCTTGAGCGCGTCGAGGAACTCCTGCCAGTTCGCGGGCGCCTTGGTGATGCCGGCGTCGGCGAGCATCTTCTTGTTGGCGTAGACGATGCCGAAGGTGCCGACCGTGAGGGGCACGCTGTAGCGGGCGCCCTTCTTGATGCCGTGCTCCTTTGACTCCTTGTTCAGGGAGTTCTTGTAGCGCAGCTCCGTGACGAAACCGGAGTCCTGGACGGCCGGCTGGATACGGTCGGCCCAGTCGCCCTTGAAGTCGGCACTGATGTCCGCCAGGATCCCGGCGGCGCCGAGCACGCGGTCCCCGCCGTCCGAGTTCACTTCCAGCAGGTCCGGCAGGTCACCGGTCTTTGCCGCGCTCTGGATCTTGGTTGTATACGCGTCGTCGGGCGTGTACGCCTCGATGCTGACCGAGATGCCGGTTTCCTTCTTGAACTCCTTGGCGGCGGCCCGCAATGCGCTCACATGGGACTGCTTGAAGGTCCACATCTCCAGAGACTTGGAGTCCCCGGATCCCGAGGAGCCGCCGCAGGCGGTGAGGGAGGTGAGGGAGAGCGCCGTGGCCAGGGCCGCCGCGACAATCCGCGCTTTTCGTGCAAAAGGTATACGCATGAGCCCCTGCCTAGGGTCGAGCGTTCAGAACACCGAATAGCGTTGGAGTGACTGAACTTAGAGTCGTGGTGATATAGCGTCAAGACGCATGCTGTGAAGAGGCGTTGACCGGTCAGCCGTGGGGCGCCGGGGTGGGGAGGCGGAGGGCCAGTGGAATCGGTGACGACGACAGCGCGCGGGCGCAAGGTCGAAGAGGTCAAATCCGCAGCTCGGGTGCTCGAAGTGCTCGAACTCCTCGGGCGGGACGGTGCCCGGCTCTCCCTCGCCGAGATGGCGAACGCCATGTCGGTGCCGAAGAGCAGCCTGCACGCCATCCTGCGCACGATGGAGGCGCGCCGCTGGGTCGACGTCGACCCGTCCGGCACCCGCTACAGCCTCGGTCTCAAAGCCCTGTTGACGGGCACCGCCTATCTGGAGGGCGACGACGTCACCAGCCTCGCCGGGCCCGTGCTCGACGCCCTCGCGGAGGAGACGGGCGAGGCCGTCCACCTCGGCAGACTCGACGGTACGAACATCGTCTACCTGGCCAAACGCGAGTCGCGGCACGCCCTGCGCATGTACTCGGCGGTGGGGCGCAGACTGCCCGCCCACGCCACCGCCCTCGGCAAGGCGGTGCTGTCCCAGTACGACTCGGCCGAGGTGCAGCGCCGGCTGGACTGGCCGCTGGAGCGGCTGACCCCGGACACGGTCGTCGACCCGGAGGCCCTGCTGGCCCAGCTCGCCGAGACCCGGCTGCGCGGGTGGGCCGTCGACGACGGGGAGAACGCGGTGGACATCCGGTGCGTGGCCGTCGCGCTCGGCACCGCTCCGGACGGCGGTGACGCGATCAGCTGCTCGGCGCCGCGCAGCAGGATGGACGACGCGCGCCGGGAGGAGGTGGCGCAGGCCGTGACCGAGGCGGCGCACTCGCTGCGCACCCTGCTGAAGCGGATCGGGCAGCGCTAGAGGCGTCCGCAAAGTCCCGTCCGCCCCGCGGCGCCTCGCCCGCCCTCTCGCCGCACCGGGTGGACGACGGGGCTTTACGGAGACGCCGTGGAAGCGTCCGTCCGGTCGGGGGTCTGGCGTTCCGGCCCACCGGATGCCACATTTGGTAGGGCCGTTGACAAACGTAGAGCGCGCTCCGTACGTTCCGATGGCAGTACGTCATTCTGCTATCTGTACGCGGGAGTTCGCATGGCCCAGGCTGATGCCCGCACGCCCGTCCTCGCCCCGGCCCCCTGGGTCGAGGAGCGCGGCGCCAAGGTCCGCATCACCGCCGTACGCACGTTCCTGACAGCCCCGCACGGCTGCCCCCACCTCGTCGTGCGCGTCGAGACCAACGAACCCGGGCTCTACGGCCTTGGCTGCGCCAGCGATCCGCAGCGCACCCTCGCGGTCCGCTCGGTCCTCGACGACTACCTCGCCCCGATGCTCACCGGACGCGATCCCGACGACATCGAGGACATCCACCGTCTGCTCCTCAACAGCGCCTACTGGCGCGGCGGTTCGGTCACCGGCAACGCCCTCGGCGGAGTCGACGTCGCCCTGTGGGACCTCAAGGCCAAGCGTCTCGGGGCGCCCCTGTACTCGCTGTTCGGCGGCCGGGTGCGCACCGGCGCCGAGGCCTACACGCACGTCGACGGCGTCGACGAGCGCGAGATCGCCGAGAAGGTCGCCGCGGCCCGGGAGCGCGGATTCCGGCACGTCCGGATCCAGGCCGCCGTACCTGGCGCCGACACCTACGGCACCGGCGCGGCGGCCGTCGACCCCGAGGCCGTACGGGCCCGCCGGGTGCCCTGGGACTCGGCGGCATATCTGCGGACCGTCCCGAGGATCCTCACCCGGGTGCGCGAACTCGTCGGCGACGAGGTCGAGTTGCTGCACGACGTGCACGAGAGGCTCGATCCGCGCCAGGCCCGCGACTTCCTGCGGCGCGTCGAGGACGCCGGCCTGTACTTCGTCGAGGACCTGCTCGCGCCCGAGGACGCGAGACACTTCGCGCGCCTGCACGCGGTGTCCCCGGTGCCCCTCGCCGTCGGCGAACTCTTCAGCGACACGGCCCAGTTCACGGCGCTCCTCGACGGACCCGACATCGACTTCGCGCGGCTGCGGATCCCGACGCTCGGCGGCCTCACCCCCGCCCGCAAGGTCGCCGCCTTCTGCGAGCTGCGCGGCGTACGTCTCGCGCCGCACGGGCCGGCCGACGTCAGCCCCGTCGCGCAGGCCGCGACGCTCGCCCTGGACGTCTCCAGCCATGCCTTCGGAGTCCAGGAGGCGGCCACGTTCAAGCCGCCCGTCGCCGAGGTCTTCCCCGGCACGGTCGTCCCCCGTGGCGGCCTGCTCCTGCCGCCCGAAGTACCGGGCCACGGCGTCGACTTCGACGAAGCCGCGGCCCGTCGTCACCCCGTTCCCGAACCCCTCCGACACGACCGCTGGGCCCTGCTGCGCAACACCGACGGGAGCGTACAACGACCGTGAACGACGCACCGCGACCGCACGACACACCGCGAAGGGCGCTCGTCGTCCGGGGCGGCTGGGAAGGCCACCAGCCGCTCGCCGTCACCGACCTCTTCCTGCCCTTCCTCAAGGACCGGGGTCACACCGTCGAGACCTCCGAGTCCCTCGACGTGTACGAGGACGCCGAACTCCTCGCGGCCACGGACCTGATCGTGCAGTGCTGGACCATGGGCGAGATCACCCGCGAGCAGAGCGAGGGCCTCGCCGCCGCCGTACGTGCGGGCACCGGACTCGCGGGCTGGCACGGCGGCATCGTCGACTCCTTCCGCGGCGACGTCGGCTACCAGCTCCTCACCGGCGGCCAGTTCCTGATGCATCCGCCGGGTTTCCACGATCACGACGTGCACCTCGTGCCCGAGCGGGCCGAGCACCCGGTCGTCCGCGGACTGAGCGACTTCCGCGTGCACACCGAGCAGTACTGGCTGGCCACCGACCCGCTCATCGACGTGCTCGCGACGACGACGTTCGCGCCCGACGACGTACGGGACCGGGCCGTGGTCATGCCCGCCGTGTGGACCAGGACGTGGGGCGCGGGCCGCGTGTTCGTGTCCGCCATCGGCCACAAACCGGACGACTTCGACGTGCCCGAGGTACGGGCGCTCACCGAGAGGGGACTGCTGTGGGCGAGCCGCTGAGGATCGGCATGGTCGGCGCGGGCAAGATCAGCGGGGCCTACCTGGACACGCTGGGCCGCCTCGACACCGTACGGCTCACCGCCGTCACCGACCTGGATCCCGACCGGGCGAAGGAGGCCGCCGTACGAGCCTCGGACGAGGTGTCCGTCGCCGCCTCCGTGCTCGACCTCGCCGCCCGGGACGACGTGGACGCCGTCCTCAACCTCACCGTTCCGGCGGCCCACGCGGGCGTCGCCCTCGTCGCGCTGTCCATGGGCAAGCACGTCTACGGCGAGAAGCCGCTGGCCGCCACCCGCGAGGAGGCCGCGTCGGTCCTGGCCGCCGCCCGCGCGGGCGGCCTGCGGGTGGGCTGCGCCCCGGACACCGTGCTCGGGACCGGCACCCAGACCGCCCGCCAGGCGGTCGACGACGGGCTGATCGGCAGGCCGGTGGCGGCGACCGCGTTCATGACCACCGCGGGGCACGAACGCTGGCACCCCGACCCCGAGTTCTACTACCGCCCCGGCGGCGGTCCGCTCCTCGACATGGGCCCCTACTACCTGTCCGCCCTCGTCCACCTGCTCGGCCCGGTCGTCCGCGTCACCGGCGCCGCGTCCCGGCCGCGCGCCGAACGCGAGATCGGCAGCGGGCCCCGGGCGGGAGAACGCTTCCCCGTGGAGGTCGACACGCACGTCACCGGCGTCCTGGAACACGCGGGCGGCGCGCTGTCGACCCTCGTCATGAGCTTCGACATCCACGCGGCGCGGCTGCCCCGCATCGAGGTCCACGGCACCGAGGGCTCGCTCTCCGTCCCCGACCCGAACGGTTTCGAGGGCCCCGTCGCCGTGCACCGCGGGTCGGGCTGGGAGGCCGTGCCCGCGTCCGCCGGGTATCAGGGCGGCGGACGCGGCACCGGACTCGCCGACCTCGCCGACGCCCTCGCCGAGGGACGCCCGCACCGCGCGTCCGCCGAACTCGCCCACCACGTACTGGACGTGATGCTCACCCTGCTGGACGCGGCCCACAGCGGCAGATGCCTCACGGTGGCCACGACCTGCGAACGGCCGGAGGCAGTGGGCACCCACTAGCCACCCACCGACAGGCGGCAGGAAGGCGGCGGCTCTTCCTGCCGCCCTTTACCGCTCCGGATGTCAGCCGAATTAATTGACAAAGGCTCCCGCTATTGGAATTCAATTCCCCTGACAAAAACCGCCGGTTGCGTCGCGATCTGCAACAAGGAGGAACGCGTGCGAGGCGTTGACTTGATAACACACATGGTTTTACATGGCGGTAACTGGCTGGACAGGAAGGGCTGCCGATGCATGACCGGAGAAAGTCCGGCGAAGAACGCATAGCCGCATTCCTCGGTGAACGGCTCCGCCCCGCGCTCTATCCGCAGCGCGTCCCCATGGACGTCGGCGCCTGGCACATTCCCGGAGAGCCGGTGCCGGTGGACGTCGCCCTGCGCGCCGATTACGCGCCGTTCACGGTGGGGGAGCTCTGGGGGCGTCCGTGGTCGACGACCTGGTTCCGGGTCGCCGCCACCGTTCCGCAGCGGTGGGCGGGCCGCCGGGTCGAAGCCGTCATCGACCTCGGCCAGGACCCCGGACACGACGGTTGTCAGGCGGAAGGCCTCGTCCATGACGAGCACGGCATTCCGCTGCACGGCTTGCACCCGCACACCGGCTCTCTCCCCGTTGTCGCCGCCGCCCGCGGCGGCGAGACCGTCCGCCTGCTCGTCGAGGCCGCCGCCAATCCCCCCATCGACGCCGCCACCGGCACCGGAGTCCACTACGGCAACCCGGTCACCGCCGGGGACGCCCCGCTGTACCGGCTCCGGCGCGCCGACCTCGCCGTACGCGACGAGGACGTCTGGCATCTCCTGCACGACATGGAGGCCCTTGACGGCCTGATGCGTGCCCTGCCCGACGGACTGCCGCGCCGGCACGAGATACGGACCGCCCTGGAGCGGGCCGTCGACGCGGTCGACCCGTACGCCGTCTCCCGTTCCGCCGCGGCCGCCCGCCGGGTCCTGGCGCCCGTCCTCGCCGAGGGGGCCCGCGGCTCGGCCCGCACGGTCGCCGCCGTCGGCCACGCGCATGTGCACCCCGGGAATCTGTGGCCCGTGCGCGAGACCGTCCGCAGCTGCGCCCGCACCTTCAGCACCCTGGCCACGCTCGCCGAGGAGTACCCCGAACTCGTCGTCGCCGCGTCGTCCGCGCAGCACTACGCCTGGATGCGGGACCAGCAGCCGCATGTCTTCGAACGGCTGCGCAAGGCCGTCGCCGACGGCAACTGGGTGCCGGTCGGCGGTATGTGGGTGGAGCCGGACACCGAACTCGCGGGCGGTGAGGCGCTGGTGCGCCAGTTCGTCCTCGGCCGGCGCTTCTTCCGGGACGAACTCGGCGCCGACAGCGACGGCGCGTGGCTGCCCCAGGCCGCCGGTGTCCCCGCCGCCTTCCCGCAGCTCGCCGCCCTCGCGGGCGCCCACTGGCTCCTCACCGCGCGACCCGACCCCGGCCACGACCCGGCACCGGTCCACCCGCTTGTCCGCTGGGAGGGCATCGACGGCACCCGGCTCCTCACCCATTTAGCGGCGGATGCCACCCTCGCCGGTCCCGTGCTCGCCGACACCGTCACGGACGTCACCGGCCGGATGCCCGCGGACCGCTCCCTGCTGCCCCTCGGCTCCGGTACGGAGGGTCCCGGGCGTGACGTCCTGGAACGCGCGCGCAGGCTCGGCGACCTGGAAGGATCCCCGCCCGTCACGATGCGGCACCCCGGGCAGTTCTTCCGCGAGGCAGGGGAAGGCCACCCGCAGGCACCGGTCTGGCGGGGCGCCCTCGACCTGGCCCCGCACCGGGGCTCGTACACCGGCCAGGCCCGCACCAAGCGAGGCAACCGCCGCTGCGAAACGCTGCTGCACGAGGCGGAGTTGTGGTCGGCGACCGCCGCCGTGCGCCACGGCGTCCCCTACCCGTACGACGAACTCGACGCCCTGTGGCGGCGCGTCCTGCTCCAGCAGAGCCGCAGCATCCTGTCCGGCAGCTCCATCGCCTGGGTCCACGAGGACGCCGAGCACGAGCACCGCGACATCCGGCGCCGGCTCACCCGGCTGGTGCGGCGGGCCGCGGGCGGCTCCGACGGCCCGGGCGTCCTCAACCCGGCGCCGCACCCGCGCCGGGAAGTCGTCACCCTCGAAGCGGACACCGCACTCGCCTCCGAGAACGCCCAGCTCCTGCCCGACGGCCGCCTCGCGGTCCTCGCCGAGGCACCCGCGCTCGGAGCGGGCAGCACAGGCCTCCCTCTCGACTCCACCGCCCCGGTCACCGCGCGGACGACCTCCGACGGCCAACATGTCCTGGACAACGGTCTGTTGAGGGTGCTTGTGGATGCCGATGGTCTCGTCCGGTCGGCCGTCGACCTCACCACCGGACGGGACGCCGTCGCTCCCGGTGAGGCGGGCAACCTCCTCCAGCTCCACCGCGCCGAACCGGACCGCCGCGCCGTAGGCGCCCTCCGCGAGCTGCGCGACGCGGAACAGGTCGAACTGCGGGCGTACGGGCCCCTGTTGGCGACTCTTCGCGTGCGTCGCGGGACCGGCCGCTCCACGGTCACCCAGGACCTGACCCTCACGGCCGGGAGCCGTGTGCTGACCGTCGACACGGAGGTCGACTGGCGGGAGCGGGACACCGTCCTCAAACAGGCCTGGCCGCTCGACGTCCATGCCGAAGTCGCGCACGCCGACGTGCAGTTCGGACACGTGCCCCACCCGACACACGAGAACACCGACGCGCACTCGGCCCCCCGTGAGCGTTCCGCCCACCGGTGGATCCACGTCGGTGAACACCGGTGGGGCGTGGCGCTGGCCACCGACTCCACCTACGGCTACGACGTCGCCCGGCACCCCCGTGCCGACGGCGGCACCACGACCGTCGTACGCCATACGCTCCTGCAGGCATCGCGCGGTCCCGACCCGCACGCCGACCGCGGCCTGCACCGCTTCCGGCACACCCTGCGCCCCGGGGCCGCGCTCGACGACGCCCTCATCGAGGGGTACGCGCTCAATCTCCCGCTGCGACCCGCCCCCGACACGGGCCGCGGTGCCCCGCTCGTCCGCGTGGACCACCCCGATGTCGTCGTCGAGACGGTCAAGCTGGCCGACGACCGCAGCGGCGACCTCGTCGTACGGCTCTACGAAGCACGCGGGGGACACGTCCGCGCCGACCTGGCCGCGGACTTCCCCATCGAGGCGGTCCACGAGACCGACCTCCTGGAGGAGCACCCCGTGTCGCACCCCGTGGACCGCGAGCACCGCCGCGTGCCGCTGGCCCTGCGGCCGTTCCAGATCCGCACCCTGCGACTCGCGCGCGCCGGGCGACGCCGGGAGGGCGGCGGTGCCTGAACCGCGCTCCGCCCCAGGCCTGCCGGCCGAGACCCGGGCCGTGCTGCGCGGCTGGGCAGGCAGCGGCGGACCGCTCGCCACTCGCGCCCGTGTCGTCCTTCTCGCCGCGGAAGGACTCCGCGACGCCGACATCGCCCGCCGCCTCGGCGTCTCGCGGCAGACGGTGGGGAGCTGGCGCCACCGCTGGCACAGCGGCGGCCTGCCCGGGCTCGAACAGCGGCCGCGCACCGGCCGCCCCGCCCTGGTCGACGAGGCGGAGGTCGTCACCCGGGCACTGCTGGCGCCCGGCGGCAGCGGTGCCAGCCGGGCCATCGCCCGTGAACTGGGCGTCTCCCACGCCACGGTGGCCGCGATCCGCCGCCGCTGGCAGCTCCCGCCCGACGCGTCCCCCGCCCCGCACATCCCGACCCGGCCACCCCTGCCCGGCGCCGACGTGTGGGTGATGGGCCTGTACGTCGATCCCCTGAGCGCCGTCCTCCTCGCGGGCACCCGGCCGCAGGCCCCGCGTACCGCCCCGGCCGCCACGGTGATCGGTGAGGACGTCCTGGAGGGAGTGGCCCGCGCGCTGGACCCCCTCAGTGCCGCGCCGGCCACGGACCCGGCCATCCCCGCGCGGGAGGCGGACACCCGCAGGGACGGCGCGCTTCCCGCCTACCTGGCGGCGGCGGCTGAACACCACCCGGACATCGAACTGCACGCGGTCGTCCTGTGGGAGAGGGGACGCCCCGCCGAGCGCGACACCCGACGACACCCGGACGCGGGCACCCCCGTCACCTTCCACGACCTCCCCGCAAGGACCACCTGGCGCGGTTTCCTGCGGGCGATGATCGCGCTCGACAGCACCAGCCACCCCGAGTCCTCCCGGCGCGTCTACCTCGACCTCGTCGCCGCACTGGAACGGCGTGCCCACCGGCCACCCACCGGCGGCCCCGCCGAGCCCGTGCACTGGCTGCGCGAGAACGTCGCCGGACATCTGCGCGCCCCGGCAAGGGGTCAACTCCCGTCCGTCTCCGCGTCGTTCAGCGGGGTCAATCAGATCGACCTCGGCTCCTTCAACGAGTGCGTCGTCATCGAGGCCGTACGGCTCTCCGGCAGCATCACGCGCGGCGAGATAGCCCACCGCACCGGCCTGACCCAGCAGTCGGTGTCCCGGATCGCCCGCTCGCTCCTGGACCGCGGGATCCTCGTCGAGGACGCCCAGCGGCGCGCCACCTCCGGCAAGCCGCGCACCCCCGTCCGGCTCTGCGGCACGGCCGCGCACGCCCTCGGTCTGCACATCGACCCCGAACTCCTCACGGCCGTCGTCATCGACCTCGACGGCGCGATCGTCTGCACCTGCACCCGGCCGGTCAGCGCGGACACCGACCCCGGCGAGTTCGTCGCGCAGGTCGTGGCGCTCGGCCACGAGACCCTGGGGAAAGCCCGGGGCGCCGTACGCGAGGACGGCCTGCTCGGTGTCGGCGTGGCCGTACCGGGACCGGTCGACATCGCCTCCGGCACCGTGCTCAACCCGCCGCTGATGCAGGCCTGGGAAGACCTGCCGCTGCTGTATCTGCTCAAGGACCACTTCCCGTGCCGGGTGCTCATCGAGAAGGACTCGCTCGCGGCGGCGGCGGGGGAGCGGTGGATCGGACGCGACCGCAGGGCACGGGACTTCGCGTATCTGTACCTGGGCACGGGCGTCGGCTCGGGGCTCTACCTCAACGGCGACCTCTACCGGGGGGTGAGCGCCAACGCGGGCGAGTTCGGGCAGCTGTGCGCCATCGCCCTCGGCCGGATGGCCGGCGACGGCCGCCCCGAGATCCTGCCGGAATGCAACCCGCCCGTCTCCGTACCGGACTTCGCGGCCCGGCTCGGTCTGGGCGCCGCGGGCACCGGCGGCGGCAGCACCGCCGCCTACCGCGCGGTGGGCCGGGCCGCCGCCGACGGCGATCCCGCGGCGGTCCGCGCCGTGCGCGAGGTGGCGGGAGCGGTCGGACGCGGGGCGCTCGGCCTGGTCGATCTGCTGGACATCGACCTGATCGTGCTGGGCGGCCCGTTCTTCACCGACGACGTCGCCGGCTTCTACCTGGAGGAGATCGGCCGTACCGTCAACGAATTCCCCACGGCACGCCGGCTGCGCCGCGTCGAGGTGGAGCGGTCGGTGCTCAGCGCCGAGGCGGCCGCGGTGGGCGCCGCCTCCACGCTCTTCCACGCCACGTTCACGCCGCGACTGCGGGGCAGGGACCGGGCCTGACGTCTCAAGTCCCCACGGGCGGCGGACCCATGGCGTACGACGCCGGGGCGGACCCCCTCGTACGGTCCGCCCCGGCGCCCATGGAGACCCCGGCACCGTCCCCCGGCCGGGGCCCCCGGCTCAGACCGTCGGCGGAGTGGGCCGGGTGGCCGTCAGGCCGATCTGCTTCTTGAGCATCCGGCCGCCGTCTCCCGTGAGCCGCAGGTAGTAGTCCGCGGAGCAGCGCGTGCCGTCCTCGTCCAGGGCCCAGATGCCCGACCCCGCCGGCACATCGGCGCCCGTCTCCACGGTCTTCGCGATCTGGTTGCCCTCGTTGAACTCGTCGAACATCGAGATGTAGATGCCCTGCGCGCCGACCCGGACCACGTTGTAGAACTGCCGCCACATGAAGTCACCGTGGGCGCGGTGGCGTTCCTGGAGATCGCCCGGGAGCACACATGGCTGGTAGTCGATGCCGTGGGCGTTGCAGTCGGCCTGGTCGGGCGTGTTGACGTTCTGGAAGAACTGGTCGGACTGGGCCGCGCTGGAGATCCGGCCCACCATCCAGGGCGAGATCATGTTGAACGCGTGATAGACGTCCGAGAACCCGGCGCGCGAGTCCTCCGTGCCGGTACGCCAGTGCGTGGGCACGCCTCCGATGACGTAACAGCCCTGTGCCTTGAACCAGTTGACGACGTCCAGACAGGGCGCCGGCGCGAAGGGGCGCCCCGAGTCGTTGAACCCGAACCCCCAGATGCACACGACCGGTTTGCCGTTCTGCCGGGCGTAGGCGCTCGAGGAGGTGTGCGCCTTCATCTTCGCCGTCCAGTCCTCCTTGATCTGGGACTGCATCGACGTCCATCCCGTGACGTCGTACATGATGTAGAACTTGCGGCCGTTGGCCTCCGCGGACTGCCGCACCTTCTGGGCCATCGCGTCCCGCGTGGGGCCCTCGGGGCTGTAGGGGTTGAAGCGCTGGAGCGCGGCGGTGTCGATGGCGTTCTCGCGCATCCAGCGGAAGTGGGTGTCGACGGTCTGCTGGTCCCACGAGGAGAACAGCCGGGCGGGCGCACCGCTGTTGAGGTTGGGGTAGGCCGTGGCGAATCCGCGGCTGTACTCCCTCATGTCCGGCCACGACTTGATCGTGGTGTTGGAGAGCGACGGCGGCCGGCTCATGTCCTGACTCCAGTGCCACCAGCCGTTGATCGGGGCTCCGTCGCCCGTGCAGGCGAACCATCCCTGATAGCCGACGGACACCTTGCCGACGACATCGCCGGGCGGACTCGCGGCCGGGGCCTGTGCGTCGAGGGGGGCGGGTAAGGCGTTCGCGTGCTGGGCGGTGCTCAGTCCCGCTGTCGCGGCGAGCGCCGTGCCGAGCAGGGTGCGTCGTGTGATGCTCACGGGAGATTTCCTCCATGTGGGGGGCTGCCGGGAAAGAACCGGCATCGCGGGCGACCGTGAAAAGGGCACCGCGATGTCACGCCTGGAAGGGGTGGGGTCCAGGACGGCGGCAGGCCTGCCTGCCCCTCGGGCGTGCTGCGAAAGTAGAGGAGATTAACGCCGTGTTACAAGCGCTGGGAATGAAGGAAATCTAAAAAATTCGGAGCGCCCGGCCAGGCGGATTGTCAGGCTCTTTATTTTCCATTTTCCGATTCCGCCGAATTGTGAATTGACGACCCGTCGGCGCTGCCGTCAGCGCACGTGATCGGAGATCACCCGGGTGATTTCACGCGCGAAGCGCAGAATGCCCGATGAACGGACCGGGCACGGCTTGGGCTTGGACGTGGTCGGGGCCAGGCAGAAGTGCAGATAGTCGTCGTCGCGGTGCAGCTCGGTGCGCCCGCGCCCCGGCTGGGTGCAGTACGCCGAGTGCTTCCGCTCGTACGAGGTGCACGGCAGCTCCTGGGCCCAGGTGTAACGGCCCGAGGCCGGGCTCACCGTCTTCCCGGCGTCGGCGACCAGGTCACCCGAGGCGGCGGCCCGCTTCTCGTAGACCGCGTTCACCTTCCGGACCCGCTCCGGGGTGATCGGGTCCGGCCCCTGCAGCACCCACACGATCGTGGGCCGCCGGGACCCGCCCGCCGTCGCGATCTGGTCGGCCAGCCGGTCCGCGTCCGACGCGTACCGCGAGAGGTACGTGGCGCGCGCCTTGTCGTACGTGATGCCGTCCATGCAGGGCGTGTAGCCCCAGGAGTTGCCCCAGAACTGGAGCACCACATAGTCAGGGTGCAGCGAACGCACCAGCGCGGCCGCCTTGTCGGCGGCCGGCACCAGCGACTTCTTCGTGGTGCCCTCCAGGTAGTCGCACAGGGTGGTGCCCGAATACGGCGCACTCGTATACCGTGCGCGCACCTCGTCCCGCAGGGACTGTCCCAGCACGTTCTGGTTCTCCATCGCGAGCGAGTCCCCGAGATAGAGCACGGTGGGGCGCTTCGCCGAGACGCTCGGGGATGCGGCCGGCCGCTGATGGGTGGTCGAGGACGGCGAGTGCGACGCCCCGGGGGCCGCCGGTACGGGCGGGGACGCCTCCGGGCCCGACGCCGGATCCCCGCAGCCACCGAGCAGCAGCCCGGCCAGCAACACCCCCGCGATCCACGGCTTTCGCATGCAGCAACTCCCGCCCCGCCGACCGAAAGGGCCCCCAGGCAAGCACAGCGGGGGAGAAGGCGGAAGACGTACGCCGGTCACGTCGCCGCATCGGCCGCCAGGGTCCGGAGCGTCCTTGGCTTCGTCGCGTTCTTGACGGCCCGGTGGTCCTTGGGTCCAATTCCCCTGTCGCTGTTCCCCTGCCCTTCCGGTGCCGGCGGACCATGTCGCAGACAAGAGGTGAACGTCGTGTTCCGAGGCGCCAAGTTGTTCGCGGTCCCCCTCACGCTGATTCTGGCGACCGCCCTGCCCGCGGCCGCCCAGGAGGACAACTCGCCCCCCGCGCACGGCTGGGTGGGCACCTGGCAGGCCCCGGCGGTGGTGGGCTCACCGACGGGTGACGTCGTCTCGGGCGACTCGCTCCGCCAGGTCGTGCACGTCAGCGTCGGCGGCTCACGGGTACGCATCCGGCTGTCCAACGAGTTCGGTACGACCCCGCTGGTCCTCGGCCGGGTGACCGTGGCCGTCCGGGCGTCCGGGGCCGATGCCGTGCCCGGCACGGTGCGCCAAGTCGCCTTCAGGAACCGGACCGTTGCGCCGGGCCAGGACGTGGAGAGCGAGCCCATACGCCTGACGGTGGCGCCGGACAGCGATCTGCTGGTGAGCGCCCATCTCCCGCGGATACCGGGGCTGCAGACCGTGCACCCGCTGGCGCAGCAGCTCGCCTACGTCGCCAGAGCGGGCGACCGCGCGGCCGACGTCTCGGGCGCCGCCTACACCAGTACCAGCCAACTGCGCTTCTACGTCACGGGCGTCGACGTCCTCGACCCGCCGGCGCGCGGCGCGGTGGTCACGTTCGGCGACTCGATCACCGACGGCTACGGATCCACGCAGGGCATCAACCACCGCTGGCCGGACTACCTTTCGGACCGGCTGCAGAAACTGCCCCCGGCCCGGCAGCTGGGGGTACTCAACGCCGGCATCAGCGGCAACCGCCTGCTGCTGGACGGCGGTGACTTCGGGGTGCGGGCACTGGCCCGGCTGGACGAGGACGTCTTCTCCCGGACGGACGTGCGCACCCTCGTCCTGATGGAGGGCATCAACGACATCCAGCAGGATCCGCACCAGACCAATCCGGCGGCGATCACGGCCGTGTACCGGGAGATCGTCCGGCAGGCGCACGCCCATGGCATCAAGGTCGTCGGCGCGACCCTGACCCCCTTCAAGGGCTGGCGTGTCTACGACGCCACCCTCGAAGCCACCCGCCTCGCGGTGAACGACTACATCCGGACCAGCGGACTCTTCGACGCGGTCGTCGACTTCGACCGGGCGGTCCGGGATCCCGCCGACCCGCTGCGCATGCTCCCGGCCTACGACGTGGGAGACCACCTGCACCCGAACGACGCCGGGTACGCGGCGATGGCGGCCGCCGTCGACCTCAACGCCCTGTGAGGACCGGCCAGTCGGCGCCGCCCACGGTCCGCCGGGGGCGACTGGCCGGATAGTGCTCTGGCCCCTCACCGGTCCCGCCCCCGAGGATGCACTGCGGACCGGGAACGGAAGCCTTGGGGGGCCAGTCGATGACGAGATGGACGACGCGTGCGCGCACGGCGGCACGAGCGGCGGCGCTGGGGAGCGGGGCACTGCTGCTGGCGCTGACCGGGGCGGGCCCGGTGCAGGCGGCGGCCGGACCGACGCTGGACGTCGACCGGACGGCGGGACTGCGGGACGGCGACATCGTGACCTTCCGCATCAGCGGCGGCCCGCCGAAGGCCTACGTCTGGGTCAAGCAGTGCGGCCCCTCCGCGGCGGAGGCAACCTGCGACGACGCCACCCGGCGGCAGTTCCGTGTGCTGCCCGACGGCACCTACGACCTGTCGCCGAAGAAGCTGTACGCGCTCCTGCGCCCCGACTCGGGCCCGGTGGACTGCCGTACGGCGGACCGGGACGATCCCTGCTCGCTGGCGCTCACCGACAACTCGGGCGCCCTGCTCACCACCGTGCCGCTGCACTTCGCCCGGCACGGCCGGCTGGAGGCGCCGCCCAACCTGCGGGTCACCCCGGACCGTGACCTGACCGACGGCCAGACGGTCCATGTGAGCGGCCGCGGCTACGAGCCGCAGTACCACGTCTCCGTCCTCGAGTGCGCCGCGGGAGCGACGGACACCCTCGGCTGCCGGCCCGGCAGCAGGCCGCCCGCGACGACCGACGAAGGGCGCATGGACCGGGACATCACCCTGTCGGCGGCCTTCACCTCGATCAGCGGGGCCACCGTCGACTGCCGCCCCCGCGGCAGCTGCGAACTGGTCGCCTTCGCCTCCCGCGTCCGGGGCCCGGAAACCGTGCGGACACCGCTCCGGTTCGACCCCGCACAGCCGCTGCCCGGGGCCGGCGGCTCAGCTGTCCGGGGTGTCGCCCGCCAGTAGGTCGAGAGCCGCGCGTGGCTCTGCACCGCGGACACCGGCGCGCGAACCCCGTGCCGGTCGGTGGTCCGGGGTCAGTGGCGCGGCGGCAGGTCGTTGACCAGTACAGCGGCCCCGTCGAAGCGCCCGGCCTTGAGGTCCCGCAGGGCCTCCTGCGCCCGCGACAGCGGGTAGGCGTGCGTCGTGGCGCTGACGCCGTGGCGCGCGGCCAGCGTCAGGAACTCGCGGCCGTCCTCGCGCGTGTTCGAGGTGACGCTGCGCAGCTCCTTCTCGTAGAACAGCTCCCGCTCGTAGCGCAGCGGCGGCACGTCACTCAGATGGATCCCCGCGACCGCCAGGACTCCGCCGCGGTCCAGCGCGCGCAGCGCGACCGGGACCAGCTCGCCGACCGGAGCGAACAGGATCGCGCTGTCCAGCGGCTCCGGCGGCGGCTCCGCGGCGCCGCCGGCCGACGCCGCCCCGAGTTCGAGGGCCAGCCGTCGTGCGGCCGCGTCGCGTGTCAGCACATGCACGGTGGCGCCCTGCGCGAGCGCCACCTGCGCACACAGATGGGCGCTGCCGCCGAACCCGTACAGGCCCAGCCGGCCGCCCTGGGGCAGCGACGCCCGCAGCAGCGCGCGGTAGCCGATGATGCCGGCGCACAGCAGCGGCGCCAGAGCGACATCGTCGAGATCCTGGGGCAGCCGGTACGCGAACGCGGCCGGCACGGTCGTGTACTCCGCGTAGCCGCCGTCGGTATCCCAGCCGGTGTACTCGGAACCGGGACAGAGGTTCTCCGCCCCGCGGGCGCAGTACGCGCACGTGCCGTCGGTACGGCGAAGCCAGGCGACCCCGACCCGGTCGCCCACCGCGTAGCCGCTCACCGCCCGGCCCGTCCCCGCCACCACGCCCACCACCTCGTGCCCCGGTGTCACACCCGGCCGGCGCACGGGCAGGTCGCCCTCGCTGACGTGCAGATCGGTACGGCACACCCCGCAGGCACGGACGTGTACGAGGAGTTCGTCGTCCCGCGGTACCGGGATCGGTTTCTCGACGAAGCGCAGTGGCTCCCCCTCGATGGGCCCGGGCCGGGCCACCTCCCACGCGTGCATCATCCCGTGCCCCGTCCCGTCGCCGGCCGTCCGTGTGGTTTCTCCGCTTCTGCCCAGTCTCGGCCAGGTCCGCGCGCTCGGCGCGCGGCCCCGCCGCGGGCTGACTAGCGTGAGGAGCGAAACCATCCATTCGAACCGGAGAAGGTCGAAGTCATGGCGGTACAACCAGAAGGAACGCCGTGTTGGGCCGACGCGATGTTCAGCGATGTCGAAGGGGCCAAGAGTTTCTACGGTGACGTACTCGGCTGGACGTTCAGCGAGGCGTCGTCCGAGTACGGCAACTACACGCAGGCGTATGCGGACGGCAAGGCGGTGGCCGCCGTCGTACCGCCCATGCCCGGGCAGGAGGGCCACTCCGCCTGGTGTCTCTACTTCGCCTCGCCCGACGCCGCGGCCACGGCGCAGAAGATCCGGGACAACGGCGGTGAGGTGGTGATGGAGCCGATGCAGGTCGGTGAATTCGGCACCATGGCGCTGGCCCGCGATCCCGGCGGCGTCGTGTTCGGCGTGTGGCAGGCCGGCATCCACGAGGGCTTCGAGGCGAAAGCAGTGCCGGGTGCGTACTGCTGGGCCGAGGTGTTCACGCGCTCTCCTGAGAAGTCGGACGCGTTCTTCCCCGCCGTCTTCTCCTATCGCGCCCAGCAAATGGAGGACGACCAGGTCGACTTCCGGCTCTTCAGCCTCGGTGACGAAGCGGTGCTGGGCCGGATGACGATGACGGACGACTTCCCGCCCGAGGTGCCGCCATACATCAACGTCTACTTCACCGTCGACAACTGCGACGCGGCGGTGGCGCGGGCGACCGAACGCGGCGGGATTCTCCGCTTCGGCCCGATGAACACGCCGTTCGGACGCTTCGCCGCGCTGAGCGACCCCCAGGGCGCGTCCTTCTCCGTCATCGACATCACGACGACCGAGGGCGCGATGCCCAAGCTCACCGACGTGTCCTGAACACCCGGTCCGCGCCTCCCGCAGCGGCCGCTCCCGGGCTTCCGGAAGCGGCTGCTTCCGGGTGCCCGGAAGTAGAATGTCCCTCGCCAAGCCCCTCGGCCCGAGTCCTTCACAAGATTCGGAACGTCCGCAAGTCCGTTGTGGAATCCGGGAATTGAGGCAGGCCGGGGAGGACGGAACGAGTTTCCCGCAAGGGCAACCATGGGGAGCCCGTACTCGTCCCTCCAAGTGGCCGCGCCGGCTTCCAGCGGCCGACCCCCCACCGGGATTGCGAGTGGAAGAGACCCATGCTCCGCATTCACTTCACCCCGTACGATCTGCAGAACGTTCGTGTGGCCCGACAGCCTGATCCCTTGTGGGAACTCATATGCGGCATCTGCCGGTTGGAGACCGCACAGGGACCGCTCGAATTCGGCCCCTGGCGCCGGTCGGCACGGGCCAGGCTGCTGGCCGACCCGGTCGCGGGCCGTGCCCTGCGCCCGTTACGGGAGCTGGTCCCCGCCTCCGGTTACATCCCGGACTTCCTCACCCCGCCGGTCACCGGCGACGGCCTGTCCGCGAGCCTGGAACGGGTGCGCGGCACACCCCGCACCCGCCTGGACCGTGACCTGAGCCGGCTGGCCGAGTCCCGCCGGGTCCCCAACTGGGCCGGCACGCTCGGCAGACCGGGCGGCGACGGCCTCAAGGCGCTGTCCGAGGCGCTGGGCCGTTCGTTCCGGGCCCTCATGGAGCCGCACTGGCCGCACATCCGGGGAGCGGTCGCGAACGACGTGGGCATGCGCACCCGCGCCCTCCTCGACGGCGGCACCCAGGCACTGCTCGACGGCCTGCGCCCGCTGGCCCGCTGGCGGGCCCCGGTGCTGGAAGTGGACTATCCGGTCCGCCGCGATCTGCATCTGGAAGGGCGGGGGCTGCTCCTCGTCCCGTCCTACTTCTGCTGGCGCAGACCCACCGCGCTCGCGGACCCCGGACTCGACCCCGTGCTCGTCTACCCGGTCGCGAAGCCCCCGCTCGACATCGCCGTCCGCTCCGCGGAGGACGGTCTGGAACGGCTCCTCGGCCGCACCCGGGCCACCGTGCTGACCGCGGTGGCCGGACCGAGCGCCCGGACCAGTTCCGAGGTCGCGCGGGCGGTGGGCATCTCGCTGCCCAGCGTCAGCTACCAGATCGGCGTCCTGCGCGACGGGGGACTGGTCGCCAGTCACCGTGACGGCAAGTACGTCCTGCACACGGCCACGTCGCTGGGCCAGCGGCTGATCATCAGCGGGGGAGGCGGCACCCGCCCCGGACCGGAGGCACCCGGCGGGCCGTGACATGATCGGGGACATGCTTGAACGCGTTGTGGCCGCCTGTGACGGGGCGTCGAAGGGAAACCCGGGTCCGGCCGGCTGGGCCTGGGTGGTCGCCGACGGTACGGAGACCCCCACCCGCTGGGAGGCCGGACCCCTCGGCACCGCGACCAACAACGTCGCCGAACTCACCGCCCTGGAGCGGCTGTTGACGGCGGTCGACCCGGACGTGCCGCTGGAGATCCGGATGGACTCGCAGTACGCGATGAAGGCCGTGACGACCTGGCTGCCCGGGTGGAAGCGCAAGGGCTGGAAGACGGCGGCCGGGAAGCCGGTCGCCAATCAGGAACTGGTCGTGCGCATCGACGAGCTGCTCGACGGCCGCTCGGTCGAATTCCGCTATGTGCCCGCGCACCAGGTCGACGGCGACCGCCTCAACGACTTCGCGGACCGGGCGGCGAGCCAGGCGGCCATCGTCCAGGAGCCCGCGGGCAGCGACCTCGGCTCCCCGGAACCGCCGCCCTCGCCGGACACCCCCGCGTCGGGCACCCAGCGCCGTCGTCCCGCGGGCAAGCCCGCCCGGGCGGCCTCCCCGGCGCGGACGATCAAGGCGAAGTTCCCGGGCCGTTGCCTCTGCGGCCGGCCCTACGCCGCGGGCGAGCCCATCGCGAAGAACCCGCAGGGCTGGGGCCACCCGGAGTGCCGTACCGCCGAGGCCTGAGTCAGCGGCCCCGGCGGCCGGCCGCACCGGGAGCGGGCCGGGGTCACGCGATGGTGCCGCGCCAGCCGCCCGTCTCCAGGCCCCGGGACTCGATGAACTTCTTGAAGCGCTCCAGGTCACCCTTGGTCTGGCGCTTGACGAAGCCGAGCTTGTCACCGACGGTCTCGGTGGCACCCTCGGGAACGAACTCCAGCTGGAGCATCACCTTGGTCCGGCCCTCGTCGAGGTGGTGGAAGGTGACCACACCCGCCTGCCTGGCCTGCCCGGCGACGGTCGTCCACGCGACCCGCTCGTCCGGGATCTGCTCGGTGATCTCCGCGTCGAACTCCCTGTGCACCCCGTTCACATTGGTCACCCAGTGGGTGAGGGTGTCCGTGCGCTGCTCGATGCGCTCGACGCCGCTCATGAACTCGGGGAACGTCTCGAACTGCGTCCACTGGTTGTACGCGGTGTGCACCGGGACGCCGACCTCGATGGATTCCTCGACCTGAGACACGGGTTACCTCCTTCTCGGACCCGTCCGGACCACCCGGACGGTGTCCGGCGCGGGTACCCGGGCCCCAGGAAGCGAATCCCGGCGATCCGCTTCCGTGGCGACGGACCGGGGGATCAGGCGGTGTCGAAGGTGTAGTGCGCCGTGTGATCCAGCAGGTCGGCCGGCCGCACGTCGTTCCACGGCTTCATCGTGTCGTTGAGATCGATGACATCGGGCGTGCCGGCGGTGGGCACATAGCCGGAGCCCGGGTGCCGGCGCTGCCACTCGGCCCACAGCTTGTCCACGAAGGCGTGGTGGAGCCAGAAGACCGGGTCGTTGGGGGAGACACCGGTGCCCATCTGGCCGCCCACCCAGACATGCACCCGGTTGTGGAGGTTGACACCCCGCCAGCCCTCCAGGTGATTGCGGAAGCCGTCCGAGGCGCTGTTCCAGGGAGCCATGTCGTACGCCGCCATGGCGAGGACCGACTCGACGTCCGCCCGGGTCGGCAGCTCCCGGGTGCCGGTGCCGAGCGAGCGCCGCAGATAGGTCCGGCTGTCCACCCGTACATTGATCGGCCAGTTGCCGGCGGAGGCCGCGAACGGCCCGTCCATCACCCGGCCGTCCAGACTGCGCCCGGTGCCACCGAGGAAGTCCGGCGCCCACAGCGAGGAGCGCACGGAGCGGTCGGCGCTCCAGTCCCAGTAGGGCAGCGCGACGGAGGAGTCGACCGCTTGCAGCGCCTCCTCGAACTCCAGCAGGAATCTGCGGTGCCAGGGCAGGAACGACGGTGAACGGTGGCCCGTGCGCTCGCCGTTGTCGGTGTCACCGAGGATGAAGGCGTTGTGGGTCGTGACGAACCTGTCGTAGCGGCCACTGCGCTTGAGCTCGAGGACGGCGTCGACGAAGCGCCGCTTCTCGTCGGCGGTGAGGACGGCCTGGTTCTTGCGTACGGTCATGTGCGGGAGATCCCAGTCTGCTTGCGGGGCGGGTCAGTTGGCGTGGAAGGGGACGAGCGGCGCCCCTTGCAGCTCCACGACGGCGGCACGGGCGGCCGCCCGCGGAGTGGGTACGGGGTCGTAGTGGCTGATGACGCTGATCCAGCTGCCGTCGGCGTTCTGCATCACGTGCAGCTCGACCCCGTCTATGAACACGCCGTAGCCGCCGCCGTGATGGTGTCCGCCGGCGGTGGGGCGGCCCGCTATGCGGCGGCCCCGGTAGACCTCTTCGAAGCTTTCGGGTCCGCCGTGGTGCGGGTCCGGGGCGGCGGACGCGGGCGGTGCGGCGACGGCCTGCGCGCCGGCGGCCGCGGCCAGGACGGCCGCGGCGCCGAGGGCGCGGCGACGAGTGAGCTCGGGCATGCGAAGTCCTCCTGGAAACAGTTCTCCTGTGCTGACCCGGCATGCTTATCGGGCTGTCGGAGAAGGGAGGAAATCGTCGATATGCGGTTGGCTGCGATCCGGACAATTAAGTAAATGTCGTGCAAGTTTGAACGAAGATGATCTTGCTGTTCGGGGCGTCCGCGATGCCCGGAAGGAGGAATTCCTCCCGGCCGGCGGGTCCACGGTGATGATCTTGCGGAACTGGTGGCCGTCGAGTGGCGTGGCTCACGCGCGGAAGGTGACGTGAAAGCGGGTGCGCCCGGGGCCCGTTGGCCGGTCCGGCCGTGCGATGCCGGGGGAGTGCGCGGGTGTGACCGGCGGGCGGGGCGTTCGGGTCAACCCGTCGGCCGGCTCCGCGGAAGCGCGCTTCTGCCCCTGCTACTCTTCGTGATCAATTGACCGCTTTGTGCAACATAGGGGAGTGCGCGTGAAGATCGCGTGCGTCGGTGGCGGACCCGCAAGCCTGTACTTCTCGATCCTGATGAAGCTCCAGGACCCGTCCCACGAGATCACCGTCCACGAGCGCAACCCGGCCGGATCCACCTACGGCTGGGGCGTGACGTACTGGGGAGGCCTGCTCGACAAACTCCGTGCGGGAGACCCCGAATCCGCCCTCGCCGTCGCCGAGAACTCGGTGCGCTGGAGCGACGGCGTCGCCCTCGTCCGCGACCGCAGAACCGTGCACCACGGCGACGAGGGCTTCGGCATCGGCCGGCGCCGGCTGCTCGACCTCCTCGGCGAGCGCGCCGCGTCCCTCGGCGTACGGCTGGAGTACGAGCACGAGATCACCGCCACCGACCCGCTCCCCGAGGCCGATCTCGTCGTCGCCGGCGACGGGGTCCACAGCGGTGTGCGGGAGCGGTACGCCGACCACTTCGGCAGCGAGATCGCCCTCGGGCGCAACCGCTATCTCTGGCTCGGCACCACCAAGGTCTTCGACTCCTTCACCTTCGCGTTCGTCGAGACCGAGCACGGCTGGATCTGGTGCTACGGCTACGGCTTCAGCGCGGACCACAGCACCTGCGTCATCGAGTGCTCCCCGGAGACCTGGACCGGACTCGGGCTCGACCGGGCGTCCGAGCCCGACGGCCTGGCCCTGCTGGAGAAGCTCTTCGCGGACCTGCTGGACGGACACGCACTGATCGGCCGGGCGCAGAGCGACGGCAGTGCCCAGTGGCTCAACTTCCGTACCCTCACCAACCGCACCTGGCACCGGGACAACCTCGTCCTGCTCGGCGACGCCGCCCACACCACCCACTACTCCATCGGCGCGGGGACCACCCTCGCCCTGGAGGACGCCATCTCGCTGGCGGACGCCCTGCGCACGCACCCGGAGCTGTCACCGGCCCTCGCCCACTACGAGCGGGAGCGCAAGTCCGCCCTCCTGTCGATCCAGAGCGCGGCCCGGCACAGCGCCCAGTGGTACGAGAACCTCCCGCGCTACATCAGCCTGCCGCCCCCGCAGATGTTCGCCCTGCTCGGCCAGCGGCACTCCCCGCTGCTTCCCTACGTCCCGCCGCAGCTCTACTACCGGATCGACCGCGCGGCCGGGCAGCTGGAGGCGCTGCGCCGGCTCAAGCGGTGGCTGGGGCCGCGGCTGGCGCGCACGGTGCAGGCCCGCTCGGGGCGCTGAACCCTCCGGCCGGACTAGGTGAATGGCGATTCACTCGATATGGTGAATCACCATTCACCTCTTTTTTGTGCCGATTTTCTGGAGTGCCCATGACGGCCGAGCGTGCCGGGCGTGACGTGCGGGGCCTGCGCGGCCGGCTGACGGTCCCGGTCCTGGCGTTCGGCGGGATCCTCATGGCCGTCATGCAGACGGTCGTGGTGCCCCTGCTGCCGGACCTCCCCCGGCTGACCGGCGCCTCCGCCGGCGCCGTGTCCTGGACGGTCACCGCCACCCTGCTCTCCGGCGCCGTGCTGACGCCGGTGCTCGGCCGTGCGGGAGACATGTACGGCAAGCGGCGGGTCCTGCTCGCCGCCCTCGCCCTGATGACCGTCGGCTCGGTGATGTGTGCGCTGACCTCCGACATCAGTATCCTCATCACCGCACGGGCATTGCAGGGCTCGGCGGCCGCCGTCGTACCCCTGTCGATCAGCATCCTGCGCGACGAACTCCCCCCGGACCGCACCGGTTCCGCGGTGGCGCTGATGAGTTCCACCGTGGGCATCGGTGCGGCGCTCGGCCTGCCGCTCGCCGCGCTGATCGTCCAGTACGCGAACTGGCACGTGATGTTCTGGGCCACCAGCGCGCTCGGTGCCGTCGGACTCGCGCTCGCCTGGTGGGCTGTACGCGAATCGCCGGTCCGCGAGCCCGGACGCTTCGACACGGTCGGTGCGCTCGGCCTCGCCGCGGGGCTGGTCTGTCTGCTGCTGGGTGTGTCCCAAGGCGGCCAGTGGGGCTGGGGCAGCCCGCGGATCCTCGGCCTCTTCGTCGCCTGCGTACTCATCCTCAGCGCCTGGTGGGTGCAGCAGCGGCGGACGGCCCGGCCGCTGGTCGACCTGAAGCTGGCCGCCCGGCCGCGCGTCGCCCTGCCGCACCTGACCGCGCTCCTGCTCGGCTTCGGCTTCTACGCCAACTCCCTGGTGACCGCCCAGCTCGTCCAGGCACCCAAGGCCACCGGATACGGGCTCGGCCTGTCCATCGTGGCGACCGGCCTGTGCATGCTGCCCAGCGGCGTGACCATGCTGCTGCTCTCGCCCGTCTCCGCGCGCATCTCGACGGCCCGCGGCCCGCGCGTGACGCTGGCCCTCGGCGCCGCGGTGATCGTCCTCGGCTACGTCATACGCATCGCGGACAGCCGGGACCTGTGGGTGATCATCGTGGGCGCCACGGTCGTCTCCACCGGCACGACCTTCGCCTACTCGGCGCTGCCCACCCTGATCCTGCGTGCCGTCCCGGCCGGCCAGACCGCGTCCGCCAACGGCGTCAACGTACTGATGCGGACCATCGGCCAGGCCGTGTGCAGCGCCGCCGTCGCCGCCGTGCTCGTCCATCACACCAGCCTGCTCGGCGGCGTCGCTGTGCCCACCCTGCACGGCTATCTGCTGGCGTTCGCCATGGCGGGTACGGTCGCCCTGTTGGCCTGCGCCGCCGCCCTGTCCATACCGGCCGACCCCACCACCCCCGGCGCCCGGGTCCGCGGCCGTACGGGAGCGGACCGCCGCAGTGCGGGAGCGGGCCGTACGGAGGCGGGCCGGTCCGAGGCGCGCGAAGACGAGGCACTGGAAGGAGCCTGAGCATGGTGAGCACTCCGTCCCCCAGCCTCGCCGCGGACGCGCCGGCGCGCCGTGACGCCGAGGCGACGAAGGCGGCCATCCTGCGAGCGGCCCGCCATCTGCTGGCACGGCACCCCCACGCGGACATCACGCTGAAGGCGATCGCGGACCGCGCGGGCGTCAGCGCACCCCTCGTCCTGAAGTACTTCGGCAACAAGGACACGCTCTTCGCGCGCGTGATGTCCTTCGAGCTGGATGTCACCGCCCTCCTCGACGCGCCGCTGGACGAGCTGGGGCGGCACATGGTCCGGCACCTGCTCGTCAGCCAGCGGGACCAGGGTGCCGACCCCATCCTGCGGATCGTCTTCGCCCCGCTCCACGGTGAGCAGGGCGACATCCTGCGCACCAACTTCCGTACGCAGGTCAGCGAACGCCTCGCCGAGCGGCTCACCGGCCCCGACGCCGGACTGCGCGCCGAGCTCGCGGTCAGCACCCTGCTCGGCCTCGGTGTGATGTACGGCATCGCCCGCGGCACGCATCTGCGGGGGGCCGAGGTCGAGGACATCGTCGAGCGATACGCCCCGGCCGTCCAGGCGCAGCTGGCGTAGCGCGGACGGTGGGGTCAGTTCACGCCCTGCGGGCGGAACTGGATGCTGATGCGGGGGCCGGTGGCGCGTGCCGTCTTGGGGACGGCGTGCTCCCAGGTCCGCTGGCAGGAGCCGCCCATCACGATCAGATCGCCGTGCCCGAGGGGATACCGGCGGCTCTCGCCGCCCCGGCGGGGGCGCAGCGCCAGATCGCGGGCCGCGCCGACCGAGACGATCGCGACCATGGTGTCCTCGCGCGCACCCCGCCCGATCCGGTCACCGTGCCAGGCGACGCTGTCGCGCCCGTCCCGGTAGTAGCAGAGACCCGCTGTCGTGAACGGCTCCCCGAGCTCGGCGGCATAGTGCGCGCAGAGCGCCTCGCGCGCCTCGTCGAGGACCGGGTCCGGCAGTTCGTCGCCGGACCGGTAGTACGCGAGCAACCGCGGTACGTCGACGACCTGCTCGTACATCTGCCGGCGCTCGGCCCGCCAGGGGACGTCGGAGACGAGCCGTTCGAACAGCGCGTCCGCGCCCCTGAGCCATCCCGGCAGCAGGTCGATCCAGGCCCCGCCGCCCAGCTCGGTACGGCGCAGCTCGCTCAACGGGTTGAGGCCCACGTCGTCGGTCTGGTCGAACAGCGAGCCCTGGAGGTTCATGCCCATACCAGCAGCGTACCTCCAGATTCGAAAATGTGTTCCATATGGTGGGTGTGCTGCGGCGAGGTGCGCGTGATGGGGGATACGGTGCTGTCTGCCGACGGCCAGGGCCGGACCGGGCGCTCAGGGGCGCAGGGCGTTCAGGGGCGCAGGGCGTTCATGATGAGGTCGGCGACGCAGTCCGCGTACTCGTCCTTGTGCGAGGGCGACAGGGGTGCGCGGGTGAAGAGCCGCTCGGTCATGGCCTGGTTCGCGAACATGGCTCCACCACCGGAAGTGATCATGTAGTACATCACCTCGGTCGGTACCGGCCGGATGTCACCGCTCTCCACCAGCGCGTCGCGCAGCGGCAGGAAGCGGTCGATGACCGGTGAGACGAAGGTGTTGATGATGTAGTCGAGCCGTTCGCCGGCCTGGCCGCCCTCGATGTTCATCAGCCGCTGCAGCTCGGGATGGTCGGCGTTGAAGCGCGAGAAGGTGCGTACGAAGGTGCGGAGCCGGGTCAGCGGTGCGGCCGACTCGTCGTCCGTCGCCAGCAGCTGGGTCACCAGTTTGCCGAATCCCCAGTCCACGGCGGCCCGCCAGATGGCCTCCTTGGAGCCGAAGCGCTGGTGGAGCAGGTTGTGGCTCACGCCCAGCTCGCGATTGAGCGTGCGGACCGACGTTCCCTGGAAGCCGTGCGTGGCGAACGCGATCAGCGCTGCCTGCAGAACCCCTTCTTCCGGGGCGGCGGGGGCCTCGTCCTTGGGCGGGCGTCCCTTCGGTCGCGCGGGCTTCAGCATGGCGTCATCGTAAGGTCGAATCGCCTCTGCCCAGTTAATTGATATATGTCAATTAGGCCGATATGATGCCGTGCGCCGCAGGTCGGTCCGGAGTCGGCGCCGGACCGACCCGGTGGTCAGCCGGCA
Organism: Streptomyces sp. NPDC058274; assembly: GCF_042881375.1. Lineage (NCBI taxonomy): Bacteria > Bacillati > Actinomycetota > Actinomycetes > Kitasatosporales > Streptomycetaceae > Streptomyces > Streptomyces sp. NPDC058274. The sequence continues at coordinate 248,834 of NZ_JBHVXW010000009.1, forward strand.
CCACGACGACGGGCACGGGCCACCGGTCAGTGCTTGCCGAAGTACATGAGCTCCCACAGGGCCGGCGCGCTCACGCTCTCGGCCTCCCCGTGGCCGAGGTCCTCCACGGTGACCTGGCCGGTGAAGCGCAGGTAGGCCCCGTCGAACCCGGCGAACCGGGCCAGTACACGCTTGAGGCCCTTCAGGGACTCGATCATGCGGTCCTGCACGATCGTCCTCTCGCGCCGGAAGGTCACCCGGTAGCGCCCACCGCCCTCGCCGGTGGCGTCGTAGTCGTAGACGAGCGTGTCGGCCACGGGCTTTCCGGTCACCGGGTCGGTCCGCTCGTCCGACTTCGTGAAGCGCACCAGGGAACCCTTGTCGGCCACGATCCTGCCGCCCCTGGCGAGCATGAAGATCGGGACTTCCGTGAAGCCGAACTTCTTCTCGGCCGTGATGTACGAGGCGATGACGGTGTAGTCGCCCGCCTGGGCGCGGGCCCAGTACCAGTGGTGCATGAGGCGCTGCATGGCCGCGTCGCCCCAGTTGTGGTCGTGGTAGCCCGTGCCGGTGAGCGTCTCGGTGGTGCCGTCGACGGTGAGAGTGGCCTCGACGCGCCCCTGGGGGACGGAGGGCAGCCACGCGAAGTAGCGCGGCTTGGAGTCGCCGAACAGCACATGTCCGGTCTCCGGTCGCCAGGAGGGCACCTGACCCGTCAGCGTGACGTCGGCGCCGATTCCGTCGAGGTCGACATGGATGCGATACGTGTGCAGGTCCCCGGCGAACGTGTTGGTGCCGATCCTGACATCGCAGCGGTCGGTGGCGAGCGTGTAGTCGTCCCCGTGCGCCGGGGCGGTGCGCTCGATGTGAGTGCCGTCGGGGCGGTCGAGCTCGAGGGTGACCACGGGTGCCGGCGGCTGGTCCACGCCCTTGCCGACGCGAAAATCCTTGGTCATGAAGTTGATCACCAGGGTCGAGCCGTCGTCGAGTACGGCGTCGAAGTACCACCACTCGAACGTTCCCGGGCCGCCGGGGCGGGAGCGGAACCCGTCCTCCCAAGGCGCGATGTCACCCCGGGCGATACCCAGACGTTCGTAGTCCGCGGCCTCCTCGGCCATGCGGCACACCTCGGGACGGGACATCGTCGCCTCACTCTCTGCGGACGTTCCAGCGCTCGGCCCCCGGGGCTCGATATTAGGCGCCCGTCAATTAGCGGCAAGGTGAGGAACGGAACCGTCACCTCCGGGAGGCAACCTCACGGGTGCTGTCGTCGTCTTGATCGGCAACGGGTCGGTGGCGCGGCCGCGGTGGAGCGAGGATTCCCGGGCTGATGCCGCGGGTGCTATACACTCCGTGTATACATCAAGTGTATACATGCCTGGTATACGTGAGGCGTGTGAGTGGAGTGCGCATGGTCCTGTGCTCGGCCGTCCGCCCGGCGACGTTCAGCATCCTCCGACGGGGCGGCAGTCCCGGTCGGCGGCAGACCGAAAGGCATTCATGTACAGCAAGGCCTTCGCCCCGGAGTACCAGGGCGCTTTGACCACCCTGTCGGTGAACTCCTCGCTGACGGACGTCCTGGCGGCCGGCACCGAGCAGCTGCGCGCCGCCGAGCGTGCCGGAGCGCGGGGCGAGGCCGCCCGCTCGGGCCTGGCGGTCGCCGAGGCACACCGCCGGCTCGGTCAGGTGGCGGACGCGGACCGGGCCTGGAAGGCGAGTTACCGCACCGCCCGCGAGGCCGGCGACACCGGAGCCATGGCCTGGGCGCTGTGGAGCGGCGGCACGCTCGCGCGGCAGCGGGGCGCGTTCCCCCTGGCCTGGCGACTGCTGCGGCTGGCCGCCGAACTCGGCGAGCACGCGGGGGACGTGGTGGTCCGCGGCTACTCGCTCGCGGGCATGGCGGAGACCGGCCGGATCCAGGGCGACTACGAGGCGGTGACCACGCTGCACGAGCAGCTCCTCGCCGAGGCCAGGAAGCGCGGCGAGGCACGCCACACCGTGTGGGCCCTGGAAGGCATCGCCCAGATACACCGCAACACCGGCTCGTACGACACCGCGTACGCCATGTTCGAGGAAGCCGCCGAGATAGCCGCCCGCGCCGAGGACCGGCGCGGCCACGCCTGGGCCCTGCGCGGGCTGGCCGACATCGTCTCCGTGCGCGACGGCGACACCGGGCGCGCGCTGGAACTGCTGAGCGAGGCGGAGGTCTCCTGCCGGGAGATGAACCTGGTCAGCGCACTGGCCTACAACCACAAGATGCGGGCCAACGTCCTTTACCGCGCGGGGCGTTACGAGGAGGCGCGGGACTTCTATACGCAGGCGCTCGCCGAGTTCGACGGGATGAGCGAGCCGCGCGGCCGGGCACTGGCCCGGCTCGGACTGGTCAAGTCGCTGGCGCGTCTGGGCCGGGACCGCGCCCTCACCGCCGCCGATCTGGCCGAACTGGCCGGGATTCTGGACGACATCGGCCTCCGGCGCGCCCGCGCGATGATCGACCGGGCCCGCACGGAACTCGGCCTCGACCGGGCGCCGGCCTCCTCTCCCTCCTCGGATGCGGTGGCCGCCCGATGACGGCTCTGGTCTCGTCCCTCGTGGGACCCGTGAGCCCACCGCTCGTCGATGCCTCGGGCGCGCTTGCGGATAGTGGTCAGCCGGGCGGTGGTGCAGCCGCTCTGCTGCACCGCTGTCGCACGCTCGTCGCGCCCGCGTTGACGGAGGCCCTCGGCACGCTGCACCCCTGGGTGGAGGAGATGGCCGGCTACGCGCTGGGCCGCAGGGAGGTCGGTGGCGCCCCCGCCGCCCACAGCTCGGGCAAGGGTGTCCGGCAGGCGTTGGCGGTGCTCGGCGCGGAGGCGGCGGGGGCGTCCGCCGCGACGGGGGTACCGGCCGCCGTATCGGTCGAACTCGTGCACACCTTCTCGCTGTTGCACGACGACATCATGGACGGCGACCCGGTGCGCCGGGGCCGCCCCGCGGTGTGGAAGGCGTACGGCACCGGGCCGGCGGTCCTGGCCGGCGACGCGCTCTTCGCCCTGGCCGTCGAGACCCTGACGGGCGGGAGCTCGGCGCCCGGGGCCGCCACCTCGGACATCTTCGGGGCCGCCACCCCGGACACCCGTGGGATCGCCACCTCGGACACGCGTGGGCCCGTCACCTCGGACACGCGTGGGCCCGTCACCTCGGACACGCGTGGGCCCGTCACCTCGGACACGCGTGGGATCGCCACCCCGGACACGCGTGGGCCCGTCACCCCGGACACGCGTGGGCCCGACAGCCCGCACACCCCAGGAGCCGTACGCCTCCTGACCACGGCCCTCGGTGATCTCGTCCATGGACAGGCCGACGACCTGCTCTTCGCCCGCCGCCCGTGGACGGGCCCCGGCGCGGTGACCGTGAGCGCGTACGAGACGATGGCCGAGCGCAAGACCGGCGCCCTGCTCGGCTGCGCGCTCGCCCTGGGGGCCCAGCTGGCGGGAGCGCCGGCGGGGACGGTGGCCACGCTGGACCGCATCGGGCGCCATCTGGGGGTGACCTTCCAGATCGTCGACGATCTGCTGGGGATCTGGGGCGACCCGGCGGTCACCGGCAAACCGGTGCACAGCGACCTGCGCCAGGCGAAGAAGACCCTTCCGGTCCTGGCCGCCCTGGACACCGCCGAAGGGGCCGGGCTCGCCGAACTCCTCACCTCCCGGCCTGCGCTCGACGACGCCGGTGTGCGCCGGGCCGCGACGCTGGTCGAGCAGTGCGGTGGCCGCTCCGCGGCGCTGCGGGAGGCTCGGCGGCATCTCGCCCGGGCCCACGCGCTGCTGGCGGCCGCGCCGCTGGACCCCGGCGCGACGGCCGATCTGCGGACCCTGCTCGCCGCGCTCACCCACCGGACGGTCTGACGCTCTCGTGCCTCCGGCCCGGACCTGCGGGCCGGAGGCAGTGCGACATGGGTCACATTCACCCGTCGGCGGGCTCCGTGAGGCAACCAGCTCATCTCCCCTCACATCTGTCCGGACGACACACAGTTGGTCACCCACCGATCACCCTGAAGTGAACATTCGTAAAGAGATCGCCCCGAAGAACGCAAAGGGGATCTTTCGCCTTTACATGTACATGAGGAATCGGTGAGAGTTCCGCAACGGGGCCCGACAGCCCCCGCGGTGCCCAACAGTGCCGCGCGTCAGGGTGGTTGGCGATCCCGGCCGCCCCTGTTCGAAGGAACTCAGTGCGTAGACCCCACATACGCAGCGTGGCGATCGCCGTCGCGGTGACGACGGCCGCCACGCTGCCGGCAGCCCCCGCCTTCGCGGCCGTCCCCGACTCGCCCGCTCGTGCCGCGAGTTCGGCGTCCTCGCCCGTGGAAGCGGCCCGCGCGGCCGCCTTCGCCCACGCGACGGCCACTGGTGTCACCGAGGACGACACCCTCCAGGCCAAGGACGTCATGACCGACCCGGACGGCAAGCTGCACGTCCGATTCGTCCGCACGCACCGCGGGATGCCCGTCCTCGGCGGCGACCTGGTCGTCCACCTCAGCGAGCGTTCCGCCTACCTGGGCGTGACCCGGGCCGCCGACCACAAGGTGGAGCCGGCCACGACGCAGGCGAAGCTCACGGCCGGGCAGGCCGAGCGGAAGGCCGCCGAGGTCGCGCAGGGCGACGCCGGCAACGCCGAACTCGTGGTGGACGCGCGGGACGGCGCCTCCGTACTCGCCTACCAGGTGCGGGTGACGGACAGCGACACCACGGAGGCCGGCGGTTCCCGCACGGTCGTCGTGGACGCACGGACCGGCGCGGTGCGCAGCAACACCCCCGACACCGACGAGTTCATCTCGCCGGCTCTCGGTGAGACGCTGCGCAAGCGGGGCGAGAAGCTGAACCCGGCCACGGGTCCGGCGGTGGACGCGGGCACCCCGTCCGCGCTCCTCACCGGTGCCGCCGCCACCAGCTATCCGTCGACCGCTTCGGGCACGGGCGCCTCCCTGTTCGTCGGCAAGGTGCCGCTGACCACCACCCGGACCGCCCGGACCAGCTACGTCCTCAAGGACCCCAACCGCTGGAACACCGAGACCCGGGATGCCAAGGGTCAGGAGCTGGAGGCGTTCTCGCGCGGCAAGAAGTTCACCGACGGCGACAACAAGTGGGGCAACGGCGCCACCTCCAGCCGGGCCACCGCAGCGGTCGACGCCCAGTACGGCATCACCAAGACCCTGGACTTCTACAAGAAGACCTTCGGCCGCAAGGGCATCAAGAACAACAGCACCGGCGCCAAGGCCATGGTCCACTTCGGGCGCAAGGTCGGCAACGCCTTCTGGGACTCCGCCTGCGGGTGCATGCTCTACGGCGACGGTGACGGGGACCTCTTCAAGAAGCCGCTCGTCGTCCTCGACGTCACCGGTCACGAGCTGACCCACGGAGTCGTCGACGCCACCGCCGCCCTGGAGCCCACCCGGGTCGACGCGGACGGCAACCAGTACGGCGAGCCCGGTTCCCTCAACGAGTCCCTCGCCGACATCTTCGGCTCGGCGGTCGAGTTCTCCACCAACAACCCGAAGAACCCGCCGAACTACCTCCTGGGCGAGAAGCTCGGCCTGGCGCAGAAGTTCCTGCGCCGCCTCGACAAGCCCTCCCTCGACAAGCTCGAGGGGACCGTCGACTACTGGGCGCCCGAGGCCTACGACACCGAGGTCCACGCGGGTTCCGGTGTCTCCTCGCACGCCTACTACCTGCTGGCCGAGGGCAGTGGCCGCAAGACGATCGGCAGCGTCAAGTACGACTCGCCCACCTACGACGGTTCGCAGGTCACCGGCATCGGCCGCACCAAGGCCACCGCCATCTTCTACCGGGCGCTCACCCGCTACATGGTCTCCACGACCGACTTCCACGACGCGCGCGCGGCGACGCTCAAGGCCGCCGCCGACATGTACGGGGCGGACAGCACGGAGTACAAGACGGTGGACCAGTCCTGGGCCGCCGTCAACGTCACCCCCGCCAACACCCCTGCCGGGCGCTGACGGACGACGTACGAGAGGGCGCCCCGCCACTCGGCGGGGCGCCCCCTTCCGTTCCCGGGCTCAGTGCTGCTGGGGCTTCTGCGGCGTCGCCTCACTGGGACGTACGACGACGAAGCCGTTGCCCTCCAGCTTCAGCTGCACGGCCTCACCCGAACCGCCCCGGATCATGGACCCGAACGACTGCGACCGGTGCAGCGAGGTCCCCAGATGCGCGGACCAGCCGACCACCGTGTCCGTGTCCACGAACACCGGCTGCTGCGGCGACACCGGAATGACCAGCGGGTTGCCCTCGCAGATCAGCCCCAACTGCCCCTGTCCGGTGAAAACGCTGTTGAACAGACCGCCGCCGCTGATGCCGGCGCCCTTGACGGTCTTGATCTCGTACGACAGCGAGGCGTCGAAGCACAGCACATTGCGTCCGTTGACGGTGAACACGTCGCCCGGCTCGACGTCGACGATGAAGCAGTTCTGCGCCTCGTGCGCGAACCAGGCCTCGCCCTGGCCGCGCACCGCCATCAGCGGCAGGCCCTCGCCGGTGACCGCCCGCTTGAGCATGCCTCCCACGCCCTGGCCCTTGCGCTCGAACTGCAGGGCCCCGCGCCAGGCGATCATCGCCCCCTGGCGTGCGAGCATCTCGCCGTTGACGGCGTACTTGACGGACTTGGCGTTCTGCAGGGACATGCCGGGCGCGACGGCCGGCTGCACCATGTGGTCACTGGAAAAGAGATCACCCTTCATGAGGGCATCCTGTCCCGGAGGAATGCGTTCCGCCAAGATCGCGAACAGCTTGTGGACGATCCAGGACCGAACTGCAACCTGGGTTCAGGTGCCGTCGGTCGGCCGGACGGCCGCACGGTTGAGGTCAGCCCGGCCGAGAAGCTCTCCGGATGCTCGCGCAGCCGGGGGCCGTACGGACTGGCCTTCTCGTCGCCGGCGAGATGCGCGTCGGGCATCGGACAGCGTGCGGAGCCCAGCCGTTGTCGTGGTCGAAGGCCCGGCCGTCGCCGTCGGCGGGGAGTCCGGGCATCGTCATGCGAGGTAGGCCAGCCTTTCGGGTCGTACCGGATGGGCGAAGCCGTCGCCTGCGGACCACCGTGCGACCTCGCTCACCGCGAGATCGGCCAGCCGCGCCCACTCGTTGCCCTGGGAGCCCGCCAGGTGCGGGGTGATCAGGACGTTGTCGCAGTCCCACAAGGGGTGCCCGGGCGGGAGGACTTCGGGGTCGGTGACGTCGAGGACGGCTCGGATACGGCCGAGGGCGGCGGCCTCGGTCAGCGCGTCCTGGTCGACCACGGCTCCGCGCGCGGTGTTGATGAGCACCGCGTCCGGGCGCATGGCGCCGATCAGCCGCCGGCCGACGAGCCCGCGGGTCGCGGGCAGCAGCGGGGTGTGGATGCTCACGACGTCGCAGCGGGCGAACAACTCGTCGATCCCCACGGATTCCACACCGAGTGCGGCCGCCTCCTCGGCGGTGACGTAGGGGTCGTGCAGGAGCACGTTCAGATCGTAGGGGCGCAGCAGTTCGATCACGCGGCGGCCGATCAGGGAGGCGGACAGGATGCCCACCGTGCGACCGAAGTTGCCCACGTCCCGCGTCGTGCCCAGCGGGTCTTCGCGACGGCGTGCGGAGCGCAGGTCCCGGGCGCGTTCCAGAGCCCGTTTGCCGGTGAGGAGGATCATCGCGACCGTGTACTCGGCCACGGGCAGCGCATTGGCCGCGGCGGCGGAGGACACCTCGATGCCACGGTCCCAGCACGCCTGGCTGATGAGCTCGCGCACGGTGCCGGCGGAGTGGACCACGGCACGCAGCCTGGGCGCGCGGTCGAGCACCGACGCGTCCAGGACGGGACAGCCCCAGCCGGTGACCAGGACCTCCACGTCCCGCAGCACGGCGTGGGCGTGTTCGGTGCCGAAATCGTGCAGGGCGGGCGGCGGTACCAGGTCGCAGACCTGGCCGAGGGACTCCAGGGCATCGGGAGTGAAGACGGCCGTCGCCGCCTCCGGTCCCATGGCGAGAGCGGTCCGCGGGGGAATGCGGCCGCCGGGGGAGGTGTGCATCGTTCTCCTGAGGTGCGTTGCGCGTGCGGTAGGGAACATCGGGTGCCGCCGGTCCTGTTGGCGCCTATTTCACGGCTCCCGCCGTCGGCCCCGACCGCCAGAACCGCTGCAGCAGTACGAAGGCGGCGATGAGCGGCCCCGTGCGTGCTCGGTGAACTCCCGCTCGTCGAACGGGTACAACCGCTCACCATGCCGGTCAGTGATGCGGCGGTGCCTGCGGTGAGCAGGGACCGGCGGCTCGGTCGGCCGGGCATGGATGCCTCCTGCGGCTCAGGTGCGAGACACCGGCATCCTGATCGGCTGAGTGGGTCGGGTCAATAGATCGATCAGAAGAAACGAAAGCGGTCAAACGCTCAGGGTTCGAGTGGAGCCCCGCACCTTCAGTTCGGGCAGGAGTTCAACTCGGCGCGGTGACCGGGCGGATGCCCGTCCGGCGCTGTCGAGGCGGTGCAGCAACAGCTCGGCCGCGACCCTTCCGACCTCGGCCTTGGGTGGCGCTATCGCGGTCAGCGGTGTGCTGCCGAGCGCCGCGACCACGTCGTCGTACGCCACCACCGAGCAGTCGTCGGGGACGCGTACTCCGTTGTCCGCCAGATGCTGGACGAGCATCAGCGCGTCCACGTCGCCGTGCAGGACGGCGGCTGTGGCACCCCGCTCGCGCAGCAGTTCCGCCAGGGAGTCGGGAACCACCGCTCCCGGCTCCGTCCCGGCGCTTTGGGCGCTGAGGACCACCAGCGAGTCCTCGATCTCCGGCCGGGCCGCGACGATCTCGGCGAAGGCCGCCCGGATCGCGCGGGCCGTGGGACTGTCGTCGCGGGCCGCCAGCACGATCCGCCGGTGCCCGAGCGAGAGCAGGTGCTCCACCGCCAGGTGCATGCCGTGCCAGTGGTCGGAGCAGACCGAGTCGACGGTGTGCAGCGGGCTGCCGGGGCGGGGCCGCCGTTCCATGAGCACGGTGGGGACGCCGGTCCGCGTCAGCCACTCTCCGTCGGCCTCCTGCAGGGCGGCGGTACGCCAGCGGGGCGCGAACAGCAGCCCCTGGGCGCCGTCCGCCAACGCCCGTTCCACGATGGGGCGTTCGGCGCCGGGTGCCTGCGGGGCGATGTGCAGCACGATGCGCAGACCGGCTGCCTCCAGCACCTCACGGGCGCCGTTCATGGTCTCGTACAGGTAGGTGTGCCGTTCGGGCACGACCACCGCCACCGGACCGCCGGGCGCGGCCGGCCGGAAGGCCGGGGGAACGGCGGGTTCGCTGGCGGCGGTCACCGGACGGGCGATCCCGTGGCCCCGCCGCAGTTTGCCCTCCCGGGCCAGTTCCTCCACGTCCCGCCGGGCGGTGACGACCGAGACCTCCAGTTCGGAGGCCAGGTCGGTCACCCGGACCGCTCCTCGCGACTGTACGACCGCGAGGATCCGCTGCCGTCTGACATCGCCCGGTTCCCGCATGCTCGTGATCCCCTCGCGGCGCGATCGCTCATGTTCGTTTGAGCGTTTCGGGAGTGAGCATATAGGCAAGCCGGTGTGCTCCGGCGGGACGGAAAGGATCAGTTGAACGGATCCAGCGTGACGTACGCCTGCTGCGGATTGCCGTCGTGGACGAGCGACTCGTAGTTGCCGACGTCGTCGAAGGCGAACGCGTAGGCCTTTCCGTCGGCCATCTGCGCGTGGATCTTCCGTGCGTAGTGGTTGGTCACCGTGTCCTGGTAGAAGCCCGCGGAGCTGGTGTCGGGCTGGTTGGGATTGGTCAGGAGCGTGGAGCGGTTGAAGCCCGCGCACAGTGTGCGCGAGATCGGGCCGCGCACCAGGTCGTTGGGGGCGTCCAGCAGCTTGTAACAGCCGAAGATGCTGTCGGAGTCCGGCTTCTGGAAGCTGGTGACGACCGCCCCCGCGCTGTTGGTGAAGTTCATGACGTTCCCCGAGACCCGGCCGAAGTACTTCGTGTTCGGCTCGTTCGCGAACGGTGTCACGGTCAGCGTCGAGGAGCTGTACTTCTGCCACACGCGGTTGACGTAGTCGGCCATCACCGTGCTCGGCAGCGCACCGTTCTCGATGCCGTGACCCGGGGCGAGTGCCCGCAGGACAGTGCCGTCGGGTGCCGTCTGGATCAGATTGGCCCAGCCGCCCGGCTGTCCGCGCAGCGCGCTGAAGAATCCGTTGTATCCCCCTGCCTTGAGGTGACCGGTGCTCTTCGTGGAGCCGTCGGCGAGCTGGACACCGACCGCGTACGGCGCCGAGAACATGTCGACCTGAGTGCTGTTGATCCACAGTCCGCTGTCATTGAGTGTGTACTCGGACCAGTTGAAGAGGATGTTGCGGTTGGGGTCGCTGGGATTCTGCACGGCGGGCTGTACGAGGCCGCCGGTGGTCAGCCGGAAGTCCAGCTTCTTGCCGAAGGAGAAGTAGATCCGGCCGGAGAACTTGGGGATCCGGATCGTCTTCGACTGCCCGTTGGCCGGTCCAGCGATCGACGCGTCCGGGGCGGGAGTCGGTGGGTTGCCGCCCGCCGGCCAGGCGTGGAAGGTGCCGTTGGCGTCGGCCCAGCCCTGCTGGCCCGTCGAGAGCAGCGTTCCCAAATCGTAGATGTAGACCGGGTCGCTGCGGCCGGAATTGTTCTTGAAGGTCAACGGGATGGTCGCCGGGACGGCGGCCTCGGCGCGGGACGGAGCCCCGAACGTCAGCAGTGCCGCGGCGAGCGTGGCCGCGGCCATCGCCAGGGCCCGCCATCTGAGTTTTCTGGGCACCCTCAGCCTCCTCACGAGGTGGATTCGTTGCGGACGGGAGCCGTCCGCTTCTTTTGAGAGCGCTCTCAGAATTGCGCCGGGTAGCGTACATGTCAACCAATTGCGCAGGGACTCGTGTGGGGCACGCGTGCGGTGCGACGTGGTGCGGGTGGCGGGCTGTTGGCCGCTGTGCGGCGGGTGGCCTGTCGGCGTGCTGCGAGCAGCCGGACGCGTTCTGTGCGCCGAGGGGTAGGCCGGCGTGCGCGCTCGGGCGACGGACCGGTGGCCGCGTCCGGACACGCCGGCCGAGCGGCAGGGCCGCCTCCGCGCTCGGCCGAAGGGCCGGCGGGCGTGTCCGGACACGAGACAGGTCGGCAGGGGGTTCGGCCGAAGAACCGCCGGCCGCGTCCGGACAAGCGGAACGCGCCGCGGTGTCACCGCGGCGCGTTCAGGGGTGGTGACCGGCGTGCCGGTCAGGCCTCCGGCTCGCGCACCAGGTGCACGGCCGTGCTGGCCCAGTCACCGGCCGGCAGGTCGAGGTGGAGGCCGTACGCGCCGAGTACCGCGGCGTGGTGCACGGTGCCGGTGCGGGTGTCGCGGTAGCGGGCCGTGGGGGTCAGACCGCGGAGCCGGACCGGAACCTTCGGGCTGCCGTGCCGTGAGACGCGCCGATACCCGAGCAGCAGGGTCTCGGCACCGTCCGCTGCGGTGTACTGAACCACCGCCTCGGCGTCCTCCGCCGGCGGCGACAGCCGGTCCAGCCGGCCGTGCTGCACGAGATGGCGCACGCTCTTGTACTCGGCCACCAGGGCGGCCCCCTCCCGCAGTTCCTCCTCGGACCAGTGGGTGAGATCCCCGCCGATACCCAGCGCCCCGGCCATGGCGACATGGAAGCGGAAGCGCAGCGGGACCGTGCGGCCGGTGAGCTGGTTCGGCACGTCGGTCACCCAGGAGCCCATGGTGCGGGCGGGGTAGACCTGGCCGAAACCGTGCTGGATCCCCATCCGGTCGGCGGCGTCGGTGTTGTCCGACGCCCACGCCTGATCCGTACGCGAGAGGATGCCCAGGTCGACGCGCCCGCCGCCGCCGCTGCACGACTCGATGCGCAGCGCCGGATGGTCCGCACGCAGCCGGTCGACGACGCCGTAGAGATTGCGCACGTACTGCGGGCCCAGCCGGTCGGCGCCGTCCTGCCGGCCGGGCCAGCCGGCCTCGCTGAACGCCCGGTTCATGTCCCACTTGAGGAAGTCGATGCCGTGCTCGCCGACGAGCCGGGTCAGCCAGCCGTACGCCCAGTCCGCGACATCACTGCGGGCGAAGTTGAGCACGAGCTGGTTGCGCAGCTCGGAGCGGGGGCGCTCGGGGAAGTGCAGGACCCAGTCCGGGTGCGTACGGTACAGATCGCTGTCCGGGTTGACCATCTCCGGCTCCACCCACAGCCCGAAGCGCATGCCGAGCCCGTGCACCGCGTCGACCAGCGGCCCGAGCCCGTCGGGGAACCGGTCGGGCGCGGGGGTCCAGTCGCCGAGCCCAGCGCGGTCGTTGCGGCGCGCTCCGAACCAGCCGTCGTCGACGACGTAGAGCTCGACGCCGAGCTCCGCGGCCCGTTCGGCGAGGGCCTTCTGGCCGACCTCGTCGACGTCGAAGCCCGTCGCCTCCCAGGAGTTGTACAGCACCGGCGCGAACTCGTCCGGATGCGGCAGGACATGGGCCAGCGTGAAGGCGTGCCAGGCACGGCTGACCGCGCCGAAACCGCCCTCGGTGAACACCCCGGCGAACGGCGGAGTGGTGAACTCCTCGCCCGGAGCGAGCGGGACGGTCGTACCGTCGTGGCCGACGCCTCCGGTGAATCCGGCTCGCCCGTCAGGCGTGCGCTGCGTGGTGATGCGCCAGCTCCCGCTCCAGGCGAGAGCGGCGCTCCACACCCGGCCGTGGTCCTCCGTCGCCTCACCCGCGTCGAGCATCACCCAGGGGTTGGCGTGGTGGCTCGTGATACCTCGCCGGCTGGTCAACACCGTTTCGCCGTACGGGAGTTGGTCGCGCCTCAGCTGGCTCTCCGCCGACCACTGGCCGGTGACATGGGAGAGCCGGTAGTCGCGCAGCGGCGGCAGGGCCCAGGCGGCGGAGTCGGCCCGCAGCAGGGTGACGGCCTCGTCGCCGGTGTTGCGCACGACGGTCCAGCGCTCGATGACGTCGGTGTCGGCGCGTACCCGGTAGTGGAGCGAGACCTGCAAGGGGTAGCGGCGATCGCGGAACCGCAGGACCAGCACGCTCTCGCCGGGACCGCTCTCCTCGATGTCGTGGCCTTCCGGCTGCCACTCGAAGGCACGGGAGCCGTCGGCGAAACGGACCTGTAGCGACGGCGGGCCATAACGCGTGCCACCGTCCACCGGGAGTTCCTCGCCGACCGGGTCCCGTCCCTCGAAGCTGCTGGTCTCGGGACCCGGGGGCACGACGAGATCCTCGGCTTCCGCGAGGGTCAGCCGTGGGCCCCACGCGAGATGGCAGGGCGCGCCGGTCTCGTCGATCCTCAGCGCGTACGAGGTGTGCGGTGTGGCCAGCAGCCAGACCCCGGAGTCCGGGGCGAAGGAGATCATCGACAGGGGTCCTTACGTTCCGGTGGTGCCACGAGATACCGAGAGCCAACCGTGACCTTCGATCATGTGTCAACACCTTGTCCAAGTCTGTCTTTTGCAGGCGGAGTGCCGGTTGTAGGAGGCACTCAAGATAATCCTGCTTCTTTCATTGACAGCAGAAAATAAGGGACTTAAGTTCCGGCCATGCGCTCGACCTCTCGTACCGAGGCGTTCCCGGCCCATACGCCGACCGCCTCCCAGATCTTCACCACCGTGCTGTCCCACGGTCCGCTCACGCGGTCGGAGATAGCAGGGCGGACCCGGCTGTCGGCCGCGGCGGTCACCAAGGCGGTGCGGCCTCTCATCGAGGTCGGCTACCTGCTGGAGGACGTCGACGAGGACGCGCGGCAGTCCTCCCTCGGCCGGCCGGCCAATCCGGTGCGGGTCGACGGCGGGCGGGCGCTGTTCATCGGCGTGAAGATGACGGGCGACGAACTGATAGCGGTACTGACGGACCTGACCTGCCGCATCTGGGTCGCCCGCCATGTGCCGCTCACCTCCCGCGATCCGCAGGCGGTGCTGACCTCGACGGCGGCCCTCGTCCAGGAACTGCTGACGGAGGCCGACGGGTTCGGAGTCCGGGTCCAGGGCCTGGGCATCGCGGTCTCCGGCGACGTGGACCGAGCCGACGGAGTGGTGCGGTACTCGCCGTTCCTGGAATGGCGCGATGTGCCGCTCGCGGAACTGGCCGCCCTGACGACCGGGCTGCCGGTCACCGTCGACAACGACGTCCGGGCGCTGACCGTCGCCGAGCAGTGGTTCGGCGCCGGGGTGGGTCTGTCCGACTTCGCGGTGGTGACCGTCGGCGCCGGGATCGGCTGCGGTCTCGTGGTGCACGGGCAGGTCGTGTCGGGGGCGCACGGCGTGTCCGGCGAGATCGGGCACGTGGCCATCGACCCGTCCGGCCCCCTGTGCCACTGCGGCAACCGCGGCTGTGTGGAGGCGATCGCCTCCGACTCCGCGATCGTCGCCAGAGTCCGGGAGGTCACCGGAGTGCAGGTGGCGGACGCCACCGAGGCCCTGGACCTGGCCCATGACGGCGACCCGGGAGCGCGGGAGGTGTACGCACGGGCCGGCGAGGCCATCGGCCGGGGCATCGCCACGGTCGCCAATCTGCTCGGCCCGGAACGCGTGATCATCTCCGGCGAGGGCCTGGCCGCCTACGACCTGTTCGCCGAGCAGATCCGCGACACGTTCGCCGCGGCCGCCTTCGGCTCCGCCGCGCGGTGCGACGTACAGACCAGGCCCCTGCCGTTCGAGGAGTGGGCGCGCGGAGCCGCGGCCACCGCGATCCAGTCCTTCATCACCTCGGACACCGGCTGAACCCCGCTCGCCCCTCCGGACCCCGGCCACCAGCCGCGGCCCGGACGGTGCGGGAGCCCCTCCCCGCACCGACGCCCAGACCCGCAAAGGGTGCGGACCCGCAAAGAGTGCGGACCCGCACTGAAGATCAGATACGTACTGACATGCACGAGGAGTTGCGATGACGCAGCAGAGCCGCATTCCGTTGGCTGCGCGTGGACCCAGCCGCCGCAGAGTGACCGGTGGCCTGTTCGGGCTCGGTGCGGCCGCGCTGGCCGCGCCCGTCCTGACCGCGTGCGGCGGGGGAGGTGCGGGGTCCGACCCGAAGACCGTCACCTTCGGGTCCAACGGCGCCGACGCCACCCCGAAGAAGGCCTACGCCGCCGTCACCGACGCCTTCACCAAGGACAGCGGACTGAAGGTGAAGACCAACACGGTCGACCACGACACCTTCCAGAAGAGCATCACCACGTATCTGCAGGGCACCCCGGACGACGTCTTCACCTGGTTCGCGGGCTACCGCATGCAGTACTTCGCCAAGAAGGGCCTCGCCAGCCCCATCGACGACGTGTGGGACAAGATAGGCGGCGGCTTCAGCGACGCCGCCAAGCAGCTCTCGAAGGGCGCCGACGGCAAGTACTACTTCGTGCCGCTCTACAACTACCCGTGGGCCGTCTTCTACCGCAAGAGCGTGTTCGAGAAGCACGGCTACGAAGTCCCGAAGAAGTGGAGCGAGTTCGTCGCACTCGCCAAGAAGATGAAGGCGGACGGCCTCGCCCCGATCACCTCGGGATACGGCGGCGGCGACACCTGGAGCATCCTCGGCGCCTTCGACTACGTCGACCTGCGGGCCAACGGCTACGACTTCCACATGTCCCTGCTGCGCGGCGAGACGTCCTGGACCGACAAGCGCGCCGTCGCGATCCTCGACACCTGGCGTGAACTGACCCCCTACTACCAGGCGAGCGGTGGCGGCCGTTCCTGGCAGGACGCCGCACAGTCCCTGATCGACAAGAAGTCCGGCATGTCGGTCACCGGCCTCTTCATCGGCCAGCAGATCACCGACGAGGCGGTCCGCGCCGACCTCGACTTCTTCCCCTTCCCCGAGATCGACTCCGCGTACGGGCAGGATTCCGTGGAGGCGCCCACCGACGGCTTCATGCTCAGCAAGCGCCCCAAGAACGAGGACGGCTCCAAGAAGTTCCTGGAGTTCCTCGGCACCGCGCAGACCGAAGAGCTGTACGCGGGCGTCGACCCGAGCAACCTCGGTGTCAACGAGAAGACCTCCACCAGTTCGTACAACCCCCTGCAGAAGAAGTCCGCCGAACTCATCGGCTCCGCCAAGAACATCAGCCAGTTCGCGGACCGCGACAGTGACCCGGGCTTCATCTCCACCGTCGTACTGCCCGGCCTGACCGAGTGGCTCAGCCACCCCGACGACGGCACCGCGACGCTGAAGAAGATCGAGTCGCAGCGCTCGCGCTACTTCACGGCCTGACCAGGACCGGAAAGGTCTCACGCACCGTGTCCTCCGTACCCTCACTCCGCACCGTCCGCAAGCGCGCCCGCAGTCTCGGGCGCGGTGACCGGATCTTCTTGACCGTCATCATCGGCATCCCGCTCGCCGCTCTGCTCTTCTTCGTCTGGCTGCCCGCACTGGCCTCGCTGGCGCTGTCCTTCACCACCTGGGACGGCATCGAACTGGCCGACATCCACTGGATCGGCCTGGAGAACTACAAGGAGATCTTCACCAACTACCCGCCGTTCTGGCCCGCGGTGCAGCACAACGTGATCTGGCTGCTGTTCACGGCTCTGCTGCCCACACCGTTCGGCATCTTTCTCGCCTACCAACTGGACCGGAAGATCCGCTTCACCAGGATCTACCAGACCGCGATCTTCCTGCCGATGGTGCTCTCCCTGGCCGTCGTCGGCTTCATCTGGGAGATCATCTACAACCCGGACACGGGGCTCCTCAACGGCATCCTGAACTCCCTGGGATCGGGCGAGCACATCGACTGGCTCGGCAACCCCGACCTCAACCTGTGGGCCGTACTCGTCGCTTCGGCCTGGCGGCACACCGGTTACATCATGATCCTCTACCTGGCCGGCCTGAAGGGCTTCGACCCGGCGCTCAAGGAAGCCGCGTCGCTCGACGGGGCCAACGGCCGCCAGACCTTCCTGCGGGTGGTCTTCCCGGCCCTCAAGCCGGTCAACATCATCATCCTGGTCGTCACGGTCATGGAGTCCCTGCGGGCCTTCGACATCGTGTACGTCCTCGGTGGCGGTGTCGGCAGCAAACCCGGCATGGAGCTGCTCTCCCTGCTCATCACCGACAACATCATCGGCGAGTCCAGCCACATCGGTTACGGGTCGGCTCTCGCGGTCATCCTGCTCCTGGTCTCCCTTGCCGCCATCGGGACCTTCCTCGTCCAGACCATCCGCAAGGAGGACCAGTGACCACGACCGTGCCGCGTCCGGCCTCCCGTCTGCGGGCCGGGCGAGAGACCCCGTCCCACGACGGCCCCTCGAAGCCCCGGAGCCAGGCCGGCCGCCACGTGATGCTGGGCAGCATCGCCCTGCTCTGGCTCATCCCGCTGCTGTGGGCGATCTACACCTCGCTGCGTCCCTACTCGGACACCGCGAAGAACGGCTATCTCTCCTGGCCGCACAGCCTGAGCCTCGGCAACTTCACGGACGCCTGGGAACAGTCCGGGATGCCGCACTTCTTCTGGAACTCGGTCCTCATCACCGTTCCGGCGGTCCTGGGCACCCTGCTGTTCTCGGCGGCGGTCGCCTTCTTCGTCTCCCGGTTCGACTTCCGCTGGAACATCGTCCTGCTGATGCTGTTCACCGCGGGCAACCTGCTGCCGGCCCAGGTCCTCATCACCCCGCTGTACAAGCTGTACCTGCTGATCCCGCTGCCGTACTGGATGACCGATTCCCTGCTCCTGTACAACTCGATCTGGGGCATCATCTTCATCCACATCGCCTACCAGTGCGGGTTCTGCACCTTCGTCCTCAGCAACTACATGAAGACGATCCCGAAGGAGATCTCCGAGGCGGCGCTCGTCGACGGTGCCCAGGTCTGGCGGCAGTTCTTCCAGATCATCCTGCCGCTGTGCCGCCCGGCGTTCGCCGCCCTGGCGACCCTCGAATCGATCTGGATCTACAACGACTTCTTCTGGCCGCTCGCGCTCATCGAGACCGGCGACAAGCGGCCCGTCACCTCCGCCCTGGCCAACCTCCAGGGTGCCTACTTCACCAATCCCAATCTGATTGCGGCCGGAGCATTGATGACCGCGATCCCCACGCTGCTGGTTTACTTCGCGCTCCAGCGCCAGTTCATCAGCGGACTCACCATCGGATCGGGCAAGGGCTGAGCCGCCTCCCGACCGCAGGGGCAAGAGCCGCCCCGCACCAACCGCCCCCGCAGCCCACCGTCCCAGGAGGTCCGACCCATGCGGTCATCCTCGTACACCGTCCTGCCCGCAGCGGCCGTTCGCTCCGGCCGTCGCTCCATAAGAACCGTGGTCGCCCTGGCCTTCACCGCGAGTGTCGCGACGGCCTTCCCGGCTGCCCATGCCGACACGCCCGCCGAGCCCGCCGGTGCCGCCACCATCGCCGCCAAGCCGTACATGGGCTGGTCGAGTTGGAGCATGCAGTCGTCGAAGTACCCGGGCCTCAATCCGGACGGTGACTACAGCTACCTCACCGAGAAGAACGTCCTGAAGCAGACGGACGCGCTCGCCTCCAAGCTGAAGAAGTACGGCTACGACCATGTGAACATCGACGCCGGCTGGTGGATGGACAAGAGCTGGAAGACCCAGTTCGACCAGTACGGCCGGCAGACCCCCGACCCGGTGCGCTTCCCGCACGGCATGAAGTCGGTCGCCGACCACATCCACTCCAAGGGACTCAAGGCCGGCATCTACCTGCCCGTCGGCCTGGAGAAGGGCGCCTACGGCGACGGCAAGACGCCGATCTGGAACGCCCCGGGCTGCACCACCGCCGACATCGTCTACTCGGACCTGCGCACCACCAACGGCTGGGACAACGCCTACAAGATCGACTTCGGCAACGCCTGCGCGCAGAAGTACATCGACTCGCAGGCGCAGCTGTTCGCCGACTGGGGCTATGACTTCCTCAAGCTGGACGGCGTGGGCCCGGGCTCGTTCAAGACCGGCGACAACTACAACAACGTCGCCGACGTCGCCGCCTGGAACAAGGCCATCGCCTCCACCGGCCGCCCGATCCACCTCGAGGTCTCCTGGTCGCTCGACATCGGGCACGCCGCCGACTGGAAGAAGTACTCCAACGGCTGGCGCATCGACACCGACGTCGAGTGCTACTGCAACACCCTTGTCAGCTGGGAGAATTCGGTCAACGACCGATGGGACGACGCCCCGGCGTGGAGCCGCAAGGCAGGCCCCGGCGGCTGGAACGACCTCGACGCCATCGACGTCGGCAACGGCGAGATGGACGGCCTCACCAAGGCCGAGCGGCAGAGCTACATGACGCTCTGGGCCATCAACAAGTCGCCGCTGTTCACCGGTGACGACCTGACCAAGCTGGACAGCTACGGCGTCTCCCTGCTCACCAACAAGGAAGTCATCGCCGTCGACCAGAACGCCTCGCCCGTGGCGCGTCCGGTCACCTCGGTCGGCGACCAGCAGGTCTGGGCCACCAAGAACGCCGACGGCAGCTACACCGTCGCGCTGTTCAACCTCGGCGACTCGCCGGCCTCGGTCACCGCTCACTGGGCCTCCCTCGGATTCACCGGCAAGGCCTCCGTGCGCGACCTGTGGAACAAGTCGAGCCTCGGGACCCACAAGAACAAGATCACCGCTGCCCTGCCGGCGCACGGCTCGAGGCTGTTCACCATCAAGCCCGGCGGCAGCGCCCTCGCGACCACGAGCTACGAGGCCGAGGCCGCGGCCAACACCCTGTCGGGCAACGCCTCCGTCGCCGGCTGCGACGCCTGCTCCGGCGGCAAGAAGGTCGGCAACCTCTACACCGGCGGCAAGGTGCGGTTCAACGACGTCACGGTGAAGAAGGACGGCATCTACACCGTCAAGGTCGCCTACGTCAGCGGGGACGCGCGCTCGGTGACCGTCTCCTCCAACAGCGGCAACGGCACCAGCCAGAAGCTCCCCTCCACGGGCGACTGGAGCACGGTCGAGACCGTCAGTGTCCAGCTGGCGCTGAAGGCCGGGACCAACACCATCACGTTCGACAGCGGCAGCGGATACGCCCCGGACATCGACCGGATCGTCGTTCCGAAGTCCGTCTGACCGACCTGCTTCCCGCGGGGCCCGGTGCCCTGACCCCCGGCCCCGCGGGAGACCGACCCCGCCCCGACGGCTCCGCACCGTCGTTCCCGCATGAGCCGCTCCCGGATATGGAGTGCACCAACCGTGGACAACCAGCACATAGCACCTCGCGACAACAAGCCCAGCCGCAGAGGCTTCCTCGCTCTCGCCGCCGGCGCCGGCGCGGCCGGAGCACTCGGCGGTCTGCCCGCCTTCACCGCCTCGGCCGCCCCCTCCCGCCCCACCGAGTCGCCTCTGCTGTCCGCGGCCGACGCCGCGAAGAACCAGCTGTGGTGGCAGGCCCCCGGTTCCTCCGGGTCGATGATCGAGCAGGGACTGCCGGTCGGCAACGGCCGGCTCGGGGCGCTCGCGAGCAACGACCCGTCCAGCGAACTCCTGATGATCACCGACGCCACGCTGTGGACCGGTCATCTCAACGACAAGCTGCAGAGCGACGGCCAGTTCCCCTACGGGCGCGACGACTTCGGCTCCCTGACACTGCTGGCCAAGCTCACCGTGGCCATCCCGGACCACGACCTCGGCAACGTCAACGACTACCGCCGTACGCTCGACCTGGCCCAGGGCCTCATCAGCACCTCGTACGACATCTCGGGCGTGACGTACCAACGGCAGATCTACGCCAGCCGGCCCGACGACGCCATCGTCCTGCACTTCTCCCAGCAGGGCGGCGGCTCCTACACCGGCACCGTGTCCCTCGCCGGCACCCACGGCGAGTCCACCACCGCCAACAGCGCAGGCCGCTATGCCTCGTTCGGTGCCTCCTTCGCCAACGGCCTGAAGTACGGCGCCGCCGTCACCGCCCGCAGCAGCACCGGCCGGGTCCGTGTCGACGGCACGTCGATCTCCTTCAGCGGCTGCAAGGACCTCACCGTCGTCGTCAGCGGCGGCACCAACTACGCGCCCGACGCGGCCAAGAAGTTCCGCGACACGTCCGTGGTCCCCGAGCGCCTCGCCCGGACCAAGGTCCTGAACGCGGCCGGGCACTCGGCGAGCAGCCTGCTGCACACCCATGTCGCCGACTTCCGCGCGGTGTTCGGGCAGCTGGACATCAACCTCGGCAAGTCGTCCGCCGCGCAGCGCGAGCTGGACACCTGGGAGCGGCTGCAGGCCCGCCACCGGGACGACGTGCCCGACCCGGAACTCGAGGCCGCCTACCTGCAGTTCGGCCGCTACCTGATGATCTCCGGATCGCGGGGCAGCCTGCCGATGGGTCTCCAGGGCCCTTGGCTGGACGGCAACGACCCGGACTGGATGGCGGACTACCACACCGACATCAACATCCAGATGAACTACTGGATGGCCGACCGGGCGGGCCTGTCCGACTGCTTCGACGCCTACACGGACTACTGCCTGGCGCAGCTGCCCGCGTGGACCGACGTCACCCAGCGGCTGTTCAACGACTCCACCAACCGCTACCGCAACTCCAGCGGGAAGATCGCCGGCTGGACCGTGGCCATCTCCACCAACCCCTATGGCGGGGGCGGCTGGTGGTGGCACCCGGCCGGCAACGCCTGGCTGTGCCAGAGCCTGTTCGAGCACTACGAGTACACGCAGGACCGCGCCTACCTCAAGAAGATCTACCCCCTCATCAAGGGTGCCGTGGAGTTCTGGGAGGCCCGCCTGATCACGACGACCGTCACCGACGCGTCCGGGACCAAGCGCGAGGTTCTGATCGCCGACAGCGACTGGTCGCCCGAACAGGGTCCGCTCGACGCCAAGGGCATCACATACGCCCAGGAACTGGTGTGGAACCTCTTCGGCAACTACCGCACCGCTACCGAGGTGCTCAAGAAGGACACCGCCTACCGCAAGACCGTCGACGGCCTGCGCAAGCGGCTGTACCTCCCCGTGGTCAGCCCCAAGACCGGCTGGCTGGAGGAGTGGATGTCGCCCGACGACCTGGGCGAGACCACGCACCGGCACCTCTCCCCGCTCATCGGGCTCTTCCCCGGCGACCGGATCCGTCCTGACGGCTCCACGCCGAAGGACATCGTCGACGGTGCGACCGCCCTGCTCACCGCGCGCGGCATGAACAGCTTCGGCTGGGCCAACGCCTGGCGCAGCCTGTGCTGGGCGCGGCTGAAGAACGCGGAGAAGGCCTACCAGCTGATCGTCAACAACCTGAAGCCGTCGTCCAACGGCAGCAACGGCAGCGCCCAGAACCTCTTCGACATCTACGAGGTCGAGCAGGGCCGCGGCATCTTCCAGATCGACGCCAACTTCGGCACCCCCGCCGCGATCGTCGAGATGCTGGTCTACTCGCGGCCGGGCCACATCGAGCTGCTGCCCGCGCTGCCCGAGGCGTGGGCGGCCTCCGGCTCGGTTTCCGGTGTGGGCGTCCGCGGCGGCTTCGTCGCGGACCTCAGCTGGAAGAACGGCAAGGTCACCCGGGTGAAGCTGAAGAGCGTCGGCGGCCGCACCGCGACCGTCGTCGCCGGCGGCGGTTCCAAGAAGATCAGCCTCAAGCCCGGTGAGTCCGTCACCCTGCGGAACCTCGGATGAGGGCCGGCCGGAACGGACGCCGCGCGTTCGGTGTCGTCTCGGCGCTGCTCCTGGCGGTCTGCGTGCCCCTGACCGTCTCCTCGGTGGCGCAGGCCAAGGGGCCGTCGCAGCCGCGACAGCAGGCCCCGGTCCGTACGGCGGCCGCCCCGGCCGCGCCCACGGCCAAGCACTCCGTGGTCACCTGGGGTGCGAGTGCCGACCGCCAGGGCGCCGGGCCCGCCGACCGCAGTTACCGGCTGATCGTGCGCACCAGCGTCGGCGGCACCAACATGCGCATCCGGCTGTCGAACGCGTTCGGCGAGAACCCGGTGACCTTCGCGAGCGCGTACGCGGGGCTGCAGAAGCAGGGTGCGCAGCTGGTCAGCGGCTCCAACCGGAAGCTGACCTTCGGCGGGGCCGCGTCCGTCACTGTCCCGGCGGGCAAGACCGTGCTCAGCGATCCGCTGTCCGGGAAGCTGGCCGCCCAGGCGAATCTGGTCATCAGCCTGTACGTGACGGGCGCCCAGGGGCCGACGACCGGTCACGGCATGGCGATGCAGACCAACTACGCGACCGCGGGCAACCACGCCGCCGAGGAGGGCGCGGCCAACTGGACCGACCCGATGGGCTCCTGGTACTGGCTGGACGCCGTCAACGTCGAGACGTCCTCGACGATCGGCTCCGTGGTCACCTTCGGCGACTCCATCACCGACGGCTGGGCCTCGACCACGGACGAGAACCGCCGCTGGCCCGACTACCTCTCCCGCCGACTGCAGGCCGCGTCCGGCAGCACGGTGAAGGGCGTGGCCAACGAGGGCATCTCGGGCAACATGGTGCTCTCGGACGGCGCGGGGCAGGCGGCGCTGAACAGGATGCAGCGCGATGTGCTCTCCCTCGCCGGAGTGCGCACGGTGTTCCTGTTCGAGGGCATCAACGACATCAAGTCCCACAGCGGTGTCACGGTGGACGACATGATCGCCGGCTATCAGCAGATCATCGACCGGGCGCACGCGGCGGGCAAGTGTGTCGTCGGCGCGACCGTCATGCCCTTCAAGGGCTGGTACGAGTACGACGCCGCGTCGGAGGCCGTGCGCCAGGGTGTCAACGACTGGATCAGGAACAGCGGCGAGCTCGACGCGGTGACGGATTTCGACAGGATCACCCGTAATCCGTACGACCCGCAGCTCATCCTTCCGTTCTTCGACGGCGGCGACCACCTGCACCCCAACGACAAGGGAATGCAGGCCATGGCCGACTCGGTCGACCTCGCCGCCCTGAACTGCGACCGCTGAGCCACCTGACCCACCCCCCACCTCATGCCGTCCCGCGTCCGCGGGGCGGCATGAGCGTGTCCGCGGGCACGGGAGTCGATCCGGCGACGGCAGGACGCCGGACGCCGGAGTCCGGGGCATCGCCGGTTCGCCCGGACCTCGATGAGATCGCCTACGCTCTCGACCATGACGGTGCTCGGAGTCGACATCGGTACCTCCAGCAGCAAAGGCGTGCTGGTCGGCGAGGACGGGGCGGTCCTCGCGACGGCGACCCGGCCGCACACGGTCGACCGCCCGCGGCCCGGACAGGTCGAGATGGACGCCCGGATCTGGTGGGACGAATTCGTCTCCCTCGCCCGGGAGTTGGTGAGCGAGGGCACCTCCGTCACCGCTGTCGGCGTCAGCGGCATGGGGCCGTGCGTGGCCCTGGCCGACGAGGCCGGCGAGCCGCTGCGCCCCGCGATCCTCTACGGCGTCGACACCCGCGCCACCGCTCAGATCGCCCGGCTGGACGCCGAGTTGGGCCGCGACGCCGTCCTGCGCCGCTGCGGTTCCCTGCTGTCCACCCAGGCCGTCGGTCCCAAGATCGCCTGGCTCGCGGGCCACGAACCGGACGTGGTGGCCAGGGCCCGGCGGCTGTACATGCCCAGCTCCTACCTGGTCCACCGGCTGACCGGCGCGTATGTGCTCGACCACCATTCGGCGAGCCAGGCCGTGCCGCTCTACGACTCCGTCGCCCAGGACTGGTACGGCCCCTGGGCCCGCCGTATCGCACCGGACATCGAACTGCCGCCGCTGCGCTGGCCCGGCGACATCGCCGGACACCTCACGGCGGAGGCGGCCGCCGCCACCGGGCTGCCCGTCGGCACCCCCGTCGTCACCGGCACGATCGACGCCTGGTCGGAGGCGCTGAGCGTGGGCGCCCAGCGCGTCGGGGATCTGATGCTCATGTACGGCAGCACCATGTTCCTGATCAACACGGTCGCCGAGCGGCTCCTGGTGCCCCAACTGTGGAGCACCGTAGGGGCGTTGCCCGGAACACGGAGTCTCGCGGGCGGTATGGCGACCTCCGGAATGATCACCGACTGGCTGCGGCAGCTGTTCGGCGCGCCCGACCACTCCGCGCTGCTCGCCGAGGCCGAGGCGTCGGGGCTCGGCGCACGCGGCCTGCTGATGCTGCCGTACTTCGCGGGCGAGCGGACACCGGTCGCGGACCCGGACGCACGCGGCGTCATCGCGGGACTGACCGTGGAGCACACGCGCGGCGATCTGTACCGCGCCGCCCTGGAGGCGACCGCGCTGGGAGTTCGGCACAACGTCGAGGCGATGCGCGCGGCCGGCGCCGACCTCCGCCGTGTCGTGGCCGTCGGCGGCGGCACCCGTGGGGGTCTGTGGACGCGGATCGTCTCCGACGCGGCCGGCCTGGAGCAGGAGGTGCGCGCCGTCACCCTCGGGGCGAGCTACGGTGCCGCGTTCCTGGCCGCGAGCGCCGTGGGCTCCCCGGACATCGACGCCTGGAACCCCGTACGGGAAACCATCACGCCCGACCCTCGTCTCCGCGCGTCCTACGACGAGTTGTACGACCTCTATCTGCGCCTGTACCCGGCAACCCAGGACATCGCCCACGCGCTCGCCGTCCGCGGGCGCGACACGAGCGGCGCACCCCCGCGTTGACCACTGTCGCCTCCAGGGCCGAAACAGCACGGCCTCCCGGGCGTACGAGCGGGATCATTCGTCGTCGGCCTCCATCGTCACGTCCACGTCGATGACGCCCTCGTCCTGGAACAGGTCCGAGCCCAGCCTTCCCACGTCGGCGGTGCCTTCCAGGCGCAGCAGGACGCGCGCGGCCGGGTCCGTGCCTCCCGGCAGCCGGTCGACCCTGACCTGCAGAATGCGGAAGCCCCGCCGGGTGCACTGCTCCATCAGCCGGGGCAGCAGCGCGGCGCCCGTGCGGTAGGTCAGCCGGATCTCGGAGGTGGTGGCGGAGGTGGCGGGGGACAGCCGGGCGACGAGCGGGGGATAGCCGCGCACGACGAGGAAGTGCAGGGCGGTGGTGGCGACGGCGAGGACCGGCAGACCGCCGCCACAGGCCATGCCGACCGCACAGGTGAGCCAGATGGTGGCGGCCGTGGTGAGTCCGCGCACCGCGTCCCGGCGTACGAAGATGAGGCCGCCGCCGATGAAGCCGATCCCGGAGACGATCTGCGCGGCGACGCGGGAGGGGTCGAAGGAGACGTTGTCCAGGCCGAGTACGTCGGTGAAGCCGTACTGGGAGATCTCCATCATCAGCGCGCTGGCGATGCCGACGAGGGTGTGGGTACGCATCCCCGCGCTCTTCTGCTGGGCGGCCCGCTCCCAGCCGATGAGGCTCGACAACAGCAGCGCGAGCCCCAGTTCGGCCAGCTGACGCAGGCCCTGTCCGTTGCCCACGTCCCACAACGAGACCACCGGCTCCCGCATGCTCAACCTCCCCAGCCGTAACCGCCGTACCGACTTCCGGTGCGCCTACCCCGCTTCGGCCCATTCCTGTCAGAACCCTTGACCGACGGTGGCGAGGCGCCCACAGTGCTCACTCATACGCATTAGTGATGCGCATCAGTAATACGCATCAGTGGTCGGTGCGGCGGTCGTGCCGGGCCGGGTGAGGAGCATGGTGGAGCAAGTGGAGCAACCCAGGAAGCGGTCCGGGCGCGGTCGTACGCCCACGGCGGCCGGACGCGCGCCCCGTCCGCGGCAGGCCGAGGTCGCCCGGCTGGCCGGGGTCTCCCAGGCCACGGTCTCGATCGTGCTGTCGGACAAGGCGCAGGGCGCGGTGATCTCGGCGGAGACACGGCAGCGGGTGCTCGACGCGGCCCGTAGCCTCGGCTACGTGCCGGACCCCGCCGCGCAGCGACTGGCCGCGGCCCGCAACAACCTCCTCGGCGTGTTCAGCTTCACGGCCACCTTCCCCACCGATGTGCAGCACTCGTACTACCCCTTCCTCGTCGGCGTGGAGCAGGAGGCCGCCGCGCGCGGCTACGACCTGGTGCTCTTCACGGGGTCGAGCTCGGGCGGCGCGGGGGCCTCCGGGCCCGACGCGCTGAGCAGGGTCCGGCTCGCCGACGGCTGTCTGTTCCTCGGCCGGCACGCGCCGGTCGCCGAGCTGAAGCGGATGGTCGCCGACGGCTTCCCGGTCGTGCACCTCGGACGGCGCGACGAACTCGAAGGGCTGCCCTCGGTGGGCGCCGACTACGTCAGCGCAAGCGGCGAGGTCGTCGGGCATCTGGCGGCCCTGGGCCATCGCCGTATCGTGCTGATCCGCGAGGACGACGACGCTCCGGCCTCGACCGACCGGCAACAGGGCTTCCT
This sequence comes from Streptomyces sp. NPDC058274, assembly GCF_042881375.1. Classification (NCBI taxonomy): domain Bacteria; kingdom Bacillati; phylum Actinomycetota; class Actinomycetes; order Kitasatosporales; family Streptomycetaceae; genus Streptomyces; species Streptomyces sp. NPDC058274. The sequence goes on from NZ_JBHVXW010000009.1 coordinate 275,957, forward strand.
GGAAGGGCTGGAGGCGGCCGGGCTGGCGGGCGGGCCCGGAGCCGTCTTCCGCACGGCCGACCCGGAGAGGGACCTCACCCCCGAGCGGTTGCGCCGCTGGCTTGCCGAGGGTGTCACCGCGTTCGTCGCGGAGGAGACCGACACCGGGGCCGCCTGGCGGGCCCTCCGCGGGGCCGTGGACGCGGCCGGCCTCAGCTGCCCCGACGACCTGTCGCTCGCCCTGCTCGGCAGTCCGCCCGCCGATCTCGCCGCAGGACCGCAGCCCACCGGATTCGACATCCCCCGGCCCGAGTTGGGTGCGGCCGCGGTCCGGCTGCTGGCCGCCCGCGTCGCCGGGGAGGAGGCCGAGGAACCCCTGGTCGCCTGCGTCTTCCGGCCCGGTACGACCACGGGGAGGCCGCCGGAGCAGCCCTGACCACCGCACCCCTCCGTGGCCGAACAACCAGCAAGGAGAAGCGTGACAGCGGAAGCCGACATCCTCATCGTGGGCGGCGGACTCGGCGGCGTGGCCGCCGCACTCGCCGCGTGCCGGGCCGGACGCAGCGTCGTGCTCACCGAGGAGACCGACTGGATCGGCGGACAGCTCACCTCGCAGGCCGTGCCGCCCGACGAGCACCCGTGGGTCGAGCAGTTCGGGACAACCGCCTCGTACCGTCAACTGCGCGAGGGAATCAGGCAGTTCTACCGGCAGTGGTACCCGATGCGTGCCGAGGCGCTCGCGCTGACGGACCTCAACCCGGGCGCCGGACGGGTCAGCAAGCTCTGCCACGAGCCGCGGGTGGCCCTGGCCGTCCTGGAGGCCATGCTCGCGCCCCACCGGGCGGCCGGACGCCTGACCGTCCTCACCGAACACCGGCCCGTCGCGGCCGAGTCCGACCACGACGTCGTACGAGCCGTGACCCTGGAAGGACGCCTCGAAGGCCGGCGCGTCACCGTTGCCGCCCGCTACGTCATCGACGCCACCGAGACCGGCGAACTCCTGGACCTGGCGGGCGTCGAGCACGGCTGCGGCGCCGAGGCGCGGTCCGAGTACGACGAACCGCACGCCCCCGACCGGGCCCAGCCGCTCAACCAGCAGGGCATCACCGTGTGCTTCGCGCTCTCCCACCACGAGGGCGAGGACCACACCGTCGACCGCCCCGAGGGCTACGGCTTCTGGCGGGACTACCGCCCCGACTTCTGGCCCGGCCCGCTCCTCGGCTTCGAGGCGCCCGACCCGCGCTCCCTGGAGCCCGTCCCGCGCACCTTCGTCCCCAACCCCGACCTCGACCCGCTCGACGTGAGCGCCGACCAGAGCGCGGACGCCGGCGACAAGGAACTGTGGGGCTTCCGCCGCATCCTGGCACGCAGGCTGCACCGGCCCGGCGCCTTCGACTCCGACATCACGCTCGTCAACTGGCCGCTCAACGACTACTGGTTGAAGCCCCTGATCGGAGCCGGCGCCGAGACCGGAGCCCAAGCGGTCGCCGAGGCACGGCAGTTGTCCCTGTCGGTCCTGTACTGGCTGCAGACCGAGGCCCCCCGCGCGGACGGCGGCACCGGCTTCCCCGGCCTGCGGGCGCGCCCCGACGTGACCGGCACCGCCGACGGCCTGGCGAAGGCCCCCTACGTCCGCGAGTCACGCCGGATCAAGGCCGTCACCACCGTCACCGAGCACGACGTGGCGATCGACCTGGTCGGCCCGTACGGCGGAACCAAGTACCGCGACTCCGTGGGCGTCGGCGGCTACCGCATCGACCTCCACCCCTCGACGGGAGGCGACACCTACATCGACATCGGCTCCGTTCCCTTCGAGATTCCGCTCGGGGCGCTGGTGCCACGACGGGTCCGCAATCTGCTGCCCGCGGGCAAGAACATCGGCACGACCCACATCACCAACGGCTGTTACCGGCTGCACCCCGTGGAGTGGAACGTCGGCGAGGTCGCCGGCGCGCTCGCCGCCCACTGCCTGACCGAGGACGTCGAACCGCACCAGGTGCAGGCCGAGGACAAGAGGTTCGAGGCGTTCGCGCGCCTGCTCGACCGCGACGGAGTGCAGCGCCACTGGCCCGACGTACGCGGCTACTGAACCGGTGCGCACGGCGCGCCCCGGCCGCCGTATCCGGTGCGTGAGCCGGGCGGGCCGACTCCATCCGGCCCGCCCGGCGACCGCCCGCGCACCACCGACACAGCACAAGGAGGTGTTCCGGCATGACCACCCACCGCGTCCGCGTCGGCATCGACGTGGGCGGAACCTTCACCGACGCCGTGGCCGTGGACGCCACGACGCTGCGACTGCTGGGACAGGTCAAGGTCCCGACCAGTCACCATCACGAGGACGGTGTCGCGCACGGCATCGTCGAGGCGCTGGACCGGCTGCTGCGGCAGGTCGACCGCGCTCCCGCCGATGTCGCGTTCCTGGCGCACGGCACCACTCAGGCCACCAACGCCCTGCTGGAGGGCGATGTCGCCACCGTCGGCCTGATCGGCGTCGGCACCGGACCCGGCGCCTTCCTCACCCGCCGGCTGGCCGCCCTCGGCAGGCTCGAACTCGCCCCCGGGAAAAGGCTTCCGCTCGTCTACGCGCACGTCGCCGACCCGGACGACACCGCGGCCGTCCGTGAAGCCGTCCGGGAGTTGAGCGACGGCGGAGCCCAAGTCCTCGTCGCCACCGAGCCGTTCGCCGTTGACCGGCCCGAGGGGGAGCGGGCCGTGCTGGAGGCGGCCCGCTCCGCCGGGCTCCCGATGACGGCGGCGCACGAGATCACCTCGCTGTACGGGCTGCACAAGCGGACCCGCACCGCCGTCGTCAACGCGGCCATCCTGCCGCGCATGCTGGCCACCGCGGACCTCGTCGACGCGTCCATCACCAAGGCCGGGGTCACGGCACCGCTGATGGTCATGCGCTGCGACGGCGGGGTCATGGCACTGGACGAGATGCGGCGCCGTCCGCTGCTGACCGTACTGTCCGGCCCTGCGGCCGGTGTCGCCGGTGCCCTGATGCAGGAGCGGATCAGTGAGGGCGTCTTCTTGGAAACCGGCGGCACCTCCACCGACATCAGCGTCGTCCGGCGCGGCCGGGTCGCCGTCCGGCACGCCACCATGCTCGGCAGGACCTCGTACCTCAACGCGCTCGACGTACGCACCGTCGGGGTCGGCGGCGGCTCGATGGTCCGTGTTGCCCACGGCCGCGTCACGACGGTCGGGCCGCGCAGCGCCCACATCGCGGGACTGTCCTACGCCTGCTACGCCGACCTGGACGACCTGCGCGACGCGACGCTCGCCACGGTGCGCCCGATGCCGGACGACCCCGATGACTACGTGGTGCTGGACGCGGCGGGCGGACGGTTCGCGATCACCCTGACGTGCGCGGCCAATGCCCTCGGCCGTGTTCCCGAAGGTGACTTCGCACGCAGTGACCAGGAGGTGGCGAAGGCCGCCATCGCGCCTCTCGCCGCCGCCCTCGGCGTGGACGTGCCGACCGCGGCCGCGCGCATCCTCGACGCCGGCGTCGCGCAGGTGAGGTCCGTGGTGGACTCGCTCGTCCGCGACTACCGACTCGACCCCGACACGGCGGTCCTCGTCGGCGGCGGCGGAGGGGCCGCATCCGTCACACCTCATCTGGCGGCGCTGACCGGGATGGAGGGCAGGATCGCCCGGCACAGCGAGGTCATCAGTCCCATCGGAGTGGCGCTCGCGCTGCTGCGGGAGCAGATCGAGCGGATCATCCCGGGCGCCGGCCAGGAGCAGATCCTCGCCGTACGGGCCGAGGCCGAGCGGGCCGTCGTCGACCAGGGCGCCGCGCCCGACGGCGTCGAGGTCGAGGTGACCGTCGACCCGCAGACCAGCACCGTGCGCGCCATCGCCACCGGGGCGACCGAACTGCGCACCCAGGACCGCTCGCACAGCGCCGACGCCACCGAACGCCTCGCCGCGGCCGCCGCCAGCCTCAAGACCGACCCGGCCGAGGTCCGGATCCTCGCCGGCACACCGGCCCACACGGTCTACGGCACCGAGGTGCGCCGCCGGCTGCGTGCTCCCCGGCGTCCCGTGCGCGTCGTCGACGCCGACGGTGTCGTACGCCTGCACTCCCCGGACGCGCGCGTGACCGCCACCACCGTGGCAGCCGCCCCCGAACTCCTCGCGCACCTCGTGCGGGAGGCGACGTCGTACGGCGACGGCGGCGTGCGCGCCCCCGCGCTGCGGCTGCTCCTCGGTTCCCGCATCGCCGACCTCTCCGGCGTGCTCGACCCGCAGCCACTGCTCGCGCTGGCCCGCAGCGAGATGCGCGACCGCGCGGCCGACGAGCCGGTGGTCGCCGTCCTGGAGGTGCGGTCATGAGCGGAGTGCCCACGGGAGTCAAGGGCGAGGAGAGCGTCGCCCGACCGCTGACGGACGACCTGGACCTGGCCGTACGACTGCTGGCTGCCACGCCCACGCACGAAGGGCGTGACCCGGCCCTGTTGCGCCGATGGGCCCGGGCCGCCGACGCGTTCGGCTCGGCACTCGAACCCGGTCCGCCGTGCCCCGCCCGGATCGTGGAGCGTGACGACGGACTCGGGCAGCTGCTGCTCGCCCGCTACTCCTCGCGCCCTGCCACCGTCGAGCTGTACACCGACACCATCGACCGGGCCGAGACGCTGATCGACGAACTCGGCTGGCGCTCCTGGTATCCCGTCGGGTCCGTGCGGGCCGCGGCTCTCGCCCATGAGACGGCGCACGCGCTGCTTTACCGCGCCGAGAACAGGACCGCCTTCAGAGCGGCGATCGGGCACACCGCCCTGCGGATCGGCCGCTTCCGTGTCCTCGGCCATGTCGCGGGGGCCGAGGAGATCGCCGCCCACGCCTACGCCCGTACCGCCTGCGGACTCGGCCGCAGCCCCCTCCTGCTCACCGTCGCGCTCGCCGCCGCGGTGCGCGCACCCGGAAGACAGAGGTGACCCATGGGTGTCGTCATCCTGCTCGTCATGGCGGCCGGTGTCGCCGCCATGCTCACCCGCAAACTGCCGACGGCCTTCGCGCTTGTCGTCCTCGCCGTCGTCATCGCCTTTCTCGCCGGCGCTCCCCTGACCGGCAAGAACAGCGTCCTCGACACCGTGCTCCAGGAGGGCGCGCCCGCCCTGGCCGCCACGATGATCGCGATCGTGCTGGGCTCCTGGCTGGGCAAGCTCCTCGAGGAGACGGGCATCGCGGCCACACTCGTCCGCAAGATCGTCGAGTTCGGCGGCGACCGTCCCGTCGTCGTGGCCCTCGGGGTGCTGGCCGTGTCCGCGCTCGTGGGCACCGTCACCGGATCCGCTCCGGCCGCGATGCTCGCCGGGCTCATCGGCATCCCGGCCATGATCGCGGTGGGCATTCCGAAGGTGACCGCCGCCGGGACCGTCCTCATGGGCATCGCCGTGGGCATTCCCTTCGAACTGCCCATCTGGCAGTTCTTCTCCACAGCCCTGGACCTGCCCATACCGACGGTGCGCGGCTTCATGGTGAAGCTGTTCCCCTTCGCCCTGGTCGCCGCCGTCGCCTATGTGCTCGTCGAATCGCGCCGCCGGGGCGTGGAACACGCCTGGTCCCTCAAGTCCGTGCAGGACAAGCCGCGTTCACCGACCCGGCGGGAGCGGCTGGGTGACGCGCCGTGGTACGCGCTGCTCACCCCGGCGGTGCCCCTTGTCCTCGCCCTCGGCTTCGAACTCGCCATCATTCCCTCGCTGTTGGCCGGTGTCCTGTACGCCCTGGCCACCACCACCCGCCCCCGCGACATGAACCGGCGGCTGCTGCGCACTCTGTACGGCGGATTCGAGGTGGCCGCCCCGCCGATCGCCCTGTTCATCGCCATCGGCATCCTGCTCGCCGCGGTGAAGCTGCCCGGCGCGGTCGACGCGCTCGAACCGCTGATGAAGGCGGTCAGCCCGCACAACGCCGTGCTGTTCGTCCTCGTGTTCACGCTGCTCGTGCCGCTGTGCCTCTACCGAGGGCCGCTGAACGTCTTCGGACTCGGCGCCGGCATCGCCGGCGTCCTCATCGCCACGGGCATCTACCCCGCCGCGGCCGTGCTCGGCATGGCCACCTCGTACAACCAGGTCTTCGGAGTCGCCGACCCGACCAGCACACAGACGGTGTGGGCCGCCCAGTACGCGGGCGTCTCCCCGCAACAGGTCATGGTGCGCACCCTCCCGTACGTGTGGGCCGTCGCCCTCGGCGGGCTGTGCGTCACCGCGGCCACCTCTCTCTGAACCCCGACCTTCCGGACCTTCTGGAGCCGACCATGTCCGAGCCGCGATTCGACCGCCGGCTGTTCCTGCGCGCCGGGGCCGCCACCGGCGCCGCCGTCACCCTCGGCGGACTCACCGCCCCGGCCGCGTCCGCCGCACCCGGCGGATTCCCCGACTACACGTACGTCCGCACCCTGCTCACCCCGTCCCGGCTGAAGTACAACCCGACCGGCGAGATCATCTTCCCGTGCATCCGCGGGGTGTACGACAAGCTTTCCTCCCCACTCGGTCGCTACTACCTGTACTACGGGCCGCACGACGCGCCCGGCGGCATCTGCCTGGCCTACGGCGACTCCCTGGAGGGCCCGTTCACGGAGTATCCGAACAACCCGATTGTCGCCCGCAGTTGGGCGCCCCACTACTCCGTCAGTCATGTCGCGTCCCCGCACGTGATGTGGCACGAGAGCGCCAAGGAACTGTGGCTGTACTTCCACGGTGAGAACACCACGACGCGGCTGGCCCGGTCCAAGGACGGCATCACCTTCACCTACGACAAGGTCGTCCTGTCCACGTCGATGCTGCCGAGCGGCACGACCGAGACGTCGTACGCCCGTGTCTTCCCGCACGAGCTGCCGTCCCGAGGCGCCCACTACGTCATGGTTTTCATGCTGAACAACACCACCAACCACCGTGACATCCACTGGGGTTGGTCGGCCGACGGGCGCACCTGGAGCTATGACCAGCAGCCGCTGATCCGGCACACGGACGTCGGTGCCGTCAACGTCGGCGGGCCGCATCTGCTGTACCGCGACAACAGCACGTACGTCGTCTACAACAAGGACAAGGAGAGCGGCGGCGACCTGATGATCACGGAGGTGGGCAACGACTTCAGCAAGCGCGCGCATCTCGGGGTCTTCTACAACTCCCGGGACTCCGCGCCCGAGAATGGCCGTGCCGCAGCCCCGTCGTTCGGCACCGACGGCGGTGTGCCCTACATGATCTACGAGGCGGGGGAGCGGCTCGCGGGATCCATCGCCATGGCTCGCGCCTGACGGAGACGTTTGGGTACCGAAGCCGACCGGGGGCGCGAATCCGGCGAAGGTGACTCCGAGGCCCTGTTGACGACCTCATGGCACTCCGGTTGACTCGCCGCCCGGCGCCGGAACCGCTTCCGACGCCGGGGGCGCCCTGGCGGGGTGTCAGGAGGCAGCCATGCGTGTGACGATCGCCGATGTGGCCCAGGCGGCAGGAGTGAGCAAGACGACCGTCTCCCGGGTGCTCAACACCCGGGCCGACGTCGACGCGTCGACCGCGGCCCGGGTCCGCGACGTCATCAACCGCATGGGATACGTGCCCAGTTCGGGTGCCGTGGGCCTCGCGCGGGGCACCAGCAGGACCGTCGGCATGCTGGTGCCGTCACTGACCTGGCCCTGGATGGGCGAGGTGCTGCAGGGCGTGGTCGACACGGTGGAGGCCGCCGATTTCGGCCTGCTGCTGTTCACCTGCAACCGGGGCGCCGAGTCCGTCGCCCGGTTCACCCGCCAGGTGTCGGCGCGTGCCTTCGACGGCCTGATCGTGGTGGAGCCGGAGAACACCCTCGACATGCTGACGGCTCTGCACCGGGACGGTCTGCCCGTCGTCCTCGTCGACGACCGGGGCCGCCACCCGGAGTTTCCGTCCGTCACGGCCGCCAACTTCGAGGGCGGCGCGTCGGCCGCGCGCCATCTGCTGGCCGACGGCCGGCGCAGCCCGCTGGTGCTCACCGGGCCCCGGCGGTTCGGCTGTGTACGCGACCGGCTCGCCGGATTCCGGGTCACCTGCGCCGAGCGGGGCATCGGCGTCGATCCGGTGGCCGAGGGCGACTTCACCGAGGCGGACGGCTATGCGCGTGTGCGCCGACTGCTCGCCGAGGGGCGGGAGTTCGACGCCGTCTTCGCGCACAACGATCTCGCGGCGATCGGCGTACTGGGCGCGCTGCGGAACGCCGGCATCCGTGTCCCGGACGACGTCGCCGTCGTCGGCTTCGACGACATCCCGGTGGCCCGGCACACGGAGCCCTCGCTGACCACGGTCCGTCAGCCGATGCGGGAGATGGGGGAGACCGCGGCGCGGATGCTCCTCGCCCGCCTCGCGGGAGGGGCCTCGCCGGCCTCTCCCGTGGTCCTGCCCACGGAAGTGATCGTCCGGGGCTCGGCTCCGGCTCACTAGTTCGTGGCCCAGCAATCGGGGGGCTCGGGTCCCACTCACTGGTTCGTGGCCCAGTGAGTGTCGGGGGCTCGGCTCCGGCCCACTGGTTCGTGCTCCGGTGAGCGTCCGGGCTCGGCTCCCGGCTCCCGGGCGGGCCTTCCGGAACGGCCCGCGAGACATGGACGACCCGTCCATGTCGTGGCGCGCGTACCGGACGCGCGTGGCACGGAAGCGACGACCGGGGGCGACGCACCCTCTTGACGGATGGTTGGTCCAGTCCTAGCTTCCGAGTCAGTTGTTCAACAACAGGGTCGAAGTTCACTCACATGAACATCGATCACCCCCCACCTTCAGGGAGTTGAGATGCTCTCACGCCTGCGGGCGCTCACCGTCGGGACAGCGGTGTGCGCCTCCTCGATTCTTGTCGCACCCTCGGCCTTCGCCGAGGTGGAACCCGGTGGCTGGACGTCGGTCTCGCCGACCTTCACGGTGCAGGAGCGGGGGTGCGGTCAGGTCAGCGACCTGACGTTCCAGCTCACGTGCTCCACGGCCAGCGGTGACCAACGGGCTGAACGACGCTATGCCACGTACACCGGAGGCACCCGTCAGTTCGAGGGCTCCTTCCGTGTCACCAGCCTCAGCGGCACCCGGATCAGTCTCAAGCAGACCTTCAACGAGTCCGCCGCGGGCCCGTACTTCATGCTCGCCGTCGAGCGCGGCGGCCGGCTGTACGCGGTCGAGGGCGGCGCCACGCTCTCCAACGCCGGCACCGTCGGGGCAACCGTCCGCGTCAACACCGTGCACCAGGTGGGCAGTCAGCACCGTACCTACATCAACGGCTCGCTCAAGCAGACGATCTCGAGCCCCAGCGGCAGCTTCTACGACAAGTTCGGCGCCTACCGCACCAGCAGCGGCAACGGACCGGCCACCGTGGTGTGGAGCGGCATCCACTTCTGGCGCAAGTAGCCGCCGCCGTATGCCCCTGCGCATGCGCCTCGCTGTGCCGGCAGTGCTGCTCGTGGCACTGTCGGCCTGCTCGGCGCCACCGAGGACCACGACGAGTGAGGCCGGCCGGGCCCTGAGCGCCGTCCTGACCACCCCCACCGACATCGACCTGACCTGGAAGGGGCAGCGGCCCGGGACATCAGGCCACGTTCTGGAGTTCGCGACGGACAACGCCGGCCCCTACACCGTCCTGCAGTACCTGCCGCCGAGCGTGGTGGCCTACCGTCACCCCGATCTGATGCCGCACACCACGTTCTTCTACCGGCTGCGGGATTTCCGCGGGCCGGCCTCGGACCCGGTCCGGGTGAACCTGCCCGAGGGCGAACTGACCACCGCCGACGAGGAGTCGAGTCACGCCTGGCTCCCCGCCCGCAAGGTGGCCGCGCGCGAGGTCCCCGGAACGCCCCTGCGGATCTCCGGCACCGGAGCGCCCACCGGACTCAAGGCCGAGGTCAAGCACGCGAACGGCATCCTCTTCACCTGGACCGACCACGCCTCCGACGAGGACGGTTTCCTGCTGGAGATCCGCCGGCAGGGCAGCACCGTCTACGAGCCCCTGGTCGTCCTCGACCCGGACACCAACGCGACCGGCCTGATCACCCTCCCGGCCGAGAAGCGGGCGTCGTACCGGATCCGTGCCTTCACCTACGGAGCGCGGTCGAACGTGGTCCGGTTGAAGACCGGGGAATGAGGAGCGGGCGCCCGGCGGACACCCGGGCGTCCTCGGTCAACTCTCGCCGCCCGCCCGCGACATGCGCAGCGCGAGGTCCTGGAGCAGATCGGCCGACTTCACGTCGGTGCGCCCGGCGTCATGCAGGTCGGCGAGTTCGGAGAAGAGGAAGGCGAAGGCACCCACCAGCGAGATGGTGGCGGGCAAGTAGGCGTCCGCGACGGCCTGCCCGGCCTCCGCGGGGCCCGCGTCGCCGGGGACCTCGACACTGGGGAACACCTCCGTCACGAGCGCGCCGAGCTGGGTCTCGGTCGAGTCGACCTCGGCGTCCTCGTCCTGGGCGATCCTGCGGACCATGGCGTTGGTCTCGGTGAGGACGCCGATGGCTCGCAGGATGATCTCCGTCTGTTCCATGCGGTGAGCCTAGACGGGCGACCCCCTCCGTGGTCAGGGCGTCCGGCGATCCGTCCGGCGGCGAACGGCGGCGCCCGGGACGCTCACCGCAGAACGGGCGCCGCACGAAGTGACTCTCACCGCGGCGGCGCGAACCGGTGCTCAGGGCGGAGCGCGAAGTCACCCTCACCGCGGTGGCGGCCGCCACTCGAAGAGAAGGATCGTCGCGTCGTCCCGCAGCCGGTCGCTCTGCGAGTCGAGGATGGAGTGGATGAGACGGCGCAGGGTCTCCGGCGCCAGTTCGCCGCCGGCGGTGGCGCGGATGATGGAGTCGGTGAACCGTTCGAGCCCGAATTCACTGCCGTCCCGGGTCCGTGCCTCGGTTACCCCGTCGGTGTACATCAGGACGCGGTCACCCGGTTCCAGGGCGGTCTCGTGCACCCGGCGCGGCTGCGAGGCCAGCAGGGACGGCAGCCCCATCGGCGGGTCCGCTTCCCGGTCCAGCGCACCGGCGACCACCCGTTCGTCGCGGATGAGCAGCGGCGCCGGGTGCCCGCAGTTGCTCCAGCGCAGTAGGCCGGTGGCCAGGTCGAGCTGGGTGACGACCGCGGTGCAGAACTGGTCCGGCAGCCACTGGGACAGGGCACTGTCGACGGATTTCACCAGATCCGGCAGATCGGCACCGGTACGGCGCGCGTTGCGGCACGCGGCCAGCGCCACCGACGTGGTCAGCCCCGAGGCGAGGTTGTGCCCCATGGCATCGAGGATCGTGGCGTGCAGCGTGGTCTCGGTGAGCGAGTGGTCGAACGCGTCACCGCCGACCTCGTAGGCCGGTTCGAGGACCGCCGTCGACAGGGCGTGTGTGGTGCCGATCGTGCGGGGCGGGAGGAAGGCGCGCAGCATCTCGGCCGGCAGCTGCATCGGTTCCGTGCGCATCCGCCGTACGAAGGAGTCCTTGTAGGCACGCTTGGACGTGATCATCATGGCGAGGAGCGCGGCGAGTGTCCTGGCGCGGCGCAGCGACGCCGGGTCCAGCGCCGGTGACCGCACGGCGAGCACGCCGAGCCGTTCCGCCCCGTCCAGCAACGGAAGCCACGCCGTCATCCCGCCGAGCTCCGACTCCTCGACGCGCAGCGACTGGGTGCGGTACGTCCAGCCGGCGAGCGAGTCGTCGATGTCGAGCGCCCAGGCCACGTCCGTGAGCGGGATGAGCCGCCGCTGCTGCAGGTCGGCGAGGTAGACGACGGAGTGCTGCAGGCCCAGAGCCTTGGAACAGCGGGCCACCGCGGTCGTCAGGTCCAGCGCCGCGTTGCGCGGGTCGGCGAGGAATTCCGCCAGCAGCCCCTCTTCGGTCTCTGCCGTCGCCACTGCTTCTCCCCTCGTCGGGACGTCGGACCATGATCCGGGTGCGCTTTCGAGCAGTCTCACACCGGTCCCCGTCGGTCGCCCGGCGACCGCCGTCGCCCCGGTGCCGTCGCCGAGCCGTCACGCACCGTGTTCCTCACCCGTCCCTGACGTGCCGGAACGTGTGGTCTGGCGCAGCCTGGATACGCGGGCTGCAGAACACCACACCCGTCCAGGAGGTCACAGACACCATGGGCAGTCAGAACGGCGACGCATTCATGGGCGACGAGGTCTATCAGCCCGAGGGGCCCGACGGCCGTGAGGACGAGGGCATCCTCGATCCCGAGGACACCCTCACCGACCGTGAGTCCGACCCGTACGACGAAGGCTGGTCGCCGCCCGAGCGGCCGCTCGGCGTGGAGCACGAGGGCACCACCGCGCGGGAGCAGCAGGAGGGCGAGAGCCTGGACCAGCGCCTGTCCGAGGAGCGCCCGGATCCGGCGCTGCGGGAGTCGGACTCCGATGACGGACTCGGCGATCTCCCCGACGGCGAGGGCGAGCCGCGCGACGACGAAGTGGGCGACGGCCGGGCCGGCCGCCTGGTCGCCCCGGACGAGGGCGCCCACGAGGACGCAGAGAAGGACATGCTCGCCGAGGACGTGGGCATCGACGGTGGCGCGGCCTCCGCGGAGGAGGCGGCCGTCCACCTGATCCCGGACGACGACGACCCCGACTCGCCGTAGACCGGCCCTTCGGCGGCCGGCCCCCGGCCCCGCAACTCCCCAGCCCCTGGAGGTCTTCCGTGGATCCAGACGCCGCGCGCGGCACCGCCACCACACCCGACCGGCACCACTCCGAAGTGGTCCTGCGGGTGAACGGCAAGCCGCACACGCTCACCGTCGACCACCGGTCCGTCCTCCTGGACGTGCTGCGTGAGGAACTCGACCTCACGGGCGCCAAGAAGGGGTGCGACCACGGCCAGTGCGGCGCCTGCACGGTCCTGCTGAACGGCCGCCGCGTCAACAGCTGTCTGCTCCTGGCGATCAGCCTGGACGGCTGCGAGATCACGACCGTCGAAGGTCTCGCCGGGAGCGGCGGCGAGGAACTCCACCCGCTCCAGCAGGCGTTCGTGGACCGCGACGCCTTCCAGTGCGGCTACTGCACTCCGGGCCAGATCTGCAGCGCCGTAGGCGCCCTGGCCGAGGCCGCCGCGGGCCATCCCTCGCACGTGACCGATCCGTCGGCCCCCTCCGGGCAGCCCGTGCCACTGGACCCGGACGAGATCCGTGAGCGGCTCAGCGGAAACCTCTGCCGCTGCGGCGCCTATCCGCACATCGTCGAGGCCGTCGGGGACGTGATCCGGTGAAGCCCTTCGCATACGTACGCGCCGCCAGTGTCGAGGAGGCCGCCGACGCGTTCGCGTCGCGTCCCGGCGCCCGCTATCTCGGCGGCGGCACCAACCTCGTGGACCTGATGAAGCTCGGCGTGGAACAGCCCGCCACCCTCGTCGACATCACCCGGCTGCCGCTCGACACGGTGGAGGAACTGCCCGACGGCTCGGTGCGGATCGGAGCGACGGTCCGCAACAGCGACCTCGCCGCCCACCCCGTGGTCCGGGACCGCTACCCGGCGCTCTCCCAGGCGGTCCTCGCCGGCGCCTCCGGACAGCTGCGCAACGCGGCCACCACCGGCGGAAACCTCCTCCAGCGCACCCGCTGCCCCTACTTCCAGGACGTCAGCAAGCCCTGCAACAAGCGGGATCCCGGCTCCGGTTGCGGGGCCCGGGACGGCGTCCACCGTGACCACGCCGTGCTGGGCCACTCCGCGCAGTGCATCGCCACCAACCCCTCCGACATGGCGGTCGCGCTGGCCGCCCTCGACGCGCGCGTCGAACTGCACGGTCCCGAAGGCGAGCGGAGCGTCCCCGTCACCGAGTTCCACCGCCTCCCCGGGGACCACCCGGAGCGGGACACCGAGATCGGCCCCGGCGAGCTCATCACCGGCGTACTGCTGCCGGCCGCCCCGGCGGGACTGCCCTCCGCCTACCGCAAGGCGCGCGACCGTGCCTCGTACGCCTTCGCCCTCGCCTCGGTCGCCGCCGTCCTCGACGTCGCCGACGGCGTCGTCCAGTACGCCGGGATCGCCTTCGGCGCGCTCGCGCACCGGCCCTGGCGAGCCCGGCTGGCCGAACAGGCCCTCCTGGGCGCGGCCCCGACCACGGCCGCCTTCGAGCACGCCGTCGACCTCGAACTCGCCGCCGCCCAGCCGCTGCGCGACAACGCCTACAAGGTGACCCTGGCCCGCAATCTCGCCGTGGACGTCCTCGGCGGACTCGCGCCGCCCACCCGTACCTGAACCGGCATCCGAGGCCGGAACCCCGGCATCCACCAGGAGGACCCATGGCCGCCGACACCGGTATCGCGCTGGGCGGACCCGCCGAGCGACGGGAGGGCCGTGACAAGGTCACCGGCAGCGCCCGGTACGCCGCCGAACACCCTGCGCCCGGCCGGCTCCACGCCTGGCCCGTGACGGCCACGGTCGCCCGTGGCACGATCCGCGCGATCGACACCGAGGCCGCCCTCGGCCTGCCCGGAGTGCTCACGGTCCTCACCCATGAAAACGCCCCCCGGCTGGCCGAACCGGACGACGCCACCCTCGCCGTACTGCAGAACGCCCGGGTGCCGCACCGCGGTTGGTTCGTCGCCCTGGTCGTCGCCGAGACGCTGGAGGCGGCCCGCGCCGGCGCCGCCGCGGTGCGCGTCGACTACGCCGTGGAGGACCACGACGTGACGCTCACCGAGACCCATCCGGCGGGATACGTCCCGGAAGAGGCCAACGGCGGCTATCCCGGACGCCGCGAACACGGCGACCCGGAAGGCGCCTTCGCCGCCGCCGCGGTCCGCGTCGACGCCGGCTACCGGGTGCCGCCGCTGCACAACCACCCCATGGAACCCCATGCGGCGACGGCGTGTTGGCAGGACGGCCGGCTGGTCGTGCACGACTCCAGCCAGGGCGCGACGACGGTGCGTACGGTGCTGGCGGGGATGTTCAAGCTTCCGGAGGACGGCCTCACCGTCATCTCCGAGCATGTCGGCGGCGGCTTCGGATCGAAGGGCACGCCCCGGCCGCAGGTGGTGCTCGCGGCGATGGCCGCACGCGTGACGGGCCGTCCCGTGACCGTCGTACTGCCCCGGCGTCTGCTGCCCGTCGTCGTCGGCCACCGCGCGCCCACCCTGCAGCGCGTCCGGCTCGGAGCCGCGGCCGACGGCACCCTCACCTCGGTCATCCACGAGGTCACCACGTACACGTCCCGCATCAAGGAGTTCGTGGAGCAGGCGGCCACGGCCACCCGCGTCATGTACGCCTCACCGCACAGTCTCACCACGCACCGCGTGGTGCCGCTGGACGTGCCCAGCCCGTCCTGGATGCGCGCGCCGGGCGAGGCCCCGGGCATGTTCGCCCTGGAGTCGGCCATGGACGAACTGGCCGTCGCCCTCGGCATGGATCCGGTGGACCTGCGCATCGCCAACGAGCCGGACACCGAACCCGACAGCGGCAAGCCGTTCAGCAGCCGCCACCTGGTCGAGTGTCTGCGGGAGGGCGCCCGGCGCTTCGACTGGGCGCACCGCGACCCCCGTCCGCGCGCCCGGTCCGAAGGCCCGCTCCTGGTCGGCTCGGGCGTGGCGGCCGCCACCTACCCGGTGCTGGTCTCGCCCTCCACCGCGAGCGCGCACGCCCTCGGCGACGGCAGCTTCGTCGTACGGGTCAATGCCACGGACATCGGCACGGGAGCCCGCACCGTGCTGGCCCAGATCGCCGCTGACGCCCTCGGCGTCCCGCTGGAACGGGTCCGCACCGAGGTGGGCAACAGCGACCTGCCCAGAGCCCCGCTGGCCGGCGGCTCGTCCGGCACCGCCTCCTGGGGCTGGGCCGTCCACCAGGCGTGCACACGGCTGCGCGCACGCCTGGCCGAACACACGGGCCCGCTGCCCGACCAGGGGATCGACGCGCGCGCCGACACAGCAGGGAGCGCCGACGCCGAGAGCCCCTTCGCCCGGCACGCCTTCGGCGCCCACTTCGCCGAGGTCGGCGTCGACACCGTGACCGGAGAGGTACGCGTCCGCCGCCTGCTGGGCGTGTACGCGGCCGGGCGCATCCTCAACGCCCGCACGGCCCGTTCGCAGTTCATCGGCGCCATGACCATGGGTCTGGGGATGGCGCTGACCGAGGGAAGCACGATGGACGCGGCGTTCGGTGACTTCGCCGAGGCGGATCTGGCGGCTTACCACGTTCCCGCGCACGCCGACGTCCCCGCTCTCGAAGCGCACTGGATCGACGAGGACGACCCCCATCTCAACCCCATGGGCAGCAAGGGCATCGGCGAGATCGGCATCGTCGGCACGGCGGCCGCCATCGGCAACGCCGTCCACCACGCCACCGGTCTCCGGCTGCGCGAACTGCCCTTGACCCCGGACCGGGTGCTGACCGCCCTCACCGAACACCGTGGCGCAGGACGGCCGAGCGGCGCGTGAGGACGCGCGCAGGGCACAAACACCCGTAGGCCCACGGAATCGTAGGCCTACGGGTGGCCTCGCGGCGGAGGCCGGTGTGCTGTGCGGATGCGGTGTGCCGCGCGGACTCGGTGGTGCCGCGGGGCTGGTTCCGGAGTCATTCCGGTGTGCGGATCGGTCGCGGACCTATTCCGGTGTGTGGTTCGCTCCTGCCAGCGCCCGGTGTTCCGGACGCCTGCCGAGCCGCTCCGACGGGAGCGCCGCCAGCATGGCCATCAGAGCCGTGAGTGCGGCGAGCACCGCGATGAGCCCCGCGAACCAGGGCGGCGCGGCGCTGATCTCCAGGGACCGGGTGAGGCCCTGGGAGTGGAGCCGGCCCTGGAACAACTGGAGGGCGGCCAGTGCCGAGGGCACCATCACGCACACGGCGAGGACCGGCAGGGAGCTCCTGAGCGTCAGCGTCACCGCCAGCAGCACGCACAGCCCCGACACACCGAGGGCGAACCCGTAGGCGTTGGCGGAGGCGCCGTCCCGGTGCAGCGGGAAGTACGCCATCCCGCACACGACGAGCGCGGCGGCCGCCAGCCAGCGCGGCCAGGGCGGGGGAGTGGTGCCGCGCACCGAGGTGCGGGTGCGGCGGGTGCGGGGCGTACGGCGGCGGGTGTCCTGTGGCCCCTGGAGGGCTGCCGCGATGGCCGCGGCGGCGTCCACCGGCGGGGCGTCGGGCTGGTCCTCGGGTGCGCGCACGGCCCGGACGGGCTCGTGCTGCTCCTGGGCCAGGCGGCCGATCAGCTGGACGAGTTCCTCGATGGGGCGGCTTGCGGCCGCGCGCACCGCCTCCTCGCCGCAGTGCGGCTCCAGCGGTGGCCGGTGCAGCAGTGCCATCAGCCGGGTGACGTCCTCCACCGGGCGGCACTCGGCCGCCGCGCGGATGGCTTCGTCGGCGCAGTCGGGGTTCCGCGGCGGCCGCGTCAGCAGGGCCACGAGCCGGGTGACGTCCTCCACGGACCGGTCCACGCCCACCGCCCGCAGCGCGTCGACGGTCGCTCGCGCGTACTCCGGGGACTGCTCCAGGAGCGTGATGAGCTGGAGGACCTCCTCCAGCGGCCGGTCGGCGACGGCGGCGTGCACCAGACCGTCGACCGGGTTGCTGTAGCTGTCCTGCGGGTCGGCCGGTGCGGGTTCCTCACGCGGTGCGTGGGAACGGGGTGCCGCGTCGTGCGGGTCGGCCCGGAGTTCCTCATGCGGTGTGTGGGAACGGGGTGCCGCGTCGTGCGGGTCGGCGGCCCGGAGTTCCTCATGCGGTGCGTAGGAACGCGGGGGCGCGTCGTGCACGTCGGCCGGCGCCGGTTCCTCGCGGGAGTACGGGCGCTCGGGGCGGTCGTCGGCGTAGCGGACCGGTGCGGGTTCCTCCCGCGGCGGGTACGAACGCCGGTCCTCCTCGCGGCTGTCGGCCGGTATGCGGCCTTCGCGCGGAGGGTAGGCGGGCGGGGCCGGCGCCCCTGCGGCGGACTCCGCCGCGGGGGACTGCATGAGTGGGTCGACCGCGCTGTCAGCAGGTATCCCGGACGGGTCCGGGCCGGGCGAGAACGAGAAAGAGCGGGTGGTCATGGTCGGCTCCATGATGAGGGTGCGGCTGCCATCGCTTCCCCGATGTGCGATACGCAAGCTGATGCTGACCATTACTAGGGGGCCGTCCTCCGCCCCGCCACTCGGGTGCGGCACCCGTGTGAGTGCCGCCCCGGGCTCAGCGGCCGGCCCGCCGGGCGGACGGCCCCGGGCCGAGTGCCTCGGCGGCCACGGCCGCCACCGCTTCGGCCACGGCCGACAGCGCGGGCGAATCGAGTTTCCACTGCTGCCAGTAGAGCGGGACGTCGACGGTCCTGTCCGGCGCCAGGAGGACGAGCCGGCCGGCGCGCAGCAGCGGACCGGCCTGTACGACGGGCACCATCCCCCAGCCCATTCCGGCGACCACGGCGTCGACGAAGCCCTCCGAGGTAGGCACGAAATGGCGCTGTTTTCCGGCCCGGCGGCCTCGCGCGAGCGTGCGGACGAACGCGTCCTGGAGATCGTCGTTCCGGTCGAAGGCCACCACGGGAGCCTCGGCGAGCGCGTCGCCGAGGGGTGCGTCCGGCCGGGCGCCGAGCCATCGTTCGGCGAAGCCGGGGCTCGCCACCGGAAGGTAGGGCATCCGGCCGAGGGCGCGGACCGAACAGCCCGTCACCGGATCCGGGGACGAGGTCACCGCCGCCATCACCAGCCCCTCGCGCAGCAGGGCCGCCGTGTGGTCCTGGTCCTCGCGGCGCAGTTCGAAGCAGAGCCGCAGCTCACCGGGTACGCGGGCGAGCGCCGGCAGGAACCAGGTCGCCAGCGAGTCGGAGTTCACCGCGATGGACAGCCGGGTCGGCTCCCCGGCGCCCGTCATGCCGAGCTCGGCATGGGCATCGTGTTCCAGCCGGGCCAGCTGACGCGCGAAGCGCACGACGACCTCGCCGGACTCCGTCGGGCGCACCGGCTTCGTACGCAGCAGCAGCACCCGGCCGGTGCGCTGTTCGAGCGCCTTGACGCGCTGGCTGACCGCCGAGGGCGTCACCTGCAGGGCCTGCGCCGCCGCGTCGAACGTGCCCTCGTCGACCACCGCGAGGAGGGTGTGCACCTGGTCGAGGGGAAGATCCGTCATCACGAGCGCTAATGATACGTAAGAATCTTTAGCTGTACTTCTCATCGGCTGGTTTCTAGCGTCGAGGTCATGACCAACGCGCTCACCGCCGCGGCCGCCGGATTCGGCACCGGCCTCTCGCTCATCGTCGCCATCGGCGCCCAGAACGCCTTCGTCCTGCGCCAGGGCATCCGCAGGGACGCGGTACTGGCGGTGGTCGGCATCTGCGCCCTGTCCGACGCGGCCCTCATCGCCCTGGGCGTCGGCGGCGTGGGCGCGGTGGTGGTGGCGTGGCCGCGGGCCCTGACCGCGGTCGGGCTGGTCGGGGGCGCGTTCCTGCTCGGTTACGGCGTACTCGCCGCACGGCGGGTCTTCCGGCCGGCGGCCCTGGAGGCCGCCGCCGGGGCGCCGGCCGGTTCACGGCGACGTGCCGTTCTCACCTGTCTCGCGATGACCTGGCTCAACCCGCACGTCTACCTCGACACCGTGTTCCTGCTCGGTTCCATCGCCGCCGACCGCGGCCCGCTCCGGTGGACCTTCGGACTCGGCGCCGTCCTCGCGAGCCTGGTCTGGTTCACCGCCCTCGGCTTCGGCGCGCGTCTGCTGAGCCGCTTCCTGGCCCGTCCGGCGTCGTGGCGCGTCCTGGACGGTCTGGTCGCCGCGACCATGATCGGCCTGGGCGCCACGCTGATCGCCGGTGCGTGAGACGCCGGCCTCACCGTCCTGACCAGCCTGCCCACCGCGCCGGCGCCGGTCACGGCCGGGGCCGGTGGCGCGCTCCGACCGGCACCCTGGCACTCTGACACCGGAAAGATGTATCGAGCAGCCAGGACGGCCGTGGACACGAGCAAGAGCACCACCGACAGCGACGCGGATCCGGACGACGAGACGTCGGTCCGGGCGGAGCGGGCCACCCAGCGCGGCGGTTGGCGCCGTTGGGCCATGGACACCCGGCCCCTGCGGCGACCCGCCTTTCGCCGGCTCTGGTCGTCGACCATCGTGACGGCCGTGGGCAGCCAGCTCACCGCCGTCGCCGTACCGAAGCAGATCTACGACATCACGGGCTCCTCGGCCTGGGTCGGCTACGCGAGCCTCGCCGGGCTGCTGCCGCTCGTGGTCTTCGCGCTGTGGGGCGGTGCGATCGCCGACAGCATGGACCGGCGCAAGCTGCTCCTCGTCACCAACATCGGCATAGCCGTCACCTCACTGCTGTTCTGGATCCAGGCCGTCACCGGACTCGGCTCGGTGCTCGTGCTGATGGTGCTGCTCGCCCTCCAGCAGGCCTTCTTCGGCCTGAACTCCCCGGCCCGCAACGCCTCCATCGCCCGGCTGGTCCCCGCGGACGAACTGCCCGCGGCGAACGCGCTCGGCTCGACCGTCATGCAGACCGGACTGGTGGCCGGACCGCTGCTCGCCGGTGCGCTGATCCCTGTCATCGGCCTGGCCGAGCTGTATCTCATCGACGCCGTGGCCCTGTGCGTCACGGTGTGGGCCGTGTTCCGGCTCCCGTCGCTGCCGCCGCTCGGCGCCTCCGTATCCCGGCGGGCCGGCTGGCGGGAGGTCGCTGCCGGTTTCCGCTACATCTCCGGGCACAAGGTGCTGCTGCTCTCGTTCCTCGCCGACATCATCGCGATGGTCTTCGGCATGCCCCGGGCCCTGTTCCCCCAGCTGGCGGCCGAGACCTACGCGCCCTACGGCGAAGGACTCGCGCTCGGGCTGCTGTTCGCGGCGATTCCCGTCGGCGCGGTGGCCGGCGGACTGCTGTCCGGCACCTTCTCGCGCGCCCGCCGCCACGGCCTCATGGTCATCGCCGCGGTGGTGGCCTGGGGCGCGGCGATCACGGGCTTCGGTCTGAGCACCAGTCTCTGGGTCGCAGTCGCGTTCCTCGCCGCCGCGGGGGTCGCCGACATGGTCTCCATGGTCTTCCGCGGAGCCATCCTCCTGTCGGCCGCCACCGACGAGATGCGCGGACGGATGCAGGGCGTGTTCACAGTGGTGGTCGCGGGCGGCCCCCGTCTGGCGGACGTACTCCACGGCACGGCCGGCGCGGCCCTGGGCGCGCGTACGGCCGTCGTGGGCGGCGGTCTGCTGGTCATCGCCGCGATGCTGGTACTCGCCGCCGTGACACCGGCGCTGCGTCGCTACGGAACCTGAGCCTGGCCGGGCCGGCCGCTTCTCAGGGCAGGTCCGCGGCGGAGTCCTCGGGAGCCAGGTCCGGGCGGAGCCGGTGCCACGACGGCTGCCTCAGCAGCCCGGCTCGTGTCCGTGTGCTGTAGCGGACCTCGCCGACCAGAAGCGGCAGCACCCAGTGCGCACCCGGCACGGGAGGCACCGTGTCGAAGGGACACGTGTCGCTCTCGGCGGCGCTCAGCAGCCGCGCGAGCGCCAGCCGTTCCTCCGTGCTCCAGCCGGTTCCCACACTGCCGGCATAGCGCAGCCGGCCCGCCTCGCGCTGTCCCACGAGCACGGCGCCGGGGAGTCCCGCGAGGCGGCCGCGGCCGGGGGACCAGCCGCCGATGATGACGTCGGCGGTCCTCATGTTGCGGATCTTGATCCAGGCGCGGGAACGCACCCCCGGCTCGTACACGGAGTCGAGCCGTTTGCAGACCAGCCCCTCCAGGGCGTTCTCCCGAGTGGCCCGCAGGGCGGACTCGCCGTGGCCGACGAGCGCCGACGGAGTCGACCAGAACGGCCCGGCGAGACCGAGCGCCTCCAACTCCTGCCGCCGCCGCGCGTAACGCGTCCCCGTCAGGTCGCCCCGCAGATGCATCACGTCGAACAGCATCAGGTGGACGGGCGTCTCCGCGGCCCGGCGCGCCGCCCTGGCCGGCGCGTGGGCCAGGCCCATACGGGACTGCAGGCGCTGGAAGTCCCCGCGCCCCCGCTCGTCCAGGACCACGATCTCCCCGTCCAGGATCGCCGCGGTGCTCCCGAGGGCGCCGCCCAGCGACAGGAGTTCGGGGTACGCGGCCGTGATGTCCTCCCCGGACCGGGCACGCAGCACCACGGAGCCGTCCCCGGGGAGGTAGACCACCACACGCTGGCCGTCCTGCTTGGTCTCGTAGGCCCACCGCATGTCCTGCCCGGCCGGGGGCAGCACACCGGGCGTGGCGAGCATGGGCGCGATACGCGGCAGTGTCACAGGTCAGTTGTCGACAGACCCGGCACGACTCCACTCGTCCCGGGCCGGTGTTTCCCCTGAACGGCGCCGCCCATCGGCCCCACCGGGAGGGCTACCCATTCAGTGCCAGCGCCATCAGGGTCTGCAGATGCAGTCCGCGCCGGGCGTCCAGCTCGCCGGAGACTCCGCTGCGCACGGCCGTGGCGAACTCCCGGCGCAGCACGGGCCAGGGCTCCTCCTGGCCGAGTCCGGCGCTGTCGAACACGAGCGTGGGGTGGGAGCCGAAGAGTTCGATGCGGGTGATGCCGCTGGGGACGTTCACCGACCCGGAGAGCGAGGCCTGGCTGACGGCGCCGTTCTCGTGCTCGCAGGTGAGCTCGATCCAGCGGCGCGGGTCGCCGGTGCCGCGGATGGCGACGATGCGTCCGACGGCCGCGTCCAGCAGGTCCAGCAGATGCGGTCCGAGGTCCAGCAGCGCGCCGTGCTCCAGCCGCCAGGTGGTGGCGAAGTCGCCGCCCAGGAACGCGCCGTGGACGAGGCAGGAACGGGCGCCCGCCACATCGAGCTCCCGGGCCGCCGCGAGGAACTCCCGGACGACGGGGTGGTAGCGATTGGTCAGGACGAGCTGGGACACCACCCCCGCGTCCTGGATGGCTTCGGCGAGCCGCTGCGCCGAGGACAGGTCGGCGCCGAGCGGCTTCTCCAGCAGCAGGGCCTTGCCCGCCTTGGCGGCGCGGTGCGCCAGGTCCGCCTGGACCGCGGGCGGAACGGCGAAGGCGACCGCCTCACACCCGTCGAGCAGCTCCTCGAAGGTCGTCGCGACGGCGGCGCCGTAGGGCGCGGCGGTCTCCCGGGCCGCTTCGGTCCGCCGGGCCCACACCCCGGTCAGCTGCGTCTCGGGCCCGGCGGCGAGTACGCGGGCGTGCACGGCGCGCGCCCACGGGCCGGCGCCGACGAGCCCGACCCTGACCGGTGAGGAGGACCAGGCTGGCGGAGTGCCGTTCACGGAAGTCCGATCTGTCGTCTCGGTCGTCGCACACTGACGCGACTCCATCACGCCACCGGTGGCCCTGACCAGGCCCGGGGACCGGCGTCCCGAGGAGTGAGCCGTCGCGCCCGGATCCCGCCTCTCGCGCCTCTGTCCCACAAGAGGTGCAGAGCGCCATGATTCGGTGCATGACTTCCCCTCGCGACAAAGACGGCTTCCCGGATGCTCCGGCCCTTCCCGCGCTGGCCGAGGACTGGCAGCGATGTCTCGCCGTGGCCTCCCACCCCGACGACATCGAGTACGGCACGGCGTGCGCGGTCGCCCGGTGGACGGCCCAGGGCAAGCAGGTCACGTATCTCCTGGCCACGCGTGGCGAGGCCGGTATCGACGGCATGCACCCGGACCGCGCGAAGCCCCTGCGCGAGGCCGAGGAACGTGCCGGGGCCCGCGAAGTCGGCGTCGACACCGTCGAGTTCCTCGACCACCCCGACGGCGTCATCGAGTACGGACTGGAGCTGCGCCGCGACATCGTGCGGGCCATGCGCCGCCACCGGCCCGAGATCGTGGTCTCCGGCGCGTTCACCGTGCGCATGATCGGCGGCATCACCAACCAGGCCGACCACCGCGTGGTGGGACTGGCCACCCTGGACGCGGCGCGGGACGCCGGCAACCGGTGGATCTTCCCGGAGCTGGCCGACGAGGGGCTGGAACCCTGGAACGGCATCCGGATGGTGTGCCTCGCCGGCGCCGAGCAGTCCACGCACGGGGTGGATGTCACCGGCGAGCCGCTGGAACGCGGCATCGCCTCCCTGGAGGCCCACGTCGAGTACACCAAGGGGCTGGGAGCACAGGCCCCCGAACCGCGCCCGTTCCTGACCTGGGTGGCCCGGATGGCCGGTCCCGCCCTCGGCGTCGAGGCCGCAGTCCTCTTCGACGTGCACCAGCTCGTCCCGGACGGTCCGCCGCCCTGGGTGTGAGCGCGGCCGGATCACCACGACACCCTGCGGCGGGCCGGCCGAGAACGTGATCTGATCGATGGGTTTTCGCGTCGAGGCCGCCCCTAAGCTGACCGGAATTGATCAACGCCACCCCCAGGAGCGAACGTGACACTGCCGCGACAGCAGCCCTCCAGACGCCCGACCGTTCTTCGCCGGGAAGCAGTTGTCGCGGCGGTCCCCGTCGCCGTCGCGGCCCTGCTCGTGGCGGCCTCGCCGGCGGCGGCCGGGACCGTGGGCGCCGCCGGCGCGGGAGACCCGTACTTCACCCTGGCCGGCAACGGCGGCTACGACGTCCGCCACTACGCCCTGACCCTGGGATACGACACGGGGACCCGGCACCTCGACGGCAAGACGGTCCTCACCGCCCGCGCCACCCAGCGGCTCACCCGCTTCGATCTCGACCTCAAGGGCCTGAAGGTCACCGGCGTGACGGTCGGTCACCACAAGGCCGCCTTCCGCCGGGACGGCCAGGAACTCGTCGTCACCCCACGGCACGCGCTGCGCAAGGGCCAGGAGTTCCGCGTCACCGTCACCTACCGCGGCACCCCCAAGCCGGTCACCGACCCGGACGGTTCCCTGGACGGCTGGATCCCCACCGACGACGGCGCGTTCGTGGCCGGCGAGCCACAGGGCGCCATGACCTGGTTCCCCGGCAACAACCACCCCACGGACAAGGCGTCCTACGACATCACGATCACCGTGCCCGAAGGGCGCGCCGCGGTCTCCAACGGCGTCCTGCTCGGGCAGCGGACCTCCCACGGCCGCACCACCTTCCGCTGGCGGCAGACGGAACCGATGGCCGCCTACCTGGCCACGGCGACGGTGGGCAAGTTCAAGGTCGAGCAGTTCACCACCCCGGACGGCCTGAGGGTCTACAACGCCGTCGACCCGCGCGAGGCGACCGCCGCCGCCCCCGTGCTCAAGAAGCTGCCGTCGGTTCTCGCCTGGGAGAGCAGCGTCTTCGGCCCGTACCCCTTCCGCGCCGCCGGCTCCATCGTCGACCACGCCCCGCAGGTCGGATACGCGCTGGAGACCCAGACGCGACCGGTCTACGACCGGGCACCCGACCTGAGCACCCTCGTCCACGAGAGCGCGCACCAGTGGTTCGGCGACTCCGTCTCCCTCACCACCTGGAAGGACATCTGGCTCAACGAGGGCTTCGCCACCTACGCCGAGTGGCTCTACACGGAGCAGCACGGCGGCAAGAGCGCCCAGAAGACCTTCGACGCCCTGTACGCGCGACCGGCGAGCGACGACCTGTGGGCGTTCGCCCCCGCCGACCCGGGCGATGGATCGCACATCTTCGAGACACCCGTGTACGCCCGCGGAGCCATGGCCCTGCAGAAGCTGCGCGCCGCTGTGGGCGATCCCGTCTTCTTCGGCATCCTGCGCGCCTGGGCCGGTGGCCACCGCGACGGACACGGAACGACGGCGCAGTTCATCCGCCTCTCGGAGCGGCTCTCCGGCAAGGACCTCGGCGCACTGTTCCACACCTGGATCGGCACGGCGGGCAAACCGTCCTCCCCGTGAGACACGCGGGGGGATGGCCGCCCGCCGTCAGGCAGGCCGCAGCCACAGCGTCGCCAGCGGCGGCAGGGTCAGGCTCAGCGAGGCCGGGCGACCGTGGCTCGGCTCCGGCCCGGGCTTCAGCGGGCCCTCGTTGGTGACGTCGCCGCCGCCGTAGCGGGCGAGGTCGGTGTTGAGGACCTCGTGCCAGGCGGGGACGTCGTCGGGAACCCCGAGCCGGTACCCGTGGCGGACGACCGGAGAGAAGTTGCTCACCGCGAGGAGCGGGGAGCCGTCGGCGGCGTAGCGGAGGAAGGCGAAGACGTTGTCCTCGGCGGCGTCCCCGACGACCCAGGCGAAGCCGGCGGGGTCGGTGTCGCGCTGCCACAGTGCGGCTTCCCGGCGGTAGACGGTGTTCAGGTCGCGGACGAGATCGCGGACACCGCGGTGGTCCGGCTCCGCGCTGTAGTCCGGGTCGAGCAGCCACCAGTCCGGCCCCTGCGCCTCCGACCATTCGCCGCCCTGGGCGAACTCCTGCCCCATGAAAAGGAGTTGCTTGCCCGGGTGGGCCCACATGTAGCCGAGGTAGGCGCGCTCGTTGGCCCGCTGCTGCCACCAGTCGCCCGGCATCTTCGACACCAACGCCTGCTTGCCGTGGACGACTTCGTCGTGGGAGATGGGCAGCACGTAGTTCTCGCTGTAGGCGTACACCATCGAGAAGGTCATCTCGTTGTGGTGGTACTTGCGATGCACCGGGTCCTTCGAGATGTAGACCAGCGAGTCGTGCATCCAGCCCATGTTCCACTTCAGGCCGAAGCCGAGCCCGCCGTCGGAGGTCGGTCTGGTGACGCCGTCCCAGGCCGTCGACTCCTCCGCGATGGTCACGACGCCCGGGTTGCGGCGGTAGAGCGTGGCGTTCATCTCCTGGAGGAACGCGACGGCGTGGAGATCCTCGTTGCCGCCGTACATGTTGGGGTTCCACTGGCCCGGCTCGCGGGAGTAGTCGAGGTAGAGCATGGAGGCGACAGCGTCCACCCGCAGCCCGTCGATGTGGAACTCCTCGCACCAGTACACCGCGTTGGCGACCAGGAAGTTGCGCACCTCCCGGCGGCCGTAGTCGAACTCCAGCGTGCCCCAGTCGGGGTGGGCCGCCCGCTGGGGGTCACCGTGCTCGTACAGCGGGGTGCCGTCGAACTGGGCCAGCGCCCAGTCGTCGCGCGGGAAGTGCGCGGGCACCCAGTCCATGAGGACCCCGATCCCGGCCCGGTGCAGGGCATCGACCAGGTACTTGAAGTCGTCCGGTGTACCGAGGCGCGAGGTCGGCGCGTAGAAGCCGGTGATCTGGTAGCCCCAGGAGCCGCCGAAGGGGTGCTCGGCCACCGGCATCAGTTCCACATGGGTGAAGCCCAAGTCGGATACGTACGCGGGAAGTTGCTCAGCCAGCTCACGGTACGTCAGGCCCGGTCGCCAGGACGCCAGATGGACCTCGTAGACCGAGAACGGGGCCTCGTGCAGCGGGAGATCCGTGCGGTGGGTCAGCCAGGCGTCGTCCCCCCACTCGTAGGAGGACTCCGTGACGATGGAGGCGGTCGCCGGGGGCACCTCGGTGTGCCGGGCCATCGGGTCGGCGCGCAGGGTGTGCGTTCCGTCGGGCCGGGTGATGTCGAACTTGTACGGCGTCCCCGCCCCGATGCCGGGCAGGAACAGTTCCCACACGCCCGTCGCGCCGAGCGAGCGCATGGGATACGCGCTGCCGTCCCAGTGACAGAAGTCGCCGCAGACCCTGACCCCTTGGGCGTTCGGCGCCCAGACCGTGAAGCGCGTGCCGTGGACACCCTCGTGGACCATCGGGTGGGCGCCGAGCGCCCGCCACAGTTCCTCGTGCCGCCCCTCGCCGATCAGATGCAGATCGAGCTCACCCAGGGAGGGCAGGAAGCGGTAGGGGTCCGGCACCTCGGACTCGTCGCCGTCGTACGTCACCAGCAGCGTGTACTCCGGGACGGCGTCGAGCGCCAGGATGCCCGCGAAGAGACCGTCCCCCACGTCCTTGAGCTTGGCACGCCACCCGTCGACCAGGACACTCACGGCCTTGGCGAAGGGCCGCAGGACGCAGAACCGGATGCCGCCCGGGACCGGATGCGCGCCGAGCAGCGCGTGCGGGTCGTGGTGGGCGCCCGACAGCAGGCGCGCACGGTCCGTCGCGTCCATGGCGGCCGTCGGCCGTACGCCGAGACTGCCGTGCCCGGGTTCGGCCACCGGCCGCACGTCAAGACTGCCGTGCCCGGGTTCGGGCGGTCCCGCGCCGGGCGTGGTCGCTGGCTCGGGCGTCTCCGCAGGCAGTACGAGGACGGGCGGTTCGGGAACGACGGTCGTGTGCGGTGCCACGGGGGTCAGCCTCCTTGGGCGGGAAGAAAGGGCGAGCGGGGCGGGCGGCGGATCACTGCCGTGGCGGCCGCAGGGTCGTTTCGGCAAGCCCGGTGATCGCCGCCATCGGCACCGGAAGCCAGTCGGGCCGGTGCCGGGCCTCGTACAGCACCTCGTACACGGCCCTGTCCGTCTCGTAGGCGCGCAGCACCTCGGGCTCCTCCCGGGGATCCCACCGCGCCTGGGCGGCGTAGCCCGAGCAGTAGGCCTCCCGGCAGCGCTGTGACCACTCCGGCCGCCACGGCCGCCGGGAGCGCGCCGCGTAGTCGAAGGAGCGCAGCATGCCCGCGACATCACGGGCCGGGGACTGGGCGCGCCGGCGCTCGGCCAGCGGCCGGGCCGGCTCCCCCTCGAAATCGATGACGAACCACCGCTGTCCGGTCCGCAGTACCTGTCCGAGGTGGAGGTCGCCGTGGATCCGCTGTGCGGGGTGGGCCGTGTCGAGGCGCGCGAGCGCGTCGTAGGCGGACTGCAGTCCGGGCACATACGGCAGCAGCGCGGGCACGGACCGCGCGGTGGCGTGCAGCCGTTCGGTCATCGCGAGGGCGAGGCGCCCGTTGTGCCGGCGGGTCGGCGTCTCCAGCGGGAAGGCCGCGGCCAGCGCCAGATGCACTTCGGCGGTGGCTCGCCCCAGCGTGTACGCCTCGTGGGTGAAGTCCCGTTCGGAGGTGAGCGATTCGACCGCCAGCTCCCAGCCGTCGGAGGCGTCGCGCAGATACGGCTGGAGGACGCCGAGCGTGGCCTGCGCGGGCTGTGACGTACGGAACCAGGCCACGGGCGCGGGTACGCGTGTGCAGCCCTCCCGGGCCAGCGACCACGGCACTTCCAGGTCCGGGTTGATCCCGGGCTGGACACGCCGGAAGACCTTGAGGATGAACGAATCCCCGTACACCAACGAGGAGTTGGACTGCTCGGCATCGAGCAGACGCGGGGCAAGACCGGTGGGGATCGGGACCCGGGTGTCGCGCTCGAAGCGCAGCGGGCCCGCCGTGCCCGGGTGGCGCAGCCGCTCCAGGAGGAGCTCCGCCGCCTCGGGGTCCTGGAGGGCGTCGTACACCATCAGGCCGGCCAGCGGGCCCTCGTCGGCCCGGCCGATGAGGGCGTGGGCGAGCCGCGGCGGCAGCATCTGCCTTGTGCCGAGCAGCAGTTGGTAGCAGTCGTCGGCCGGGGGAGTGCCTCCTGGGCCGTCGCCGCTGCCCGTGCCCTCGTGGCCGGCGTGCACCAGGACGTGCAGACAGCCCGGGTGCAGCTCGGTCACCGACTGCAGGGTCAGTTCCGTGATGGTCCGCCCTTTGCCCGCGAACCAGCGCTGCCGCGGCAGCCACGCGTGCAGCAGCTCGTCGAGCGAGCTCAGCAGCCCGGCGAGATCGAGGCTTCCAGGTCTCTGCAGTGCGGTGTTGGGCATGGCGACGCGTCCTTTCAGAGGTTCACGTTCAAGAACGCCGGATGACGCGGGAGGAGAGGGCGCGGAGCCGGAACCAGTAGAAGCCGTGGCCCGCCATGGTCAGCAGGTACGGCAGTTCGCCGATGGCGGGGAAGCGCACCCCGCCGATCAGTTCGACGGGATGGCGTCCGTTGAACTCCCGCAGGTCCAGTTCCGTGGGCTGCGCGAAGCGGGAGAAGTTGTGGACGCACAGCACCAGGTCGTCTTTGTATTCGCGCAGGAAGGCGATGACGGCGGGGTTGGAGGAGGGGAGTTCGGTGTAGGAGCCGAGGCCGAAGGCCATGTTCTGTTTGCGGATTTCGATCATGCGCCGGGTCCAGTGGAGCAGGGAGGACGGCGAGGACATGGA
>NZ_JBHVXW010000010.1:0-285404 GCF_042881375.1 Streptomyces sp. NPDC058274
CGCACTACCGAGGTCAGCCCCACTTCTGCGTCCGCGTCGCCCTACGGCGTGCACCTACGGCGTGCACCTACGGCGTGCACCTACGGCGTGCCGCTCGGACGCCGATCTTCTGGGGGATCAGCGCCCGAGCCCATCAGTCCAGCAGCGCGACAGTGAACGTCTGGCGGTGGTCGGCCAGCCAGGTCTGCATGCGGTCCCAGCGTTCCCATCCGCCATGGTCGGCCAGCGCTTGGAGGTAGACAGGATCACCGTCAGCCACGCGGCGGGTGACGAAGGCCCGGCAGATCTCCGTGGCCTGTTCGATCACGCCGGGCAATTCGGCGCGCTCTCCCGCGGAGAGGCCGTAGCCGTCGGCGAGGATCCGCAGCCGCGCAGGCGCATCCGACCCGGCGGGATACAGCACAGCCGCGGACACCGGATCAAGCATGGGAACCCAGTAGCGGGCGGCCATGGCGACGTCCCAGAGAGGACGGCCCGGAGCCGCCAGGTCGAAATCAATCAAGGCGGCGGCGCGACCGTCGCGGAAGACGACGTTGTCCGGGCACACGTCGTTGTGGCACAACACCGTTCCTCCCTCCGGGTCGGCGAGGTCCTGGGGCCACTCGACGTCCGTGTCGACCGCGATGGCCGCGCCGGCCGCATGCAGGCGGCGCAGCAGGATCCCCACCGATTCGAGAGCGGTTGTCGTCAGCACCCAGGGCGGGAAGGGTGGCAGAGCCACGTCGCCAGGAATGAAGGTCAGCTGCTCACGACCCTCAGCAGTCAGACCCACGGGAGTCGGAGCCGCGTCGAAGCCGTGCTCTTTCAGCGCGAGGAGGTGGGCGTGGAGGGCGTGTGCGTTGTGCGGTGCCGGGCGTTCCACCAGCGCACCCCGGCGGAAGACCGCGCCCGCGTTCATCATGCCTCCGACCAGCGCCTCACAGTCGGCCTCGTCCTCGGTCGTCATGTGGATCACGCTACCGCCAGGCCGTCTCGTGCAGCCTGGGCATACAAAACCCCCGATCCGGCGCCGGGCCGGTCGGGGGTCGTGTGCGTCAGCTGAGTCAGACGCCGAGCGCCTGCTTCACCTGGGCAAGGCTCGGGTTCGTCATCACGACTTCAGCGCCACCACTGGAGGGAATCACCTGAACCGTGGGAACCGTCTGGTTTCCGCCGTTCGCCTTCTCCACGAACGCCGCGGACTCCGGGTCCTGCTCGATGTTGATCTCGTTGTACGTGATGCCCTCCCGGTCCATCTGGCCCTTCAGCCGACGGCAGTAGCCACACCACGTGGTGCTGTACATCGTCACAGTGCCCGGCATGTCTTTTGTGCTCCTTCGCCGCAGGGATGCGTGCTCGCTGTGGGAGGAACGTACGCGAGCGGGCGGCCATTCCCGTACGCGGCCGCCCTGGGGCTCGGCGCGAGGGCCCGGCGCCCGCTCTGTTCCCCAATGGGCCCCGACGGCGCGCCTGCCGCATTAGTACGACTGCAGGGGCCTCCCTGTGGACAACCGGCTCACCCGTCTCCGCCGACCTGGCAGCATGGCGGTGTGACAGCAGCAACGCACTCCACCCTCTTCCCGCAGGTACCGGACTCGGCCGACGCGGTGCTCGAAGGGCTCGACCCCGAGCAGCGCGAGGTGGCGACCGCCCTGCACGGTCCGGTGTGCGTGCTGGCCGGGGCCGGCACGGGCAAGACGCGAGCGATCACCCACCGCATCGCCTACGGGGTGCGTTCCGGGATCCTCCAGCCCTCCAGCGTGCTGGCCGTCACCTTCACCAACCGTGCCGCGGGGGAGATGCGCGGCCGCCTCCGTCAGCTCGGTGCCGGCGGAGTCCAGGCCCGCACCTTCCACTCGGCCGCGCTGCGCCAGCTCCAGTACTTCTGGCCGAAAGCGGTCGGCGGGAGCCTGCCCCGGCTCATCGACCGCAAGATCCAGCTCGTCGCGGACGCGGCGGCCGCCTGCCGCATCCGCCTCGACCGGGGCGAGCTGCGGGACGTGACCGCCGAGATCGAGTGGTCCAAGGTCACCCAGACCGTCCCCGGTGACTACGCGGCCGCTGCCGCCAAGTCCGGCCGCGAGGTTCCCCGCGACCCGGCCGAGATCGCCCAGCTCTACTCGACGTACGAGGACCTCAAGCGCGACCGCGCGGTCATTGACTTCGAGGACGTCCTGCTGCTGACCGTCGCCATCCTCCAGGACCGGCACGACATCGCCGAGCAGGTCCGCTCGCAGTACCAGCACTTCGTGGTCGACGAGTACCAGGACGTCAGCCCCCTCCAGCAGCGTCTTCTGGAGCTGTGGCTCGGTGAGCGCGACAGCCTCTGCGTCGTCGGCGACGCCAGCCAGACGATCTACTCGTTCACCGGTGCAACCCCCGACCACCTGCTCGACTTCCGCACCCGCCACCCCGGGGCCACGGTCGTCAAGCTCGTCCGCGACTACCGCTCCTCGCCCCAGGTGGTCCATCTCGCCAACGGACTGCTCGCCCAGGCCCGGGGCCGCGCCGCCGACCACCGCCTGGAGCTGATCTCCCAGCGCGCCCCCGGCCCTGAGCCCGTCTACACCGAATACACGGACGAGCCCGTCGAGGCCGAGGGCGCGGCCCGCCGCATCCGTGACCTCATCGCCTCAGGAGTCCCGGCGGCCGAGATCGCCGTCCTCTTTCGGACGAATTCCCAGTCCGAGATCTACGAACAGGCCCTGGCCGACGCCGGAGTGCCCTACCAGCTGCGCGGCGCCGAGCGGTTCTTCGACCGCCCGGAGGTGCGCAAGGCCGGGGTCGCCCTGCGCGGCGCGGCCCGCTTCGGAGGCAATGACTCCCTGCTGGACGACGTCATCGACCTGCCTTCCCAGGTCCGCGCGGTGCTGTCGGGGGAGGGCTGGACGAACCAGCCTCCCGCCGGTTCCGGTGCCGTCAGAGAGCGCTGGGAGTCGCTGGCCGCCCTGGTCAACCTCGCGCAGGACTTCGCCGCGGCCAAGCCGGGTGCCACCCTGAGCGATCTGGTGGCGGAGCTCGACGAGCGCGCCGGCTCGCAGCACGCCCCGACCGTCCAGGGCGTCACCCTCGCGTCCCTGCACTCGGCCAAGGGGCTCGAGTGGGACGTCGTCTTCCTGGTGGGTGTCGCCGAGGGCATGATGCCGATCACCTATGCAAAGACCGACGAGCAGATCGAGGAGGAGCGCCGTCTGCTCTACGTCGGAGTCACCCGGGCCAGAGAACACCTCTTCGTCTCCTGGGCGCTCTCCCGTTCGCCCGGTGGCCGTGCCAACCGCCGTCCCAGCCGCTTCCTCGACGGCCTGCGCCCCGGCTCGGTCGCCACCGCGGGCCGCGCCGCCTCAGGAGGGGCCGGAGGCGCCGGAGGGATCGAGCGTGGTGTCGGCAGCCGTGGTGGCAGTGCCGTGCGGCGCGTCAGCCGGACGCCGGCCCGTTGCCGGGTCTGCGGCCGCTCGCTCACCGAGGCCGGTGAGATGAAGCTGATGCGCTGTGAGGACTGCCCCTCCGACATGGACGAGGGTCTCTATGAGCGGCTGCGGGAGTGGCGAGCGGTCCAGGCGGAGCGCAGCGGGCAGCCGGCCTTCTGCGTCTTCACCGACAAGACACTGATGGCGATCGCGGAGACCGTGCCGGACGACGAGCGTGAGCTGGCGCGCATCCCGGGCGTCGGAGTACGCAAACTCAACCGCTTCGGGGCCGATGTTCTGGCCATCTGCGCAGGCCGGGAGCTTGGAGGAGACGACGAAAGTGACTGATTCAAACTCGTCGAAAAAATAGTTTGCGCATGCCCCAGCAATCCCCATAGGTTCTTAACACGGAAGCAGCGGCCTTCTCCGAGGCCCTGGTTCCGTGCTGTACTTAACAACCGTCGGACCGGTTCATCCCGGTCCCCATAGACGCCGAGAGGAGGCGATTCCAGTGATCAGCATCACCACCAGCTTCAACAGCATCGTGAAAATGACCGATCGCTCGGTCGTCTCCACGTGCGCGCTCGGCGTCTCGAACCTGGGCACCGGTCTGTCCGGCATCTCCGCCGTCCGTCCGGCCTCCCCCGTGTCTCTCGCGGGTCTTCCCATCCGTGAGCGCAATGAGCGACCGATCCAGGCACTGGAAGCAGTAGCGGCACAGGCACGGACCTATGCCTTTGCGGCAGCCAGTGCCGGAGCCCTGAAGCACTCGACGCAGCACCACACGATGTGGGCCTTCCGTGGGCCTGAACCCTGGAGTGATCCAGCCTGATTTTCGATCAGGCCGGCGCCTTCAGGGCCGCGGAACCCCACCCGGGATCCGCGGCCCTTCTGTTTGTCCCCGACCGGGGACAGCAGAGCGAAGGGGCCTCGGGACAAGAAAAGAACCCGGTACCAGCCGCCAACCGGCCAACCGGCCGGCACGACCAGACGAGGAAAACACCCCGTGCAACTCGAAGCGCACGCCCCGTCCGTACCGCCTTCCGAGACGATCCCCCCGCCCAGCCCCACGAAGGACTCCACCTTGATCCCGCTCACTGCGCTCACCGCGCTCGACGACGCCATCGAGAGCCTCGGCGTACCCGTCCCCTGCCGCTCCTACGACCCGGAGGTCTTCTTCGCCGAGTCGCCGGCCGATGTCGAGTACGCCAAGTCGCTCTGCCGCACCTGCCCGCTGATGGAGGCCTGCCTCGCCGGCGCCAAGGAGCGGCGTGAGCCCTGGGGCGTCTGGGGTGGCGAGCTCTTCGTCCAGGGTGTCGTCGTGGCTCGCAAGCGGCCGCGTGGCCGCCCGCGCAAGAACCCGGTCACAGCATGAACATCGCAGGAACGATCGACCGCCCCCTGACGAACGACCCCAAGAAGCAGGCCCCGATGAAGCCGTCCATCAACGAGCCCGCAGGCTCCGCAATCCCAGACTTCACCACCACCGGCGCGATCGACTCGCGTCAGAACAGGACCCGAGAGATGCAACTCATCCCAGAAGCCCTGGCTCGTGCGCATATGCACGACCGGCTGCACGAGGCCGAGCGGGAACGCCGGGCCTTGCGCCTGGCGACCGCCCGGCGGATGCAGCGCCGTGCCGAGCGCGCCTCGATGCGTGCTCGCCGGGCGCTGGCCATGGCTGTCATGCAGTGATCCGAGGCATTCGGAAGCAGTAGGCGACACCTTCAGAGCGGGGGCCGGTCCGAACGGACCGGCCCCCGCGGTGCGTTGTGCCCGCCGAACCGCCCATTTCGGCGATATCGTCGCCGCGTGACGAGTCTTCCCGGGGACAGTGACAGCAGCGGTTCCGCGCAGCGGTCCGACACGGCCGAGGCCCAGATCGTGTGCGCCCGCTGTGGAATCCCGGCCGAAGGCACCCCGGTCACCTGGACCTGTTCCGTGGAGAACGGCACCCGCCACTACTTCTGTGACGGGTGTGCCCGGGCCAACCTCAGAGCGATCGAAGGCCGCCTCGACTCGTCCTGGTGGTAGTTCCGCTCACGCCTCCGCAGCCGACTCCTCTTCCAGCTCCTGCGACTCGTCCTCCTCCGCCAGGAATCCCGGCAGCCACTCCTCCAGTTCGTCCCGCAGCCGCACCGTCGCGCCCAGTTGGCACAGGACGCCGATGGTGCTGAGGGTGACGCGGTGTATCAGGAGGTAGGACGGGGGGAGATTCAGTTGCCTGCCCAGCTGGTGGGCGGGGGACCGGGGATCGGCGATGCGCGTGGCCTGGCTGCGCATCCAGCTACGGGTGAAGGTGAATTCGTCGGCCTGGGCCGGTTCGATGATCGGGAGCAGATAGTCGAGGACGGCGTCAGGGGCGAGCTCTATCGACTCCTTGACGAAGCCCTCCGTACAGAGCAGTTCGTAGACGGCGTCCGCCTCGCCGTCGAGGGTCATGCGCAGCGAGTCCCCGATCGTCGAGGGCAGACCGCCGGGGAGACGGTCGACCGTGCCGAAGTCCAGGACGCCCAGCCGCCAGCCGCTCTTCTCGTCGGGCAGGAGGCGGAAGTTGCCCGGGTGCGGATCCGCGTGCAGCAGGCCCGTGCGGGCAGGGCCCGAGAACAGGAAGCGCGCCAGCAGCTGGCCGGCGCGGTCGCGCTGCTCCTGAGTGCCGTCGGCGATGACCTCGGAGAGCGGGATGCCGTCGATCCACTCCGTCACCAGCACCTGCTCGCACTGGTGGACCACGGCGGGCACCAGCACATCCGGGTCCCCCGCGAACTCGTCCGCGTGCGCTGCCTGAGCCTGTGCCTCCAAGCCGTAGTCGAGCTCCTCGGACACCCGGTCGTGCAGCTCCGTGATCAGCGGCTTGATGTCCATACCGGGGATGAGCGGCCCGAGGAGACGGGCGAAACGGCTCAGCTGAGTCAGGTCCGACAGCAGGGCTTCGCCGGCGCCCGGGTATTGCACCTTGACCGCGACTCCCCGCCCGTCGTGCCACACGGCGCGGTGGACCTGGCCGATCGAGGCGGCCGCCGAGGGCTTGTCGTCGAACTCCAGGAACAGCTCGGACCAGTCGGCGCCGAGCCGCTCCTCCAGCACGGCGTGCACCGTCCGTGTCGGCATCGGCGGGGCGGCTTCCTGGAGCTTGGTCAGCGCCGCGCGGTAGGGCCCGGCGATCTCCTCGGGCAGTGCCGACTCGAAGACGGACAGGGCCTGTCCGAACTTCATCGCACCGCCCTTGAGCTCGCCGAGCACCTTGAACAGCTGCTCCGCCGTGCGTTGTTGCAGCTCGCGGCCGACGATCTCCGCGGACTTGCCGCCGATGCGTTTGCCAAGCCCCCACGTCGCCCGTCCGGCGAAGCCGAGCGGCAGCGC
This sequence comes from Streptomyces sp. NPDC058274, assembly GCF_042881375.1. NCBI lineage: Bacteria > Bacillati > Actinomycetota > Actinomycetes > Kitasatosporales > Streptomycetaceae > Streptomyces > Streptomyces sp. NPDC058274. The sequence goes on from NZ_JBHVXW010000010.1 coordinate 6,750, forward strand.
GGCGAGCTTGGCGGTCCGGGTGACCGCCTTCCGGGGAAGATCAGACATGCGCCCTCCAGGTCCCAGACAGCCGCGACGCGTGTGCCTGACGGCCTGACTTCGTCGACGGCTGTTGCTCCGCCATTGTCTCGTGCGGCTCCCCGTTCTCGGAGGGGTGTTCCTCCTTACCTTTCTGCGCCGCGCCGCAAGGGCATGCGGGATGCGCCCAGACCGGGCGTGCGTGCCAGGTCAGAGAGGGTACGGAGGCCTCCCAGCGCGCACCCGTGGCGGAGGGCGACTTTCCGTCCAGAAAGGTGAGTGCGTGCGCGGCGGCCAGAGCGGCTACGGCGGTCGCGAGGGCCAGATCGCAAGCCTGCGGGTGCCGGGCGCCTCCGGACCGCCACTGGGCGATCAGCCGTGGCCAGGTCTCGTCCCGGTCGGCGCGCATCCGGTCCAGACAGCCGGCGCACCCGGTGTCGCCGGGCAGGACCAGAGGGCCGACCATCCCCGTCCCCTCCACGACTCCCGCATAGAGATGGGGGGTGCCGGAGGTGATGAGGGGTTCGGCGGCGACCGGGTCGGGAGCGTGCACCGCGAGGCCGTCGCGCGGGGCCAGGATCACCAGGGACCAGCCGGACTCCTGCTCGGAGGACAGGGGCTGGTCGCTCGACGCGGGTGTCCGCGCGGCGCCCTCCGCGGTCAGCCGCCGCCCCTTACCCGTCTCACCCGTGGCTTTCTGCGCGCGGCGGCGGGGCGGCCGGTCCGGTGCCGCGTCCCGGACGGCCCGCCGGGCGGCGTCCTCCCTGCGGTCGCCGATGGACTCGGCGGGCAGACCGCCCGGGGCGACGTCCCAGGGCTCGACACGGCCGCCGTCGCGCACGTCGACCTCGCCCACCCCGGCACCCGCCAGCTGCGCGGCGATGACCACGCCCACCCGGCCCGCGCCGCGCACCTGGACCCGCAGGGAGCGGCGGGCGGCCAGGCGTCTCATCCCCTCGCCCGGTGCGGGGGCGACCAGGGAGAGCGACGCGAGGTCGGGCCGCAGCCGGTCGAGAACGGCCTTCTTTCCGCGCAGCGTGTCGGCGGCCGGGCCGCCGCCCGTCGCGTCGTCCAGCAGGCCGGCACCCGCCAGCCGCTCGATGAGTCCGTCGACATGACCGTCCGGCAGCCCCATCCGGCGCCCCTCGTCGCGCAGCAGGGGCAGCCCGCGTGTCCCGTCGAGCAGGGTCAGGAAACTGCCCGTGGCCGTGTCCATCGGGCCCAGCACCATCGCGTGCGCCGGTGCCATCCCGAACTGCACCGTGTTGAGATCCCGCCAGCCGCGCCGCAGCGCGGGTTTCACCATGGGATGCATGACCGGCCCCCGTAGCCCTCAGAGTGTCCCCGTACGTCGGTGGGCGGCAGTCCTGCTCCGCCGACGAGTGCCAGCATGCCCGCCCTGCCGGATCGGTGCCGAAAGTTGTCCACAGGCCACGGCGTTCGTCGTACAAATCCAGCGCACGGAGTGCGGATCGCCACCGAACCGTCCCGGAGGCGGGACTTCTCCCCTGTGCAACGGGTAACGTCGGGGCGTGCCCGCCGACCCACTGCACCGCGCCGCCATGCCACAGCGCAGCACGACGAGCCTGCCGCCAAGCGGCTCGGGGGCGAGCGCGATCGAGGTTCGCCGGAGTGCTCGCCGCCGCAGGACGGTCTCCGCGTACCGCGAGGGCGATCGCACCGTCGTGCTCATCCCCGCTCGGATGTCCGAGGCGGAGGAGCAGCGCTGGGTGAGCGTCATGCTCGACAAGCTGGCGGCCCAGGAAAGCAAACGGATGCTTGGCGACCGTGAACTCGCCGAGCGCGCCGCCCGCCTCTCCGACCTGTACTTCGACGGTCGCGCCCGCCCGAAATCGGTCCGCTGGGTGACCAACCAGAACACGCGCTGGGGCTCATGCACCCCGTCGGAGGGCAGCATCCGCCTCTCGCACCGGTTGCAGGGCATGCCCGAGTACGTCGTCGACTACGTCCTCGTCCACGAACTCGCGCACCTTCTCGTACCGGGCCATGGCCCCCGCTTCTGGCGGCTCCTGGAGGCCTACCCGCGCACGGAGCGTGCCCGTGGCTACCTCGAAGGGGTGGTCGCCGCCGACCGGCTGCCCCATCAGCCCCCCATGCGTGAGGAGTAGGGCAGCCGCACACCGCCCTCAGCTGCCGGAGACAGGTCTCTGCTTCCGCAGGCCCTCGAAGCGCGGTTTGTGTACCGGGTCTGTACCGGCTTCGTTCGCTCCCGGAGTTTGCCGTTAGCCTGACGCGACGCAGTCACATTCGGGATGGGGGACGGTCGTTACGCATGGCCAGGGAATTCCAACGCGGCCACAAGGCCAAGATCAGTGACCTCACCGCGGGCACCGATCTGTACGTAGGTGTGCAGATCACCGGCCCGGGGCTGAGCTTCGACATCAGCTGCTTCGGTCTGGACGCCGACGAACGGCTTTCGGACGACCGTTACTTCGTCTTCTTCAACCAGCCGAAGACACCCGAGGAGTCCATTCAGCTGCTGGGCGCCCAGGCCGGCGACGCGGAGTCCTTCCGCGTCACGCTCGACCGCATCCCGCCGCAGATCCAGCGGCTGTCGTTCACGGCGACGATCGACGGCGCAGGGCAGATGTCGCAGGTCGCCCCCGGATATCTCCGTATCGTCGCGGGTGGCGAGGAGGTGGCCCGGTACTCGTTCAGCGGCTCGGAGTTCACCACGGAGCGCGCCGTGATGCTGGGCGACTTCTACCTCAAGGACGTCTGGCGGTTCGCCGCCGTGGGACAGGGCTTCGACGGCGGGCTGGACGCGCTGCTGAAGAACTTCGGCGGCGAGGTCGCCGAGGAGGAGGCCGCCACGCCGGTGCCGCAGCAGTCGGGGGCCGGCGCGTCGCCGTCCTTCGCGCCGCCCGCGTTCGGCGCCCCGGCGCCCGCTCCGCAGCCCGCGGCACAGGGCTTCGCGCCACCGCCGGGAGCCACTCCGCCCCCCGCGCCCGCGCCCTCGGTGCACGCCGCGCCGACGATCATCGCGCCCCTCACCCCGCCCGGCGGCGGCACCGTACCGCCGCCCGGTCCCGCGCCGTACGCCCAGCCGCCGGGGCAGTCCGGCCCGCCTCCCGGCTACGGACAGCAGCCGCCCGGCCAGACCGCGCCGATGCCGCCCGGTTACGGCCAGCCGGCGCCGCCCGCACCTCCCGGCTACGGGCAGACTCCGAGCGCGCCGCCCGGTTACGGCCAGTCCGCCCCGCCTCCGGGCTACGGGCAGCAGCCTCAGTACGGGCAGGTCCCCGGCCAGGCCGGAGCGCCCTCGCCATACGGTGCGCCGCAAGGCGTGCCGCAGGGCGGTGCCGGCGTGTCCGCCGCGCTGCAGGCTTTCAAGGAGACGCCCACCGGGCAGCGCTGGACCCAGCAGAACAAGAAGCTCGTCCGGGTCGACCTGGGCATCGGTGGTGACCAGGCGGTGCTCGCCCGGCAGGGCAGCATGGTGCTCTACCAGGGCAAGGTCGACTTCAGCTACAAGGGCGCGGGCTTCGCCGGCCGGATCGTGGGCAACGCGACCGGTCAGGAGATGCAGCTGATGCGCTGTTCCGGCCGGGGACAGGTGTTCCTCGCCGAGGATTCCACGATGCTGCACCCCATCGAGCTCCAGGGGGACGCGATCTGCGTGTCCGCGGAGAACGTGCTGGCGTTCGACGAGACGCTCCAGTACGAGGTGCGCAGGATCGAGGGACACGGCATCCCCGGGGGCGCGTTGTTCACGATGCAGTTCCAGGGGACCGGCACCATCGTCGTCAAGACGCACGGCGCACCCGTCGTGCTGCCGGTGACGCCCACGACGTTCGCCGACTGCAACGCGGTCGTCGCGTGGTCGGCCGCCGCCCAGGTGATCGTCTCCAGCCAGGTGCGGATGCGCCGCAATGCCTACCCGGGCGACACCGGCGAGAGCGTGAACCTCCAGTTCCGCGCCGCGCCGGGCAATTTCGTCGTCGTCCAGCCGTACGAGGTCTGAGGGAGCCCGTCATGAACCAGCCATTCGCGGGCTTTGCCCCGGCAGCCGTCACCGCGCGCATGGAGAACCACGGCAACCACATGCTGAAGGTCGCCATGCAGACCGGAAACGACCTCCTCGCGCGCGTGGGCTCGATGGTCGCCTACGAAGGGTTCGTCCAGTACGAGCCCAACCCGCCGGCCGTGCGCCAGATCGCGCGGGACTGGATCACCGGTGAGGGCGCGCCCCTGATGAAGTGCTCCGGGGACGGACTGCTCTATCTCGCCGACTACGGCGCCAACGTCGTCGTGATCAACCTCAACGGGGACGCGATCTCGGTCAACGCCACCAACCTGCTCGCCTTCGACGCCCACCTCACGTGGGGCGTCGAGCGGGTGAAGGGGCTCGCCAAGTTCGCCGGCCAGGGGCTGTGGAACACCAAGATCTCCGGCCAGGGCTGGGTCGCGCTGACCTCCCGCGGCAAGCCGATCGTGGTCGACTGCGGCGGCGGCGAGGACGAGACGTACGTCGACCCGGACGCGCTCGTCGCCTGGTCACCGAACCTCAAGGTCAAGGGCAAGCGCAGCTTCAAGGCGCAGTCACTGATCGGGCGGGGCAGCGGCGAGGCCTACCAGATGGCGTTCTCCGGGCAGGGCATCGTCGTCGTCCAGCCCAGCGAGGACAGCACCGACCGCCTCCGGATCCGGGGCTGAGGGGGAGCAGGACAGCATGCAGAGCTCGCTTTTCGGCTACAACGAGCAGCAGACACAGGAGCGCTACAGCCTGCAGAACTCGCAGATGCTGCGCGTCGTCCTGGAGGGACACGACGACATCCTCGCCCGCAAGGGCACGATGGTCGCGTACCAAGGGCTGGTCGAGTTCGACGCCGAGTACCAGAACAACAGCCAGCACCGCGCGCGTGCCTACACCGGTGAGGGCCTCGAGCTGATGCGCTGCCACGGGCAGGGCTCGGTCTACCTCGCCAACCTCGCCCAGCACGTGCACGTCGTCGAGGTGGACCAGGACGGTCTCACCGTCGACAGCAGCTACGTCCTGGCGATGGACTCCTCGCTGCACCACGACGTCATCGCCGTGGACAGCCAGTACGGCATCTCCGGGTCCGGCAAGTACCAGCTCAACATCACGGGCCGCGGCAAGGTGGCCCTGATGACCTCGGGAATGCCCCTGATGATGCAGGTCACCCCGGACAAGTACGTCAACTGCGACGCCGACGCGATCGTGGCCTGGTCCACCGGTCTGCGCGTGCAGATGCAGGCCCAGACCCACTCCTCCGGGGTGTGGCGCCGTCGCGGCAACACCGGTGAGGGCTGGGAGCTCAGCTTCATGGGACAGGGCTTCATCCTGGTCCAGCCCAGTGAGCTGCTGCCGCCGCAGAACGCGGCGATCGGCCAGGGACTGCGCGCCCAGTACGGCATGGGCCAGCACGGCGCGCACGCACAGAACCAGGGCAACGCCTGGAGCTAGGCCCGCAGCAAGGGGCGCTCCAGCGGAGCGTGTGTAAGGGGCGGTCGCCCGGGCGACCGCCCCTTACACGTCTTCACGCCGCCCCTCAGCGGTCGGCGCACCCGTCCGGCTCGGCGAACCCCGTCGCGCCCTTCCGGTGGAGCGCCGTTCAGAGCCGCGCGCGGGTCGCCTCCAGCAGTCGTACGACCGACGCGTCGGCCACGCCCGCGACCTCGTCGTACGCGAACCAGCGCAGGTCCAGCGACTCGTCGCTGATCTCCTGTACGGCCCCCGGGGCGGCCACGGCGGCGTACTGGACGTCGAAATGGCAGTGGCACGGGGGCGGGATGGGATGCCGGTCCAGGCGCACGGGCCCGCCCGGCAGCAGGGTCAGGCCGGCGATGCCCGACTCCTCCGCGGCCTCGCGCAGGGCCGCCTCCCGGAGGGTCGCGTCACCCGGCTCGCAGTGGCCGCCCATCTGCAGCCACATGCGCAGCTTCTTGTGGAGGGTCAGCAGCACCCGGCCGTGCTCGGGGTCGACCACCAGGGCGCTCGCCGTCACATGCCCGGCCGTGCAGGCCTTCCACATGCCGTCCGGGTGGGCCTGCAGATGGTCGAGGTAGGCCTGGCGCAGCTCTTCCTGGTCCTCGTACTCCTTCAGTACGAGGACGGCGTCGTCGTGGAGGGTCACTCGGCGTCGTCGCCCTTGCCCTCGTCGTCCTTGGCCTCGTCCTTCTTCAGGTTCGGCTGGTCCGCGGGACCGGTGCCGGTGTCCGTGCCGCCCGCCGCCTCGCCGAGCATCTTGTCGAGCTCGGAGAAGTCGATCTGCTCGCGGTGCACGAAGCCGTCCGGGTCGTCCAGGTCGGTGGAGGTCGGGAGCATGTCCGGGTGGGCCCACAGGCCGTCACGGCCGTCGACACCGCGCGCGTCCGTGAGGGAGGCCCACAGGCGCGAGGCATCCCGCAGCCGGCGCGGACGCAGCTCCAGGCCGATCAGGGTGGCGAACGTCTGCTCCGCGGGGCCGCCGGTGGCCCGGCGACGGCGCAGCGTCTCGCGCAGCGCGTCGGCGGACGACAGACGCGGCTTGGCGGCCGCGTGGACCACCGCGTCGACCCAGCCCTCGACGAGCGCGAGCGCCGTCTCCAGGCGGGCGAGAGCGGCCTTCTGCTCCGGCGTGTCCTCCGGCTGGAACATGCCCTGCTGGAGGGCGTCCTGCAGCTGCTCCGGGTTCTGCGGGTCGAACTGGCCGACCACGTCCTCCAGCTTGGCGGTGTCGACCTTGATCCCGCGCGCGTACCCCTCGACCGCGCCGAACAGGTGCGAGCGCAGCCACGGCACATGGGCGAAGAGACGCTGGTGGGCGGCCTCGCGCAGGGCGAGGTAGAGCCGCACCTCCTCCTGGGGGATGCCCAGGTCCTTGCCGAAGGACTCGATGTTCAGCGGCAGCAGCGCGGCCTTGCCGACCGGGCCGAGCGGCAGACCGATGTCCGTCGAGCCCACGACCTCGCCCGCGAGCACGCCCACGGCCTGCCCGATCTGCGTACCGAACATGGCGCCGCCCATGGAGCGCATCATGCCGATCAGCGGGCCCGCCATGGCCTGCATCTCCTCGGGCAGGACATCGCCCATGGCCGCGCCGACCCGCTCGGCGACCGGGTCGACGAGCTCCTTCCACACCGGCAGGGTCGCCTCGACCCACTCCGCGCGGCTCCAGGCCACGGCGGAGCCGGCGCCGGACGGCAGCGACGTCGCGTCGTCCAGCCACAGGTCGGCCAGGCGCACGGCCTCCTGGACCGCGGTGCGCTCGGCGGGACCGACGCTCGCGTCCTTGCTGCCGTCAGGAGCGCCCTGGGAGACCGTCTGGCGGGCGATCTGCTTGGCCATGTCCCAGTTCACCGGGCCGCCCTCGTACGAGAGCATCTGGCCCAGCTGCTGGAACGCGGCGCCCAGGTCGTTGGGGTTCATGGAACCGAACATCGCGGCGAGCGGATTGTCGGCGCCGGGACCGCCGGCTCCGGGGAATCCCCCGAAGCCGAACGGGTTGGCCGGTCCCTGACCACCGCCGCTCTCCTGGTCCTTCTTCTTGCCCTCGTCGCCGTTCTCCGGCTCCTCCGGCGGAAGGCCGAATCCGAATGGGGTGTCACTCACGGGATTCCTCGGCTGGTAAGGCCGCCGGTTCTCTCCGACGGCGGCTGCCCGACAACACCACCCAGCGTAGACACCGCGAGCCGATCGGGCCTCGGTGCTTCGCCGACTCTTGGCCTGCGGCAGGATGGATGCCACCTGGTACGTACGCGTCACGCGCGTCCGTTACTGAAGACAACCGCTGGAGACGCCCGGTGAGTTCCCCAGATCCGCAGGTTCGCGCAGCGCGAAACCCTTCTACCAGCCCGGCCCCGCGCGGGCCCGTCGTCGCGGTGACCGGCGCCGCGTCCGGGATGGGCGCGCTGCTCACCGAGCGGCTGGCCGCCAGCGAGGAGATCAAGCAGGTCATCGCCATCGACGAGCGGCGTGGCGAGTGCGACGGCGCGCAGTGGCACATCCTGGACGTGCGGGATCCGGTGATCGCCGAGAAGCTGCGCGGCGCGGACGTCGTGGTCCATCTGGCGCTCGACCTGGACCTGGAGACGGACCCGGCGGCGCGGTCCGCGTACAACGTACGGGGCACGCAGACGGTGCTGACGGCGGCCGCGGCGGCCGGCGTGCACCGGGTCGTGCTGTGCACGTCCTCGATGGTCTACGGGGCACTGCCCGACAACGAACTGCCGCTCTCCGAGGACGCGGAACTGCGGGCGACCGCCGAGGCCACCGGGGTCGGCGACCTCCTGGAGGTGGAGCGGCTCGCCCGGCGGGCGCCGCGTGCGCATCCCGGCCTCAATGTCACCGTCGTACGGCCCGCCGTCCTGGTCGGGGGCACCGACACGGCTCTGACGAGGTATTTCGAGTCGCCGCGACTGCTGGTGGTGGCCGGCTCACGGCCCGCCTGGCAGTTCTGCCACGTCGAGGACCTGTGCAGCGCCCTGGAGTACGCCGTTCTGGAGAAGGTCGATGGCGAGCTGGCCGTCGGGTGTGACGGCTGGCTGGAGCAGGAGGAGGTCGAGGAGCTCAGCGGGATCCGCCGGATGGAGCTGCCGTCCGCCGTCGCGCTCGGCGCGGCCGCCCGGCTTCACCGGATCGGGCTCACCCCGTCGCCCGCGGGGGACCTGGCGTACACGATGTACCCCTGGGTGGTGAGCGGGAGCCGGCTGCACGAGGCGGGCTGGCGGCCGCAATGGACCAACGAGGAGGTCCTCGCGGAGCTCCTGGAGGAGGTCGCCGGGCGGCACACGGTCGCCGGACGGCGGCTCGGGCGCAAGGACGCGACGGCGGCGGGGGCCGCGGGCGCGACGGTCGCCCTGCTCGGTACGGCGGCCCTGGTGCGCCGGGCCCGGAAGGCCCGACGCAGGATCTGAGCGGCGGCGACCCGGGGCAGTGGCCGGGTTCGGGGCGGGGCGCAGGGTTCGCAGCGCGCCGCGCGCCCCTGCACCCGTACGTGTCGGCTGGGCGCCGCTGGAACCGCCCTCCCTGTAGAAGGCTCCAAAGCCGCACGCGCGTGTGCCGGGTGAAAAGGCTATTTCGTGGGGTCAGCCGGGTGCGGCACGATGGGGGCATGGCACCTACCAATGACCACCCCGGCGAGCAGGGCGCGCAGGACCCCATCCGGCTGCTCGCCGTCCGGGAGACACCCCTGTCCCTGGACGAGGTCTTCCGGGCCGTGGGGGACGACGCCGCCGGCGGGACCGCGCTCTTCGTGGGAACCGTGCGGAACCACGACGGCGGCGCCGATGTCGACGAGCTGGGGTATTCGTGCCATCCCAGTGCCGAGGCGGAGATGCGGCGGATCGCCGAGAAGGTGGTCGCCGACTATCCGGTACGTGCCCTGGCCGCACTCCACCGTGTGGGTGACCTGGCCGTCGGAGACCTCGCGGTCGTCGTCGCCGTGTCGTGCCCGCACCGCGGCGAGGCCTTCGAGGCGTGCCGCAAGCTGATCGACGACCTCAAGCACGAGGTGCCGATCTGGAAGCACCAGAAGTTCTCCGACGGTACGGAGGAGTGGGTCGGCGCCTGCTGAGCCCGCCCCCGGTCCTCCGGTTGCGTAACCGCACCCCTGGCGTGAGCGTTACTTCTGCGGATGGTTAATCTGCTGATCAGTCAGTTGCGGTCGCTCACGGGGTTGGGAGGTCGGCATGGCGGCGCTCGCCTGGTTGCTGATTCCGCTGTTGGCTGCGATCGGCGCCGGACTGTGGGGAAGTTGGGCCAGCCGGAATCGCAAGACAATGGGAGACGGCACCGAGCTCGCGGGATACACGCGGTTCCGCGAAGCCATGGAGAAGCCCGCGGCAGCGGTTGAACCGGAGCCCCACTCGGGCGGCTGAATCCCTTTCCGCTCGGGTGGCGGGCCCCGCGGGTCCGCCTCGTACGGGCGCCCCGGCGGTGCGCTGTCAGGGTGGTCCCGTACTGTCGTGCCATGCCACGCCGCACCGCGACGATGCTCGCCTCCACCCTGATGCTGATCGCGCTCCTGTGCGCGGGTGTGTTCATCAAAGTGCCCTACTCGGAGATGTCACCGGGCCCGACGGTGAACACGCTCGGCGAGCACGGCGGCGAGCCGGTGCTGCAGATCGCCGGCCACAAGACGTATCCCACGACCGGTCACCTCAACATGACGACGGTCAGGGTCACCAGCGCCGACTACAACATGAACCTCGTCGAGGCGGTCTACGGCTGGCTGGCGCACGACAACAAGGTCCTGCCGCACGACACGCTCTACCCCGACGGCAAGACCGAGGAGCAGTCGACCCAGGAGAACGCCGAGGAGTTCAGCCAGTCCCAGGAGAGCGCCAAGGTCGCGGCGCTCAAGGAGCTGGACATCCCGGTGACGTCCTGGGTGATCGTCTCCACGGTCCTCAAGGGCTCCCCGGCCGAGGGCAGGCTGCACGCGGGTGACGTGATCAAGGCCGTCGACGGCACGGCGGTGAAGGCGCCCGACGACGTCGCGAAGCTCGTCACCAAGCACAAGCCGGGCGAGAAGGTCGACTTCACGATCGTGCCCGCCAAGGACCGGGCCGCCGCCGAGAAGGAGAACAAGACGGCGACCAACACCGAGGACGTCACGATCACCACCGAGAAGTCCGACGACACGGGCAAGGCGCGCGCGATCGTCGGCATCTCGGCCGGGACCGATCACACGTTCCCGTTCACGATCGACATCAAGCTCGCCGACGTCGGCGGTCCGAGTGCGGGTCTGATGTTCGCGCTCGGCATCGTGGACAAGCTGACGCCGGGGAGCCTGACCGGCGGCAAGTTCGTCGCGGGCACCGGCACCATCGACGACGACGGTACGGTCGGCCCGATCGGTGGCATCGAGATGAAGACCGTCGGTGCGCGGGACAAGGGCGCCCAGTACTTCCTGACGCCCAAGGACAACTGCGCGGACGCCGCCCAGGACGTCCCCAAGGGGCTCACGCTCGTCAAGGTGAACACCATCGACGACGCGATGAACGCCCTTGAGGACATCCGTACCGGCAAGACCGCCGACCTGCCGAAGTGCACGTCCAAGTAGCCCGACACGCAGTCCGGCGGCACTCCGACGAGCAGTCCGACAGGTCGGCACGGCCGAGTGGCCGAAGCCGTCAGTCCGCGAACGTCGCCGACAGCGCCTCCGCCAGACCCGGCACCAGGTTCGAGCCGGTGAGCACCTCCGTCGGCGCGTCCTTCTCGCGCAGCCGCAGCGCCGAGTCGCGGGTCCCGTCACGCAGGACGCCGACCGTGATCCGGACCTCCTGGCGGTCCGGGTGCTCGGCGACCCACTGGGTGAGCTTCTTCTCGCTGAGGCCCTCCGGGACCGAGGCCTCGGCGGACGGCGGCAGCATCAGCCGCTCCACCGTGAGCGCGCAGCCGACGACCGCGTCCGGCCAGGCGATGGTGCCGAGGAACTCGTCGAGCGGCTTGCCGGCCGGAATCTCGTCCTGCTCGACGGGGGTGAGACCGAGGGTCTTCTGCTCGTCCTCCAGGCCGAGCTGGGCCGCGAGACCGGGTTCCTGGGTCCGCAGTCGCGCGGTGTCTACGAGGGCGAAAAGGCGAGCGGGCTGGTCCCAGCCGAGGCCGGATGCGTACTCGTCGATCTCGAGTACGGCCCGGGTGAGCGGGCTCGCTGCCATGGGAGTGTTGGACATGGTCACAATCCTGCCTCGGAAGTACCCCGAACCGGGAACCGAGTAAAGCGTGAGTAAGTTGCATAGGTGAGGCTCCACGATCACGGAGCCTGGCCAATGGTCCGCGTTCACGGGGGCCTGACGGATCAACAGCGAACTTCGAGGTGCGCACCTTGGCTTTCCAGATGCCGGACCGCGGCGGAGGCCCGACGGGGCCACGGATCAGAGTGGGCCGCCCGTCCCGGCGCGTCCGGACCCTGCTGATGACGCTGGGCGTCCTGGCCGTACTGGCCATGGCGTTCACCATGTTCGCGGGATTCTGGACGGACTGGCTCTGGTACCGGTCGGTCAACTACTCGTCCGTCTTCACGACCACGCTGTGGACCAAGATCGGACTCTTCTTCGTCTTCGGCCTGCTGATGGCGGCCGCCGTCGGGGTGAACGTCTGGCTGGCGCACCGGCTGCGGCCGCCGCTGAGCGCCATGTCGATGGAGCAGCAGAACCTCGACCGGTACCGCATGGGCATCGCGCCGTACAAGAAGTGGCTGCTGCTCGCGGTCACCTCCCTGGTCGGGCTGATCGCCGGCGCGTCCGCCGCGGGCCAGTGGCGCACGTGGCTGATGTGGGTCAATGGGGTGCCCTTCCACCAGAAGGACCCCCAGTTCCACCTCGACGTGTCCTTCTACGCCTTCGACCTGCCCTGGTACCGCTTCCTGCTCGGCTTCGGCTTCGCGGCCGCGGTGCTGTCGCTGATCGCCGCCGCGCTGACGCACTACCTGTACGGCGGGCTGCGGATCACCAGCCCGGGTGCGCGTGCCACGGCCGCGGCCACCGGGCATCTCTCGGTGCTCCTCGGCGTCTTCGTCGCGCTGAAGGCGGTCGCCTACTGGCTCGACCGGTACGGGCTCGCGGTGAAGTCGAGTGACTTCAAGGCGACCAGCAACTGGACGGGCCTCAGATACGTCGACGCCAACGCGTACCTGCCCGCCAAGACGATCCTGTTCTGCATCGCCGTCATCTGTGCCGTGCTCTTCTTCGCCACGCTGTGGCGGCGGACCTGGCAGCTGCCGGTGATCGGCTTCGGCCTGATGGTCCTCTCGGCGATCCTCATCGGCGGGCTGTACCCGGCGATCGTCCAGAAGTTCCAGGTCCAGCCGAACGAGCAGGCCAAGGAAGCCCCGTACATCGAGCGGAACATCGAGGCGACCCGCGAGGCGTACGGCATCGACGGTGTGACGCCCGAGGACTACGAGGGCAAGGGCGCCGTCCAGGACGGCAGCCAGCAGCGCAATGACGCCAACTCGGCGGCCAGCTACCGTCTGAACGACCCGAACGTGGTCTCCCCGACCTTCCAGCAGCTGGAGCAGGAGCGGAAGTACTACCAGTTCCCCACAACACTGGACGTCGACCGCTACAAGGGCCAGGACACCGTCATCGGCCTGCGTGAGCTCAACCTCGGGCGGCTCGACAAGCGCAACTGGATCAACGACCACTTCGTCTACACGCACGGCTTCGGAGCGGTCGCGGCCAACGGCACGACCACGGACCCCGACTCCAAGGGCGCACCCCTGTTCACCGAGTCGGGCCTGCCGACGAGTGGTGCACTCGGGTCGTACCAACAGCGCGTGTACTACGGAGAGAAGACGCACCAGTACTCCATCGTCGGCGGGCCGCAGAAGGAGCTCGACTACGAGCAGGACGACGGTACGCAGAAGACCACCAGCTACCAGGGCAACAGCGGGGTCAACCTCGCCAACCCGATCAACCGGGCCGCGTACGCGGTGGCGTTCAGTGAGCCGCAGATCCTGTACTCGGGTGCCATCGGCAAGGGCTCGCGGATCCTCTACAACCGCACGCCGAAGGAGCGCGTCGAAGCGGTCGCCCCGTGGCTGACCATCGACGGTGACGCCTACCCCGCCGTCGTGGGCGGCAAGATCAAGTGGATCGTCGACGCGTACACCACGTCGAACGGCTATCCCTACGCTTCCCGTACGACGCTCGGGGACACGACGGCCGACTCCCTCAATGAGGGCGACAACCAGCGCGCCGTGGTGGCCCAGCAGAACCAGGTCAACTACATCCGCAACTCGGTGAAGGCGACGGTCGACGCCTACGACGGCACGGTCAAGCTGTACACATGGGACGAGAAGGATCCGGTCCTCAAGACCTGGAAGAAGGCCTTCCCGAACACGGTGCAGCCCAAGAGCGCCATTCCCGCGGACCTGAAGGAGCATCTGCGCTACCCCCAGGACATGTTCAAGGTCCAGCGGGAGCTGCTCGCTCTGTACCACGTCACCGACTCCGACCAGTTCTACAACGCGAGTGACGCGTGGCAGGTCCCCAACGACCCGACGAAGAAGGACAACAGCGCCGTCCCGCCGTACTACCTGTCCATGAAGGTGCCGGGGGAGCAGGACAAACAGTTCTCGCTGACGACGACGTTCACCCCGAGCGGGCGGCCCAATCTGCGCGCGTTCATGGCGGTCGACGCTGATGCCACCAGCAAGGACTACGGCGCCATCAGACTCTTGCGGGTCACCGAGGACAAGGTCTACGGGCCTGAACAGGTGCAGAACAAACTGAACTCGCTGTCGGATGTGGCGAACTTCGTACGCGACCTGAAGGGCGCCGACTCGACGGTCCTGTACGGCAATTTGCTGACGGTGCCACTCGACAAGGGCTTCCTCTACGTCGAGCCCATCTACGCCCAGGGGCGCAACGCCGAGTACCCACTGCTGCGAAAGGTGGCCGTCTCGTACGGCGACAACACCGGCTTCGCCAACAGCCTGAGTGAGGCGCTCAACCAGGCGTTCGGGGTGGATGGGGCACAGCCCCCCGAGCCCTCGAAACCCGGCGGGGACACGACGCCGCCACCGGCGGACTCGACGGTCAAGGCAGCCCTCGCGGATGCGGAGAAGGCATTCGAGGACGGTCAGAAGGCGATGAAGGACAACGACTGGAAGGCCTACGGCGAGGCGCAGACCAAGCTGCAGGACGCGCTGAAGCGGGCTGAGGAGGCGCAGACCAAGGCCGACAAGGCCGGTACCGGCAGCGGCAAGAACAGCGACAAGCCGAGCGCCAAGCCCAGCGCCAAACCCAGCGACAAGGCTTCGAGCAGCGGCTGAGTCAGGGGCCACCTCGCGCCGTGGTACGGTTGGGACACAACGGCGCGGGGTGGAGCAGCTCGGTAGCTCGCTGGGCTCATAACCCAGAGGTCGCAGGTTCAAATCCTGTCCCCGCTACTGAAAAGCGAAGGCCCGGATCCTCCAGGATCCGGGCCTTCGTCGTGTGCGCGGACGGGCTCCGGGCAAGACGTTGATCTTGCGCGCGGTACGGACGTCTGTGCGGGGTGTACTGGCGACTCGCCTGAAGGCCGCCTCATGCGGGGAGAGTTGGGAGTTCTGTGTTTGACTTGTCTCTCTGTGGGCATGTCGACAAAACGCTGAAGTGACCTCACTGACTGCGGTATACCAGGTGTACCCGGGTTGCAGGTGGTGCGACGATGGACGTTATGGGGGACAAGGCAACTCTGTTGGAGACAGGGCGTTTTGTGCAGCAATCCGACCGGGACGAAACCGGCGAAGCTGTAGAAGAGGCACGGCAACGGCTCGCCGCGGAAGCCGGCGACGTCGAGGCGATGAGTGTCCTCGGAGCCATGCTCCTGCGCCGTGGTGATCTCGACGGAGCCGAGCCTCAGCTGCGTGCCGCCACCGCTGCCGGTGACCGCGCCGCCGCCAACAACCTGGGTGTCCTCCTGCACCAGCGCGGGTACGCCGACGAGGCCGCCGGCTGGTGGCGGATCGCCGCCGTCGCGGGTTCCGCGGCCGCCGCGCACGCGCTCGGGCGCCATCACCGCGAGCGCGGCGACGAGCCCGCCGCCGAGTACTGGCTGCGTCAGTCCGCGGAGCAGGGGCACGCCCTCGGCGCCTACGCGCTCGCGGATCTGCTGGAGCACCGCAGTGATGTCGGCGCCGAGCAGTGGATGCGGGTGGCCGCCGAGCGCGGACACCGCGAAGCGGCGTACCGGCTGGCGCGCGCGCTCGACCGGAAGGTCGCGGACGCGGGCGAGGCCCGGGCCGAGAACGGCGTCATCGGGGCCGGTGGCGCGGAGGCCGAGCAGTGGTACCGGCAGTCCGCCGCGCGCGGGCACCGCCGGGCCGCGCTCCATCTCGGGGCGATCCTGGAGAAGCGCGGGGACCTCAAGGAGGCCGGGCGCTGGTATCTGACGTCCGCCAAGGACGGGGAGGCGCGCGCCGCCTGCGCGCTCGGGTTCCTGCTGCGGGACGCCGGCGACCCCGAGAGCGCCGCCGTGTGGTGGCTGCGCGCCGCCCAGGACGGAGACGGCAACGCGGCCAACGCGCTCGGCGCACAGCACGCCGAGCGCGGCGAGACCCAGACCGCCGAGCGGTGGTACCGCGCCGCGATGGACGCGGGCGATGTGAACGGCGCGTACAACCTCGGTCTGCTCTGCGCCGAGCAGGGGCGCACCGCCCAGGCCGAGCAGTGGTACCGCCGGGCCGCCTACGCCGGGCACCGCGAGGCCGCGAACGCGCTCGCGATCCTGCTGCTCCAGGTCGGTGACGCGGCCGGGGCCGAGCCGTGGTTCTCCAAGGCCGCGGAGGCGGGCAGCGTGGACGCCGCGTTCAACCTCGGCATCCTGCATGCCGGCCGCGGGACCGAGGAGGACGAGGCCGCCGCGCTGCGGTGGTACGAGCGTGCGGCGGCCGCCGGGCACACCGACGCGGCGCTGCAGGTCGCCATCGCGCGGCTGCGCGACGGGGACGAGGCGGCCGCGGAGCGGCACCTGCGCTGTGCGGCGGGAGGTGGCAGCGCCGAGGCGGCGTACCGGCTCGCCGCCGTGCTCGACGCGCGGCGCCCGCCGACGCCCGCGCACGAACTCGGGGAGCCCGCGCACGAGAAGAGCGAGTGCGAGGAGTGGTACGAGCGGGCGGCGTCCCAGGGGCACCGGCGCGCGCAGGTGCGGGTCGGGATGCTGGCCGCCGCGCGGGGCGATGTCGTGGAGGCGGCCCGGTGGTACCGGGAAGCGGCGGAGGCCGGGTCCCGGAACGGGGCGTTCAACCTCGGGCTGCTGCTCGCCCGGGAGGGCAGCGAGCCGGAGGCCGCCCTGTGGTGGGCCCGGGCCGCGGACGCGGGGCACGGACGTGCGGCCTTGCGCCTCGCCCTCGTCTACGCCCGGTCCGGCGAGCTCGCGGAGGGCCAGCGCTGGGCCGACCGCGCCGTGACACTCGGCCCGGCGGAAGTCTCCGAACGGGCGGCCCGCCTGCGGGATGCCTTGCGGCAGGAACTGTCGGCGTAGGGGGTGGGCGCCGGCTCGGCATCGGTGCGGGTGCTTGCCTGCCGGGCAGACACCCGGTGCCGGCATCGGGCCGGCCTCGCGGTGCGGGCGGGCCTGGCGGCACCTGCGGCCGGGTGCCTGTGCGGGCATCCGGCGGGGGTGTTTGTTCGGGCGCGCGGGCGCGCGGGCGCGCGCGTCGGGCCGGCCTCGCGGTGCGGGCGGGCCTGTTCGGACCAGCGGTGCGCCCACTAGGGCGCCGGCTGGACACTCCGCAGGCACCCAGGCACCCAGGCACCCAGGCACCAGGCACCCAGGCACCAGGCACCCAGGCACCCAGGCGCGCCTGCTCGGGCGCGAGGTGGAGGCGCCTGCCTGGGCGCCGGCTCGGCGTACGGCCGGGCGCGAGGTGAGGGAGCCCGCGCGGGGGAGTCCGTGCGGGTCCGGGCGCCCGCCCGCGGCACCCGGTGAGGTGATCGCGTTCGCCCTCCGCCAACTCCAGGAAAGCGATTTGCGCTGCTCCATGGTGCTGACGTAACGTTCAGTTCATCGCCGCGGGGTGGAGCAGCTCGGTAGCTCGCTGGGCTCATAACCCAGAGGTCGCAGGTTCAAATCCTGTCCCCGCTACTGAAGGCCGAAGGCCCGGAACCAATGGTTCCGGGCCTTCGGTGTATCCGCGTGACACCAGGTCGCCGTAGCGCCGTACAGGCGGCCTTCAGGTGCCGTATCGCCGTATCCGCCGTATTGCCGTATCGCCGTATCGCTATGTCGATGACCGGTGGCCCACCGCCTCCGCGTACAGCGAGCGGTCCACCGCCTTCGACTCCGGGACCGGAGCCCCCTCGGAGACGCCCGCCGCGCGGTACGCGGACTGGAGGCGGTCCGTGGTGCCGGCGCGGATCTCCCAGTCCATGCGGAGGGACGGGGTGGAACGGAGGACGGAGGGGTCCGTTTTCAGGAGCTTCGCCAGGGATGTGACGAAGGTCTCGTCCTTCTTGTAGTCGCCGGCGAAGTACGTGTTGACCGTGCGGATGTATGCGCGCAGGAGCGCGACCCCCGCGTCCACGTCGTCGTGCAGGAGCGTACGGCCGTAGAGCATCCCGCCCAGTGGCTCACCGGCGGGCTGGCCGCCCAGGAAGGCGAACCGGGAGTCGCCGTCGACCTTGCGCCAGACCGGATCGAGCAGCCAGGCCGAGTCGACTCCGCCGTTCTGGAGGGCGGTGAGGACGTCGGCGGAGCCCAGTTGCTGGAACTGGATCTTCTCCAGACCGCCGCCGTGCCGGGCCAGGGCCTTCTCCATCGGGTACGCGATCACGGACCCCTTGCCGATCATCGTGCCCATCCTGCGGCCGGCCATCCGGACGTCCGCCGGCTTCTCGCCGTCCTTCAGCCGCACCCACAGGCCGCTCTTCGACGCGGGGTCCGGCGAGAAGTTGCCCGCGACCCACTTGATGTCGAAACCGCCGTTGACGCCGTTCATCACGGCGGCCTCGGGGGCGGCCCACAGGGCGTCGATGTCGCCCTTGGCCAGCAGCGGAAGGGCGTCGGGCGTGGGCAGCACCTTGAGGGCGACGTCCAGGCCCTCCTTCTTGAACTCGCCCTTGTCCACGGCTACTTGGAGGGGTGCCACATACTCGGCGCTCAGCGTGCCCGTGGCGATGGTCAGCTTGCGGGACTCGGCGAGGGGGTGCGGTGCCGGGGCCCCGGGAGAGCAGCGGGCCGGCTTGCGGTCCGAAGAGAGGTCGGCCGGGTCGGTCCACGCGGACGTGCCGCAGCCGGACACCGCCTCGACGGCGCGCGGCGCGGCCGGACCGTCGTCCGCTCCCGAACTCCCCGAGTCCTGCCGCGAGCAGCCCGCCGAAGCGAGCAGCGCCCCCGCGACCAGCAGCACCACATTGCCGTACACACGTCTCATGACTGTCCCCGTCCCCGGTCCCTCGGCGCCCATGGGGTGAGCAACCGGCCGATGATGCGCACCAGTTCGGAGAAGACGACCCCGAGCGCGGCGACACAGACGATCCCGACGAACATCACGTCGTTCTGGAAGAGCGCGCGGGAGTCGAAGATCAGATGCCCCAGGCCGTTGGTGGCCGCGATCTGCTCCGAGGCGACGATCACGAGGACGGCCACGCCCGCCGCGATCCGGGCGCCGACCAGGACCGCGGGGAGCGAGGCGGGGAGCAGCACATGCCGGAACATCTGCCAGGGGGAGGCCCCGAAGACCTGTCCCGCCTCGCGGTACCCCTCGGGTATCGCGACCACGGCGGACATCGTGGAGATCCACACGAAGAAGAACACCGTGGCCGCGACCAGGGCGATCTGCGGGCCCTCGCCCAGGCCGAACATGTTCAGGAACACCGGCAGCAGCGCGAGCTTCGGCACGACGTACAGGGCGTCGAGCAGGGGCTCCAGTGCGGCCCGTACGAGGGCAAGGGATCCCATCAGCAGGCCCAGGACGTAACCGGCGGCCGTGCCGACCGCGTACCCGGCGAGGACGCGTTGGAGGGTGGCCCGGACATCCGGCCACAGGTCGCCGGCCGCGGCCCGGCCCCAGCCGTCGACGAGGATCGTGGACGGCGCCGGGTAGACGCGGTCGTCGATCCAGGCCAGGGTCGCCGCCAGTTGCCACAGCAGGACCAGGGCCAGCGGGACCGCGATCGCGAGGGCGAGTTCGAGCGTGCGGCGCCGGCGGTGGGTGCGTACGGGGTTCAGCTCCTGGGGGCCCGGGCGGCGGACCAGGACCGATTCGCCCGGGGAGTCGACGACCGTCGTCATGCCGGCACCGCCTCCTTGCGCAGCAGGTCCCACAACTGGCTCTTCAGGGCCGTGAATTCGGGGGTCGCGCGGACGTCGCCGGTGCGGGGACGGGGGAAGGGCGGGCGGTGTTCGGCGATGATGCGGCCCGGGCGGGCGGACATCACCAGGACGCGGTCGCCGAGGACGATCGCCTCTTCCAGGCTGTGCGTGATGAAGAGGGTGGTGGTGCGGGTCGCCTGGGTGAGGTCGAGGAGTTCGTCCTGGAGGATGGTGCGCAGCTGGGCGTCCAGTGCGGCGAACGGCTCGTCCATCAGCAGGATTTCGGGCTCGACCGCCAGCGCGCGGGCGATCGCCACCCGTTGGCGCATCCCGCCGGAGAGCGTCGCCGGGTAGGCGTCGGCGAAGTCGGCCAGGCCCATGCGGGCCAGCCAGTCGGCCGCGCGGGCGTCGGCCGCGCGGCGCGGGACGCGCTGGATGTCCAGGCCGAAGCGGACGTTGGCCTGGACGGTCTTCCAGTCGTAGATGCCGTAGTCCTGGAAGATCATGGCGGCCGGGCGGGGACCGTGGGCGCGGATCTCCAGCCGCCCCGAGGTGGGCCGGAGCAGGCCCGCGGCGATGCGCAGAAGCGTGGACTTTCCGCAGCCGGAGGGGCCGACGATGCAGACGAACTCGCCGGGGGCGACGGTCAGGCCGAGCGGGCCCAGGGCGTCCACCGCCCGGGAGCCCCGGCCGAAGGTGCGGGTCAGGTCGAGGGCGCTGAGTTTCGGGTGCGGGTCTCCCACGGGGTCTCCTCGCGGAGTGCGGTACGGACTGGTGGGTGCCGCCGACCATATGACGGCCCGTCAGATTCGGGAAGTCCGTACGCAACAGAAAGCCCCGGCACCTGGAGGTGGCGGGGCTTTCGAGGGCTCGGAGGGCGGTGTCAGGCGGCCGCGCAGTTCGGGCAGACGCCGCGGTAGGTGACCTCGACGTCGGACACCTCGAAGCCGAAGCGCTCGGAGTCCGGGAGGTCGGCGAGCGGATTGCCGCTCGGGTGCACGTCACGGATCGCGCCGCACTGGGCGCAGACCAGGTGGTGGTGCGGCCGGTGCGCGTTCGGGTCGTAGCGCTTGGCGCGCTTGTCGGTGGCGACTTCCAGCACCTCGCCGAGCGAGACCAGCTCGCCCAGGGTGTTGTAGACGGTCGCCCGGGAGATCTCGGGCAGCTTCACGACGGCGCGGGCGTGCACCTCGTCGGCCGTCAGGTGCACGTGATCGCCGTCGAGGACCTCGGCCACGACACGGCGCTGCGAGGTCATCCGCCATCCGCGGCCGCGCAGACGTTCCAACAGGTCACTCATGCGACCCAGCTTAACAGCAAGGGGACCAGTTCCCGAATGGGTGTGACTTTGGAACCTCACTTGACTTGGACAAAGTCCAATGTAGGATCGATCCTGGGATTGGCCCGTGGACAGGACTGGCAGGAATGACGCAGGAGGCGCACGTGACGCAGGGACCGCTTACGACGGAGGCCGGCGCGCCGGTGGCCGACAATCAGAACAGCGAGACCGCGGGCGTCGGCGGGCCCGTCCTCGTCCAGGACCAGCTGCTCCTGGAGAAGCTCGCGCACTTCAACCGTGAGCGGATCCCGGAGCGCGTCGTCCACGCCCGGGGCGCCGCCGCGTACGGCACCTTCACGCTGACCCGTGACGTCTCGCAGTGGACCCGCGCGAAGTTCCTCTCCGAGGTCGGCAAGCAGACCGAGACCTTCCTGCGGTTCTCGACGGTCGCCGGCAACCTCGGCTCCGCCGACGCCGTGCGCGACCCCCGCGGCTTCGCGCTGAAGTTCTACACCGAGGACGGCAACTACGACCTCGTCGGCAACAACACCCCGGTGTTCTTCATCAAGGACGCCATCAAGTTCCCCGACTTCATCCACACCCAGAAGCGCGACCCGTACACCGGCTCGCAGGAGGCGGACAACGTCTGGGACTTCTGGGGGCTCAGCCCCGAGTCCACCCACCAGGTGACCTGGCTCTTCGGCGACCGCGGCATCCCGGCCTCGTACCGCCACATGAACGGGTACGGCTCGCACACCTACCAGTGGAACAACGAGGCCGGCGAGGTCTTCTGGGTCAAGTACCACTTCAAGACCGACCAGGGCATCAAGAACCTGACGACCGAAGAGGCCGTCAACGTCTCCGGTCTCGACCCCGACTCGCACCAGCGGGATCTGCGGGAGTCGATCGAGCGCGGTGACTTCCCGTCCTGGACCGTGCAGGTGCAGATCATGCCGGCGGCCGACGCGGCCACGTACCGCTTCAACCCGTTCGACCTCACCAAGGTCTGGCCGCACGAGGACTACCCGCCGGTCGAGATCGGCAGGCTGGAGCTCAACCGCAACCCGCAGAACATCTTCGCCGAGGTCGAGCAGTCGATCTTCAGCCCGGCCCACTTCGTCCCGGGCATCGGTCCCTCCCCGGACAAGATGCTCCAGGGCCGCCTCTTCGCCTACGGGGACGCGCACCGCTACCGCGTCGGCATCAACGCCGACCACCTGCCGGTGAACCGCCCGCACGCCACCGAGGCGCGCACCAACTCGCGTGACGGCGCTCTCTACGACGGCCGGCACAACGGCGCGAAGAACTACGAGCCGAACAGCTTCGGCGGGCCCTTCCAGACGGACCGGCCGCTGTGGCAGCCGACGCCGGTCACCGGTGTCACGGGCAACAGCGAGGCTCCCGTGCACGCCGAGGACAACGACTTCGTCCAGGCGGGCAACCTCTACCGGCTGCTGTCCGAGGACGAGAAGGGCCGCCTGGTCGACAACCTCGCGGGCTTCATCTCCCAGGTCTCGCGCGACGACATCGCCGAGCGCGCGATCAACAACTTCCGCCAGGCGGACGCCGACTTCGGCAAGCGGCTGGAAGCCGCGGTCCAGGCCCTGCGCCCCCTTCGCGCCTGAACCGGCGCCGCTCTCGCGGACGTGATTGCTCGCCGTGGGGGTTCCTCAATTGATGGTTGCGGTCTGATACGGCGCCTGTGCGGACTCGTCCGCACAGGCGCCGTGGCGTGTCAGCCCGTCAGGCCGGTGCGTGCTGACGGACCGGAGCCCAGCAGCGGATGATGTCGCGGACCGAGACGATCCCGACCGGACCGCTCGCGTCGAGCACGATCAGATGCCGGAAGCCGCCGTGCGTCATGGCGGCCGCCGCGTCCTCCAGGGTCCAGGCCGGGGCGGCGAACACGACATCGGTGGTGGTGTGGGCGCCTGCGGTCTCACTGTCCGGATTCTGGCCCAGGGCCAGCGAGTTGAGGATGTCGCGCTCGGTCAGGATGCCGAGGCCGCTGGACTCCTCGTCGAGGACGACGGCCGCGCCGACGCGGCGCGCCGACATCAGCCGGGCCGCCTGGCGGAGGGTGTGTGCCGGGCCGATGGTGAGGACCACCGTGCTCATGGCGTCGCGGACGAGCATGGGATGGAGCCACCTCCTTGGTGAAGCGCCAAGAGAAGCGATTCACAAGTTCACAAGTGGGGGGACTCTCAGGGTGGCAGTTAAAGGGAGGGTCAACAAGGGGGCGCGTGAGGTGAGTTCAGGGGCGCCCGGGCATCACCGGTGCGGCCGGCGGCCGGTGGGTACCCCTGGACGGGTGCGGCCGGTGGCCGGGTCGGTACCCCTGGACCGGTGCGGCCGGCGGCCGGGTCAGTACCGCTGGTTCAGATAGCCGAGCAGCTCGTCGTGGAGGATGCCGTTCGACGCGGCCGCGTTGCCGCTGTGCGGGCCCGGGCGGCCGTCGAGGCCGGTGAAGGAGCCGCCCGCCTCGGTCACGACGATCGCGTTCGCCGCCATGTCCCAGAGCGACAGCTCCGGCTCGGCACAGATGTCCACCGAGCCCTCGGCCACCATCATGTACGGCCAGAAGTCGCCGTACCCGCGGGTGCGCCAGACGGCCTTCGTCAGGTCCAGGAAGCCGTCGAGCCGCCCCTGGTCCTCCCAGCCGGTCAGCGAGGAGTACGCGAACGAGGCGTCGGCCATCCGGGAGACCTGGGAGACCCGCAGCCGGGACGCGGCGGAGAGGCTGCGGCCGGTGAACGCGCCATGGCCCTTCGCGGCCCACCAGCGGCGGCCGAGCGCGGGCGCCGAGACGACCCCGACGACGGGCTGGTAACCGCCCTCGCTCGCCTCCATCAGGGAGATGAGCGTGGCCCACACGGGCACACCGCGGACGTAGTTCTTGGTGCCGTCGATCGGGTCGATCACCCAGCGCCGCGGGCCCGTGCCCTCGATGCCGTACTCCTCGCCGAGGACCGCGTCGCGCGGCCGCGCCCGCTTGAGATGGCCGCGGATGAGCTCCTCGGCGGCCTTGTCCGCCTCGCTCACCGGCGTCATGTCCGGCTTGGTCTCGACCTTCAGGTCGAGCGCCTTGAACCGGTCCATCGTCGCGGCGTCGGCGGCATCCGCCAGGACGTGGGCGAGGCGCAGGTCATCGCGATAGTCGGGCATGGGTGAACCGTATCTGCCGCGTTCGGGCAGCGGCCACACGGCCCGCGAGATCTTCGCGGCGCGCGACCACGGGGCGCACACCCCCAGCACCGCCGCGAACCCTTGACAGTGCCCCCGCCCGCGTCAAATCTGAGTCGCAGAGCCGCTCGCCCCTAGGAGGCGAAGATGCCTGCAGCGCGGGAATCCCTACTGGATGCCGCTTTCACGGCGCTCGTACGCCGCTCCTGGTCCACCGTGCGGATGGTGGACGTGGCCGCCGTGGCCGGTGTGTCGCGCCAGACGCTCTACAACGAGTTCGGCAGCAAGGAGGGGCTCGCGCGGGCGCTGGTCCGCCGGGAGGCCGACGGCTATCTCGCGGGCGTTGAGCGCGCGCTGGCCGCCCACCCCGATCCGCGTGAGCGCCTGGTCGCCACAGCCGAGTGGACCGCCGCGACGGCCCGTGACAACGCGCTCGTACGAGCGATGCTCACCGGCTGCTGGAGCGAGCGGCTGCCGGCGCCGACGCTCTCCGCGGTGCGGTCCTCGTCCCCGGTGCCGGCCCAGCGTCGGGCCGACGGGCCGCTGCCGTCACCGGCCGACTTCGTGACGCTGGTGCGCGACCGGGCCGTCGCCGCGCTGTCCGGTCCCGGCACCACCAGGACGGACGCGGCCGAGCTGGCCCGCTCCTGCGAACTCGTCGTACGGCTCTCGCTGTCCTGCGTGGCGGCGCCGCCGGGGGACGGCGGGGTCACGGACCTGGTGAAGGCCGCGCTGACCCCGCCGCATCGCGCCCTGGGGCCTACTTCTTGAGCCAGCCGACCTTGGTGTAGTCGGTGTCCGCGAGGCCTTCGGCGCCGTAGTTCGCGAGGTCCTTCTGGACCGCGACGATCTGCGGGCGCTGGTAGAGCTCGATCGAGTGGCCGAGCTTCCAGATCTTGACGTCGGCTTCGTTGTAGAGCTTGATCGCCTCGGCCTGGTCGGTGGTCTGGCCGGCCTTCTTCAGCAGCGTGTCGATCTCCGGGGAGCCGACCGAGCCGAAGTTCTGGAAGAGGTTCTTGCCCTGGGGCTGCAGGAAGACCGGGGTCAGCATGGTCAGGTAGACGGCGTCGACGTTGCGGAAGCTGGTCAGGTCGAAGTTGCCGGTGTTGACGAACTTGTTGAAGTAGTCGTTCGCCGGGACCTTCTTCAGGTTCAGCTTCACACCGGCCACCGCGAGCTGCTGTTGGACCAGCTGCGCCTGGTCGACCTGGGCGGTGCTGCTCCCCGAGCTCAGCACGTAGTCGAGGCTGAGCTGCTTTCCGCCCTTGGTGCGCGGCTTGCCCTCGCCGTTGTCCTTCCAGCCCGCCGCGTCGAGCAGCTTCTTCGCCTTGGCCGGGTCGAACTTCCCGTACTCACCCGAATTGGCCTGGTAGCCCTTCTGGTTGGGCATGAAGAAGTGGTTGTCGAGCGGCTTCAGCTCGAAGGAGAGGTCCTTGCTGAAGGTCGAGTTGATCCCCTTGCGGTCGATCGCCGCGCCGATCGCCAGGCGTACGTTCACGTCCTTCAGCGGGCCGCGCCCGCCGTTCAGCGTGATGTGCACCTCGTCCCAGCGGGCACCGCGCCTGATGTCCGTGTTCGGCGCCTTCACCAGCTGCTTGTAGTCCTCGGGCAGCAGCGCGGTCGCGAAGTCGATCTCCTTGTTGAGGTACGCGTCCGTGAGCGCCGTGAAGTCGAGCACGCGGAAGACGATCGCGTCCAGCTTGGGCTTCGTTCCCCACCACTTGGGGTCGGGGACGGCCGTGATGGTCTGCGCCGTCTTGTCGTACGTGCCGATCTTGAAGGCGTTTCCGGTGACCGGGACCTTCTCGGTCCACGCTTTGTTGAACTTCTCCGGGGTGTCGATGTACGCCGCCGGGTACAGCGGGTCGAACAGCCGCTGCCAGTCCGCGTACGGCTTGTCGAAGGTGACCTTGACGGCGTGCGCGTCCTTGCCCTGCTCGACCTTGGATATCTGGTCGTAGCCGGAGGTGTCGGCGGCCTCGTAGTCCTTGTCCGTGCCGTTCAGGGCCTTCCACTGGGCCTGGAAGTCCTTCCAGCTCAGCGACTTGCCGTCGGACCACTTCGCCTTGGGGTTCAGCTCGTACTCGATGACCTGCGGGCTGGTCGAGGTCACCTTCGCGGAGAGCAGGAAGTTCGGGTTGGCGTGATGTGCGCCCTTGGCGTCGGAGTCGAACAGGTCGGGCAGCAGGAGCTTGGCGATGTCCGAGGAGTCGCCCTGGCTGCCGTCCACGGTGTTGGCGTTGTACTGGGAGATCCACTGGGTGATCGGGAACTTCACCTGACCGCCCTGCTTGAGGTCGCTCAGCGGGTGGACGTTGATGTCCTGCCCGTCGGCCTTGGGCGCGGCCGCCTTCCTGGATTCCGCGCCGTCGTCGGAGGAACCGCAGCCGGCGACCACCAAGGTGGCCGACAGGGCTGCGGCGAGGGCGGTGACTGCGGATCTGCGCATGGTTCTGCTTCCTCCGGTGGGCTTCGGGTCGCGAAGCTTGTTGTCAG
This sequence comes from Streptomyces sp. NPDC058274, assembly GCF_042881375.1. Lineage (NCBI taxonomy): Bacteria > Bacillati > Actinomycetota > Actinomycetes > Kitasatosporales > Streptomycetaceae > Streptomyces > Streptomyces sp. NPDC058274. The sequence goes on from NZ_JBHVXW010000010.1 coordinate 33,437, forward strand.
GTGGCGAGGCCCGGGTGGGCTTCGGGTCGCGAAGCTCGGTGTCAGGTGGCGACGCCCGGGCTCGGTTCGCGAAGCGCGGGCGTCGGGCTGCGCAGACGGTACGGCGATCACCTGGCCCGCAGGAGGCGAATTCCGGCCTTGTCATGCACTCTTCGTACGGCTGCAACAGAAGACGGCCAAGCTGATCGAGGACACCGACGACCCTTCGGGAGGACAGCACCGTGGCCGCCTTCCTGGCCAGACGCCTGGGCTATTACGCCGTACTGCTCCTGGCGGCCGTCTGCCTCTCCTATCTGCTGGCGTCGCTCGCCCTCGACCCGCGCGCGTACTACGAGGGCCGCCAGCCCCCACTCTCGCCCACGGCCGTGGACCATCACCTCACCGCGCTCGGCGTCAACGACCACCAGCCGCTGCTCGGCCGCTTCCTGCACTGGGCGGGCGGGGTGCTGCACGGGGACCTCGGGGAGACGATCGACGGCACCTCGGTGGGTGCCGAGTTCGGCCGCCGGATCGGGGTGAGCCTGCGGCTGCTGCTCATCGGCACCCTGGCCGGCACGGTGCTCGGCGTCCTCGGGGGCGCCTGGACCGCCGTACGCCAGTACCGGCTCTCCGACCGGCTGCTGACCCTGGGCTCCTTCGTGCTCCTGTCGACCCCGGTGTTCCTGCTCGCCGTCCTGCTCAAGACCGGCGCCATCTGGTTCAACCAGGAGACCGGCAGCGATCTCATCCAGTTCACCGGCGAGAAGAGCCCCGGTGTGGACTCCGGCTTCTGGACGGTCCTCAAGGACCGCAGCGTGCATCTGCTGCTGCCCACCATCTCGATCGCCCTCGGCGCCATCGCCGGCTACAGCCGCTACCAGCGCAGCACCATGCTCGACGTACTCGGATCCGACTATCTGCGGACCGCGCGGGCCAAGGGGCTCGGCCGCCGGGCGGTGCTGCTGAAGCACGGGCTGCGGACCGCGCTGATCCCGATGTCGACCTACTTCTCGTACGGCTTCCTGGCGTTGTTCACCGGGGCCACCTTCACGGAGACGATCTTCGGGTGGCACGGCATGGGGGAGTGGTTCGTGTCGTCGATCGGGAAGAACGACGTCAACTCGGTCGTCGCCGTCAATGTGTTCGCCGCCGTGACCGTGCTGCTGTCCGGCTTCCTCGCGGACGTGCTGCACGCCGCGCTCGACCCGCGCATCAGGCAGGCGTCATGACCACCACCCCGGTCGTCGAGGCCGTCGCACCGGCGGTACGCCCGGTGGGGCGCGGGTCCGTGGTGCTGCGCCGTTTCGTACGCAATCGCGGCGCGCTGGCCGGCGCGGCCGTCCTCGTGCTGCTGTTCCTGCTGGCCTTCGCCGGGCCGTACGTCACTCCCTGGTCGTACAGCCACATCGACTACACCGCGCTGCGGTCGGGGCCGAGCGCCGAGCACTGGTGGGGGACCAACCGGATCGGGCAGGACGTGTTCGCGCAGACCGTGCGGGGACTGCAGAAGTCCCTGCTGATCGGGCTGCTGGTGGCCGTGTTCTCGACCGGCCTCGCCTCGCTCGTGGGCGCCTGTGCCGGGTACTTCGGGGGCTGGACCGACCGGCTGCTGATGTTCTTCGTGGACCTGCTGCTGGTCTTCCCGTCCTTCCTCATCATCGCGATCATCTCGCCGCGGCTGCGCAGCGGCGGCTGGTTCGCCTTCGTGGGACTGCTCGCCGTCTTCGGATGGATGATCACCGCGCGGGTGGTGCGGTCGATGACGCTGTCCCTCAAGGAGCGCGAATTCGTGCGCGCGGCACGGTTCATGGGCGTCGGCCCGTTCCGGATCATCTGGCGGCACGTGCTGCCGAACGTGGCGTCGTTCCTCATCATCGACGCGACCATCTCGGTCGGCGGCGCGGTGATGAGCGAGACCGCGCTGTCGTACTTCGGCTTCGGTGTGCAGGCGCCCGACGTGTCGCTCGGCACCCTGATCGCCTCCGGGACCGGCGCGGCGGTGACGTACCCCTGGATGTTCTTCTACGCGGCCGGTCTGCTCGTGGTGTTCGTGCTGGCGGTGAACCTGGTGGGCGACGGGCTGCGGGACGCCCTGGACCCGACCTCGCGCCGCGGTAAGAAACCGGACCCGGCCTCCCGCCGCGGAAAGAAAGGGGCCGTCCGGTGACCCCGGTGCTCGAAGTGGCCGGTCTGGACGTCGACTTCGACGGCCGGCCCGCCGTCCGTGACGTGGGGTTCTCGCTGGCCCGGGGCGAAGTCCTCGGCCTGGTGGGGGAGTCGGGCTCGGGCAAGTCGGCCACCGCGCTCGCCGTCCTCGGGCTGCTGCCCGACAACGCGGCCGTACGGGGATCCGTCCGGCTCGACGGGCAGGAGCTGATCGGCGCGGGCGAACGGGAGCTGACCCGGATCCGGGGCAGCCGCGTCTCCATGGTCTTCCAGGACCCGCTCTCCGCGTTCACCCCCGTCTACCGCATCGGCGACCAGATAGCCGAGGCCGTACGGGCCCACCAGGACGTGTCCCGGGAGCGGGCGCGGGAGCGGGCCGTCGAACTGCTCGACCTCGTCGGCATCCCCGAGCCGGCCGTACGGGCGCGGGCCTTCCCGCACGAGTTCTCCGGCGGTATGCGCCAGCGCGCCATGATCGCCATGGCGATGGCCAACGAACCCGACGTGATCCTCGCGGACGAGCCCACCACCGCCCTCGACGTCACCATCCAGGCCCAGGTGCTGGACGTGCTGCGCACGGCCCGGCGGGAGACCGGCGCCGCCGTCCTGCTGGTCAGCCACGACCTCGGGGTCATCGCGGGGATGGCCGACCGGGTGGCCGTGATGCACGAGGGACGGGTGGTCGAGTCGGGCACGGCCGACGAGGTCTTCGCCCGGCCGCGGGAGCCGTACACGCGGAAGCTGATCGGGGCGGTACCCCGGCTGGACGACGCCCGGCCCCGCACCGAACTCCCCGCGGGCGAACCCGTGCTGAAGGTCCGCGGACTCACCAAGACCTACCCCCTCCTCAAGGGCAGCGCTTTCAAACGGCGGGTCGGGAGCGTGTACGCCGTCGACGGCATCGATCTCGACATCCGGCGCGGTGAGACCCTCGCCCTCGTCGGCGAGTCGGGGTCCGGGAAGTCGACGACCCTCTTCGAGCTGCTCGAACTGGCCGTCCCCGAGGGCGGATCCGTCGAGCTGTTCGGGCAGCGCCTCGGCACGCTCGGCACGTCCGGGCTCAGGGCGCTGCGCCGTCGGCTGGGGATCGTCTTCCAGGACCCGATGGCCTCGCTCGACCCGCGGATGCCCGTCGGCGACATCATCGGCGAACCGTTGCGTACCCAGGGCGCCGACCGCGCCACGGTGGCCCGCCGGGTCCCCGGGCTGCTCACCCAGGTCGGCCTCGACCCGGCGCACGCGGAACGCTTCCCGCACGAGTTCTCCGGCGGCCAGCGCCAGCGCATCGCCATCGCCCGGGCGCTGTCGGTCGAACCGGAACTGCTCGTGCTGGACGAGCCCGTGTCCGCCCTCGACGTCTCCGTCCAGGCCGGCGTCCTCGATCTGCTGCACCGGCTGAAGACCGAGCTCGGGCTCGCCTACCTCTTCGTCTCCCACGACCTGTCCGTCGTCCGGCACATCGCGGACCGCGTCAGCGTGGTCTACCTCGGCCGCAGCGTCGAGGCGGGCCCGGTCGAGGAGGTCTTCGAGCGGCCCCGGCACCCGTACACCCAGGCCCTGCTGTCCGCCGTACCGCTGCCCGACCCGGAGCGTGAGCGGGCCCGGCAGCGCACCCGGATCCTGCTGGCCGGGGACCCGCCGAGCCCGACCCGGCGCTACGAGGGCTGCCGGTTCCGGGCCCGCTGCCCGCTGTACACCTCTCTCGCCGAGGAGGAGCGCAAGCGGTGCGCCCACGACGTGCCCGTCCTCGAAGGGGACGGGGCCGCCTGCCACTTCGCGCGGGTGCGCGAGGTGATCTGAGCGAGGCGTCCGGGACCGGAACTCAGTGGGCCGAGCCCGACAGTTGAAGCCCGATCACACCCATGATCACAAAGCTGATGGAGACGATCTTCAGAACCGAGACCAGGTCGCCCAGGAAGATCATTCCGTAGATCGCGGTGCCCGCGGCGCCGATGCCGGTCCACACGGCGTACGCGGGGCCGACGTCGAGCTTCTTCAGGGACAGGGTCAACAGGCCGAAGCTGCCCAGGGCGAAGACGCAGAAGGCGACCGTCGGCCAGAGTCTGGTGAAACCGTGCGAGAGCTTCAGACAGACGGCGAAGCCGGTCTCCAGGAATCCGGCCACAACAACGAGCAGCCACGCCATCTCTTGTCCTCCCGCGTCTCCACGTTGACGTGCTTCCCGTTGACTGCTTCGTCCGGCTCGGATCCGGCTTGGTGCGATTATGCATTTACCGACTGGCCAGGGATGCAAACAACGCGGAGATCGCGCCGGGAACGGAACAGCCCGTGTCCCTCGCCCGTGTCCCTCGCCCGCGTCCCGCTCCCGCGTACTGACCAGCCGTCAGTCGCCCTCGTGCCGCTCCCGCGTGCTGAGCAGCCGGCGCAGGGAGTACAGCCGGGCCGGGTCCGCGTGACCGTCGGCCACCCACTGGTCGAGCGCGCAGTCCGGCTCGTCGTGACTGCACGCGCGCGGACAGCCCTCGGTACCGGGCTCCAGATCCGGGAAGGCCTTGATGACGCGGGACGGGTCCACGTGGTGCAGGCCGAAGGACCGGACACCCGGGGTGTCGACGACCCAGCCGGACGCACCGGGCAGCGGGATCGCGCGGGCCGAGGTGGTGGTGTGCCGGCCGCGGCCCGTGACGGCGTTGACGATTCCGGTGCTGCGCCGCCGCTCCAGCGACACCAGCGCGTTGACCAGGGTCGTCTTGCCGACACCGGAGTGGCCGACGAACGCCGTGATCTTGCCGTCCAGCTGCTTGCGCACCCGGTCCACGGCCTCGCCGCTCTCCAGCTCCTGGCGGCTGGTCACGACGTACGGGACGCCCAACGCCCCGTACATCTCCAGGAGTTCGTCCGGGGAGGCGAGGTCCGACTTGGTCAGCACCAGCAGGGGCTCGAGACCGCCGTCGTACGCGGCCACCAGACAGCGGTCGATCAGCCGCGGGCGGGGCTCGGGGTCGGCGAGGGCGGTGACGATCGCGAGCTGGTCGGCGTTGGCGACGACCACCCGCTCATAGGGGTCGTCGTCGTCGGCCGTACGGCGCAGCACGGAGCTGCGCGGCTCGATGCGGACGATCCGGGCCAGGGTGTCCTTCTCCCCGGAGAGGTCCCCGACGATGGCGACCCGGTCGCCGACGACCGCGGCCTTGCGGCCCAGCTCGCGGGCCTTCATCGCCATCACCACGCGGTCCTCGACGAGGCAGGTCAGGCGGCCCCGGTCGACGGTGACGACCATGCCCTCGACGGCTTCCTCGTGCTTGGGGCGGATGTTCGTACGCGGCCGGTTGCCCTTGCGGTTGGGGCGGCTGCGGATGTCGTCCTCGTCGGTGTGCTTGCCGTAACGGCGCATGATCCCGGTCCGCCCGTCAGTTCCCGAGCATTCCGGTCCACAGATCGGGGAAGTCCGGCAGGGTCTTCGCCGTCGTCGCCACGTTCTCGATCTGGATCCCCTCCACCGCCAGGCCGATGATCGCGCCCGCGGTGGCCATGCGGTGGTCGTCGTAGGTGTGGAAGATCCCGCCGTGCAGCCGGCGGGGGCGGATGTGGAGGCCGTCGGCGGTCTCGGTGACATCGCCGCCGAGTTCGTTGATCTCCTTGGTGAGCGCGGCCAGGCGGTCCGTCTCGTGCAGCCGCAGATGGGCCACGCCCCGGAGGGTGGAGGGGGAGTCGGCCAGGGCGGCGACCGCCGCGATACCGGGGGTCAGCTCGCCGACCTCGCCCAGGTCCACATCGATCCCGTGGACCGCACCCGAACCGGTGAACTGCAGACCGCGGTCGGTCAGTTCGCAGGAACCGCCCATCTCCGTGAAGATCTCCCGCAGCCGGTCGCCGGGCTGGGTGGTGCGCTCGGGCCAGTCGGGGATGAGGACCTTGCCGCCGGTCACCAGAGCGGCCGCCAGGAACGGCTGGGCGTTCGAGAGATCCGGCTCGACGGTCAGGTCGCGGCCGAGCAGCGCGCCCGGCGTGACCCGCCAGACATCGGGCTCACCGCCCGACTCGGGGGTGTCCACCTGGGCGCCGACCGCGCGCAGCATGTCGACGGTCATCCGGATGTGCGGCATGGAAGGAAGCCGGGAGCCGGTGTGCCGGACTTCCACCCCCTGGTTGAAGCGCGGACCGGAGAGCAGCAGCGCGGAGACGAACTGCGACGAGGACGACGCGTCGATCTCCACCGGTCCGCCGTCCAGGGCGCCGCCGCCCTGCACGGTCAGCGGCAGCGCGCCACGGCCGTCGTCGTCGATCCGGGCGCCGAGGACGCGCAGCGCGTCGATCACCCCGGTCAGGGGACGCTCGTACGACCGCGGGTCGCCGTCGAAGCGGATGGGACCGTCGGCCAGCGCGGCGACCGGCGGCAGGAAGCGCATCACGGTGCCGGCGTTGCCCACGTCGACCGTGGCCGGGCCCTGCAGACCGGAGGGGATGACCCGCCAGGCCTCGCCCGAACCGTCGGAACCGACCGCGACCGTGGAACTGGAGGAGACCGTCTCCTCGATGCCCACGCCCATCGCGCGCAGGGCACCCGCCATCAACAGGGTGTCGCGGGAGCGCAGCGGGCGGCGCAGCCAGCCGGGCTCGGAGGCGAGGGCGGCAAGCACCAGGGCACGGTTGGTGACCGACTTCGACCCGGGCACGTGGACCGTCGCGTCGACGGCTCCGCTCGCGTGCGGGGCGGGCCAGAGGGCGGTGTGAGCGGGGTTAACGGTCATGCGCCCTACTTTAGTGGCTGGCGATGGGCGCAGATCTTGATCAAAAGCGGCGAAATCCGAGCGAAACAGAGCGGTGGTGCGAGGCGTCCGCGCCCGCGTGCGCCCGCGCACCGCAGCGTCGGCGGCCCGGGCCGTGCCCGTCCCTCACACCTGCAGGAGCCAGCGCCCCCCGCCTATCAGAGAGCACACCGACACCGCGTGGAAGAGGAACAGCCACAGCCCGGCCGGCACGTGGGTGAGCCGGGACAGCTGGTCCGCGTCGGAGTCGCCCGCGTTGCCGCGGCTGCGCTTGGCCTGCAGCTCGAAGGCCGGCCGGACACCGCCGAGCAGCAGGAACCAGACCACGGCGTACGCGAACGCCGCCTGCACCTGGGGTCCGGCGAGCCAGGACACCACCAGGAACGTGCCGCCGGTGAGGACCACCGTGAGCGCGCCGTACGCATTGCGGATCATCACCAGCATCACCAGCAGCAGGGCCGTGGCCAGCCACAGCAGCGCGGTGATGTGGCCGGCGGCCAGCAGCGCGGCGCCGCCCAGGCCGAGCAGCGGCGGCGCGGTGTAACCGGCGGCCGCGGTGAGGATCATGCCGAGGCCGGTGGGCTTGCCGCGGCTGACGGTGAGGCCGCTGGTGTCGGAGTGCAGCCGGATGCCGCTGAGGCTGCGGCCGGTGAGCAGGGCGACCAGGCCGTGGCCGCCCTCGTGGGCGATGGTGATGGCGTTGCGCGAGAGCCGCCAGACGCTGTGCGGGACGATCGCCGCAAGCGCGGCGACCAGAGTGGCGATCACCACCCACAGGTCCGGGTCCGGCTGACCGCCGAAGACCTGGTCCCAGAGGCCGGCCAGCGAAGTGGATGCGGTGCTGTCCATTGTCGGCGGGAGCTCCCTCTCGTCACGCGGGATCTGGCAGTCTGGCACGTATGTGCGGACGGTATGCAGCGAGTCGTCGACCCGAGGATCTCGCGGGAATCTTTGAGATCGAGAAGTGGGAGCCCCAGGAGGAGGCTCTGGCACCCGATTTCAACGTGGCTCCGACCAAGGAGGTCTACGCGGTCCTGGACCGTCCCGTTAAGGACGCCGACGACCCCGCGCCGGTTCGCCAGCTGCGCACCCTCAAGTGGGGACTGGTCCCGTCCTGGGCCAAGACCCCCGAGGGCGGCGCCCGGATGATCAACGCGCGCGCCGAGACCGTGCACGAGAAGCCCTCGTACCGCCGCGCCTTCGCGGCCCGCCGGTGCATCATCCCGGCGGACGGCTATTACGAGTGGGTGACCGTTCCTGCCGAGCGCGAGCTGGAGGTCGAGGGCAAGAAGAAGCGGCCGCGCAAGCAGCCGTACTTCGTGACGCCGGCGGACGGCTCGGTCTTCGCGATGGCGGGCCTGTACGAGTTCTGGCGCGACAAGACGCTCCCCGACGACCACCCGCGGGCCTGGTGGGTGACCTGCTCGGTGATCACCACGGAGGCGGAGACCTCGCCGCTCGCGGTGGCTCCCGCCGAAGGGCCGCACGCGCTCGCCGACATCCACCCCCGGATGCCGCTGATGCTGACGCCGGACCGCTGGGACGACTGGCTGGACCCGGCGCGCACCGACGTCGACGACCTGCGCGAACTGCTCGCGGCACCGCCCGCCGGACTGATGCGCGCCTACCCCGTCTCCACGGCCGTCAGCAACGTCCGCAACAACGGACCGGAGCTGCTGAAGGAGCTGGAGGGGCCCGAAGAGGGCACACTCTTCTGACGTGACGGAGATCATTGAGACGGACGCCGGTACGGCCCGCATCACCTGGCACGAGGCGAAGAAGGCGCGGCTGGTCCTCGCGGTCAGCCACGGCGCGGGCGGTGGCATCGAGGCCCGCGACCTCCAGGCCCTGGCGCAGGCCCTTCCCGCGCACGGAGTGAGCGTGGCCCTCGTCGAGCAGCCCTGGCGGGTGGCGGGAAAGAAGGTGGCACCCGCGCCGAAGACGCTGGACGTGGGATGGCGGGGCCTGTGGCCGGCGCTGGCGGCGTCCGGCGTGCCGGTGGTCGCGGGCGGACGCAGCGCGGGCGCCCGCGTGGCCTGCCGTACGGCGACCGAGCTCGGCGCCGCCGCCGTCCTCGCGCTCAGCTTCCCGCTCCACCCGCCCGGCAGGCCCGAGAAATCCCGGGCGGACGAACTGCTCGGCAGCGGTGTGCCCACGCTGGTCGTGCAGGGCGGGAACGACCCGTTCGGGAAACCGGCGGAGTTCCCGGCGGGGACGTTCGAACTCGTGGAGGTGCCGTACGGCGATCACGGCTTCGCCGTACCGAAGAAGGCGCCCCTCGACCAGGGCGAGGCTGTGAAGATCGTCACTGACGCCACCGCGAAGTGGCTCACCTCACTCGGCTGAGACGTGACGCGACTCGGGTGAGACGTGACGCACCCGGCCCGCCGACGGGAATGTTGGCCGGGGGACCAATGTTGTGCGGATCAGACAGCACAGGCCGTGCTGAGCGTTCGTACGAGAGGAAGTCCGCCGCATGGGTTCGACCATCTGCCCGAGCCGTCGCAGCGCCGCTGACCTGGACTGGTCGGTTCTGCATGCGGCAAAGACCGGCCCTATTCGGGCGGCGGGCGGACCGGATCGTCGTCTATCCTCCGATTCTGGTGGGACCGGTTTCGGCCCTGCCCAGACTCTGGAGGAGGTGGGTCCGGTCACTGGGACCGACGCAGGGACCGATCACGGCCAGGCGGAGCAGCCCGAGGGCCAGGGCACGAGCGAGGCGACGACGGAATCCTCCGCCGAGCGCACCGCGCGCTTCGAGCGGGACGCGCTCGAATTCCTCGACCAGATGTACTCGGCCGCGCTGCGCATGACGCGCAACCCCGCCGACGCCGAGGACCTGGTGCAGGAGACCTACGCGAAGGCGTACGCGTCCTTCCACCAGTTCCGCGAAGGCACCAACCTGAAGGCCTGGCTGTACCGCATTCTGACCAACACCTTCATCAACTCGTACCGCAAGAAGCAGCGCGAGCCCCAGCGCAGTGCGGCCGAGGAGATCGAGGACTGGCAGCTGGCGCGCGCCGAGTCGCACATGTCGACCGGTCTGCGCTCCGCCGAGTCCCAGGCGCTCGACCACCTGCCCGACTCGGACGTCAAGTCGGCGCTGCAGGCGATCCCCGAGGAATTCCGCATCGCCGTCTATCTCGCGGATGTAGAGGGCTTTGCGTACAAGGAGATCGCGGACATCATGGGGACACCCATCGGAACGGTGATGTCCCGGCTGCACCGGGGCCGTCGCCAACTGCGCGGCATGCTCGAGGACTACGCCCGTGACCGCGGGCTGGTCCCGGCCGGCGCCGGAGAGTCGAACGAAGCGAAAGGCTCGGGCTCATGAGCTGCGGAGAGCCGCACGAGACGGATTGCAGTGAGGTCCTCGACCATCTCTACGAGTTCCTCGACCATGAGATGCCGGACGCGGACTGCACCAAGTTCGAGGTGCACTTCGAGGAGTGCTCCCCGTGCCTGGAGAAGTACGGCCTGGAGCAGGCCGTGAAGAAGCTGGTCAAGCGCTGCTGCGGTCAGGACGACGTGCCGACCGATCTGCGCGCCAAGGTCATGGGCCGCATCGACCTGATCCGTTCCGGACAGACGGTGCCCGAGCACGACGTGACCGCGACCGCGCAGGAGTCCTGAACCCCGGCACGCACCCTCCGCGGGTTCGCGGGGGCAGGCCCGTCCCGCACCCTCGGCCGGGACGCGGGAGCCGGCCGCCCGTCACCCGAATGTGCTAATCCGCGGGCTCTGAACCCGCGGATTCGCCCATTGCCACCCCCCTGCCACGCCCGCAGCTCTAGGCTCCGGAAGCCTGGACAGGGGGGAGGGGACGAGGATGGGGTCGATTCCGGCGTGGGCCCGTGTGTACGTGGCCTGTGTCGTCGTCGCGGCCCTGGCCGTTGTCGCCCCCGTGACGGCGATCCGCACACCGTGGTGGGCCATCGCGCTGCTGGCCGCGCTGTACGCCGGCTGCGAGCAGATCACCCGTTGCCGCTTCGTCGGCCACCGTGCCCCCAAGGGGATGGGCACCTTCTTCCCCGTGCTGCTGGCCGGGGCCTTTCTGTTGCCGCCGCCGGCCGCCGCGCTCGTCGCGCTGCCCGGCGCGCTCCTCTCCCGGGTCGAACAGCGGCCCCGTCGGCTGCGCCGGATCTGGCGCGCCGCCCAGCTCGCCCTCGGCATCTGGGCCGCCTCCCGCGTGCACTGGGCGCTGGGCGGCCGTGACGCGGTCGTCGCGCCCGACTTCCCGTACGCACTCTGGCCCGCCGGTCTCGCGGTGCTGGCGTTCTGCCTGGTCCTGACCGTCCTCGACGGCGGGATCCTGGCCACCGCCGAGCGGGTGCCGGTGCGCACCGCCTGGCGCGGACTGTTCCTGCGCTCCCTCGCGCCCGTGACCGTGCACGGACTGGCCGGGCTGATGATGGCCGTGCTGTGGCGCAGCCCGTACGGCCCGGTCGCGGCCCTGCTCGTCCTGCTGCCGATGTACGTCTCCTGCTGGGTGTTCGCCCAGTACCACCGTGAGCGGGCCGCCCACCAGGCCACCATCCGCGCCCTGGTGCAGGCCGTCGACATCAAGGACGGCTACACCCGCGGTCACAGCGAGCGGGTCGGGCAGGCGTCCATGATGATCGCCCGGGAACTGGGCATGGACGACGAGCGCGCCGAGGTGCTGCGGTTCGCCGGAATCCTGCACGACGTGGGCAAACTCGGCGTCCCCACACGGTTGTTGAGGAAGGACGGCCCGCTCACCCCGGACGAGCGGCGGATCATCGAGCTGCATCCCGAGTACGGCCACGAGATGGTCCGCGGGATCGGCTTCCTCGGGGAGGCGCGGTCGGCGATCCTGCACCACCACGAGCGGCTGGACGGGAGCGGATACCCGTACGGGCTGATCGGGCGGCAGATCCCGGAGTTCGCCCGGGTGGTCGCCGTGGCCGACGCCTTCGACGCGATGACGTCCACGCGGTCCTACCGGCGGGCCCGTCCCGTGCCGGTGGCCCTGGAGGAACTCGAACGCTGCTCGGGGGCACAGTTCGACCCGCAGATGGTGACCGCCCTGGTGCGGGCGCTGGGCCGGCACGGCTGGCATCCGGCGGTCACCGCGGACGAGCCGCCGGGCAGCCTGCCGGCCCTGCGCGACGGAGCGCAGGCACCCGCCGCGCCCCTGGCCGGTCAGTGGGAGGGCCGGCGCGACACCGCCGGCCGGAGAACGTCGTGAGCGCCGTCGGGGCGGGCCTCCCGCGGCCGGCGCGGCCCCCCTTCGCCCTCTCCCTCGTCCACGGTTCGGCCGCACTTCTCGCCGTCGTCGCACTGGCCGGCACCCTCTGGCAGGGCCTCGACGAGCGGGGCGTCGCCCTCGCCTTCGGGGCGCTCGTCGCCGTGGGCGAGCTCGCCCGCTGGAGCGGGACCGAGGAGCGGGAGTCCGCGCCGCTCGGGGCCGCCGGGGCCCTGGCGTACGCCCTGCTCGGCGAGAACGCGGGCCACCCCACGCACCACGGGGTGCTCCAGGTCGTCGCCGTGGTGGTCGCGGCCGTCCTCGTCGGCTCCGTGCCGCATGTCGCGCGGGGACGGGGACCCACCCTCGACCATCTCGCCCGGCGCGTCCTGACCGTCGCCTTCACCGCCGTCTGCTTCCAGCCCCTCTACAACCAGGGCAGGCTGCTGGAGTGGAACGGCCCCGCGTACGCCGTGCTCCTGGTCGCCCTGCTGGTGCTCACCGCGCTGTGCGACGCCGTGCTCGCGGCGGTGATGGCGCACTCCCGGACGCGCTGGCCCTTCGGACCGGTCCTGCGCGACGAGCTGCGGGCGATGCTCGGCGTCGGCTCCGCGGTGTGCGCGACCGGAGCCGTGATGTCCCTCGCGGTGGCGGTGGTGGGCCTGTGGGCGCTGCCCGTCTTCTCGCTGCCGCTGCTGCTCACCCAGATGTCCTTCCGCCGGTATGCCGCCGTGCGGACCACCTACCGGCAGACCATCGCCTCCCTGGCCCGTGCGACCGAGATCGCCGGCTACACGCCGGCCGGGCACGCCCGGCGGGTGGCGGTGCTCAGCCGGGCCGTCGGCCGGGAGCTCGGGCTCTCCGAGCCCGACCTGACCGTTCTGGAGTACGCGGCCCTGATGCACGACATCGGACAGCTCAGCCTCGTCGACCCGGTGCCGGCCGGGGCGACCGCCGCCCTCCCCACCGACGAGCAACGGCGGATAGCTCTCCTGGGCGGTGCCGTCGTCCGCCAGACCGGGGTGGACGCCGAGGTCGCCGTGGTCGTGGAGCGGCAGGCCGACCCGTACCGGGAGCAGCCCGTCAGCGCGCGGATCGTCCGGGCCGTGAACGCATACGAGGAGATGGCCAGGGAAGCAGGGCCCACAGGGCCGCTGACCGCCCTGGAGCAGCTGCGCCTGGCGACGGCCCGCGACTATCAGCCCGAGGTCGTGGAGTCGCTGGCCAGGGTGCTGTCCCGACCGGGTCTGACCTTGCCCCAGGCTGGGTAACCCATGGGTAATGAGCGCCCGTCCGACGGTACGTGGTTGGATGCGAGGAAGAGGGTGTTCGGGGGCACGGGCCAGCCCGGGGCTGCGCTGTCTCCAGGGGACTCTTCAAGGGACCGGCAGGCGGGAATCGCAAGGAACTGGCAGGCGGGAATCGTGAGGATCTTCGGCAAGGGACGACACCGGCCCTCCGCCTCATGGCGGCAGGCCACCGACCGCGCGTTCACGCTGATCGGCGACGGCCGGTACGAGGACGCGGGAGCGCTGCTGACCCGTGCCGCGGACCTGGAGCCCTGGCTGTCCGAGTCCTGGTTCAACCTGGCCCTGCTGCACAAGTTCCGGCACGACTGGGAGCAGGCGCGCGCGGCCGGGTTGCGTGCCGTGGCCCTGCTCGACCGGGAGACCGGCGCACCTGACTGGTGGAACGTGGGCATCGCGGCCACCGCACTCCAGGACTGGCCGCTGGCCCGTCGCGCCTGGCAGGCCTACGGGCTGCGGGTGCCGGGCGGTGCCGCGGTGGCCGGCGAGCCGGTCGGCATGGACCTGGGCAGCTCTGCCGTCCGGCTGTCGCCCGAGGGTGAGGCCGAGGTCGTGTGGGGGCGCAGGCTGGACCCCGCACGGATCGAGGTGCTGTCGATTCCGCTGCCGTCGTCCGGCCGGCGCTGGGGCGAGGTCGTGCTGCACGACGGGGTCCCGCACGGCGAGAGGACCACCGCGGCCGGACACGCCTACCCCGTCTTCGACGAGATCGAGCTGTGGGCGCCCTCACCCGTCCCCACCTGGGTCGTGCTCCTGGAGGCGGCCACCGAGGAGGACCGGGACGCCCTGGAGCGGCTCGCCGCCGACGCCGGTTTCGCGGCCGAGGACTGGTCGTCGTCCGTACGGCTGCTGTGCCGGATGTGCTCCGAGTCGCGGATGCCGTCCGACGAGGGCGACGGCGAGCATCTGGACCCGCACGACCACAGTGAGCCGGGCCACCCCGGGCCCCTGGGCCACCGCACCGACGGGCAGCTGTGGGTGCCCGAGCGGGAGTGCGGCCTGGCTGCGCCGGCGGCTCTGGTGCGTGGCCTGCTCGACGGCTGGGTCGCCGACAGCCCGGACTCCCGGGACTGGCGGGACCTCGAAGAGGTCTGTTAGCGCAGGGGTCCGCCGCAGCGCCCTTTAGGCTGTACGCGCAGAATCTCTCCACGTTGCAGGAAGGCATACGTCGGTCATGGCGCAGCAGGACACCGATCAGCAGCACACGGGCGTGCTCCCCGTGGACGACGAGGGCTTCGTCATCGACACCGAGGACTGCGAGGAGCGTGAGGCCGCCTACCGTGAGCGCGGTACCTCGCGGCCGATCACGGTCGTCGGGAACCCGGTGCTGCACAAGGAGTGCAGGGACGTCACCGAGTTCGGGGACGAGCTGGCGCAGCTGGTCGCCGACATGTTCGCCAGCCAGCACACCGCCGAGGGCGTGGGCCTGGCCGCGAACCAGATCGGCGTCGACCTGAAGGTGTTCGTGTACGACTGCCCCGACGACGACGGCAAGCGGCACACCGGTGTGGTCTGCAACCCCGTGCTCGTCGAACTGCCCGCCGACCAGCGCCGCCTGGACGACAGCAACGAGGGCTGCCTCTCGGTGCCGACCGCCTACGCGCCGCTCGCCCGCCCCGACTACGCGGAGGTCACCGGGCAGGACGAGAAGGGCAACCCGGTCAAGGTGCGGGGCACCGGCTACTTCGCGCGCTGCCTCCAGCACGAGACGGACCACCTGTACGGCTACCTGTACATCGACCGGCTCTCCAAGCGCGAGCGCAAGGACGCCCTGCGGCAGATGGCCGAGAACGAGCCCCGCTACCCGATCGTGGCGAACGACTGAGAGGTCGTCAGGGCCGAGTCCCTCGCGCCGCGCTGCGGCGGAGACGGCGTCAGGCCGAGTGACCCGTGCTGCCCGTGTGACGGAGACGTCGTCGCGGACGGCTGTGACAGAAAATGACAGGCGAGGCTCGCGATCTCTTGTGAGCCCGCATCAACGGCGCCTGGTCGAGAACCTCTCTGACCAGGCGTCGTTCGTCTGTACGTCGCACGTTCGATCGCTTGTACTCCTGGAATGATCCAGAATCAGTCATACATGGGGAGATTCTCGGCACCTTGAGGTAGTGAGTGGAGCAAATCCGTTCCCAGAACGGTCAGTTGTGGTGCTGAATGGGAAGTGCGGGGATACGCAACGGCGCACGCCCGGCACGACGGGAGGGGTGTAGCGCCAACAGGCGGCTGAGAGGGGTTTGTTCGTGCATGCTTTCTCACACGGCACTTCATCGACACCGACCGCGATCGCGGTACCACCGGCGCTCTCTCTCCCGGTGATCGAGACGGCGTTTCCTCGTCAACTGCACCCGTATTGGCCCCGGCTCCAGGAGAAGACGAGGGCCTGGCTCCTCGAAAAGCGCCTCATGTCCCCGGACAAGGTCCAGGAATATGCCGACGGACTGTGCTACACGGACCTCATGGCGGGCTACTACATAGGCGCCCCCGAGGAGGTACTCCAGGCGATAGCGGACTACAGCGCGTGGTTCTTCGTCTGGGACGACCGGCACGACCGCGAC
Source organism: Streptomyces sp. NPDC058274 (assembly GCF_042881375.1). Taxonomy (NCBI): domain Bacteria; kingdom Bacillati; phylum Actinomycetota; class Actinomycetes; order Kitasatosporales; family Streptomycetaceae; genus Streptomyces; species Streptomyces sp. NPDC058274. Next base: position 49,377 of record NZ_JBHVXW010000010.1, read on the forward strand.
ATCGTCCACGGCCGCCCGGCCGCCTGGCGGAGGCTCCGCTTCCAGCTGCACGCGGCGCTCGACTCCCCCCGGGACCATCTGCACCACAAGGATCCCCTGGTCGCAGCGTTCGCGGACAGTATGGTCCGGCTCTACTCGTTCCTCAGCAAGCGGTGGAACGCGCGGTTCGCCGGCCACTTCCACGCCGTCATCGACGCGTACGACCGGGAATTCCACAACCGTACGTCCGGCACCGTGCCCACGGTCGAGGAGTACCTCGAACTCCGCCGGCTGACGTTCGCGCACTGGATCTGGACCGACCTCCTGGAGCCGAGCGCGGGATGCGAAATTCCGGCTCGCGTGCGGGAACACCCGGCATTTCGGCGGGCCGCACTGCTCAGTCAGGAATTCGCCGCCTGGTACAACGATCTCTGCTCGCTCCCCAAGGAGATAGCGGGCGACGAGGTCCATAATCTCGGAATCAGTCTCATTCAGCACGAGGGATTGACCATCGAGGAAGCCGTCACGGAAGTACGGCGCCGGGTCGAGGAATGCATCGACGAATTCCGGGCCGCTGAAAAGGAAGTCCTGCGGCTCGCGGAAACCCTCGCGGACGGCACCGCACAGGGCCGGGAATTGAGCTGTGCCGTAAAGGCGTGCCTCTCCAATATGCGGAACTGGTTCAGTTCCGTGTACTGGTTCCATCACGAGTCCGGCCGGTACATGGTCGACAACTGGGACGACCGCTCCACACCCCCGTACGTCAACAACGAAGCGGCAGGTGAGAAATGACCGTCGAGTCCGTACGGCCCACGACCCCCGAAGTGCCGGAGCTGTCCGTACCGCCCCTCGCGGGAGGTGGTGTTCCGGGTCTCGGTCACGGCTGGAACCTCGTACGCGATCCGCTGGGCTTCCTGACCCAGCTGCGCGACCACGGCGATCTGGTCCGGCTGAAGCTCGGTCCGAAAACGGTCTATGCCGTGACCTCGCCGGCCCTCGTCGGCACTCTGCTGACGAGCCCCGGATACCAGATCGGCGGCCCGCTCTGGGACACCCTGGACGTCCTGCTGGGCAAGGGGGTCGCGACCAGCAACGGCCAGCTGCACCGGCGGCAGCGGCAGACGATCCAGCCCGAGTTCCGGCTCGACGCCATCCCCAAGTACACGGCGGTGATGGTGGAGGAGGCGCAGGCCTTCGCGGAGCGCTGGAAGCCCGGCGACACGGTCGACGTCACGACGGAGGCGTTCCGCATCGGCGTCCGCGTCACGGCCCGCTGCTTCCTGCAGATCGGGCCCATCGACGAGCTGGCCGAACGGCTGAGCACGGCGCTGGCGACCGTGTTCGGCGGTATGTACCGGCGCATGATCCTCTCGTTCGGCCCGTTCTATCGGCTCCCCCTTCCGGCCCATCGTGAATTCGACCGCGCATTGGCCGAATTGCACCGCCTGGCCGACGAGGTCATCGCGGAGCGCCGGGCGTCGAAGGAGAAGCCGGACGATTTGCTCACGGCGCTGCTCGAGGCGAAGGACGAAAATGGTGAAACGGTCAACGATCAGGAGGTTCACGATCAGGTCATAGCGATACTCACACCGGGCAGCGAAACGGTGGGGTCCCAGTTGATGTGGATCTTGCAGTTGCTCGCGGAGCACCCGGAACACGCGACCCGGCTGAGCGAAGAGGTCAAATCCGTCATCGGGGACCGGCCGATCACATTCGGAGACCTCCGGAACCTGCGCCACACGAACAATGTCATCACGGAGGCGCTGCGTATACGCCCCGCCGTATGGATATTGACGCGGCAGGCGCTGGCCGAAACCGAACTCGGTGGCTACCGCATTCCGGCCGGTGCGGACATTGTCTACAGTCCGCTGGCGATCCAGCGTGATCCGCGGTCTTACGAGCGGAATCTGGAGTTCGATCCGGACCGCTGGCTCCCGGAACGCTCCAAGGACGTGCCGAAGTACGCGATGAGTCCGTTCAGTGTGGGCAACCGCAAGTGCCCGGCCGACCACTTCTCGATGGCCGAACTCGCCATCATCCTGGCGACCGTGGTGCCGAAGTGGCGTCTGGAGAACCTGCCGGAGACCGACCGCAACACCAGGGTCGGCATCACGCTCCGACCCCGGCGGCTGCTGCTGAGGGCCGTGCCGCGCTGACCCCGCGCGCTTACCGGCGCACGGTCAGGCAGCCTGCGGGCCCCTGAACGTGCGCCGGTACGCCTGCGGGGTCGTCCCCAGGCTCCGGACGAACTGATGGCGCAGCGCGGCCGCGTTGCCGAACCCGGTGCGGCCCGCGATCGCGTCCATCGTCTCGTCCGACGCCTCCAGCAACTCCTGGGCCCGCAGCACCCGTTGCCGCAGGATCCAGCGGTAGGGCGTGGTGCCGGTCTCCTGCTGGAAGCGGCGCGCGAAGGTGCGCGGGGACATGTGGGCGCGGTCGGCGAGCTGTTCCACGGTCACCTCCTCGTCGAGGTGGCGCTCCATCCAGACGAGCACCTCGCCGACCGTGTCGCACTGCGAGCGGGGCAGCGGCCGCTCGATGTACTGGGCCTGTCCGCCGTCGCGGTGCGGCGGTACGACCATGCGGCGCGCGATGGTGTTGGCGACCTCGGGACCCTGCTCCTTGCGGACGATGTGGAGGCAGGCGTCGATTCCGGCGGCGGTGCCCGCCGAGGTGATGACGGGGTCCTCGTCGACGTACAGGACGTCCCGTTCGACGATCGCCCGCGGATGCCGGCGGGCGAGCTCGTCGGCGTGCTGCCAGTGCGCCGAGCACCGCCGTCCGTCGAGGAGCCCGGCCGCGCCGAGCACGAAGACGCCCGAGCAGACGCTGAGCACCCGGGCCTCGCGGCGCACGGCCCGGCGCAGGGCGTCGAGCAGCTCGGGCGGATAGCCGCGCCCGGCGTTGTCGCGCGCGGCCGGCACCACGACCAGGTCGGCCTCTTCGAGCCGGTCGAGGCCGTAGGGAGTGGAGACGGTGAACCCGGCGACATGGGTAGCGAGGGTCGGCCCCTCGGCCGAGGCCACCGCGAAGTCGTACACGGGCAGGCCCTCGTCGCTGCGGTCGAGGCCGAACACCTCGCAGACGACGCCGAGTTCGAAGGGATGCACTCCGTCGAGGAGAACCGCGGCCACGTTTTTCAGCATGCTGTCAGTGTGCCTCGGATGTGGCAGGAATTCGAGGGCCTACGGCAGTCCTGCCACTGACCCCGAGGGCCGATCGGCGCGACAGTGGTGTTCATGCAGACACTCATGAACACCACAGCCGCCCTGCTGACCGTCCTCGGGATCTTCGTGGTCCTGGCTCTCCCCGCGCTGCTCGGACTGCGCCGCGAAGCGCGGATCGACCGGGAGCTGAGGGCCGCCCAGGAGGGTCAGAACTCCTCGTCGAAGCCGACCGAGCCCTCCACCGCCACCTGGTACGCCGAGGGACGCCGCTCGAAGAAGTTGGTGAGCTCCTGAACCCCCTGGAGCTCCATGAAGGAGAAGGGGTTCTCGGAGCCGTACACCGGCGCGAAGCCGAGACGCGTCAGGCGCTGGTCCGCGACGCACTCCAGGTACTGGCGCATCGAGTCGGTGTTCATCCCCGGGAGGCCGTCACCGCACAGGTCGCGCGCGAACTGCAGCTCGGCCTCGACGGCCTCCCGCAGCATGTCGGTGACCTCCTCCTGAAGCCGGTCGTCGAAGAGTTCCGGCTCCTCCTTGCGGACGGTGTCGACGACCTCGAACGCGAAGGACATGTGCATCGTCTCGTCACGGAACACCCAGTTGGTGCCGGTCGCGAGGCCGTGCAGCAGACCCCGGCTGCGGAACCAGTAGACGTACGCGAAGGCGCCGTAGAAGAAGAGCCCCTCGATGCACGCGGCGAAGCAGATGAGGTTCAGCAGGAAGCGGCGCCGGTCGGCCTTGGTCTCGAGGCTGTCCAGCTTCTCCACCTCGTTGATCCACTTGAAGCAGAACTCGGCCTTCTCGCGGATGGACGGGATGTTCTCGACGGCGTCGAAGGCCGCCGCCCGGTCCTCGGGGTCGGGCAGATAGGTGTCGAGCAGCGTCAGATAGAACTGGACGTGCACGGCCTCCTCGAACAGCTGGCGCGAGAGATACAGCCGCGCCTCGGGCGAGTTGATGTGCTTGTAGAGCGTCAGCACCAGGTTGTTCGCCACGATCGAGTCGCCCGTCGCGAAGAACGCGACCAGCCGGCCGATCATGTGCTGCTCGCCCTGCGACAGCTTCGCCAGGTCGGCGACGTCCGAGTGGAGGTCGACCTCCTCGACGGTCCAGGTGTTCTTGATCGCGTCCCGGTAGCGCTCGTAGAAGTCCGGGTAGCGCATCGGACGCAGGGTCAGCTCGAAGCCCGGGTCGAGCAGGTTCTTGGTTTCGCTGGACATTACTGGCAGGCCTCGCAGGACTCGGGGTTCTCAAGGGAGCAGGCGACGGCGTCGGGGTCGGCGGCCTGCTGGACGGGGATGGTCTTCTCGGGCTGGGCCTGCGCCTGGGCGGCACGGGCGATCCGGGTCGCCGGGCGCGAGCGCAGGTAGTACGTCGTCTTCAGGCCCGACTTCCAGGCGTACGCGTACATCGAGGAGAGCTTGCCGATGGTCGGCGTCTCCAGGAACAGGTTCAGCGACTGGGCCTGGTCCAGGAACGGGGTGCGGGCGGCGGCCATGTCGATCAGGCCGCGCTGCGGGATCTCCCACGCCGTGCGGTAGAGGTCGCGGACGTCCTGCGGCACCCAGGTGAAACCCTGCACCGAGCCGCCCGACTCGCGCAGCGCCTCCCGGGTCTGCGCGTCCCACACGCCGAGCTTCTTCAGCTCGTCCACCAGGTAGGAGTTGACCTGGAGGAACTCGCCGGACAGCGTCTCGCGCTTGAACAGGTTGGAGACCTGCGGCTCGATGCACTCGTAGACGCCCGCGATGGAGGCGATGGTCGCGGTCGGTGCGATGGCGAGGAGCAGCGAGTTGCGCAGGCCCACCGCGGCGATGCGTTCCCGCAGGGCCGCCCAGCGCTCCGGCCAGTTCAGCTCGACGTCGAAGTGGTCGGGGTGCAGGACACCGCGGGCGGTACGGGTCTTCTCCCAGGCGGGCAGCGGGCCGTTGCGCTCGGCGAGGTCGGCGGAGGCCTCGTACGCGGCGAGCATCACGCGCTCGGCGATCCGGGTGGAGAGCGCACGGGCGGCGGGCGAGTCGAAGGGCAGCCGCAGCTTGAAGAAGACGTCCTGCAGACCCATCGCGCCGAGGCCCACCGGCCGCCACTTGGCGTTGGAACGGCCCGCCTGCTCGGTCGGGTAGAAGTTGATGTCGACGACCCGGTCGAGGAAGGTCACCGCGGTGCGCACGGTCGCGTCCAGCCGCTCCCAGTCGATGTCGCCGTCGACCACGAAGGCGCCCAGGTTGACCGACCCGAGGTTGCAGACGGCCGTCTCCCCGTCGTCCGTGACCTCCAGGATCTCGGTGCACAGGTTCGAGGAGTGCACGGTGTGGCCCGGCTCCGCGGTCTGGTTGGCCGTGCGGTTGGCGGCGTCCTTGAAGGTCATCCAGCCGTTGCCGGTCTGCGCGAGGGTGCGCATCATGCGGCCGTACAGATCGCGGGCCGGGATGGTCTTCTTGGCGAGCCCGGCTTCCTCCGCCCTGCGGTACGCGGCGTCGAACTCGTCGCCCCACAGGTCGACCAGCTCGGGCACGTCGGCGGGGGAGAAGAGCGACCAGACGCCGTTCGTGTCGACCCGGCGCATGAACTCGTCCGGGATCCAGTGCGCGAGGTTCAGGTTGTGCGTACGGCGGGCGTCCTCACCGGTGTTGTCGCGCAGCTCCAGGAACTCCTCGATGTCGGAGTGCCAGGTCTCCAGGTACACCGCGGCCGCGCCCTTGCGCCGGCCGCCCTGGTTCACCGCGGCCACCGAGGCGTCGAGGGTCTTCAGGAACGGGACGATGCCGTTGGAGTGCCCGTTCGTGCCGCGGATCAGCGAACCCCGGGAGCGGATCCGGGAGTACGACAGGCCGATGCCGCCGGCGTGCTTCGAGAGCCGGGCCACCTGGTGGTAGCGGTCGTAGATGGAGTCCAGCTCGTCCAGCGGGGAGTCGAGGAGGTAGCAGGACGACATCTGCGGGTGCCGCGTACCGGAGTTGAAGAGCGTGGGGGAGGACGGCAGATAGTCCAGGCGGCTCATCAGGGCGTAGAGAGCGGCGACTTCGTCGAGCGCGCGGGGCGTCTCGTCCTCGGCGAGACCGCTCGCCACCCGCAGCATGAAGTGCTGGGGCGTCTCGATGACCTGCCGGGTGATCGGATGCCGGAGCAGATAGCGGCTGTGCAGCGTACGCAGCCCGAAGTAGCCGAAGCGGTCGTCGCCTTCGAGGTCGATCAGCGCGTCCAGACGGGCCGCGTGCAGGCGTACGAACGCGGCCGTACGGTCGGCGATCAGACCCTCGCGGTGGCCCGTGGTGATGGACCCGGAGAACGACGTGACGCCCTGCGAGGCGGCCTCGGCGGCGATGCTGATCGTCAGCAGCCGGGCGGCCAGCCGCGAGTAGACGGGATCCTCGGAGATGAGTCCGGCGGCCGCCTCGGTGGCCAGCTCGCGCAGCTCCGCCTCATCGGCGCGGGCGGACCGGCCGCGCAGCGCGGCGGCTGCGACCCGGCCGGGGTCGGCGCCGGGGAGGTCGGCGGTGAGGCGGGTCAGGGTCCGCAGCAGTGCGGCACCCGGACCGTCCGTCTCCTCCGACGTCGCGGACGGTGTCGCGGTGGCCGGATCGGCTGGCGCGATGGTCACGTGGGGCTCTCCCTCGCTCGGCACGGGGCCTTGCGGAGGGCAGCGGAACACGCGACACCTTGCCGGTACGCGTGCGTCCACCGGCCCATTCCACGAGGCCCGGACGTCGTCGGCGCCCGGGCCGGCCGGCCGGGGCGCGCTGTCGGCAGGTCCTCGGACTGACCGAGCGCGCATACACGCACAAGTACACCGTTGCGGGACAGTTCCGGATTCACACCGGATTCCCCTGCGACGACAGCGAGCACGAGCATACATCTTGTGCCGGGCTGCGGTGGCACCCCCACATCTTGTGTCGCGCCGTTCGCAGAGCGTGTCAGAGCGTCAACTCATAGGTGAGCAGCAGGATGTCGTCGAGGTCCGGGATCGGGTTCCAGTCGCGCGCGGGACAGCGCGTGAAGCCGAGCCGTTCGTAGAGGCGGTGGGCGGCGTGCATGGTCCGCTGGGTGGAGAGCACGACGCGGACGCAGCCCTCGACTTCGCGTGCGCGGTCGACGCACGCGTGGACGAGGGCCGCGCCCGCGCCGCGCTCCCGGGCCTCCCGCGATACGGCGAGCATCCGCACCTCCGCCTCGCCCGGCCGCGCGATGTCGGCCATCGGCCCGCCGGCCGGCACGAAGGTCACTCCGCCGAGCACCCGGGCGCCCTCGACGGCGACGAGCACATCGGCCGCCGCCGCCCGCTTCGCCACGTCCCGCAGCTCCCCGAGGTACGCGTCGCTCTCCCCGAAATCGAGCAGACCGTCGCCCAGGTAGGCCTGGGCGGTGAGTTCCCCGACGGCTGTGTACTCCTCGGGCCGCGCCCGCCTGATGACGATGTCCATGCCGGGGAGTGTGCCGGACGGGCACGACGACGGGCCGCCGAATTTCTCTCGGCGGCCCGTCGAGGGGTACGAGAACCACGGACCGCTCTCGGGTACGAGAGCGGCGGCCCGTCGTCAGGTACGGGGGCCGGATCAGTGGGCCGTGCCCGCGGTGGCAGGCGGCAGTTCGACCTGCACACCCGTGTCGCCCGCGTCCGCCGTGTAGTCCTCCGGAGACGTCTCGTCGATGCCGTCCGGCGCCTTGAAGGCCCGCAGGGCGAAGGTGAGGACGACGGTCACCACGACGTTCATGACGAACGCCGTCAGACCGATGTAACCGATCTCGCCGAGGCCGGGGATCTCCTTCGAGCTGCCGCCGAAGTGCTTCTGCGTCGGCGACGCGACACCGTACGCGGCGAGCGTGCCGTACACCATGCCGACCGCCCAGCCCGCGAGGAGCGCCCAGCGGTGGAACCAGCGGGTGAACAGGCCGCCGACCAGGGCCGGGAAGGTCTGCAGGATCCAGATGCCGCCCAGCAGCTGGAAGTTGATCGCGACGGTCTTGTCCATGGTGAGGACGAAGACCAGCGCGCCCACCTTCACCAGCAGCGAGACCAGCTTGGAGACCTGGGTCTCCTGCTTCGGCGTCGCGTCCGGCTTGATGAAGTCCTTGTAGATGTTGCGGGTGAAGAGATTCGCGGCCGCGATCGACATGATGGCCGCCGGCACCAGCGCGCCGATGCCGATGGCCGCGAAGGCCACCCCCGCGAACCAGTCCGGGAACATGTTCTCGAACAGCTGCGGAATCGCCAGCTGCCCGTTGTCCACCTTCACCCCGGCCGCGATCGCCATGAACCCGAGCAGGCCCAGCAGGCCCAGCATCAGGGAGTACAGCGGCAGGATCGTGCTGTTGCGCCGGATCACCTCACGGCTGCGCGAGGACAGCGTCGCGGTGATCGAGTGCGGGTACATGAACAGCGCGAGGGCCGAGCCGAGCGCCAGCGTGGCGTAGGTCCACTGGCCGGCCTCGGCGGGCACCACTCCGCCCGCACCCGCCGTCGTGAACTTGTCGTTCGCCGCCTTGAAGATGTCGTCGAACCCGCCGAGCTTGATCGGGATGTAGATGATGGCCACCGCGATCACGATGTAGATCAGGGTGTCCTTCACGAACGCGATCAGCGCGGGGGCGCGCAGACCCGACGAGTACGTGTACGCGGCCAGCACGCCGAAGGCGATGAGCAGCGGCAGGTCCTTCACGAACCAGTTCGTGTTCTCGCCGCCGCCGACGCCCATCACGTCGAGGACCGCCTGGATGCCGACCAGCTGGAGCGCGATGTACGGCATCGTGGCGAGGATGCCGGTCACGGCCACCGCGAGCGACAGCCCCTTGGAGCCGAAGCGCCCGCGCACGAAGTCCGACGTGGTCACATAGCCGTGCTTGTGTGACACCGACCACAGCCGCGGCAGGAAGGTGAAGATCAGCGGGTAGATGAGGATGGTGTACGGCACCGCGAAGAAGCCGGCCGCGCCCGCCGCGTAGATGGCCGCGGGTACGGCGACGAAGGTGTACGCCGTGTAGAGGTCGCCGCCGAGCAGGAACCAGGTGACCCAGGTGCCGAACGACCGTCCGCCCAGGCCCCATTCGTCGAGCGTGTGCTCGTTGTCGGCCCGGCGCCAGCGCGCGGCCACGAAACCCAGGGCCGTGACGGCCAGGAAGAAGAAGATGAAGACGCCGAGGGCGACTCCGTTCACGCCGTCGTTCACTTCGACGCACCCCCGCCCTGCGACGTGCGGGCGCGCTGGTCACGCTGCCACAGCTTGTACGCGGTCATCGTCAGCGCCGTGGAGATGATCACCCACAGCATCTGGTACCAGTAGAAGAACGGGATGCCGATGAAGGTGGGATCGATCTTGGCGTACGAGCCGACCCACAGCATCGCCACGAACGGCGCCACGAGACAGAGGGCGATGACCACCCGCGCGGGGGTCACCACCGCTCTGTTCACTTCTGACTCTTCGGACATCTCGTGACTCCGTCCACTCTCTGATCACCTGTGTAACGCGCAGGCAATCTAGGCGACGGTGTCGGCCAAACGGAACCCCTGTCCGCATATCGGTCTTCGTGTCGTCAGCAGCAGCGGAACCCCTGCCGGGGATCGGCCTCCTGACGGGCCGTCCGTATCCGCTCGAAGTCGCGCCGCGACGGCACGGACGCGTCGGGGTGGTCCTTGCGGACGTGGATGACATAGCGGTCGTACGCGGACTCGTCCGTCAGTTCCCGTACGTACCAGCGCAGTCCGCGTCCGGCGCGGCTAATCGCGTGCAGCGCCGACCGCATCGCGCTCCGCCTCCTCCGCCTTCTCCGCCCTGGTCGGGATCAGCCCCGCCGGGGCCACGATCTTCGACTCCACGTACGGCGCCTCGCTCAGGGAGGAGAGCGCCGGGCGCCGCACGTGCCGGACGCAGACCCGGGCCGCGTCCAGGATCACGATCACGATGAGCAGGGCGAGGACCGCCGAGAGGACGCCGTCGACCGTCGAGTTGGTGACGACGGTGTGCATGTCGTCCATCGTCTTGGCGGGCGGCAGGACCTTGCCCGCGTCGATGCCGTCCTGGTACACGCTGCGCTGCTGGAAGAAGCCCACGCGCGGGTCGCTGGAGAACACCTTCTGCCAGCTGGCCGTGAGCGTCACCGTGGCGTCCCAGGCGAGCGGGATCCCGGTGATCCAGGCCCACTTGAGGCGCCCGGACTTGACCAGCAGGGTCGTGCAGATGGCGAGCGCCACCGCAGCGAGCAGCTGGTTGGCGATGCCGAAGATCGGGAAGAGCTGGTTGATCCCGCCGAGCGGTTCGTGGACGCCCACCCACAGGAAGTAGCCCCACAGGCCCGTCACCAGCGCACTGGTGATGACCAGACCCGGCTTCCAGCTCACGTTCCTGAAGGGCCGGTAGACGTTGCCCAGCATGTCCTGGAGCATGAACCGGCCCACGCGCGTGCCCGCGTCCAGCGCGGTCAGGATGAACAGCGCCTCGAACATGATGGCGAAGTGGTACCAGAACGCCCGCAGGCCTCCTCCGGTCACCTTGGAGAAGATCTCCGAGACGCCGATGGCGAGCGTGGGCGCGCCGCCCGTCCTGGAGAGCAGGGTCTGCTCCTCGACGCCCCGGGCCGCGGCGGCCAGGTCCTCGGGCGAGATGACGTACCCCATGTGCCCGACCGCCGCCGAGGCGGACTGCACGGTGGTCCCGATGACTCCCGCGGGGGCGTTCATCGCGAAGTACAGGCCCGGGTCGATGATGCAGGCCGCGACCAGCGCCATCACGGCGACCGACGACTCCATCAGCATGGAGCCGTAGCCGATCATCCGGATCTGCGTCTCCTTCTGGATCATTTTCGGCGTCGTGCCGCTGGAGATGAGCGCGTGGAATCCGGACAGCGCGCCGCACGCGATGGTGATGAAGACGAAGGGGAAGAGCGAGCCGGCGAAGACCGGGCCGTTGCCGTGCGAGGCGAAGTCGGTGACCGGGTCCATCCTCAGCGTCGGCAGCGCGACGACCACACCGAGCGCGAGCAGGGCGATCGTGCCGATCTTCATGAAGGTGGAGAGGTAGTCGCGCGGCGCGAGCAGCATCCACACGGGCAGGATGGAGGCCACGAAGCCGTACACCACCAGCCACACGACCAGCGTGGCGGGCGCGAGGGTGAAGGTGCCGGCCCACGAGGACTCGGCGACCCACCGCCCGGCGACCAGCGCGAGCAGCAGCAGGGCGACCCCGATGAGCGAGACCTCGCTGACCCGGCCCGGCCGCAGGACCCGCAGATAGAAGCCCATCAGCAGGGCGATCGGAATGGTCATCGCGATGGAGAAGGTGCCCCACGGCGACTGCGCCAGCGCGTTCACGATCACCAGGGCGAGCACACCGAGCAGAATGATCATGATGGCGAAGGCGGCGACCAGCGCGGCGGCGCCGCCGAACGGGCCGATCTCCTCGCGGGCCATCTGGCCGAGCGAGCGCCCGTCCCGGCGGGTGGAGAAGAAGAGCACCACCATGTCCTGGACCGCGCCCGCGAAGATCACCCCGACGATGATCCAGATCGTGCCGGGCAAGTAGCCCATCTGCGCGGCCAGTACGGGCCCCACCAGCGGGCCCGCGCCGGCGATCGCCGCGAAGTGGTGGCCGAGCAGCACCCGCCGGTCGGTCGGATGGAAGTCCATGCCGTTGTTCAGCCGCTCCGCCGGGGTCGCCCGGGTCCTGTCGACCCGGAGCACCTTGTACGCGATGAACTTCGCGTAGAAGCGGTAGGCGAGGGCGTACGAGCCGAGGGCGGCGGCGACCATCCAGGCCGCCGAGACGTCCTCGCCCCGCGAGAGCGCCAGCACGGACCAGCCCGCGGCGCCCACCAGTGCGACGAGGGTCCAGCTGACGACGGTCCGGGGCGTTGCCTTGCGAGGGGCTGCCGGCTCAGGGGCTGCCGGCTCAGGGCTTTGCGTGCGCACGGGGCGTCCTCCCGTCCATGGGTGACGGGAGGACCGTAGAACAGTAAAGGGAGCTGCGCTACACCACGTGCAGTACCTCAAGTGGATTGATTGCAGGGGCGCGTGGCCGAGCGCTGCCGGGTGCTCTAGTCCGTGGGCCGCTTGAGCCGGGCCACGAACTTGTACCGGTCGCCCCGGTACACCGACCGCACCCACTCGACCGGCTGGCCGTCCTTGTCCAGTGAGTGCCGGGAGAGCATCAGCATGGGCAGGCCCACGTCGGTGCCGAGCAGGCCGGCCTCGCGCGGGGTGGCCAGCGAGGTCTCGATGGTCTCCTCGGCCTCGGCGAGATGGACGTCGTAGACCTCGGCGAGCGCGGTGTAGAGGGAGGTGTACTTGACGAGCGATCTGCGCAGGGCGGGGAACCGCTTCGCGGACAGGTGGGTCGTCTCGATCGCCATCGGCTCGCCGCTCGCCAGGCGCAGCCGCTCGATCCGCAGGACCCGGCCGCCGGCCGTGATGTCGAGCAGGTCGGCGAGGGTCTCGTCGGCGGTGATGTAGCCGATGTCCAGGAGCTGCGAGGTGGGTTCGAGGCCCTGGGCGCGCATGTCCTCGGTGTACGAGGTGAGTTGCAGCGCCTGCGAGACCTTCGGCTTGGCGACGAACGTGCCCTTGCCCTGGATGCGTTCGAGGCGGCCCTCGACGACCAGCTCCTGCAGGGCCTGGCGCACGGTCGTGCGGGAGGTGTCGAACTCCGCGGCGAGTGTGCGCTCGGGCGGCACCGGCGTGCCGGGCGTCTGCGTCTCCGTCATGTCGAGCAGATGCTTCTTCAGGCGGTAGTACTTGGGCACGCGCGCGGTACGGATGGGGGCCCCACCCTCGTTCTCCGCACTGCTGACGTCGGTGCTCATGCTCTGCCTTCCCGGCTCCGGGTGCCGAAGCGACCGACCTACCCGATCGGCCACGGCTCACATCGTGGCACGGCTTCGCGTACGAGTGTCCTCCCGCACGCTCCGTGATCCCCTCTATATACCGTTGGGGTTCCCGTTGGTCTAGTCCATCGCCCCGAGCCGCGGCCATCGGCGGCGCGAACGGATCCGCCGGCCCTTCCGGAACGACCCTGTCCGTTCTGCCGGTTGCGCAATGAAAGGTCCCTGCATATGTCGGTCCCGTAACGGACGACGGAAGCGACTTATTCAGCCTTGACACCCCCCTAGGTCTAGGCCAAGCTCCCCCCTACTGGTCTACACCATTGGTCCAGGTCCCAGCCCCACGGGCAGTACTCGTATAGGTCACCGCGGTGGGCAGGGGGGTTTATGGCATCCCTGAGGAGGGTGGCGTGAAGCGCAAACTCATAGCCGCGATCGGTATCGCGGGCATGATGGTTTCCATCGCGGCGTGCGGGGACAGTGACGACAAGTCCGGGAGCGGCGGCGCGGGGGCGGACGCCAAGGAGCTCACGGTCTGGCTGACGGTGGACGCGCAGAACAACTGGCCCGAGCTGGTCAAGGCAGCCGACGCCACGGTGAAGAAGGCGCACCCCGGCATCAAGATCAACCACGAGTACTACGGCTGGCCGGACAAGAACGCCAAGCTCGACGCCGTCCTCGCCACCGACAAGGCGCCGGACGTGGTCGAGATGGGCAACACCGAGATGCTCGGCTACATGGTCAAGGGCGCCTTCGCGCCCCTCGAGACGTCGAAGTTCGACAACTCGGACCAGTGGCTCGACGGCCTCAAGGCCTCGGTCACCTACGAGGACAAGACCTACGGCGTGCCGTACTACGCCGGTGGCCGCGTCGGCAACTGGCGCAAGGACGTGGCCGCTTCGGCCGGCGTCAAGTCCACGCCGAAGACGTACGAGGAGCTCACCTCCGACCTGGACAAGATCCAGAAGAAGGAGGGCAGCAAGTTCAGCGCCTGGTACCAGCCGACGCGTGACTGGTACGCCGCGATGTCCTTCGTCTACGACGCCGGCGGCTCCATCGCCAAGCAGGACGGCGACACCTGGAAGGCGAACCTGTCCTCCCCCGAGTCCATCAAGGGACTCAAGGAGTACAAGAACGTCATCGACAAGTACATGCACGGTGACAAGACCAAGGACGAGTCCGACCGTTACATCGTCTACGGCCAGGGCAAGTCCGGCATGATCTTCGGTGCCGCCTGGGAGGGCGCCACCGCCGAGGACCCGAAGAACGACAAGACCGGCAAGCTCAAGGGCAACCTCGAGAACTTCGTGGTCCCCGGCCCCTCCGGCAAGAACCTCCCCGTCTTCCTCGGCGGTTCCGACCTCGCCGTCCCGGTGAAGTCCAAGGCGCAGGGCGTCGCCAGCGAGTGGATCAACGCCCTCACCGGCGCCAAGGGCCAGAAGGGCCTGATCGCCAAGGGCAACCTGCCCAACAACAAGACCGACCTCGCGACGCTGAAGAGCGACCCGAAGACCGAGGTCCCCGCCACCGCGGCCGAGAGCAACTGGTTCGTCCCGATGGCGCCGGGCTGGGGCCAGGTCGAGAAGGCCCAGGTCCTGCAGACCATGCTGCAGAACATCGGCACCGGCAAGAAGTCGGTCGAGGCAGCCGCCAAGGACGCGGACACCGCGATCGACAAGGTCATCAACACCAAGTGACCTGAGGCAGGGCCCCGTTGTCGGCGGGGCCCTGCTTTCCGTACGACCTGGCCGGGAGCGGGCGGCTCGCTTCCCCCGCGACCTGGTCGGCGACGGGGGCCCGTCTCCCGTGCGACCTGGCCGGGGACGGGGGACCCGCTTCCCGTACGACCTGAGGGACCGCTGAGGAGCGCGCGGATGAGTGCCGCTGATACGACCACTGCCAAAGTGCCGCCGACGCGGCAGTCACCACCACCGACCGCCGCCCCCGAACGGCCACGCAGAAAGCGGACCTTCAGCGGGGCAGCCGTCCCCTGGGCGCTGCTCGCCCCCTGCCTGCTGATCCTCGCGCTGGTCCTCGGCTATCCGATGGTCCGGCTCGTCACCCTCTCCTTCCAGAAGTTCGGGCAGTCCCAGCTCTGGGGCTTCCAGCCGGCCGAGTCGGTCGGCTTCGACAACTTCACCAACATCCTCGGGGACAGCGAGTTCTGGGCGGTCGTCCTTCGCACCGTCCTCTTCGCCGGCTCTGCCGTCATCTTCACGATGGTCAGCGGCATGATGATCGCGCTGCTCCTCCAGCGCGTCTCCGGCTGGGTGAAGATGCTCATCAACATCGCGCTGGTGGCCAGCTGGGGCATGCCGATCATCGTGGCCACCACGGTCTTCAAGTGGCTCTTCGACTCGGACTACGGCGTCTTCAACGCGCTGCTCAGCAAGCTGCCGGGCGTCGACATGGTCGGCCACAACTGGTTCGCCAGCGGTGCCCAGGGCCTGAGCGTCATCATGCTGCTCGTGGTCTGGGGGGCGGTGCCGTTCGTCGTCATCACGCTCAGCGCCGGACTGACGCAGGTGCCCAAGGAGTTGGAGGAGGCGGCGCGGCTCGACGGCGCCGGCGCCTGGGGCGTGTTCCGCTACGTCACGCTGCCCATCCTGAAGCCGATCATCGTGATGCTCACGACGCTCTCCGTCATCTGGGACATGGGTGTCTTCCCGCAGGTCTTCGTGATGCGCGGCGGCCACCCCGAGGCCGAGTTCCAGCTGCTGACCACGTACTCGTACGACCGCGCGTTCGTGGTCAACGACTACTCGCAGGGGTCGGCGATCGCCCTGCTCACCGTGCTCCTGCTGATGGGCGTGGTCGCCGTCTACATGCGCCAGATGCTCAAGATCGGAGAGGTCGAGTGACCACGACTACGGCTCCGGCCGCCGCCCGCAAGGGTCCCGCCGCCTCCCGCAAGGCCCCCGCCGTCTCCCGGCCCCGGAAGTCCAAGTTCGGCTGGAACGTGCTCGGCCTGCTGGTCTTCGTCACCGCCGGCTTCCCGGTCTACTGGATGCTCAACACGGCGTTCAAGCCCGCCAAGGACGCCATCGACTCCGACCCGAGCATGCTGCCCACGGCGCTCACCCTCGACAACTTCAGCCGGGCGCTGGACATCGCCGACTTCTGGGGCCCCGTCGGCCGCAGCGTGATCGTCTCGCTCTCGGTGGTCCTGATCGGCATCCTGGTCGGCATGCTGGCCGCGCTCGCCATCTCCCGATTCGCCTTCCGCGGGCGGAAGATCGTCATCGTCGGCATCCTCGCCGTCCAGATGGTCCCGCTCGTCGCCATGATCATCCCGGTCTTCCTGCTGCTGAACGACCTCGGCCAGTACGACAAGCTCACCGGCCTGATCATCACCTACCTCACCTTCATCCTCCCCTTCACGGTGTGGACGCTGCGCGGCTTCATCGTCAACATCCCGAAGGAGCTGGAGGAAGCGGCGATGGTCGACGGCTGCTCCCGCGCCGGCGCCTTCATGCGCGTGGTCTTCCCGCTGCTCGCCCCCGGCATGGTCGCGACCTCGGTCTACGCCTTCATCCAGGCCTGGAACGAGTACCTCTACGCCCTGATGCTGATGAGCCAGAAGAACCAGACGGCCACCGTCTGGCTCGGCAACTTCACCACCAAGCACGGCACCGAGTACGCCCCGATGATGGCCGGTTCCACGATGATGGCCGTGCCGGTCGTCGTCCTCTTCCTCCTCGTCCAGCGCAAGATGGCCGCGGGTCTGACCGCGGGCGCCGTGAAGGGATAACGCCACCCGATGACGACACTCGCCAGTGGTACCGACACGCTCACGCGCGACGCGCTAGCCGTCCTTCAGCCCGGCTTCACCGGCACCAGTGCGCCCGACTGGCTGCTGCGCCGGCTCGGCGAGGGACTGGCGTCGGTCGGCCTCTTCGGCCGGAACATCGCCTCGCCCGAGCAACTCGCCGCTCTGACCGCCCAGTTGCGCACCGAACGTGACGACGTGCTCGTCGCGATCGACGAGGAGGGCGGCGACGTCACCCGGCTCGAGGTGCGCACCGGATCCTCCTACCCCGGCAACCACGCGCTCGGCGCGGTGGACGACGTGGCGCTGACGACGGAGGTGGCCGCCTCGCTCGGCCGCCGCCTCGCCGCCTGCGGCGTCAACCTCAACTGGGCGCCGTCCGCCGACGTGAACTCCAACGCCTCCAATCCGGTCATCGGCGTACGCTCCTTCGGCTCCGAAACCGACCTGGTGGCCCGGCACACCGCTGCCTACGTCACCGGCCTGCAGTCCGCGGGTGTCGCGGCCTGCACCAAGCATTTCCCCGGGCACGGCGACACCGCCGTCGACTCGCACCACGCGCTGCCGCGCATCGACGCCGACCTGTCGGTGCTGTCGGCCCGTGAACTCGTCCCGTTCCGGGCCGCGATCGCCGCGGGCACCCGGGCCGTGATGAGCGCGCACATCCTGGTCCCGGCGCTGGATCCCGACCACCCGGCCACGCTCTCCCGCCGCATCCTGACGGGTCTGCTCCGCGAAGAGCTGGGCTACGACGGCCTCATCGTCACCGACGGCATGGAGATGCAGGCCATCGCCGCGACGTACGGCATCGAACGCGGCAGCGTCCTCGCCATCGCGGCCGGCGCCGACGCGATCTGCGTGGGCGGGGGACTGGCGGACGACGACACGGTACGACGGCTGCGCGACGCCCTCGTGGCGGCCGTCCGCGCCGGAGAACTCCCCGAGGAGCGCCTCGCGGACGCGGCGGCCCGGGTCCGGGCACTGGCGCGGTGGACGGCTTCCGGGACTGCGGCTGCGACTGCGGGGGGTGCGGGGTCCTCGGCCGACGGGGGGTCGGTGGGCTCTGCGGTTTCCGTGGGGTCCGCGACGGCCGGCGGTAACGGCACCGGGCGCCCGGGGGGCGCGCCCGGCGCCGGCACTGGCGGCGGCCCGGACAGCGCTGTCGAGGTGGGACTCGTCGCCGCCCGGCGCGCGCTCACCGTCACGCACTCCGACACGTACGCCCCGCTCAGCGACGCGCCCTACGTCGCCGCGCTCACCCCGGTCGCCAACATCGCCGTCGGGGACGAGACCCCGTGGGGTGTCGCGGCCGAGCTGTCACGGCTGCTGCCCGGCACCGAGACCGGCAGCTTCACCGGCGAGAACGCGGCCGCCGCCGCCCTCGCCGCCGCGGGCCGCCGCCGCGTGGTCGCCGTCGTCCGCGACGAACACCGCCACCCCTGGATGGCCGCGGCCCTCGACACCCTCCTCGCCGCCCGCCCCGACACGATCGTCGTCGAAATGGGCATCCCCCAGGCACCGCCGCGGGGAGCCCTGCACATCGCGACCCACGGCGCGGCCCGCGTATGCGGTCGCGCGGCGGCGGAGGTCATCGCGGGGAACTGACGATCGGGTGGGGGTGTGTACGGCGGTGCGGGAACGCGTGCCTGCTGATCGGGCATAGGTAGGCGCCGGAGGGTGGGGGTGTGTACGGCGGTGTTGGAAGGCGTGCCTGCTGATCGGGCATAGGTAGGCGCCGGCGGGTGGGGGTGTGTACGGCGGTGTTGGAAGGCGTGCCTGCTGATCGGGCATAGGTAGGCGCCGGCGGGTGGGGGTGTGTACGGCGGTGCCGGAAGGCGTGCCTGCTGATCGGGCACAGGTAGGCGCCGGCGGGTGGGGGCGTGTACGGCGGTGCCGGAAGGCGCCCGCTCTCGGACATACGTAGGCGCAGGCGGGCGGGGGTGCGAACGCCGGTGCCGGAACGCGGCGCCCGCCCATCGGACACACGAAGGCGCCGGAGCCCCAGCAGGGGCCCCGGCGCCTTCGTACAGGTCGGGTCGGGGGCTCGTTAAATCCCCTGCCAGTCCGGCTTGTTGGCGAACGTGTGCCGGAAGTAGTCCGCCAGCTTCAGCTTGGAGGCCGCCGCCTCGTCCACGACGACGGTGGCGTGCCGGTGGAGCTGGAGCGCCGAGGCGGGGCACACCGCGGCGACCGGCCCCTCCACGGTCGCCGCTACGGCGTCCGCCTTGCCCTCACCCGTCGCGAGCAGCACCAGATGCCGCGCCTCCAGGATCGTGCCGATGCCCTGTGTGATGACGTGGTGCGGGACCTGCTCGATGTCACCGTCGAAGAAGCGCGCGTTGTCGACCCGGGTCTGCTCGGTCAGCGTCTTGATCCGGGTCCGCGAGGCGAGCGAGGAGCACGGCTCGTTGAAGCCGATGTGGCCGTCCGTCCCGATGCCGAGGAGCTGGAGGTCGACCCCGCCGGCCGAGGCCAGCGCCTTGTCGTACGCCTCGCACGCGGCCTGCACGTCCTCGGCGGTGCCGTCCGGCCCCGTGAACGCGTCCATGCCCAGCCCCAGCGGCTCGAGCACCTCCCGCCGCAGCACCGACCGGTACGACTCCGGGTGCTCGGCCGGCAGCCCCACGTACTCGTCGAGCTGAGCGATCCGCGCACGCGAGACGTCCACCGCACCGGCGCTCGCCTTGGCCGCCAGCGCCTGGTAGATGGGCAGCGGGGTCGAGCCCGTGGCCACGCCGAGCAGGGCGCCGGGCTTGCGCCGGAGCAGCTCCGCCATGGCCTCGGCGATGAGCTCGCCGCCCGCCTTGGCGTCCGGGACGATGACAACTTCCACGCTGGGCCTGCCGATCTGGAGAGGGGACTCAACTGGAACCCGATGGGGGACACATGTGGTATAGACCAATCTAGCAGAGCCCCGCCGCTCGGTCGCGCCCAACGCCACACAACTCACCGGCCCTGACCCCCGCCGCCCCGAGGGCCCCGGTGTCCATCGCTCGGCGGGTCTCACCTTCCCGGTTTCCCCCCGCGAAGGTGACGCAGACCCGCTGAACGCCCAGGGCCCCTGGGCGGACCTACACCAGCGAGCCCCCCGTCGCGTCCAGCCAGGCTCCGGTGACCCAGCGCCCCGCGTCCGAGGCGAGGAAGGCGACCACGTCCGCGACGTCCGCCGGGGTCCCGACCCGGCCCAGGGCGGACCGCGCCGCGGCGGCCGCCCACGCCTCGTCGCTGGTGCGCAGCCAGGCGGCGTTGACGTCGGTGTCGATGATGCCGGGCGCCACCGAGTTCACCGTGATGCCGCGGGGGCCGAGCACCTTGGACAGGTCCCGGGTGAAGACGTCGAGGGCCCCCTTGGCCATCGCGTACGCCATGAGATCCGGCATCGCCGCGGTGCGGGCGAGGCCCGAGGATATGTTGATCACCCGTCCGCCGTCCCGCAGGCGGCCGGTGGCGTGCTTGACGATGAAGTGCGGCGCCTTCACGTTCACCGCGAAGACCCGGTCGTACTCCGCCTCGCCGATCTCGGCGAACGGCTTCGACGTGCCGATCCCGGCGTTGTTCACCAGGATGTCCAGTCCCTCCGCCTCCCGGTCGAAGGCCTCCCACAGGGCCTGCGCGTCTCCCGGCACGCCCAGCTCCGCCCGCAGGGCGAACGCCGACCCGCCCGCCGTCTCGATCGCGGCGACCGTCTCCTTCGCCGCCGCCTCATTGCTCCCGTAGTGCACGGCCACGCGCGCGCCGTCCCGTCCGAGCCGCTCGGCGATGCCCCGCCCGATACCCCTGCCGCCGCCCGTGACGAGTGCCGTCCTGCCGGTGAGCACGCCCATACCGGCGCCCCCCTTCGCATTTGTCTAGTGGTCGCTACAGAAAAAAACCGTACTACAGCCCACCGACATTTCTCTAGCACCCGCTATAAAATCCACCCCATGGTGAGCAGGCGATGAGCAGGCAGCAGGGCACCGGAGAGGTGACCGGCACGCGGACCCGGCCGGCGGACGCGGCGGCGAAGGCCCCGGCCAAGCAGCGGGGCCGCCCCCGCTCCTTCGACCGCGAGACCGCCCTGGAAAAGGCGGTCCTCGCGTTCTGGGAGCACGGCTACGAGGCGACCTCCGTCTCCGACCTCACCCGCGTCATGGGGATCGGCGCGCCGAGCCTGTATGCGGCGTTCGGCGACAAGCGGTCGCTCTTCGAGGAGGTCGTGCGCGCCTACGGCACGACGTACGGAGCCTTCGGCGACCGTGCCCTCGCCGAGGAGCCCACCGCCCGCGCCGCGGTCGAGCGAATGCTCCGCGAGGCCGCGGCGGAGTACACCGATCCGGCCCACCCGCACGGCTGCCTGGTCGTCCACGCGGCCACCAACTGCACATCGCCCGAGGTGGAGCGTTCGCTGCGCGAACAGCGCAATGCCAACATCGCGGCCCTGGAGAGCCGTATCAGGGCGGGGATCGCGGCCGGCGAGCTCCCCGCGGACACTGATGCGGCCGCCCTGGCCCGGCACACCGGAGCGATGATCCAGGGCATGTCGCAGCAGGCGCGCGACGGCGCGACCAGGGCGGAGCTGGAGGCCCTCGCGGAACTGGCCACGGCAATCTGGCCGCGCTCCTGAGATCCGGCCCCACGCGCGTGCCGAAGCGGGCTACTCTGCGTATGGGCCGACGGCGGATGTTGCATAAAGAGACAACAACAAACATCCGCCAACGCATGGACAGCGGCTCATGGACGCAGGAGCATGGTCTAGTCCACAATGCTTGGGTAAAGCGTGCCGGCCTGAATCGCGGCATGTGCACGAAAAGCCTCCGTCTTCCCCGCACAGGAAGACGGACCGAGGAACCGGCGCTCTCTGCCCTGACTGCTCCGGCTCCTCTCCTTCGGCCGATCGGGACCGCACACCCCGTGGCCGTTGTTGCTCCGGGCTGCGGTGCCGGGAGGGTTGAGGGTCCCTCCCAGGCGCCGCGGCCCGCGGGTGTCTCCGGGCCCGGGCGCAGGCCGTCTTCGGGGCCCGTGCGCAGACCGTTTTTCGGGGCCTGTCACAGCCGCCGGGTACGCTCGCACACGTGCCCTCCATGAACGACCTCGTCCGCCAGCACACAGCCCTCGGTGACTCCGACCTCGAGTGGTTGCATCTGCTGGTCTCGGAGTGGCAGCTGCTCTCCGACCTCTCCTTCGCCGACCTCGTCCTGTGGGTCCCCACGCGCGACGGCACCCGGTATGTGTCCGTCGCCCAGATGCGGCCCAACACCGGCCCGACGTCGTATCAGGACGACATGGTCGGCCACCTCGTCCCACGCGGCCGCCGCCCCATGCTGGACGCCGCCCTGGACGAGGGCCGGATCGTCCGCGAGGGCGACCCCGAATGGCGCGAGGAGGTCCCGGTCCGGGTCGAGTCCATTCCGGTACGGCGGGAGGGGCGCGTCCTCGGTGTCATCGCGCGCAACACCAACCTCCTCACCGTGCGGACCCCGAGCCGGCTGGAGCTGACGTACCTCCAGAGCGCCTCCGACCTCGCCCAGATGATCGCCGCGGGCTCCTTCCCGTTCCCGAACCAGCAGGTCGACATGGACGCCTCGCCGCGCGTGGGCGACGGCCTGATCCGGCTGGACGCGGACGGCATCGTCCAGTACGCGTCTCCGAACGCCCTCTCCGCGTACCACCGGCTGGGCCTGGCCGCCGACCTGGTGGGTCACCACCTCGGCGTGACGAGTGCCGAACTCGCCCCGTCCCGGGGTCCGGTGGACGAGGCGCTGGCCAAGGTCGCGAGCGGCTGGGCGCCCCGCGAGTTCGAGATCGAGAGCGTCGACGGGGTGATCCAGCTGCGCGCGATCCCGCTCAAGCCCAAGGGCACCCGCGTCGGTTCACTCGTCCTGCTGCGTGACGTGACGGAACTGCGCCGCCGCGAGCGCGAGTTGATCACCAAGGACGCGACCATCCGGGAGATCCACCACCGGGTGAAGAACAACCTCCAGACGGTCGCCGCACTGCTCCGCCTCCAGGCCCGTCGCATCGACTCGGACAAGGGCCGCGAGGCCCTGGAGGAAGCCGTGCGCCGGGTCGGTTCGATCGCGATCGTGCACGAGACGCTCTCCCAGAACCTGGACGAGCGCGTGGAGTTCGACGAGATCGCCGACCGGGTGCTCGCCATGGTCGCGGAGATCTCGCCCGGCAAGGTCACCGGCCGGCGCACCGGCCGCTTCGGAATCCTGGACGCCGAGGTCGCCACCCCGCTCTCCATGGTCCTCACCGAAATCCTGCAGAACGCGCTGGAGCACGGCTTCCGGGAGGGCGAGCGGGGCACGGTCGAGGTCTCGGCCGTCCGCGGTGGCACCAGCAAGGAGTCCCGTCTCCTGGTCACCGTCCAGGACGACGGCATCGGTCTGCCCGAGGGCTTCGATCCGCACCGCTCGGGCAACCTCGGCCTGCAGATCGTACGGACGCTGGTGGAAGGCGAGTTGGGCGGAACGTTCGACATGGTCCCCGCCCCGGGGCGCGGCACGCAGGTGATCCTGGACATCCCGGTGCGGGTCCCCAAGTAATCCGACACACGGTCCACACCCGTCACTTACGCGAAGCACACACGCTCAGTGACGAAGCCGTCCGCCATGGGTCGAAGGCGAAGCCGCGCAACCCGGTGGCCGTCGGTCGCACCAGGTCCGCGAATGGGCCGCGGACAGCGATGAGCCCCGAACCATCGCGTGGTCCGGGGCTGAAAGCTCGTGCTATGCGCATCGGGGGTACTGCGCGCTGCGGCTCGGGGGCGGGAGATGCGTACTCGCTATACGCGCCGCCAAGCTCAGGCTCGTCGTGGGGTGGGGTGTCAGGCGGAAGCCTGACGGGCCCGGTTGCGGGCGGCGCGGCGCTTCATCGCACGGCGCTCGTCCTCGCTGAGGCCACCCCAGACGCCGGAGTCCTGGCCGGACTCAAGCGCCCACTGCAGGCACTGCTCCATGACGGGGCAGCGACGGCAGACGGCCTTGGCTTCCTCGATCTGCAGCAGCGCAGGACCGGTGTTGCCGATGGGGAAGAAGAGCTCGGGGTCTTCCTCGCGGCAAACGGCGTTGTGACGCCAGTCCATGGCTGCTACCTCTCCTTGGTATTACGTGCAGATTGCTTGTGAATGTGAACGCTTTCACGAATCCCTCAACAAGTGAAGGGCCGAGCGTCAGACGGACTGACGTGGTCCTGTGGATTGAGGAGGGGTTCGGGCTCTCCATGGGGGCCGATTGTGCGGGCCGCCCCGAGCGCCACGTAGAGACTCGCAAACCTCAGCGGCGGATACAACCCCTTCAGGAAAGTTTTTTTTGATTCCTCGGTGTCGACTAGGTCACAGCCGTACTTCCATGGGGTGGACCCTGGTCTAAACGTTCGAGTGAAAGGACTTTGGGCCCTTCCACTCACACAATCACACGCAGTGCACGGCGTACGCCTGTGAACGTCACGCTAGTCCGCAGCCCCAGGTGGTCGCCGTCCATCTGAAGGGGGAGTGGGACCTTCGAATGCAAGGTGAAGTCTGTCAAGTCATGCAGGGACACCGCGTGTTTGCCCTGGGGTCCGCGTTCGGGGGACGAAGTGAGCAACTGGGTGGCATACCGGGCAACCGAGGCCGTCGACATGCGGCTGAGGCCGAGTACGTCGAGCCCGGTATCGAACGAGGCCTTAGGTGACGCGTACACCGGACGATTGCCGAGAAACGTCCATGGCGAGGTGTTGCAGATTATGGACAGGACCAGATCCCGGACCGGGTCCTGGCCGGGCCGCTCCAGGGTGATCGTTCCGTGCCTGCGGTGAGGTTCGTCCAAAAACTGGCGTACCACTTGGCGCAAATACAGAGCATGCGTGGAGCGCTTGCCGCGTTCGCGCTGCTGCTCGACCCGGCCGATCACACCCGCGTCGAAGCCGAGCCCCGCGCAGAACGTGAACCAGCGGGACGGCACCGCCTCGTCCTCGGTGCCCGGGGTGCCGGCGGCGAGGCCGAGGCCGACGGTGCGCTCGCGGTTCTCGCGCAGGGCGTCCAGAAGGGCGCCGGTGGCCTCCACCGCGTCATTGGGAAGGCCGAGGGCGCGCGCGAAGACGTTGGTCGAGCCGCCGGGGACCACCGCGAGGCGCGGGAGGCGTTGCGGGTCGGGGCCGTGATGCAGCAGGCCGTTCACGACCTCGTTCACCGTGCCGTCGCCACCGAGGGCCACGACCAGCTCGATGTCCTTGCTCTCCGCGGCCTGCCGGCCGAGGTCCCGCGCATGTCCGCGGTACTCGGTGGTGACCGCCTCCAGCTTCATCTCGCTGGCCAATGCGTGGATCAATACGTCACGCGTACGCGCACTTGTGGTGGTTGCCGCCGGATTGACCACGAGAAGTGCACGCATGACAGGCAGGGTACCTACCGGGTGGTACTCGGCCCAGACCGAGGTAGGGATCAGGTAAGAGCAGGGGGCGCCCGCCGGGCCGGAGCGAAGGCGGGGCGGGCCGGGGGCCGGCCGGCAGGAGGGGGCCGCGGGCTACTCTTCAGGGGTGAGTCCTGAGCAGAACCCCAGCACCGGCACCCCTACCGCCGAACCCCGCCCCGGGCGGCTGACCGCCGCGGCCGCGCTCGCCGCGCTGGAGGGGCTGGCCCTGGTCGCGGGCGGTGTCTACATGCTCTTTCTCGGCGGCACCGGTGACGGCGGCGACCGGCAGCAGTCGGTCACCGGAGGCATCACCCTGATCGTGCTCGCGCTGCTGCCGCTGCTGGCGGCGCGCGGTCTGCTGCTGCGCCGCAGCTGGAGCCGGGGCCCGGCGGTGATCACCCAGATCATGGCGCTGCCCGTCGCCTACAGCCTGCTGCAGGCCGACAGCATCGCCATCCCCGCCGGAATCGCCCTGGCGGCCATCGCGATCGCGGCGCTGGTGCTGCTCGTGAGCTCCGCGACGACCCGGGCGCTCGGGATCCGGGGACCGGGCCGCGTACAGGACGAGAACTAGCAGCCGGAGCGGCCTGCTCCTCGACGGGTACGGCCTACTCCTCGACGAGGAGCTTCTCCCGGAGCTGCGCCAGGGTGCGGGCCAGCAGGCGCGAGACGTGCATCTGGGAGATGCCGACCTCCTGGGCGATCTGCGACTGCGTCATGTTGCCGAAGAAGCGCAGCAGCAGGATCCGCTTCTCTCGGGGCGGAAGGTCTTCGAGGAGCGGCTTGAGGGATTCGCGGTACTCGACCCCCTCCAGCGCCTCGTCCTCGGCGCCCAGCGTGTCCGCGACGGCCGGCGACTCGTCGTCGGTGTCCGGGACGTCCAGGGACAGCGTGGAGTACGCGTTGGCGGACTCCAGGCCCTCCAGGACCTCTTCCTCCGAGATGCCCAGCTTCTCGGCCAGCTCATGGACCGTCGGGGAGCGGCCGTGCTGCTGCGAGAGCTCCGCGGTCGCCGTCGTGAGCGCGAGACGCAGCTCCTGCAGGCGCCGCGGCACCCGCACCGCCCAGCCCTTGTCGCGGAAGTGCCGCTTGATCTCGCCGACGACCGTCGGGGTCGCGTACGTCGAGAACTCGACGCCGCGCTCCGGGTCGAAGCGGTCGACCGACTTGATCAGGCCGATGGTGGCGACCTGGGTGAGGTCGTCCAGCGGCTCGCCGCGATTGCGGAAACGGCGCGCGAGGTGCTCGACGAGCGGCAGATGCATGCGGACCAGCTGGTTGCGCAGCTCCGCGTACTCGGCGCTGCCGTCCTGCAGCTTGCGCAGCTCGATGAACATCGTCCGCGCCCCGCTGCGGTCCTGGGGGTCGTGCCGGACGTACTGGGCACTGGGTCCGTGCTGCGCGCCCTGCACGCTCTGCGCCTCCGGCTTGTCGTGCCGCTCGTGCTCGCTCATAATCCCGCCCGTCACCATTCCCCGAGCCCTCGGCTCCTCGGCCAAGGTCTCGGCCGCGCTCGAACCGGGGAGATCCCCCTGCTGAGACGTGTCGGCCGCCGCCGGGGAAGCGTCGTCCTCCGGGTGCGGCCGGGCCTGCTCGGGGATGCCGTCGACGCTGTCCGCCAGGGGCCGCGGCCCGCCCGGACCGCGGGCGCCCTCGGCGGGAAGTTCCCGTGTGCCGCGCTCTTCGTCCCGCACCGGCCCGTCCCCGTCCCTCACGCCGGCCCGGGTCCCGCGCCGCGCTTCTTGTAGAGGCTGATCGACACGGTCTTGTCCTCGGCGACGGAGGAGTCGACCTGGCCGGCGAGAGCCGACAGGACGGTCCAGGCGAAGGTGTCGCGCGCGGGGGCGTGACCGTCCGTGGTCGGCGCCGAGACGGTGACCTCCAGGGAGTCGTCGATCAGCCGGAAGACGCAGCTGAGGACCGAGCCGGGAACGGCCTGTTGCAACAGGATCGCGCAGGCCTCGTCCACCGCGATGCGCAGGTCCTCGATCTCGTCGAGGGTGAAGTCCAAACGCGCCGCGAGGCCGGCCGTGGCCGTCCGCAGCACCGACAGGTAGGCACCCGCAGCCGGCAGCCGGACTTCCACGAAGTCCTGGGTCGCGGGCTCGCCTGCGATCTGGGACACCCTCACCTCCAAGGTGGTACAAGCTCTTTCGGGGGCCGAGGGTCGCCCCCCGGGTAACGCGCTACGTGGTTCAGCGGTGACGCTATCGCGCTCCCAGGTTCCCTGTCCCGGGGACCCCGCCCCCGTGCTGTCACTCATAGTAAGCATATGAGTACGGACAGTGGCTAGGGGTCTGCGGGCCCAAATAGGAAGAGCGTGCGCCGGGTTGACGTACCCAGACGTCAGACCGTCGAACCGTTCGGGTCCAGGGTCACACGAGTACGTGGTCGACGAAGCACCAACGCCAGCTCTCGCCGGTTTCGAGCGTACGCATGACCGGGTGGCCGGTTTCCTTGAAATGCTCCGTGGCGTGACGCAGGGGTGAGGAGTCGCAGCAGCCCACGTGCCCGCACACCTCGCACAGCCGCAGCTGAACCGGATTGGTGCCTGCGGCCTGGCACTCGAGACACGTTTCGCTCAAGGGCGCGGGCTCGGGGTGCGGCAGCGCGTCGAGGTGCGTGCACTGTTTCATGATTGCCAGGTTACGACGGGTGTGCGGGAAGCCGCGCGAAAACAGAGGGCGGGCGGAAGACGATGGACGTTTTGCCACTGCTGTTGCTGGTCGCCGGCAGCGCCATGGTGGCCGGGGCGGCCCGCCGTACGCCCGTGCCCGCACCGCTGCTGCTCGTCACCGTGGGCCTGGTGGTCTCGTACGTCCCCGGGATCCCCGAGTACACCCTCGCCCCCGACGTGGTGCTGCCGCTCGTGCTGCCCCCGCTGCTGTACACGGCGGCCGCGGACAGCTCGTACCTGGACCTGCGGGCCCAGATGCGGCCCGTGGCGCTGCTCTCGGTCGGCTACGTCCTCTTCGCGACCGTCGTCGTCGGCTATGCCGCGTATCTGATCGTGCCGGGCCTGCCGCTGACCGCGGCGCTGGTGCTCGGCGCGGTGGTGGCGCCGCCGGACGCGGTCGCCGCGACGGCGGTGGCTCGGCGGGTGGGGCTGCCCTCGCGGATCACCACGATCCTTCAGGGCGAGTCCCTGGTGAACGACGCCACCGCGATCACCGCCTACAAGGTGGCCCTCGCGGCCGCGATCGGCGAAGGGGCGACCTGGGCGGGCGGACTCCGCGAGTTCCTGCTGGCCGCGGTCGGCGGCGTCGTGGTCGGACTCGTCCTGATGGTGCCGCTGCACTGGCTGCGCATGCACCTGGGGGAGGCGCTCCTGCAGAACACCCTCTCCCTGCTGATCCCGTTCGTCGCCTACGGGGTCGCCGAGCAGGTGCACGCCTCCGGGGTGCTCGCCGTGGTCGTCGTCGCGCTCTACCTCGGACACCGCTCCTGGGAGGTCGACTTCGCGACCCGGCTCCAGGAGGAGGCCGTGTGGAAGATGGTCGCCTTCGTGCTGGAGTCGGCGGTCTTCGCACTCATCGGTCTGCAACTGCAGCTGGTGCTGAAGGGTCTTGGCGCGTACGAGGGCGGACGGGCCGCCTGGTACGCCGTGCTCCTCTTCCTCGTGGTCGTGGCGACCCGGTTCGTCTGGGTGTATCCGGCGACCTTCGTGCCGCGTCTGCTGTCGGCGCGGATCCGCGGGAGGGAGGAGAACCCGGGCTGGAAGGGCCCGTTCGTCATCGCCTGGGCCGGCATGCGAGGTGTCGTCTCGCTCGCCATCGCCTTCTCGATCCCGCTGACCGTGCACGGCGGCGAAGACTTCCCCGAGCGCAATCTCATCCTCTTCCTGACCTTCACCACCGTCATCGGGACGCTCGTCGTGCAGGGGCTCTCCCTGCCCCCGCTGATCCGGTGGCTGAAGCTGCCGGGGCGGAACGCGCAGGCGGAGACGCTCGCGGAGGCCAACGCGCAGGCACAGGCGTCCCGGTCCGCCGAGAAGCGGCTCGACGCTCTCCTCACCGACGAGCGCAACAACCTGCCGGAGCCGCTCGCCGACCGGCTGCGCTCCGTCCTGGAGCGGCGCCGCAACTCCGTCTGGGAGCGGCTCGGCGCCGTCAATCCCGTTACCGGGGAGACCCATGACGACACCTATCGCCGCCTCTCGCGCGAGATGATCGGCGCCGAACGCGAGGTCTTCGTGAGGCTGCGGGACCTGCGCTACCTCGACGACGAGATGCTGCGCACGCTGCTGCGACGGCTGGACCTGGAGGAGGCGGCGGCGTTCCGCGAGACGGAGTGACGCGGACCGTGCGGGCGTGTACGGGCCTGGCGCCGGCCCGCTAGAGCGGTGCTCCCGTGATCACGGCCGCCACCGTCGTCCCGCGGGGGAAGGCGGCCTCGTCCGCCAGGGCGACAAGTCCGTACAGCATCTTGGCGACATAGAGACGTTCCACGGGCAGGCCGTGGCGCTGCTCGAAGTCCTCGGCGAAGGCGTGGAGTTCGGGGGTGGTACGGGCGTAACCGCCGAAGTGGAAGCGGTCGTCGAGGGACCAGTCGCCGCGGGGGCCGCCGAAAGCGTGGTGCTGGAGGGCGCTTATACCGGCGGTCAGGAAGCCGCCCTTCAGGACCGGTATGCCCAGGGCGCGGCGGCCCGGGGCGAGGCCGGCGGCCAGGCCGGCGAGGGTGCCGCCGGTGCCGCAGGCGAGGGCGACGACATCGGCGTGGGTGCCGAGCTCCTCGCCGAGCGCCCGGCAGCCGCGCACGGCACGGGAGTTGCTGCCGCCCTCGGGCACGACGTACGCGTCCTCGGCGGCCACCGCACGCAGAATCCCGGCCAGCGTCTCCGGTTCGGTCGTGCGGCGGTACGTCGATCTGTCGACGAAGTGGAGTCGCATGCCGTCGGCCGCGCACCGGGCGAGAGAGGGGTTGAGGGGGCGGTCGGCCAGCTCCTGGCCGCGGACCACACCGACGGTGGGCAGGCCCAGCAGACGGCCGGCGGCGGCCGTCGCGCGCAGGTGGTTCGAGTACGCCCCGCCGAAGGTCAGCACCGTGCGGCCCGCCGCTGCCGTCAGGTTCGGGGCCAGCTTGCGCCACTTGTTGCCGGTCAGCTCCGGGTGGATCAGGTCGTCCCGTTTGAGCAGCAGCCGCACCCCGTGCCGCCCGAAGCGCTCGTCCGCGACCTCGGCCACCGGCGACGGCAACCGGGGACGCAGATCGTCCAGGTCGAGCGCATCAGAGGTGTCGGTACCGGCCACCCGGCCATTGTCGTCCACGCACGCGGGAGGGGCCGCGCGAGGGCGGACCCGTCCGGCCGGAGCACGGTGACCGCGCAGGCCACGCCGGCGGTCCGCGCGTCACCGCAGGCCGAAGCGGCCCGCCTCACTTCAAGCGGTCGCGGACGCGCTCCCGCAGGGAGGCCATCGTGAAGCCGCGGGGGTCGACCTTTCCCGGCTGCCATTCCAGGTGGCCGATGACCGAGCGCTCCGTCCAGCCGTGGTGGCGGCAGATGGCGGCCGCGACCCGCTCGATGGCGTCGAGCTGGACCTCGGGCCAGGGGTCCTCGCCGTCGCCGAGGTTCTCGCACTCGAAGCCGTAGAAGTGGCGGTTGCCGTCGGTGTTCGCCTCGTTGTCCGGCGGGAGGGCCTTCTCGGCGATCACGGCGCGCAGGACGTCGTCGTCGCCGAGGCCCGCGTGGTTGGCGCGGCCGTACCCGACGAGGTGGACGACGCCGTCCTTGGTGATGACGCCGTGACAGAGCGGGCCGGGCAGCGCGGCGTAACCGTCACGGCAGAGCTCCACCGTGGCCTCGCTGCCCGAGGTGACCGTGTGGTGGATCATCACGCCGTGCACCGGCCCCCAGGGGCCCTTCGCGTTGCGGTTGTGGTGCTCCCAGTCGCCCACTTCGACGACGGTGACACCTTCGTCCCTGAGCCGGTCGAGGAAGCTGCCCGCGGACATGGGTGGGGCCATGGCCGTCTCCTTCGCGCTGCGCGACGGCCACGGGTCACGGCCGCCTCATAACGCTGCTTGTACCCGCAACCCGGCGACCTGGGCCAGCCGTTCGCACAGCGTGCGAGCCGATCCGGTCAGCGGGGCGCCGTGACGGCCGGCCGCGCGTCACGACGGCCGGCCACTGCGGGAGGGCACTGCGTGGAGCGCTGGGCGGCACCCGCGGTGCCGGGTGCCGAACAGGAGGCCGGCGCCCGCTCAGGCGCGCAGGAACGCGTCTCCGTTCGCCGCGATGTGGCTCTCCAGGGCCTGAAGGGCCTGTTGTGTCGCCTGGGGGGAGCCGCTGCCCCGGCGCTCGGCGTAGTACGCGGCGCCGAGTTTCTTCAGCAGGTCGCCGCCGGTGCGCTGCGCCTGTACGTCGTCGATCTTCTGCTTGCCCTGTGTCAGGCCCCGCTGGGCCTGCTCCTTGGCGCGATCCAGAAATCCTGCCATTGCCCTCTCCCGTCCTAGTCCGTCGAGGGTCCGGTCGTGCATCCAACGGATGGCCGGATCTTGGAGTTCCCCGCTCCGCTGGGGGCCGCGTGCCCAGTTAGCCGGTGATCCATTCCCGCTCATTCGTGTAATAGCACCGACACGCTCCGTGATGAAAGGGTTGCCCTCGCAGATCAGTGCACGACCGGGAGGGCAATTTTCATGTCGGTAGGCGAAGAGGTCCGCGCAGGTCAGGACAGGCCGCAGCAGAGTCTCGGCACATCGGCCGCGCGGAACCTGGCCACCACGACCAAGTCCGCACCGCAGATGCAGGAGATCAGCTCGAGGTGGCTGCTGCGCACACTGCCGTGGGTGAACGTGCAGGGTGGTACGTACCGGGTGAACCGGCGGCTGAGCTACTCCGTGGGGGACGGCCGGGTCACGTTCGTGAAGACCGGTGACCAGGTGCGGGTCATCCCCGCGGAGCTCGGCGAGCTGCCGATCCTGCGGACGTTCGAGGACCAGGAGGTGCTCGGCGAGCTCGCACAGCGCTGCCAGCAGCGGGAGTTCGCGCCGGGATCGGTGCTCACCGAGTTCGGCAGCCCCGCCGACGGGGTGTTCCTGCTCGCGCACGGCAAGGTGGAGAAGACCGGCACCGGCCCGTACGGGGACGACGCGGTGCTCGGTGTGCTCGCCGACGGCGCGTACTTCGGTGAGCAGGCGCTGATCGACCCGGAGGCCATCTGGGAGTACACCGCCCGCGCGGTCACCGCGTGCACCGTGCTCGTGCTGCCCCGCCAGGACCTCGAACAGGTCGCGGAGCGCGCCGAGTCGCTGCGGACCCACCTCGCGGAGATGTGCTCGATCCCCTCGCAGCGCACCAACAAGTACGGCGAGAAGGAGATCGACCTCGCGGCCGGCCACTCCGGTGAGCCGGACATCCCCGGCACCTTCGTCGACTACGAGTCCGCACCGCGCGAGTACGAACTGAGCATCGCCCAGACGGTGCTGCGTCTGCACACGCGCGTGGCCGACCTCTACAACCAGCCGATGAACCAGACCGAGCAGCAGCTCCGGCTGACCGTGGAGGCGCTGAAGGAGCGCCAGGAGCACGAGCTCATCAACAACCGGGAGTTCGGACTGCTCAACAACTGCGAGTACGACCAGCGGCTCCAGCCGCACGACGGCGTGCCCAGCCCGGACGACCTGGACGAACTGCTCAGCCGCAGGCGTGGCACCAAGCTGCTCCTCGCCCACCCGCGCGCGATCTCCGCCTTCGGCCGCGAGTGCAACAAGCGCGGACTCGTCCCCGAGAGCGTCGAGATCGCGGGCAACCGCATCCCGACCTGGCGCGGAGTCCCGATCTACCCGTGCAACAAGATCCCGGTCACCGACGCCCGTACGACCTCGATCATCGCCATGCGTACCGGCGAGGCCGAGCAGGGTGTCATCGGCCTCCAGCAGGCGGGCATCCCGGACGAGATCGAGCCGAGCCTGTCGGTGCGCTTCATGGGCATCAACGAACAGGCGATCATCTCCTACCTGGTGACCGCCTATTACTCGGCGGCGGTGCTCGTGCCGGACGCCCTCGGCATCCTGGAGAACGTCGAGATCGGCCGCTGGCGGTGACCCTCCGCGCACCGGACGCCGTGTTCCCGCCCTCCCGGGCGGGTACACCCAGGGGGTATACGCCCGGTGGCGGCGCGCAGGCGCCGCCGTCCGGGAGCTCTCCGAGGCGATCCCAGTGGGTGAGTTCATGACGGAGACGCAGCAGGGTCCGACCGAGACACGCGAAAGGCGCAGCCCCATCGAAAGGAAAGGGCCGCTCCGGGTACCGCCCGCCGGAAGGCACAGCCCGCCGAGTCCGCCCGACGGGCAGGAGGCGGCCGCCATCCTGGAGCGCGCCCGGGCGTCCGTCGACCCCGAACTGCGCAGGGCCATCGAGTCGTTGCCCGGATCGCTGCGCCGGATCGCGCTCTACCACTTCGGCTGGGAGCACGCGGACGGCACCCCGGCGGCGGGCAACGCGGGCAAGGCGATCCGGCCCGCCCTCGTCCTGTCCGCCACCCGGGCGCTTGGCGGACAGCAGGCGTCCGCCGTCCGGGCGGCGGCCGCGGTGGAGTTGATCCACAACTTCACGCTGCTGCACGACGACGTCATGGACCGCGACACCACCCGCAGGCACCGCCCCACCGCCTGGACCGTGTTCGGCGACGCCGACGCGATCCTCGCCGGGGACGCGCTGCAGGCGCTCGCCCAGCGGCTGCTCGCCGAGGATCCGCACCCGGCGTCCTCGGCGGCCGCCGCCCGGCTCGCGGACTGCGTCGTCGAGCTGTGCGCGGGCCAGCACACGGACACGGCCATGGAGAAGCGCGGCCCCCGTGAGGTCACGCTCGACGAGTGTCTCGAAATGGCGGAGGCCAAGACGGGCGCACTGCTCGGCTGCGCCTGCGCACTCGGCGGGCTGTACGCGGGAGCGGACGAGGAGGACGTCGAGGCGCTGGACGCGTTCGGCCGGGAGGCCGGGCTCGCCTTCCAGCTGATCGACGATGTGATCGGGATCTGGGGGGACCCGAGCCGTACCGGCAAGCCGGCCGGGGCGGATCTCATCGCCCGCAAGAAGTCCCTGCCCGTGGTCGCCGCGCTCGCCTCCGGCACCCCGGCCGCCGACGAACTGGCCGAGTTGTACGGAGTTCCCTACGAGGAAGGGGAGTTGGAGCGCACGGTGCTGGCCGTCGAGCGGGCCGGCGGACGCGACTGGGCGCAGAGCCAGGCGGCCGACCGGATGTCCCGGGCGATGCACGAGCTGTCCCGGGCGGTGCCCGAACCGGAGGCGGCGGGCGGCCTTCTCGCGCTGGCAGAGTTCGTGACCAGACGCACCACCTGAGCGCCTCCGGAGTCGCTGTCCGGCAGAAGTGGAAGCGGCCCACCGGCCGAAGGCGGCGCGCCGGTGGTTTCGCGACCCACCTCAGACGGGCAGCGTTCCGGGGATCGCAGACCCCGGGGTCACCGGGTCCGTACGGCACCTGACCTCCGTACGGCACCGGGATCCCGGCCGGGCGGGCCCCGCACATCCCCACGGTGTGCGGGGCCCGCTCTCCTTCGTGGACGTGCGGCCCCGCACCCGCACCCGGGTCGAACCCCCGTACGATCAGCGGCGGTTGAGACTGCTGACGCGAAGGGGCGGGACATGGGCGTGGGTATCCGGACGGCGGGCGAGGGGGACCGGGAGCTGGTGACCCGACTGCTCGACCAGGCGTTCCAGAACGACCCGGTGAGCAGCTGGATCTTCCCCGACGAGGCGGACCGCCGCGCCACGCACCCCAAGCTGATGGCGGTCTTCCTCGACATCGTGCTCGCCGAGGGCCGCGTCGACGTCACCGAGGACGGGACGGCGTGCGCGATGTGGCTGTCGGTGCCCGCGGACGCCGGCCACGCGGACGACGACGAGGGGCCGGTGCGGCTGCGCGAGGCGGTCGACCCGGACAATGAACGCGTCGAGCTGGTGGGCCGGCTGACGAACGAGATCCACCCGGCGGGCCGCGCCCACGAGTACCTGTGGATGATCGCCGTGGCTCCCGGCCATCAGGGAGAGGGGCTCGGCAGCGCGCTGATGCAGCCCGTGCTCGACCGCTGCGACCGCGAGGGCCTGCCCGCGTATCTGGAGGCGAGCAGCACCCGCAGCCGCCGGTTGTACGAGCGCCTCGGCTTCGTCTTCAGGAGCCCCGCGGTCGACCTGCCCGGCGGACCGCCGATGTGGCCCATGTGGCGCGAGCCCCAGGCCTGACCCGTCTGTTCACGG
Organism: Streptomyces sp. NPDC058274; assembly: GCF_042881375.1. NCBI lineage: Bacteria > Bacillati > Actinomycetota > Actinomycetes > Kitasatosporales > Streptomycetaceae > Streptomyces > Streptomyces sp. NPDC058274. The sequence continues at coordinate 84,690 of NZ_JBHVXW010000010.1, forward strand.
GCTCGGGTCCGACCCGCTTCTTCCTGGACCGGGCCTGGCCCGCCTCCTCGGGGCCCGGGTTTTCACGGGCCCCGAGGAGGCGCGCCCCGTCACTCCTCCGGCACGATCGTCGCCACGATCCGTTCCACCAGCGCGTCCGGAACCGAGACGCCGGGCAGGACGCCGTCCAGCACCCCCGGCAGGGTCAGGTGTTCCAGGAGGCGCGGCCCAGCAGGTCGTGCATGAAGGCTGTGACCAGTGCGCGGTCCTTCGGCGCCGCCATCAGCTCGGCGAGCACGCCGGGGTCCGGTGCGAGCCGCACGTGCAGTCGCTCGTCGATCTGGCGCAGCAGGTCGTCGCGTCCGGTGAAGTGCGGGAGTACGTCGCCTCACGCACCCTCGGGGAGTCGCCCGACCCGCACGTGGAGATCGTCGCGGACGACGTCCTCGGCAAGGTCCGCGAACTCAAGGCCGAGGACGGCGAGATGGGCATCTACCTCTGCGGCGGCTCGCAGCTCGCGGGCCGGCTGCTCGACGAGGTGGACGAGCTCGTCATCAAGACGTACCCGCTGGTGCTCGGTTCGGGCCACGCCGATGTTCACCTCCGGGTTCGCCCTCACCGGGTTCACCCTGGACGGGGTGCGCGCCTTCAAGAACGGGGTGCTGGTGACGACGTACGGCAGGAAGCGCTGAACCGCCGCTCGTCCTACCCTGGAGTCATGGGCACCGATGAGCATGTCTGTTCCGCGTGCGGGCAGCCGGTCGCCACGGTCGTGCGGCGCCACAAGACCCTGGGCGCCTGGGTTCCCGTATGGGGGCCCGGACCCTGCGGGAACCGCGCGTGCGCGGCGTACGCCGAGGAAGCCGAGTCCGCCGAGGAGCCCCGGAAGACAGCCGGGGCACCGGCCACGAAGAAATCCTGACGGAGTTCCCGCGATCGTGTAGAGAAGCGCGGTCCGGCTCCGACGTCCCCTGTGAGAGCCGCCCGACCGGGCGGCCCGGACGAGGAAGCCGAAGGAGCGGACTCATGAAGTACCTGGTGATGGTTCAGGGCACGCAGGCCGACTACGAGGGCATGCGGGGCAAGCCCTCCCCGGGCTCCCCGGCCTGGAGCGAAGCGGAACTGGCGGCCATGTACGCCTACATGGGCGCGATCAGCAACGACCTCTCCGAGACCGGCGAACTGGTCGACGCGCAGGGTCTTGCCGAGCCCGCGCGCACCCGGCTGGTCACGGCCGGCGAGGACGGCAAACCCGTGATCACCGACGGCCCGTACAGCGAGACCAAGGAGCTGATGGCCGGTTACTGGGTGCTGGAGTGCGAGAGCCTGGAGCGGGTCACCGAGATCGCCGCGCGCGTGACCCGGTGTCCCGGCCCCGAGGGGATCACCGACTACCCGGTGGTGATCCGGCCCATCCTCGACGGCGCCGGGGACATCTGAGCCCCGTGCGTCGCACGACCGGCATCGAGGACCTGCTGCGCCGGCACGCGCCGCAGGTCCTCGGCGCGCTCGTCCGGCGCTACGGGCACTTCGACGCCGCCGAGGACGCCGTACAGGAGGCGCTGCTCGCCGCGGCCGGGCAGTGGCCGAAGGCGGGGGTGCCCGACAATCCGCGCGGCTGGCTGATCAAGGTCGCCTCGCGGCGCCTGACCGACGCGTTGCGCAGCGAGGAGGCGCGGCGGCTGCGCGAGGAGAAGGCGGCGGCGCTCACCGCGCGGGACGCGTTCACGGCGCCCGCGCCGGGACTCGGCCGGGCGCCGCAGGACGACGACACCCTCAGCCTCCTCTTCCTGTGCTGCCACCCCGATCTCACCCCGCCCGCCCAGATCGCCCTCACCCTGCGCGCCGTCGGCGGTCTGACCACGGCGGAGATCGCGCGGGCCCATCTGGTGCCCGAGGCGACGATGGCGCAGCGGATCAGCCGCGCCAAACAGCGGGTGAGAGGGGTCCGGTTCGGCCGTCCCGACCACTGGGAGGACCGGCTGCCCGCCGTCCTGGGGACCCTCTACCTGATCTTCAACGAGGGCTATACGGCGACCTCGGGATCCGCCCTCCAGCGCTCCGAACTCGCGGGCGAGGCCATCCGGTTGACCCGCACCGTCCACCGGCTGCTCCCCGAGGACCTCGAAGTGACCGGCCTGCTGGCGCTGATGCTGCTCACGGACGCCCGCCGCGCCGCCCGCACCGGATCGCACGGGGAACTGATCCCGCTCGACGAGCAGGACCGCGGGCTGTGGGACAGGGCGGCGGTCGAGGAGGGCGTCGCGCTGGTCACGGACGCGCTGGCTTGGGGGAGGGCCCGCCCGTATCAGCTGCGCGCCGCGATCGCCGCCGTCCACGACGAGGCGTCCTCCCCGGAGGCGACGGACTGGCGCGAGATCCTCGGCCTCTACGACATCCTGGTCCGCCAGGTCCCCGGCCCCGTCGAACGCCTGAACCGCACGGTGGCCGTCGCCATGGTGCACGGCCCGCGCGCCGCACTCGCCGAACTGGACCTTCTGGAGGACGAGTTGGCGGGCAGCCACCGCCTCGACGCGGTCCGCGGACATCTGCTGGAGCGCGCGGGCGAGACGACGGCGGCCCGGGCCGCCTACGAATCGGCGGCCGGCAAGACCCTCAGCCTTCCGGAACAGCGCTATTTGCAGGCGCGGGCGGCGCGCCTGAAGCCGTAGCGTGTCGGTATGTCCGAACCTCTGCTGCACATCACCGAACGCTCCCTGTGGGAGGCGGCCACCGCCTGGGGCACGTACGAGATGTCCACCCGCGGCCGCACCCTCCAGGAGGAGGGCTTCATCCACTGCTCGCTGCGCCGCCAGCTCCCCGCCGTGGCCGCATTCCTGTACGGCTCCTACACCGGGCCCGACGACCTGGTGGTGCTGGTCATCGACCCCGATCGGCTCGCGGCCCCGATCCGCTACGAGGCCCCGGAGCCCGGCGCCGAGGAGTTCCCGCACATCTACGGGCCGATCCCGGTGACGGCCGTCGTGGACGTCGAGGAGTGGGACCGCGGCCAGCCCCGTACGGGCTGAAGTCCTTGAGCGGGTACGGGGCCGGAGAGCGGACCGCGGGCTCGGAGCCCTTCAGCCGGACCGGCGTTCGTTGAACCGCAGCAGGTTGCCCGCCGGGTCACGGAAGGCGCAGTCGCGCACGCCGTAGGGCTGATCGATCGGCTCCTGGAGGACCTCGGCGCCGGAGGTCCGGACCCGCTCGAACAGGGCGTCGCAGTCGGTGGTCGAGAAGATCACGCCCCGCAGGACGCCCTTGGCGAGCAGCTCGGCCATCGCCTGCTTGTCGGCCGGTGACGTGTCCGGGTCCGCCGCCGGCGGCTCCAGGACGATCTCCACGTCCGGCTGGAGCGGCGAGCCGACGGTCACCCAGCGCATCCCCTCGAAGCCGACGTCGTTGCGCACTTCGAGACCCAGCACGTCACGGTAGAACGCGAGCGCCTTGTCATGGTCGTCCACGGCGATGAAGCACTGAGACAGTTTGAGATCCATGCGCTCACGCTAGGGCCTGCCTGGGCGTTCGGGGCACTGAGGGACCTAGAGCCGCGAGCCCGGTTCGCCTTCGTGGCGGCGGTGCCGGGACGGGCGGGTCAGCCGCTGGGCGATGCAGGACGGGATCGGGGCCCCGTGGTCGTGCGGACGGGCCCGGTACGCGCTGGGGGTCTCGCCCACCAGTTCCGTGAAGCGGGAGCTGAACGACCCGAGCGACGTACACCCCACGGCGAAGCAGACCTCCGTGACCGTCATGTCGCCCCGCCGCAGCAGCGCTTTGGCCCGCTCGACGCGACGGGTCATCAGATAGCTGTACGGCGTCTCGCCGAAGGCCGCCCGGAAGCTGCGTTGGAAGTGGCCGGGTGACATCAGCGCGGTACGCGCGATCCCGGGTACGTCCAGCGGCTCCGCGTACTCGCGGTCCATCCGGTCACGCGCCCGCCGCAGCCGGGCCAGGTCCTCCAGCGTCACGTCCTCAGGATGCCATGGAGCCGCCGGTCTCCGGGGCGGACCCAGGAACTCGGGGGCCCGACTCGACCGATGCCTCGGCCGCGGAAAGAAGGCCGCACCCGGTCCGTCATGATCGCCAGGAGCGGCGGCATGCGGACCGGGTGCGGACCGGCAGACCGGGCGGCGGAAGAAGCCGCAGGCCGGGTGGTGTGATCAAAGATCAGGCCTTCTTGGTCTCCCAGAAGATCTTGTCGATCTGGGCGATGTAGTCCAGCGCCTTCTGGCCCGTGGCCGGGTCGGTGGACGCCTTCGCGGCCGAGAGGGCCTTGAGGGTGTCGTTGACCAGCTGGTGCAGCTCCGGGTACTTCTCGAAGTGCGGGGGCTTGAAGTAGTCGCTCCAGAGCACCGACACGTGGTGCTTGGCGAGCTCCGCGCGCTGCTCCTTGATGACGATGGCGCGGGCCTGGAAGTGCGGGTCGTCGTTTCCGGCGATCTTTTCCTGGACGGCCTTCACCGACTCGGCCTCGATGCGGGCCTGGGCCGGGTCGTACACGCCACAGGGCAGGTCGCAGTGCGCGCTGACCTTGACCTTGGGGGCAAACAGGCGGGAAAGCATTCAGCTGTCCTTCCTCGTGATCGTCTTCTCAGGTGGGACATTACTCCGTAGGAGAAGGGATTTCGCGAGTGCCCCCAGGGGCTTAGGACAAAAGTCCAGGGTGAGACTGGGACTGGTGGAGGATAGGACCGGGGAGGTGCCGGCGATGCCGGAGCTGTCGCAGGAGACCGAGGGCGGGAGGGCCGTCCTGCCGTTCGGGACGGCCGAGGTGACCGGCCCGTCGATGGTGCCCACGCTCCATCACGGGGACCGGCTCGTCGTGCAGTACGGGGCGCGGGTCCGGCCCGGTGACGTGGTGGTGCTGCGCCATCCGTTCCAGCAGGACCTGCTCGTGGTCAAGCGGGTGGCGGAGCGGCGCGAGGGCGGCTGGTGGGTCCTCGGCGACAACGCGTTCGCGGGCGGGGACAGCACCGACTACGGCACCGTGCCCGAGGACCTGGTGCTCGCGAAGGTGCGCTTTCGCTACCGCCCGCTGAGGCGCGGTCAGCGTTCGCCGCTGGCGCTCGCCCGCTGGGCCTGGTCCGCGGCCAGGCCCGTGCTCTCGGACCGGTCCGCCTCCAGGCGCTTGCGGGCGCGGTAGGCCGCCACGTTGGCGCGGGTGGCGCAGCGGTCGGAGCAGTAGCGCCGGGAGCGGTTCGTCGAGGTGTCCAGGAAGGCGTTGCGGCAGGGTGCGGCCTCGCACAGGCCGAGCCGGTCGACGCCGTATTCGGTGAGGTGGAACGCCAGGCCCATCGCGGCGATCGCCGCGTAGCCGGCCGTCACGTTCGACGGATGGTCCGCCAGGTGCATGTGCCACAGCGGGCGCCCGTTGTCGTCCCGGTAGTCGTGGCCCGAGATCTGGGGGCTCACCGGGAACTCCAGGAGCAGCGAGTTCAGCAGGTCCACGGCGAGGGTCTCGTCGCCCGAGTCGGCCGCCTCGAAGACCGCGCGCAGCCTGGCCCGTACGGAACGGAAGCGGGTGACGTCCGCGTCCGAGGCCCGCCGGGCCGCCAGCGTGTTCCCCACGAAGAGGTCACGGATGGCCTCGACCGAGGTGAGCGCGTCCTTGCCCCGGGCCGGCTCCTCGCTGTTGACGAGGCGTACGGCGTAATCCGAGTAATAGGCCAGTTCCACTTGTAGTCCTTACTGGGGCGCTCTATCGTCGTGACTGCGGTCGAGTAACAGATGACTGTGCTTACAGGGTATTACGCGGCGGAGTGAAGAAGGGGCTGCCATGACGAGCGGGACCGGAACGGACACGACGACGGCCAGAACCGACTGGCAGGCGTGGCAGGAGAGCTGGGACCGGCAGCAGGAGTGGTACATGCCGGACCGCGAGGAGCGCTTCCGGGTGATGCTGGACATGGTCGAGGCGCTGGCCGGCACCGCGCCCCGGGTCCTCGACCTCGCCTGCGGCACGGGCACCATCACGGCCCGGCTGCTCGCCCGCTTCCCGAACGCCACCAGCACCGGTGTCGACCTCGACCCGGCGCTGCTCGCCATCGCCCGGGGCACCTTCGAGGGCGACGACCGGGTCTCCTTCGTCACCGCCGACCTGAAGGACCCGGAGTGGACCTCGCGGCTGCCGTACGACACGTACGACGCCGTCCTGACCGCCACCGCCCTGCACTGGCTGCACAGCGAACCCCTCGCGGTCCTCTACGGCCGGATCGCGGGAATCGTCCGCGACGGCGGTGTCTTCATGAACGCCGACCACATGATCGACGAGAGCACGCCCCGGATCAACGAGGCGGAGCGCGCGCAGCGGCACGTGCGCATGGATCAGGCCAAGAAGAACGGCGCCCTCGACTGGGCCGAATGGTGGGAGCTGGCCGGCAAGGACCCCGTCCTCGCCGCCCCCACCGCCCGGCGCTTCGAGATCTACGGGGAGCACGCCGACGGTGACACCCCGTCCGCCGAGTGGCACGCGCGAGTCCTGCGGGAGAAGGGCTTCGGCGAGGCCCGCACGGTGTGGCGCTCGCCCTCGGACGCGCTGGTCCTGGCGGTCAAGTAGGCGTAGCGGCAAGGGACTTCGAGGCGGTACGGGATCCCCGTACCGCCTCCGCCTTGTGCCCCCTGGGGCCGGCACACGTGAAAGGCCGGTACCGGCACACGCGAAAGGGCGGTACCCGCAACGCGAAAGGGCGGTACGGGGATCCCGTACCGCCCTTTCGAGGAGAACCGTCAGAGCACTCCGGACAGGTCAGAGCACCTTGGACAGGAACGACTGCGTCCGCTCGTGCTGCGGATTGGTCAGTACGTCACGGGGGTTGCCGGCCTCGACCACCACACCGCCGTCCATGAACACCAGCGAGTCGCCGACCTCGCGCGCGAAGCCCATCTCGTGCGTGACGACGATCATCGTCATCCCGGACTCGGCGAGGTCGCGCATGACGTCGAGGACGTCACCGACCAGCTCCGGGTCGAGCGCCGAGGTCGGCTCGTCGAAGAGCATCAGCTTCGGGTCCATCGCCAGCGCACGGGCGATCGCGACCCGCTGCTGCTGGCCGCCGGAGAGCTGAGAGGGGTAGCTCTTCGCCTTGTCGGCGAGGCCGACGCGCTCCAGCAGCTGACCCGCGCGTTCCCGCGCCTGGGCCCGGCTGACGCCCTTGACCTGGACCGGCGCCTCGATGACGTTCTCCAGGGCCGTCATGTGCGGGAACAGGTTGAAGCGCTGGAAGACCATGCCGATGTCCCGGCGCTTGAGGGCGACTTCGCTGTCCTTGAGCTCGTACAGCTTGTCGCCCTTCTGGCGATAGCCGACCAGCTCCCCGTCGACGTACAGGCGGCCGGCGTTGACCTTCTCCAGGTGGTTGATGCACCGCAGGAAGGTCGACTTGCCGGAGCCGGAGGGGCCGATGAGGCAGAAGACCTCGCCGGACTTCACCTCCAGGTCGATGCCCTTGAGGACTTCCACGGCGCCGAACGACTTGTGGACACCCTCGGACTTCACCATCGGTGTGGCGGCGTCCGCCTTGGTCACGTTGGCGGTCATGCCGTGCCTCCCCTCGGACGGCCCAGCGACAGCATGTTGGCCTTGATCTTCTGGAACGGTGTGTTCGGCAGACTCCGGCTGGAGCCGCGTGCGTAGTACCGCTCGACGTAGTACTGCCCGATGCTGAGGACCGAGGTCATGATCAGGTACCAGGCGGCGGCCAGGAAGAGCATCTCCACCGGTGCGCCGGAGGTCTGGCCGATGTCCTGGGCGTAGCGCAGGAGCTCCGGATACTGGACCACCGACACCAGCGAGGTGGTCTTCAGCATGTTGATGACCTCGTTGCCCGTGGGCGGCACGATCACGCGCATCGCCTGCGGGATCACGATCCGGCGCAGGGTCTTGCTGTGGCTCATGCCGAGCGCGTGCGACGCCTCGGTCTGGCCCTCGTCGACCGAGAGCAGACCGGCGCGGCAGATCTCCGCCATGTAGGCGGCCTCGTTCAGGCCGAGGCCCAGGAGCGCCGTCAGCAGCGGCGTCATGAAGCTCGACCAGTAGTCCTTGTAGATCGGACCGAGGTTGATGTACTCGAAGACCAGGCCCAGGTTGAACCAGAGGATCAGCTGGACCAGGACCGGGGTGCCGCGGAAGAACCAGATGTAGAACCAGGCGATGGACGACGTCACCGGGTTCTTCGACAGCCGCATCACGGCCAGCATGATGCCGCCGACGATGCCGATCAGCATCGACAGCACCGTCAGCAGGAGCGTCTTGCCGACGCCCGTGAGGATGCGGTGATCGAAGAAGTAGTCCGGTACGGCATGCCAGTTGATCTTGCCCTGGCCGAACGCGTAGATGATCGAGACCAGGATCGCGATCGCGATGACGGCGGAGACATAGCGCCCGTAGTGCCTGACCGGGATGGCCTTGATGGCTTCCGGTCCGGCCGGGGGAGTGTCCTCGGGGTCCGTCGTCTTGTCGATGTCAGCAGTCACGGATGTTGCCTTTCAGCGCCGCTGCAGTCGCGGTCACTTGCCGCCGTTGATCGTGGCCGTCTTGACCGCGCCCGCCTCGACACCCCACTTGGAGATGACCTTGTCGTACGAGCCGTCCTTGATGATCGCGTCGAGCGCGGCCTTCAGGGCGTCCCGCAGCTGGGTGTTGGACTTGGCGACCGCGATGCCGTACGGCGCGGCCTCGACCTGGTCGCCGACGATCTCGAAGTCCTTGCCGCCGCCCGAGGTCTTCACGGCGTACGCGGCCACCGGGAAGTCGGAGGAACCGGCGTCGGCGCCGCCGGCGCGCAGCCGGGTCTGGGCCTGCTGGTCGTTGTCGTAGGCCTCGATGGCGATCTTCTTGCCACCGGTGCACTTCTTGGACTCGGCCTTGGCGAGGTCCTCGGAGACCGTGCCGCGCTGCAGCACGATCTTCTTGCCGCACAGGTCGGACCAGGTCTTGATGCCCTCGGTCTTGCCCTTGGGCGTGTAGATCGAGACGCCCGCGGTGAAGTAGTCGACGAAGTCGACGCCCTCGCCGACCTTCTTGCCGGTGTCGGAGTCGATGCCCTCCTGACGGTCCTTGGTGTCCGTCATGGCCGACATCGCCATGTCGTAGCGCTTCGAGCGCAGGCCGGTCAGCAGGGTGTCGAACGTGCCGTTCTCGAACTGGAACTTCACGCCGAGCTGCTTGCCCAGAGCGTCCGCGAGGTCGGGGTCGATGCCCACGGTCTTGCCGGAGCTGTCCTTGAACTCGACCGGCGCGTACGCGATGTCCGAGCCGACCTTGATGACGCCCTTGTCCCGGATGGCCTGGGGGAGCTTGTCCGCCAGCGGGGCGGAGCTCGTCTTCGTGCTGTCCGAGCCCGAGTCCTTGGTCTGGTCACCGCAACCGGTGAGCAGCAGGGCGCCGGCGACCGCGATCGCACCGACCGCTGCTATCCGGGACCGAGCGGCGGGGGTACGACGGGTGGTGCTTGCGGTCATGGTGGGTTCCTCCGGCGGATGAGGGAGTTGCCGATGGGTCGACGAGAACACACACCTTCGGGTGTCGCGACCTCGTGTGATGACGGCATCTTGCCATTCGGACTTAGGCATTCAGGTGACCAGCTATGTCAAAATCGGATAACGGGTGACCGTCGAACCGCACCATGCCGGTACATCAAGGCCGGACCTTGTGCGGGAATCCCTCCTTCCGGCCGGAAGATCTTCGGTGTATCCCGCCCTGCGGGCGGCCGCTTCTGCGCACTTGCGGCGCTTGAGGAGCATTCGAGGACGTGTCTGCAGATTCGGTGATGAGTCAGGTCTCCGGTATGTGACCTTCGCGTTATGGACTCGTCCCCGGCACGGTCCGTCCGGTAAGAAGGATCCTTACACCCCTCATCCGGGGCTCAGGGCGCGTGTGCGGCGCGCCCGTCGCGTAGCCGCCCGTACGCAACCACGGCGGCAGGGCCTACGCGGTGCCCGCCCACCCCTCAACCAGGAGTGGTCACCCTCAAACCTTGAAGACTTAAGGGGTAAAACAAAGTGGCAGCGGAGATCGTCAATCCTCGCAGCGACAGCAGTACGGATCAGGACGGCGGGGCGGAGCCCCTCGATTCCTTCGACCCGGCATTCGCGCTGCATCGTGGCGGCAAGATGGCCGTGCAGGCCACCGTGCCCGTCCGTGACAAGGACGACCTGTCCCTGGCGTACACGCCCGGCGTCGCGAAGGTGTGCAGCGCCATCGCCGAGCAGCCGGAACTGGTGCACGACTACACGTGGAAGTCGTCCGTCGTCGCCGTCGTCACCGACGGTACGGCCGTGCTCGGACTCGGTGACATCGGCCCGGAGGCCTCGCTCCCCGTGATGGAGGGCAAGGCGATTCTGTTCAAGCAGTTCGGCGGGGTCGACGCGGTGCCGATCGCGCTCGCCTGCACGGATGTCGACGAGATCGTCGAGACCGTGGTCCGGCTGGCGCCGTCGTTCGGCGGGGTGAACCTCGAGGACATCTCGGCACCGCGGTGCTTCGAGATCGAGCGGCAGCTCCAGGAGCGCCTCGACATCCCGGTGTTCCACGACGACCAGCACGGGACCGCCGTCGTCACCCTGGCGGCCCTGCGCAACGCCGCGCGGCTGACCGGACGGTCGCTGGGCGAGCTGCGCGCGGTGATCTCGGGCGCGGGTGCGGCCGGAGTCGCCATCGCCAAGTTCCTCCTGGAGGCGGGCCTCGGCGATGTCGCCGTCGCGGACCGCAAGGGCGTCGTGTCCCGGGACCGGGACGACCTGACGCCGGTCAAGCGGGAGCTCGCCGAGATCACCAACAAGGCCGGCATCTCGGGGTCGCTGGAATCGGCGCTGGCCGGCGCGGACGTCTTCATCGGCGTCTCCGGCGGTACGGTGCCGGAGCCCGCGGTGGCTTCCATGGCCGAGGGCGCGTTCGTGTTCGCCATGGCCAACCCGGACCCCGAGGTGCACCCGGAGATCGCCCACAAGTACGCGGCCGTGGTCGCGACCGGGCGCTCCGACTTCCCGAACCAGATCAACAACGTGCTCGCCTTCCCCGGCATCTTCGCCGGTGCGCTCCAGGTCCGGGCCTCCCGGATCACGGAGACGATGAAGATCGCGGCGGCCGAGGCGCTGGCCGCGGTGGTCGGGGACGACCTTGCGGCGGACTATGTGATCCCCTCGCCGTTCGACGAGCGGGTCGCTCCGGCGGTGACCGCGGCGGTGGCCGCGGCCGCGCGGGCGGAGGGTGTGGCTCGTCGCTGAGCCCTTGGCTCCAATGGCCCCGCCGGGATTCTCCGGCGGGGCCATTTTTTGCTTCGGGGGTCCGCCGAGTTTTTACCCGGGGGGTCGTCCGGGCGGGTGGTTTTCGCCCCCTCCGCCCCTGCCCGTCCCGTACCTGGGGCTCCGCCCCAGACCCCGCTCCTCAAGCGCCGGAGGGGCTGGATCGTGCCCCCGCGACTCTTTGCCTGCGGGCGGTGAGCTCTTTCGTTCCGGGCGGGGGAAGATTTCAGCCCGTCCGGCGCTTGAGGACGAGCGCGAAGCGCGATACGGGGGGTCTGGGGGCGGAGCGCCAGGTACGGGACGCGTGTCACACGGGGACGTGGTTCCGTCGGGGAGGGGCGGAGCCTATCGTCAAGGTCATGTTCGCTGCCTATGCCGCCCGAATCGACCGTGACCAGCCGCTCAACGGTCTGGAGTTGGGGGAGCGCCCGGCCCCCGGACAGAGGCCCGGCTGGACGACCGTGAACGTCCGGGCCGCCTCCCTCAACCACCACGACCTGTGGTCCCTGCGCGGCGTCGGCCTCGCCGAGGACAAACTCCCGATGATCCTCGGCTGCGACGCCGCCGGCGTCGACGAGGCGGGCAACGAAGTCGTCCTGCACTCGGTCATCGGCCAGACCGGCCACGGCGTCGGCCCGGACGAGCCCCGCTCCATCCTCACCGAGCGCTACCAGGGCACCTTCGCCGAGCAGGTCTCCGTACCGACGTGGAACGTCCTGCCCAAGCCCAGGGAGCTCTCCTTCGAAGAGGCCGCGTGCCTGCCGACGGCCTGGCTCACGGCGTACCGCATGCTCTTCACCAACGCGGGTGTACGCCCCGGCGACTCCGTCCTCGTGCAGGGCGCCGGCGGCGGTGTCGCGACCGCCGCGATCGTGCTGGGCAAGGCCGCCGGTCTGCGGGTCTTCGCCACCAGCCGTGACGAGGCCAAGCGCAAGCGGGCCGTCGAACTCGGCGCCGTGGAAGCCCTGGAGTCCGGCGCGCGGCTGCCGCAGCGTGTGGACGCCGTCATCGAGACCGTGGGCGCGGCCACTTGGTCACACTCGGTCAAGTCCCTGCGTCCCGGCGGCACTCTGGTCATCTCCGGCGCCACCAGCGGCGACCGCCCCTCGCACGCCGAACTGACGCGGATCTTCTTCCTCGAGCTCAAGGTCGTCGGCTCCACGATGGGCACCAAGGACGAGCTGGAGGACCTGCTGTCCTTCTGTGCCGCGACCGGCGTACGACCTGTCATCGACGAGGTGCTTCCGCTCGACCGCGCCCGGGAGGGCTTCGAACGGATCGAGTCGGGTGACCAGTTCGGAAAGATCGTGCTGACGACGGGCTGACGACGGGCTGACGACGGGCTGACGACGGGCTGACGACGGGCTGGCGGTTGTCTGCCTGTCTGGCTGTTCGCTTCCTCGGCGGTCTGCTTCTCCGGCTGCCTGTTCTCCGGCGGTCTGCTTCTTCGTGCGCGGCGGGTTCGGTTCACCGGGCCCGCCGTTCGCGTGTCCCCACCCCGGCATGTCAACTATGGTTGACATGATCTTGGTGTCAACGTAGGTTGACGTCATGACCGAAGCTACGGATCTCGCCGAGCGGGCGGGTGACCGCGATCCGCGGATCGGGCTGCGGGCGGTCTCCGCGCTGCGGAGGTTGCTGGAGCAGCTGGAAGCCGTGCAGGTGCGCAGTGCGCGCCATCAGGGGTGGTCGTGGCAGGAGATCGCCGCGGAACTCGGTGTCAGCAGACAGGCCGTGCACAAGAAGTACGGGAGGCAGTGATGTTCGAGCGCTTCACCAAGGATGCCCGCGCCGTGGTCATGGGCGCGGTCGAGCACCGAGAGCGGTCGGGGGAGACCCGGGTCGAGGAGGCGCACATGCTCCTCGCCCTTCTCGACCGGGAGGGGAGCCGCGCTTCCTTCGCCCTGGCCTCGCTCGGGCCGGCCGACTGTCGCGACTCCGTCGCCGGGGCGCTGGCCGAGGCGCGTCGCCGCGGAGGGCTCTCCCGAGCCGACGCGGACGCCCTGTCCGGGCTCGGCATCGACCTCACCGAGATCATCTCCCGGGTCGAAGAGGCCCATGGGGCCGGCGCGTTGGCGGGCGGCAGCAAGGACGGCGGCCGGTGGTCCGGGCGTCGCCCGTTCTCCCAGGGGGCCAAGGATCTCCTCGCCGAGGCCCTCCGGATCGCCATCGCCCACCACGACCGGCACATCGGCGACGAGCACCTTCTGCTCGCCCTCACGGCCCGCCCCGGCGTCCCCGCCGAGGTGCTCGCCGATCACGGGGTGACGTACGACGGCGTGCGGCGGGTGCTGTGGGGCGGGGGTGCGGCGAAGGCGGGGTGAAGCCGGGGCGGGGGTGGGGGTGTGGCGGGGCGCGGCGGTGGCGCGATGGGGGCGCCGGCGGGGCGCGGTCGACTCGCGACCGACGGGGTCTTGAGGCCCCGTCACCCGAAGGGCTCGCCCCTCCACGGCCGCCCGCGGCGACGGCGGGAGGGGCGACGGCGCCTAGGTAGGTCAACGGTGCCTGGAAGGGCCAACCGTGCTCGGGAGGGTCAACGGCGCCTGGGTAGGCCAACCGTGCCCGGGAGGGTCAACGGCGCCTGGAAGGGCCAACCGTGCCCGGGAGGGCCAACGGAGCTGGGAGGGCCAACCGTGCCCGGAAAGGCCAACCGTGCCTGGGAGGGCCAACGGTGCCTGGGAAGGCCAACCGTGCCCGGGAGGGCCAACGGTGCCTGGGAAGGCCAACCGTCCCCGGGAGGGCCAACGGAGCTGGGAGGGCCAACCGTGCCCGGAAAGGCCAACCGTGCCTGGGAGGGCCAACGGTGCCTGGGAAGGCCAACCGTCCCCGGGAGGGCCAACGGTGCCTGGGAAGGCCAACCGTCCCCGGGAGGGCCAACGGCGCCTGGAAGGGCCAACCCTGCCCGGGAGGCCAACCGTCCCCGGTGAAGGGCAACGGCGCTCCCCAGGGCGCGCCCACCCGTCAAGTGGCTGTCACGGCTTCGGGGTGCGCAGGGCCGCCCCGATGTGTGCCGCGGCCGTCGACAAGTGGCGGCGGGTCTCGCGGAGCTGGTCCTCGGTCACCCCGTGGTCGCGGGCCGCGTCGCGGATGTCGTCGCGGAAACGGTCCAGGAGGCGGTCGAGATCGCGGCTGGGGTCGCCGGTCGAGTCCTCGTGGGCCCAGGACGGCTCGTACGCCGCGGGGAAGTCCTCGCGGGTGACCGTGTACTCGGGCTCCGCCCCGGCCCCGGCCCCGTACTCGTGCTCCGCTGTCGGCTCGGTGGTCGTCCCCGTGCGGCCGAAGCCGAAGTCCTTGCCGAGTCCCTTGCTGAAGTCCTTTCCGAAGTCCTTACCGAACTCGCCGAATTCCTTGGCGAGTTCGCTCAGTCCCTCGCGCACGCCCGTCGGCCAGTCGCCGCGCACGAAGTGGTCCTGGACCTGCTCCTGGACCCGCTTGGCCATGCGCTGCATCTCCTCCTGAGCCTGGACGCGCGCCTTCTCCTGCGCTTCCTTGGCCTGGCGCCGGGCCCGCTGGGCCTCGTCCCGGGCTCGCCGGCTCTCGTCCTTCGCGCGCCGGGCCTGCTCCTTCCACTCCTGCTTGGCGCGCCGCATCTCCTCCTTCGCGATCCGCCAGGACTCCTCGCCGAAGGTGCCGGCTCCGCCCGCCGGGCCGTCGTGGGTCGGGGACCCGGTGCCGCCCGTGGGGCCCCGCTGGGCCTCCACGGCGGCCGCCCGCATCTCGCGCCGCAAGTCGCCCGCCGCGCCCCGTACATCGGCGCGGATCTCGGCGGCCAGCTCGGCGACCGACTCGCGGATCTCCAGCTCCAGGTCGGCCAGCTCACCGCTGCGGTCGGCCAGTTCGGCACGGCCCGCGTCGGTGATCGCGTACACCTTGCGGCCGCCCTCGGTGGTGTGCGTGACCAGTCCCTCGGTCTCCAGCTTGGCCAGCCGCGGGTAGACGGTGCCGGCCGAGGGTGCGTACAGCCCCTGGAAACGCTCCTCCAGGAGCCGGATCACCTCGTACCCGTGGCGTGGCGCCTCGTCGAGCAGCTTCAGCAGATAGAGCCGCAGGCGGCCATGGGCGAAGACGGGGGGCATCTCAGAGCACCTTCTTGTCGGTCGGGGCGGCACCGGCCGGGCCATCGGCGGGTCCACGGGCCGAGGACCCGACCGGGCCGCCGGCCGGCGCATCCTCCTCCGCGGGAGGCCGTCGCAGCAGGGCGATGGAGCCGGAGACGGTCATGGCCCTCAGCTTTCCGTTGCCCGCGCCGAGCCTGCCGGTGATCTTCTTGGCGCCCCACTGCCCGCCGACCCGGAGATCCTCGAAAGCGCTGGAGACCGTGCCGGACGCGGTGTTCGCCTCCACCTCCGCGTCCGCCGGGTGGGGCAGGCGGATGGCGATCTCACCCGAGACGTTCGACAGCTGGACGTCGGTGGGGGTGCCCGTGGCGTCCAGGTCCACGATCATCGAGCCGCTCACCGATTCGGCCCGCACGGAGGAGCCCGAGCCCTCGACGACGGTCAGATCGCCGGAGACGGAGTTGAAGCGGAGGTCGCCGGTGACGGCCTGGGCCTCGAGATTCCCGGACACCGTGTCCACGCGGACGGGTCCCGAGACGCCGACGAGCGTCGTGTCACCGGTGACCCCCTTCACCTCGACCCGCTCGTCCGTGCCGGAGACCACGGCCGCCGCGCCGACCACGCCGACCTCGACCCGGGTGCTCGCCGGGACGGCCAGCGAGACCACCGCGCTGCGGCGCCAGCCCTTGCGGTCGAGCCACTTGAGGAAGCCCTTCCAGGGCAGGTCCTCATAGGCGACGGTCAGCGTGCCGCCCTTCTGGGACACCATCAGCGGCGGCCCCTCCAGCTCGGACACTTCCAGGCGGGCGGAACTCTCGTCGGTGCCCACCACGTTCACCGTTCCGTTGACGATGCGCACGTGGAGTGCCGTCACGGGGGCGTCGAAGGTCAGCTTCCTCGCTTCTGCGACGGACCACTCGGGCATGGGGCAGACCTCCTCGGCCGGACGGAACACGACGCGCCATATCGCGTCTTCCAATGAACACGATATATCGCGGATACGGAAAGTCAAGACACTCGATCCGGTGGCAAGTGCGTGAATAAAAGGGGCATGTGGCGACGAAGCCGACCTAACGTATGACCATGCCGACCCTCCGCGACGAACCCTCCGCCTCGGCCGCCGCCGGCGCGCTGCTGCTGTGCCGGGCGCAGCCCGAGGCCGTCGGCGCCGCCGCCCAGCTGCTGCGCGAAGGGATGCTGCTCACCGGCGCGGGCGACGACTGGAGCGTGCTCGTCCCCGAGGGCAGACCGTGGCTGAACGGCGAGGAACCGGTCGACCGCGTCCTGACCGGCTGGGCCGCCGCCCTCGCCGTCGGCGCCCCCTGGCCCGTACTGGCCCTGTGGTGGGACGCCGACCGCAGCGGCTGCACCCTCGCCTCCGGATTCCGCCGCACCGTCGGCTACGAATGGCTCGCGAACGGCACACCGGTCGGCGAGGACGAGGCGATGCGCACCTTCGCCGCCCGCCTCGGCCTCGATCCCGTGCTGGACATGCAGGACCTGGAGCAGCTGACGCAACCCGACTCCGCGGCCGACGCCCGGGCCCGGCTGCGCGGACTGCTCGCCGTCCTCACGCGCGCGGGGATGGCCCTCCCCGCCGGTCTCGCCCCGGGCACCCCCGCCGACCGACTCCTGCAGGCAGCCCGGGAGCTGCCCGGCACCCGCCCGGTCTCCTGGTCCGGCCGGCGCGAAGCCGCCCGCGCGCAGCTCGACGTAGTCCAAAACGGCAGTCTCGGCCCCTGGACCCGCGGCCCGAGAGCCCGTGCACTGACCACGGCCCAGCTGGCCACGGGCCTGCCCGTCACGCTCTACGGAGTACGCCGCCGCAGCATGGGCTGGATCGCGGCGGGGGCGTTGCTCCTGACCCACGGTGCCCTGGGATTCGCGTACGACCGGGTACGCGCCTTCGACTGACACCCGCCCACCTTGGGGGCCGGCTCACGCGCGCGTGACCTCACCGGAGGCGAAGCCCTGCTCGAAGCCCTACTCGTCCTCGTCCTCGTCGTCGTCCAGCCGCGCCAGCCAGGTCGCGAGCCGCTCGACGGGCACCTCGAAGTCCGGATTGAGATCGACGAACGTACGCAGCTGCTCGGCAAGCCACTCGAAGGTGACCTCTTCCTCGCCGCGCCGCTTCGCCAGTTCCTCGATGCCACGGTCGGTGAAGTACACGGATGCTCTCCTGGGGCTGGGCCTGCCGGCCACGGGTCGTACCCCTCCAGGTTATGCGGCCCGGTGCCCGGCGCCGCACCCACCCGGACCCCGTACCGGACGACCCTGTACCGGCCGGGATCCCGTACCGGCCGGGATCCCGTGCCGGCCCGGATCCCGTACCGGACAACAGAACCGGCCCCACCGCCTCGACAAGGCGATGGGGCCGGCCCCTTGATCCATCGGGCTGGGCCGAGAGGCTCGCGCCTCTCAGCGGTGCTCAGAGGCTCACGCCTCGAACACCTCGCGTACCAGCTGCTCCTGCTCGGCCTGGTGGCGCTTCGCCGAGCCGACCGCCGGGGAGGACCCGTGCGGGCGGGAGATGCGGCGCAGGCGCTCGCCGTGCGGGACGTCCGCGCCGACCGCCAGGTCCAGGTGGTCGATCAGGTTGAGGGCGATGAAGGGCCACGCGCCCTGGTTCGCCGGCTCCTCCTGGGCCCACAGGTACTTCTCGGCGTTCGGGTACTTGGCGATCTCCGCCTGGAGCTCCGCACCCGGGAGGGGGTACAGGCGCTCGATGCGGATGATGGCCGTGTCCGTGACGCCGCGCTTGGTGCGCTCGGCCTCCAGGTCGTAGTAGACCTTGCCGGCGCAGAAGACGACCTTGCGGACCGCGGCCGGGTCGGCGGACGCGTCGCCGATGACCGGACGGAACTGACCCGTCGTGAACTCCTCCGCCTTCGAGGCCGCCGCCTTGAGGCGCAGCATCGACTTCGGCGTGAAGACCACCAGCGGCTTGTGGTGCGGGTTGTGCACCTGCCACCGCAGGAGGTGGAAGTAGTTCGACGGCAGGGTCGGCATGGCGACCGTCATGTTGTTCTGCGCGCACAGCTGGAGGAAGCGCTCCGGGCGGGCCGACGAGTGGTCGGGACCCTGGCCCTCGTAGCCGTGCGGGAGGAGCAGGGTGACGCCGGACGTCTGGCCCCACTTCTGCTCGGCCGACGAGATGAACTCGTCGACGACCGTCTGAGCGCCGTTGACGAAGTCGCCGAACTGCGCCTCCCACATGACCAGCGACTCGGGACGGGCCAGCGAGTAGCCGTACTCGAAGCCCATCGCCGCGTACTCGGAGAGCAGCGAGTCGTAGCAGTTGTAGCGCGCCTGGTCCTCGGAGAGGTACAGCAGCGGCGTGAAGTCCTCGCCCGTCTCACGGTCGATGAGGACCGCGTGGCGCTGGCCGAACGTGCCGCGGCGGGAGTCCTGGCCCGACAGCCGGACCGGGGTGCCCTCGAGCAGCAGCGAGCCGATCGCGAGCGTCTCGCCCATGCCCCAGTCGATCGTGCCGTCCTCGACCATCGCCGCGCGGCGCTGCAGCTGGGGCAGCAGACGCGGGTGGACGGTGACCCGGTCGGGGATGTTGACCTGGGACTCGGCGATGCGCTTGACGACCTCCGCGGAGACCGCGGTGTTCACGGCGACCGGGAACTGGGCCTGCGGGTCGGAGACGGGCGCCTCGCCCGGCTGCGACGTCGCCTCACGGACCTCCGTGAAGACCTTCTCCAGCTGGCCCTGGTAGTCCTGCAGAGCCTGCTCGGCCTCTTCCAGGGTGATGTCGCCGCGACCGATGAGGGACTCGGTGTAGAGCTTGCGCACCGAGCGCTTCTTGTCGATCAGGTCGTACATCAGGGGCTGCGTGAACGCCGGGTTGTCCGACTCGTTGTGACCGCGGCGGCGGTAGCAGATGAGGTCGATGACGACGTCCTTGTTGAACGCCTGGCGGAACTCGAAGGCCAGGCGAGCGACGCGGACGACGGCCTCGGGGTCGTCGCCGTTCACGTGGAAGATCGGCGCCTCGATCATGCGGGCCACGTCGGTGGCGTACATCGAGGAGCGCGAGGACTCCGGGGCGGCGGTGAAGCCGACCTGGTTGTTGATGACGACGTGGACCGTGCCACCGGTGCGGTAGCCGCGCAGCTGGGACATGTTGAGCGTCTCGGCCACGACGCCCTGGCCGGCGAAGGCCGCGTCACCGTGCAGGGCGACCGGCAGGACCGTGAAGTCCGTGCCGCCCTTGTTGATGATGTCCTGCTTGGCGCGGGCGATGCCCTCGAGGATCGGGTCGACCGCCTCCAGGTGCGAGGGGTTGGCGGCCAGCGAGACCTTGATCTGCTCGCCGTCGAGACCGGTGAAGGTGCCCTCGGCGCCCAGGTGGTACTTGACGTCACCGGAGCCGTGCATCGACTTCGGGTCGAGGTTGCCCTCGAACTCGCGGAAGATCTGCGCGTACGACTTGCCGACGATGTTGGCGAGGACGTTCAGCCGGCCGCGGTGGGCCATGCCGATGACGACCTCGTCGAGGCGCGACTCGGCGGCGCTGTCGAGGACGGCGTCCAGCAGCGGGATGACGGACTCGCCGCCCTCGAGGGAGAAGCGCTTCTGGCCGACGTACTTCGTCTGCAGGAAGGTCTCGAAAGCCTCTGCCGCGTTCAGCCGGCGCAGGATGCGCAGCTGCTCCTCGCGCTCCGGCTTGGTGTGCGAGCGCTCGATGCGGTCCTGGATCCACTTGCGCTGCTTGGGGTCCTGGATGTGCATGAACTCGACGCCGGTGGTGCGGCAGTACGAGTCGCGCAGCACACCGAGGATGTCGCGCAGCTTCATCAGGGACTTGCCGGCGAAGCCGCCGACGGCGAACTCGCGCTCCAGGTCCCAGAGCGTCAGACCGTGCTCGGTGATGTCCAGGTCGGGGTGCTTGCGCTGGCGGTACTCCAGCGGGTCGGTGTCGGCCATGACGTGGCCGCGGACCCGGTAGGAGTGGATCAGCTCGAAGACGCGGGCGGCCTTCGTGACGTCGTCGTCGTGCGAGGCGTCGATGTCCTTGAGCCAGCGGACCGGCTCGTAGGGGATGCGCAGCGCCTCGAAGATCTCGTCGAAGAAGCCGTTCTCGCCGAGCAGGAGGTTCGCGACGATCCGCAGGAACTCGCCGGACGCGGCGCCCTGGATGACCCGGTGGTCGTAGGTCGACGTGAGCGTCATGACCTTCGAGATGCCGAGCTTGTTCAGGGTGTCCTGGGAGGTGCCCTGGAACTCCGCCGGGTAGTCCATCGAGCCGACGCCCATGATGACCGACTGGCCGGGCATCAGACGCGGGACCGAGTGGACGGTGCCGAGGCCGCCGGGGTTGGTCAGCGAGACCGTGACACCGGTGAAGTCGTCCATCGTCAGCTTGCCGTCACGGGCCCGGCGGACGATGTCCTCGTAGGCCTGCCAGAACTCGAAGAAGTTCAGCGTCTCGGCCTTCTTGATGCCGGCGACGACGAGCTGGCGGTCTCCGTTGGGCTTCACCAGGTCGATGGCGAGGCCGAAGTTGACGTGCGGCGGCTTGACGAGGGTGGGCTTCCCGTCCTTCTCCGCGTAGTGCCAGTTCATCGACGGCATGGCCTTGATGGCCTGCACCATCGCGTAGCCGATGAGGTGGGTGAAGGAGATCTTCCCGCCCCGGGCGCGCTTCAGGTGGTTGTTGATGACGATGCGGTTGTCGAAGAGCAGCTTCACCGGGACGGCGCGCACGGACGTGGCCGTGGGCAGCTCCAGCGAGGCGTTCATGTTCTTCGCGACGGCACCGGCCGGTCCGCGCAGTGTCACGTACTCGGGGCCCTCGGCGGCCTCGGTCGCGGGCGCGGCCTTCGGCTTCGCGGCGGCCGGAGCGGCCTTCGCGGGAGCCGGGGCGGCCTTGGCCGGAGCCGGTGCGGCAGCCGCGGGCTTCGGCGCCGCGGGTGCGACGGGTGCGGCGGGGGCCGGAGCGGCCTGAGCCGGAGCGGCGGGCGCCGCCGGTGCGGCCTGGGCCGGTGCTGCGGGCGCGGCAGGAGCCGCTGTGGCGGTACCTGCGGCCCCCGCGGCCGCAGTACCCGACGGAGCCGGGGCGGCCGCGCCGCCCGGCTTGTAGTCGGCGAAGAAGTCCCACCAGGCTCGGTCTACCGAATTCGGGTCCTGGAGGTACTGCTGATAGATCTCGTCGACGAGCCACTCATTGGGACCGAACGCAGCGGCGGGGTTCTTCCCGGCTTGGTCATCGGTCGAGATGCTCGAGTTACTGGGGGACTGTGGCGACACGGCGGCAACCGCCCTCTTCCGCTTCACAAGGTGATGGACAGCGGGAATAAAGGCTACGCCTCCCAGGCCGGGGAAGTCAGACCGGGCCGGTCATCGTCGCGTAAGTCACATCGGAAAGCGTGTTTCGGGGGTTGAAATGGCGGGAAACAAGCGGGGTTCCGATGCGGAACGGGTACGTCGACCTGACCCCACGGCCCTGCAGGCGCGGGCCTCTCCCTGATCACACGTGTCCGTCAGTGCGGACGTTCATGGATCTTGTGGCTCCGCTTCGAACCCTACGTCAACTCGGCAGTGAAGGCAGGCCCGGAAGGGTGACCTGGATCCGGCAGCCCCGCTGGGATTCGGCCACTCCGATCCGGCCGCCGTGCAGATCGACCGCCCAGCGGGCGATGGCGAGCCCCAGACCCGTACCGCCGTCGCTGCCCGGTCCGTGCGGCGCGGGGACACCGCCGCGGTTGAACCGCTCGAAGACGCGGTGCCACTCCGACTTCGGAATGCCCGGACCCTCGTCCAGCACCTCCAGGTCCAGCGACTCCGGGGACGGACCCCGGCGCGCCTTCACCGTCACGCGGCCGTGCGGCGGGCTGTGCTTGACCGCGTTGTCGATGAGGTTGGCGACGACCTGGTGGATCCGCTCCGGGTCCGCGTGCGCGGTCAGCTCGGGCGGGGACACGTCGAGGTGCAGATGGACGTCCGTACGCGTGTGGCTCCCGGAGCCCGAGGCGATGCCCGCGCGCGCGGAGGAGACCATGTTGGCCTCCTTCAGGACGCCGGACAGATAGGGCCAGACCTCGAAGCGGCGCCGTTTCAGCGGTACGACGCCGTTGTCGAGCCGGGACAGGTCCAGGAGCGTCTCGACGAGCCGTCCCAGGCGCTCCGTCTGCTTCAGGGCCGTACGCATCGTCTCCGGGTCGGCCGCGGACACGCCGTCGACGACGTTCTCCAGGACCGCGCGGAGGCCGGCGATGGGGGTGCGCAGCTCGTGCGAGACGTTCGCCACGAGCTCCTTGCGCTGGCGGTCCTGGGCCTCCAGCTCGTCCGCCATCAGGTTGATCGTCTGGGCCAGGTCGCCGAGTTCGTCCCGGCGGCCCTCGCTGACGCGGCGCGTGTAGTCGCCGTGCGAGATGGACCGGGCGACGGTGTTCATCTCGTCCAGGGGCGCGGTGAGCGAATGCGCCACGAACTGCGTTATCAGCAGTGTGGCGATCATCGAGAAGACCGTGATGAAGCGCACCTCGGTCTCGGTGCGCACCGCGATCATCAGCAGACCCGTGGTGATGAAGACCGCGACGACGACCAGCGTGCCGAGCTTCGTCTTGATCGAGAAGGGGCGCAGACCACCCCAGGGACCCGCGTTCTTGCGCTCCCCGAACCCGCTCATCACAGCAGCCCCCTCAACAGGTCCCCACAACCCCGGCTCAGGGGGTCGGGGTCTCCAGCGCGTAGCCGACACCGTGGACGGTACGGATCCGCTCGGCGCCGATCTTCCGGCGCAGCGCCTTGATGTGGCTGTCCACGGTCCGGGTGCCGGACGCGTCCGCCCAGTCCCAGACCTCGGCCAGGAGCTGCTCGCGCGAGAGCACCGCACGCGGGGTGTTCGCCAGGCAGACCAGCAGGTCGAACTCGGTGGGCGTCAGATGCACGTCCTCGGAGCGGACCCGCACCCGGCGCTGCGCGTGGTCGATCTCCAGCTCGCCGAGCCGCAGGATGCCGCTGCGCGGCGTCGAGGCGGCCACCACGGCACGCTCCACCCGGCGCAGCAGGACGTGCACCCGGGCGGCCAGCTCCCGCATGGAGAACGGCTTCGTCATGTAGTCGTCGGCGCCGACGCCGAGTCCGACCAGCATGTCGGTCTCGTCGTCGCGCGCGGTGAGCATCAGCACCGGCACCGGACGCTGGGCCTGCACGCGGCGGCAGACCTCCAGGCCGTCGAAGCCGGGCAGCATGATGTCGAGGATCAGCAGGTCGGGCTGCCAGGCCTCGGCGGTGTCGACGGCGGCCGGACCGTCGCCCGCTGTTTGCACCAGGAATCCCTCGGCGCGCAGGCGGGCCGCGATGGCGTCGACGATCGTCTGGTCGTCCTCGACGACCAGGACCCGTCGCTGAGCGCCGGGAGTCGCCGCCGCGCCGTTCTGGGAGGTGTGTGTCTGCTCCATCGCCCGCCCCTGAGGTGTGCTTTCCGGAATCCGTGGGGTGATCCCATGACTGCGCTTGACGCTTGAATGATCCGCGTCAGGCAAGCAGAGTACGGGCAGGCACCATTGATCGGCTATCCAGCCCTGACTGCGAGATGCACGACGTCCGGAACGCCCCGGGCAACCGGGATCTCTTCGGTACGCACCCGTTGGAAACCGGCATTCCGCAAGGTTCCTTCAAATTCCGGAGAGGGCTGCGCAGACCACACCGCGAGCACTCCGCCGGGGGTCAACAGCCTTGCGCAGCCGGTCAGTCCGGCCGGTGAATAGAGGCCTTCGTTGCCCTCCGTGACCGTCCAGCCGGGTCCGTTGTCGATGTCCAGGCAGAGCGCGTCGTACGTGGCGGAAGTCTCATTGACGTAGGCGACCAGATCCGCCTCGACGATCTCCGTCCGGGGGTCGGTGAGTGCGGGGGCGGAGAGTGCGGACAGTGGTCCTTCGCGGTGCCAGCCGATGATCGCCGGCTCCCGTTCCACGACCGTGATGCGTCCCCAGCGGTCGTCGGCGGCCGCGTGCGCGAGGGAGAAGCCGACGCCGAGGCCGCCGATCAGCACGCTCGGCCGCACCCGTCCGCCCAGGGCGTCGCGCGCCGCGTCGATCAGCAGCCGCTCCGAGCGGCCGTCGGAGGTGTCCATCAGGAAGCACCCGTTGGCGATGATCTGCAGCAGCGCGCCGTGGCGCCGCAGCACGACCTCGCCGTAGGGGCCTTCCCGGCGATCGATGACCACGGGGATGTCGTACGAGGCAGTCATGGCGCCCATCCTGGCAGTTCCGCCGCAGCGGCCGGCGGGATTGTCCGGGGTCCCCGGCCCGGTGCCGCTCCCGCGAAACGGCCCGGTCACGAAGGTCGGCGGCGGTGATCGCTCACAGCGAACAGTCCCCCGGGAACAATCAAGGGGCCCCGGGCATTGAGTCGACATAGCTCAACTTGACTGCCGAAGGGGAGATCATGGCTTCGACGTCCACACCGCTCACCCTGCCCGTGCTGCCGCTCGACGACGAGGTCGTGCTGCCCGGGATGGTGGTTCCGCTGGACCTGAACGACGCCGACGTCCGTGCCGCGGTGGAGGCTGCCCAGGCCGCCGCCCGCTCGGAGCCCGGCAAGCCGAAGGTGCTGCTGGTGCCACGCATCGACGGGACATACCCGGGCACCGGTGTGCTCGGCACCGTCGAGCAGGTCGGCCGGCTGGCCGACGGCGACCCGGGCGCGCTGATCCGCGGCCGTGGGCGCGTGAAGATCGGCGCGGGGACCACCGGTCCCGGTGCCGCACTGTGGGTGGAGGGCACCCGGGTCGAGGAGACCGTGCCCGACCCCCTGCCCGGCCAGGTCACCGACCTGGTCAAGGAGTACAAGGCCCTGGCCACCAGCTGGCTGCGCAAGCGCGGCGCCTGGCAGGTCGTGGACCGCGTACAGGCCATTGACGATGTTTCCGCCCTTGCTGACAATTCCGGTTACTCACCCTTCCTGACCACCGAGCAGAAGGTTGCCCTGCTGGAGACGGCCGACCCGGTCGCCCGGCTGAAGCTC
This sequence comes from Streptomyces sp. NPDC058274, assembly GCF_042881375.1. Taxonomy (NCBI): domain Bacteria; kingdom Bacillati; phylum Actinomycetota; class Actinomycetes; order Kitasatosporales; family Streptomycetaceae; genus Streptomyces; species Streptomyces sp. NPDC058274. The sequence continues at coordinate 109,949 of NZ_JBHVXW010000010.1, forward strand.
GCCACCGAGCAGCTGCGTGAGCACCTCGCCGAGCAGGATGTCGCCGAGTCCATTGCCAAGGACGTACAGGAAGGCGTGGACAAGCAGCAGCGCGAGTTCCTGCTGCGCCGGCAGCTCGAAGCCGTACGCAAGGAACTGCGCGAGCTGAACGGCGATTCCGCGGACGGCGAGGAGTCCGACGACTACCGGACGCGCGTCGAAGCCGCCGATCTCCCCGAGAAGGTCCGCGAGGCCGCTCTCAAGGAGGTCGAGAAGCTGGAGCGCGCGAGCGACCAGTCGCCCGAGGGTTCCTGGATCCGCACCTGGCTCGACACCGTGCTCGAACTCCCGTGGAACGAGCGCACGGAGGACGAGTACGACATCAGGGGCGCCCAGCGGGTGCTGGACGCCGAGCACTCCGGCCTGGCGGACGTGAAGGAGCGGATCACCGAATACCTGGCGGTGCGCAAGCGGCGTTCCGACCGGGGCCTGGGTGTCGTCGGCGGACGACGCGGGGGCGCCGTGCTCGCACTCGTCGGCCCGCCCGGCGTCGGCAAGACCTCGCTCGGCGAGTCCGTCGCGCACGCCATGGGCCGCAAGTTCGTCCGCGTCGCCCTCGGCGGCGTGCGGGACGAGGCCGAGATCCGCGGCCACCGGCGTACGTACGTCGGCGCGCTGCCCGGCCGGATCGTCCGGGCCATCAAGGAGGCCGGGTCGATGAACCCGGTGGTCCTGCTGGACGAGATCGACAAGGTCGGCTCCGACTTCCGGGGCGACCCGGCCGCGGCGCTGCTCGAAGTCCTCGACCCGGCGCAGAACCACACCTTCCGCGACCACTACCTGGAGGTCGAACTCGACCTCTCCGACGTCGTGTTCCTCGCGACGGCGAACGTCCTGGAAGCCATCCCGGAGGCCCTGCTCGACCGTATGGAGCTGGTCCGCCTCGACGGCTACACCGAGGACGAGAAGGTCGTCATCGCCCGTGACCACCTGCTCCCGCGCCAGCTGGAGCGGGCCGGTCTGGAGAAGGACGAGGTCACGCTGGACGAGAGCGCACTGCGCAAGCTCGCGGGCGAGTACACCCGGGAAGCCGGCGTACGAAACCTGGAGCGGGCCGTCGCGCGGCTGCTGCGCAAGGTCGCGGCCGAGCACGAACTGGGCGAGCGGAAGCTGCCGTTCACGGTGACCGACGCCGACCTGCGCGGGCTCGTCGGACGGCCGCACCACGTGCCCGAGTCCGCCCAGGACCCGGCGGAGCGCCGTACGGCGGTGCCCGGTGTCGCCACCGGGCTCGCGGTCACCGGCGCGGGTGGTGACGTCCTCTTCGTCGAGGCGTCGCTGGCCGACCCGGAGACGGGCGCGGCGGGTCTGACCCTGACCGGTCAGCTGGGTGACGTGATGAAGGAGTCGGCACAGATCGCGCTCTCCTTCCTGCGCTCGCGCGGCGCCGAACTGGAGCTGCCGGTCGGTGACCTGAAGGACCGGGGTGTGCACATCCACTTCCCGGCGGGCGCGGTCCCGAAGGACGGGCCGAGCGCGGGTGTCACGATGACGACGGCACTGGCGTCGCTGCTCAGCGGCCGCCAGGTCCGTACGGACGTGGCGATGACCGGGGAGGTCTCCCTGACCGGCCGGGTCCTGCCCATCGGCGGTGTGAAGCAGAAGCTGCTCGCCGCGCACCGGGCCGGCGTCACCACCGTCATCATCCCCAAGCGCAACGAACCCGACCTCGACGACGTCCCGGCCGAGGTCCTGGAGAAGCTCGACGTGCACGCCGTCACGGACGTCCGCCAGGTCCTCGAACTGGCCCTCGCCCCGGCGACGAACGGAGCGAGTGCGGAGGTTCCGGTAGCGGCGTGACGGACGCTGCCGGTAGCGGAAGGCCCGGGCCCTGCGAGGGACCCGGGCCTTCCCGTGTCGCGTTGCCGACGGGCCCGTCCGCCTGGTCGCCTCGGGGCCCGGCCGGTGTCAGCCGTTCGCCAGTGCCACCACACGGTCGAGGGCACCGTTGAACTTGTTGTGGTCGCCGACCGTCGGGCCCGACGACGTGTACTGCCACATCGTGTAGAAACCCCAGCCCGCGGGCAGCGTGCCCGGGTCGGCGGCGTAGCGGGCGATCCACAATGGGTTGGCGGCCGCGAAGGCGCTGGAGTTGCCGGTGCACTGGGTCCACCAGGTGGTGGCCGTGTAGATGACGGCGTCCCGGCCGGTGCGCGCCTTGTACTGGTTGAGGAAGTCACGGATCCAGGTGACCATCGCGCTCTGCGTCTTGCCGTAACAGGCCGCGCCGTACGGGTTCCACTCGATGTCGAGCGCGCCCGGCAGCGTCCTGCCGTCCCTCGACCAGCCGCCGCCGTTGTCCACGAAGTAGTTGGCCTGAGTGGCGCCACTCGTGGTGTCGGGGGTCGCGAAGTGGTACGCGCCGCGGATCATGCCGACGTTGTACGAGCCGTTGTACTGCTGGGCGAAGTAGGGGTTCGTGTAGTACGTCCCCTCCGTCGCCTTCGAGTAGGCCCACTTGACCCCGCTGCTCCACAGGGTCGACCAGGCGACGTTGCCCTGGTGGCTGCTGACGTCCACGCCCTCGGTCTGCGTGGCGTCACCGGTGGACGGAGTACCGGCCTGGCCGTCGTGCGCGACGACGCCCATGCCCATGTGGGCGGAACCGCGGGCGGGGGTGTCGGCGGCCTGGGCCGGCAGGGTGAACAGAAGGGAGAACGCGGCGAGCAGGATCCCGGCCGTGGGGAGACGCTTGGTGAGGCGCCGGGGGCGGGTGATTCCGGATCTGTGCACGGGCATGGCGTGCCTCCGAAGGGCTCGGTGGTGCGCGGTGATGCTCGGTGGGGGGACTGCGGAGAAAGCCGACGGCCGGCGCACGCGCTCGGGGCGACAGGTCCTCGTCGACCCGTCGGTGGCGTGGCCATGCCGGTAATTGCTTGGTAAAGAAGCTACGCACGTAGAAGACCGGGTGGGAAGAGGGCCCGGAGGCTGCCGTTGGTCTACTCCTGCGAAATACTGGCGGAGCTGCGGCAATGGCCACTTGTGGCGGAAACTTTCAGGATCGGGAAACCGGGTCAGGGGTGCTGACGTGCACGAGGGCGCAAACGGCGAGGGGCGGCGTGGCGAATCCACGGTCGCGGGGAGTGGTGTAAACCAGGAGTTCCTGTCGCTGGAACGCGCGTTGACCGTGTTCCTGCGGCGGGCTCGTGCCTCCTCCGGCGAGATGGCCCGCGAGGTCCACCCCGACCTGGAGTCCTCCGCCTACGGGCTGCTCTACCGGCTGGAGGAGTGCGGGCGCCAGCGGGCCACCGAGCTCGCCGCCTACATCGGTGTCGGCAAGGCCACCATGTCCCGCCAGCTGCGCGCCCTCGAAGACCTCGGTCTCGTCGCCCGCGAACCCGACCCCGCCGACGGCCGCGCCTGGCTGGTCCACCTCACGGAGGAGGGACGGGCGCGCTTCACCGCCGTGCGGGAGGCCCGCCGGGCGCGCTACGTCAGCCAGCTCGCGGGCTGGGACCCGCGCGAGGTCGCCGAACTGGCCCGGCTGCTGCACCAGTTGAACCGCGGGGGAGAGGGCAGCTAGGGCGTGTCCGCAACGTCCCGTCGTCCGCCGGGGGGCAGACGGGACTTTACGGATACGACCTGGGCCCTCCGGAGGCGATCGCGGGGTGGCCGGAATGGGCGCCTCCCGGCGAGACCACTGACGACAGCTCGCGGCCCCGGCGCCCAACGAGCGCGCGCGTGAAGCTACAGCTCCACGTACGCCACCGTCGCGTCGTCGTGGGTCTTGCTGCGGCGCAGGTGCTTCCGCTCCTGCGCGTCCGCCGCCTCCAGCTCCCGTACGCGCTCGACCAGGGCCCGGGCGCCCTCCTTGCGCACGACGGTGAACAGGTCGGCCCAGTCGCCCTCGTGGAACTTCTCCGTCCAGCGGGTCGCCCCGTCCGTCAGGGCGGCCAGCGCGCGTACGTCCGCGCGGGCCGCCGTGCCGGTCACCGCGCGCTCCGCGACCGAGGGGTCCGCCGCCGCCGTGAAGAAGCCGCCCTCCTTGTTGCGGACCGTCGCGTCGGCGATCGCGTCCGAGGCCAGCGAGGTGCGCGGGACGCGGGAGAGCCGGTCGTCCAGCACCGGCGTGACCACACCCGGAGGGGACTGCAGCAGCAGTGCGGAGTCCGAGAGGACCAGGTACTCGACCGTGTCGGCGGACCAGCGGACGAGGACGACGGTTGCCTGCGGTGTGCGCGGGTGAGAAAGGTCACAGGTCCCGGCGTGGGCGTCGGCCGTGCGCCGAATGGCCCGCGCGAGCACCTCGGTCAGCGTCACATCCGGTAGGGAAACCGACAGTTCGGTCAGCGTCCCGCCCAGGCGTGTCGCGAACCAGGGCACCCCGTGCACGCAGCCGTCGTCCCCCTTCGGGGGAGTCACCCCGTCCAGCACGACCAGTGCACCGCCCAGTCCTGAGGCCGGAAGAGCGACCGAGGCGAAGTCCTCATTGGGGCGGTCGCGGTCGCTGGGCTCGGTGACGAGTTCCGTACGCATCCAGCCAGTCTGCACGAGGCCTTCACAAGATCCACGAGAGGTCGGCATCGGTCGCCGGATGGTTGCGGACCGGGACGCCGCGCGCCGGGTTTGGCATGGAATGATCGACTCCGGGGATGCGTGGCGGCGAATACTGCCAAAGCGCGTCGCCGACGTCCAACCGGCCCGCCGGGTGGGCCGGTGGCACGCGCCGGAGGAACTTGCCCGCCAACTCCCTGCCGATGTTCACTCCTTCGGGTGGCGGCTCGGACGATGCGGGACCACTGCCCACCGGCACTGGGAGGGTCGGGAGCCGATGGGGGTCCCCCCTGATGGAGCGAAGTCGGAAGCCTGGGGGAGGCCGGACGCCTCAGTTGACGGAACGTCACCCGGGCCCATGGGTACACGAGTCAGGAATGCGAGCACCGGTGCAGAAAATGCGGCCTCGGCGCACAGGCAAGCAGACGGCCTCGACAGGGGGCGCCACCGGCGACGCCGCAGGCTCCGCGGGTAAGGGCCGCCCCGCCCACGTACGCAACCGGCTCATCGTCGCCGTGGCCGTCGTGGCGGCCGCCGTCGCCGGCGCGGGCGCGCCGACTGTCCTCGCCGCCTCCGGCCAACTGAGCGACTCCCAGGACCTGGTGACGCTGGCGCGGGAGACGCAGGAGGCCCTGACCCTCGCCCACTCCCTGGCGGACGAACGGGACGAGGTCACCTCGTACATCGCCGCCGGCCGGCCCAAGACCAAGGCGCCCTCCGAGCAGCGCAGCGCCCGAGTGGACCGCCAGGTCGAGGAGTTGCGGGCCGACACCGACGCCCCGGCCGCGCTCCGCAAGGACCTCGACTCCATCGCCGCCGTACGCAGAGCGGCGCTCACCGGCAAGAGCAGTGCTCTCGAAGCGCACCAGGCGTACTCCCTCGCCATCACCGAACTCCACAACCTCGCCGAGGAACTGGCCGAGCGGCTGCCGCCCCGCGCGGGCTCCGGCGCGTACGCCCAGGCGGAGCTCGACACCGCCGTCCAGCAGGCCGCCGCCGCCCGCGGACTGCTGCTCGCGGCCCTCAGCGTCCCGCGGTCCACCCAGACCGCCATCGACCCGGCCACCGGTCTGCCGACCACCACGAGCAGCTCGTCGAACGCCGACACCAAGCAGCGCAACGCGCTCAGTTCCGCCGCCCAGCAGGCCCGGCTCCGTTCCGACGCGGCCCTGTCCGGCTTCCGCGAGACCGCACCGAAGGCCGCCCGCGCCTCGTACGACTCCACGGTCAACGGGCCCGACGTCACCGACGCGGACAAGTACCTCGCCACTCTCACGGACCAGCCGACCCTCTCGGACGCCGAACTGGGCACCAGCACCAAGAAGCTGGACGCGGCCCTGTCCGCCCGTGTCGAACTGATGCGCGGCGCCGAGGCCTCGCTCAACGACCGCCGCACCAAGGACCTCGCGCAGCTCCGCGACGACGACGTCACCGCGCTGGAGCTCCGTGTCGCCCTCCTCGGCGCGCTGCTGCTCGTCACCCTCGGCGTCGCCACGGCCATGGCCCGCACCCTGACCCGCCCGCTGGCCGTGCTGCGCATCGGCTCGGCCCGGCTCGCCGGCGACCCGGCCGCCGAGGAACCCGTCAAGTTCACCGGCCGCAACGACGAGTTCGCCCAGGTCGTGCGCTCCGTCAACACCCTGCACGCCCATGCCGCCGCGCTCCACGAGCGGTTGACGACCCTCGAGACCGACCGCAAGCACCTCATAGGCAAGCGGCAGACGATGGCCGACGAGCGGGACCGGCTGCGCAGCGAACTCGCCGCGGCCGCCGCTCACCTGGAGCAGGTGCGGAACAGCATCCACGGCACCTTCGTCAACCTGGCGCTGCGCACCCTCGGTCTCGTCGAGCGGCAACTGGCCGTCATCGAGCACCTCGAGGAGCGCGAGCAGGACCCGGACCGCCTCTCCACCCTCTTCAAGCTCGACCACTTCGCCACCGTGATGCGCCGGCACAGCGAGAACCTCCTGGTCCTCGCCGGAGCCGAGCACATCCAGCAGCACGCGGGCCCGGTCCCGCTCGTCGACGTCGTCCGGGCCGCGGTCAGCGAGATCGAGCGGTACGAGCGGGTCCGGATCTCCGCGCTGCCGCCGCACGCGCACCTCGCCGGGTTCGCCGCCGACGACCTGAGCCACCTGGTGGCCGAACTGCTGGAGAACGCCACCTCGTTCTCGCCGCCCGACATGACCGTCGAGGTCTCCGGGTGGCTCCTGGAGAGCGGCGAGGTGATGCTCTCCGTGCAGGACGAGGGCATCGGCATGACCGCCGAGCGCATGGACCAGCTCAACACCCGGCTCGCCGGCTTCGATCCGGAGGACACGTACGACGAGGAGAGCGGCGACGGGCTCGGGCTCGGCCTGTACGTGGTGGCCCGCCTCGCCCACCGGCACGGTGTACGGGTGCGGCTGCGCGAGCAGAAGCAGGGCGGTGTCGCCGCGGTCGTCGTCCTGCCCAAGGGCTTGCTGGCCGCCGCGCCGGGTGTTGCCGGGCCCGTGGCCACGCCCGTCGTCGGGGGCGCGCCCGCGCTGTCCCTGCCGGGAGTGGACGCCGAGGCCAACTCCAATGTCCTGCACGGCCGTTCGACGGCGGCAGCCCCGGAACCGGCCGCTTGCGGTGACTTTGCGGACCCGGCTGACGGCGCCACCGACACGGACCCGCTGATCGCGGCCGCCGAGCAGGCGGTACGGGAGCGCGGTGCGCACGAGGACGCCGTACGCGAGCCGGCCGCCGCCCCGCAGCAACGCGAGCCGGCCGTGCCCGCGGAGGACGTACGCGACCTCGCGACCGGAACGGCGGGCCCGGGCGAACAGGCCGTGCCCGCGGACGCGGGGGACGGACGCGACCCCGCCACCGGCACCGCGGACGCGGGCGAACAGGCCGTGCCCGCGCACGCCGAGGACGGACCCGACCCCGCCACCGGCACCCCGGGCCCGGGCGAAGAGGCCGTACGCGCGGACACCGCCCCCGCGTTCGAGACGCCCGCCGAGACCACCATGGAGCTGCTGGCCCCGGAGCCGCCGTCGGACGACCCCGACGCCCCCGGTGCCGGAACGGCTCCCGATGGCGAAGCCGGACCCGTCGCCGACGCCGGGCCCGCTCCGCAGGCTGGCCCCGAGCCCCCCACGGGCGTCGGCCTTCCCGCCCAGACCACCACCGATCCCTACGCCATCGGCCCCGACACCCACGACCGTGTCGAGGACGAGCCGGAGCGGATCACCGCCAAGGGTCTGCCCAAGCGCACGCCGAAGATCTCGGCACCCGCGCCGGCCCCGAGACCGCGCGCCGGTGGCGTGGACGCCGAAGCCCTGCGCCGCAGGCTCGGCGGGTTCCACCGCGGTGCACAGGAAGGCCGCCGCGACGTCGAGGCGGAGATCGCCGAAGAGACGTCGCAGACGAAGGCGCCCGAGGCGGACGCCGTGTCCACGGCAGCAGACGTACCAGTCACGGGGGGCACAGTCGAGGAGGCAAGCAGTTGACCGCATCCAGTACCTTCGGACTGAGCAGCGAAGCCCGCAACCTGCACTGGTTGTTGACGAATCTCGTCGAGGAGGTGCCGGGCCTGCTGTCGGTCGCGGTGGTCTCCTCCGACGGCCTGCTGCTGATCTCCTCCGACCCCGGGAGGAACGCGGAGGCCCGGACGGCCCCGGTCGACCGCCCGACCGGTCCCAAGGGATCAGCGGCCGACCTCGCCACCGTCGTCTCCGGCATCGGCAGCCTCACCCTCGGCGCCGCCAAGCTGATGGACGGCGGAGGCGTCAAGCAGACGATGGTCGCGATGGACGAGGGCAGCCTCTTCGTCATGTCGATCAGCGACGGCTCCCTGCTCGGTGTGCACGGCTCCCCGGACTGCGACATGAGCGTGGTGGCGTACCACATGGCGCTCTTCGTCGGCCGCGCCGGACATGTGCTGACCCCCGAACTGCGCAGCGAACTCCGAAAATCCCTGGAGACCGAGTCGACGGGGAGTGCCCGATGAGTACGTCCAGGCTTCCGGTCCGCGGCGGCGACCGCAAACCCGCCCGCGTACGCCCCTATTCGCTCACCGGTGGCCGCACCCGCTTCGGGCACGTGCTGCTCGTCGAGACGTTCGTGGCGGCACTCGAAGCCCCCGAGGAGCGCCGGGAGCTGACCAACGGCTCGCTCGAGACCCGGGTGATGCCCGAGATGCGGGCCATCGTCGAAATCTGCCGCCGGATGCGCACGGTGGCCGAGATCGCCGCGCTGCTGAAGATGCCGCTCGGCGTGGTCCGCGTACTGCTGAGCGACCTGGCGGACCAGGGAAAGATCCGTGTGTACGGAACCGGTCACGGCCCGGGACAGCCGGACCGCGCTCTGCTGGAAAGGGTGCTGAGTGGACTCCGCCGTCTCTGACGCCACCACTGGTGTCTCCCCGGACGTCACCCCCGACGTCTCCCGGCTCATCGAACCCGACGAGGAGTTGAAGGCCTGGCAGACGGACCGGACGCGCGCCCCGATCGCCACGAAGATCGTGGTGGCGGGCGGCTTCGGCGTCGGCAAGACCACCCTCGTCACCGCGGTCTCCGAGATCACGCCCCTCCAGACGGAGGCGCTGATGACGCAGGCCAGCGAGGACACCGACGACCTCAGCGCCACCCCCCAGAAGCTGACCACCACCGTCGCCATGGACTTCGGGCGCATCACGCTCGACGACGACCTGGTGCTCTACCTCTTCGGCACACCGGGCCAGCAGCGGTTTTGGTTCATGTGGGACGACCTGGTGCGCGGGGCGATCGGCGCGGTGGTCCTGGCGGACACCCGTCGGCTGTCCGACTGCTTCCCGGCGCTCGACTACTTCGAGAGCTGCGGTCTGCCGTACGTCGTCGCGGTCAACCACTTCGACGGCAGCGAGCGGTTCGAGCCGGACGACGTGCGCGAGGCCCTCACGGTGCCCGCACACATACCTGTCATGATCATGGACGCGCGGCGCCGGATCTCCGTCGTGGAGACCCTGCTGGCCCTGGTCGGCCACGCCCTCGACGTCAGCCCCGAATAACGCCTCAGCACCGCCGCACAGTTAGGGACCCGCATGCGGAAGATACTCGTCGTCGGAGCCGGTCAGTCCGGACTCCAGCTCGCCCTCGGCCTCCAGTCGCACGGGTACGAGGTCACCCTGATGTCCAACCGGACGGCGGACGAGATCCGGACCGGCCGGGTCATGTCGACGCAGTGCATGTTCGACACGGCACTCCAGCACGAGCGCGATCTCCAGCTGAACTTCTGGGAGTCCCAGGCCCCGAAGATCGAAGGGCTCGGCGTCTCGGTCGCCGGTCCGGAGTCCCAGCGCGTCATCGACTGGGTCGGCAAGCTGGACGGGTACGCCCAGTCCGTTGACCAGCGAGTGAAGATGGCCGGCTGGATGGAGACGTTCGCCCAGCGCGGCGGCCAGCTCGTCATCCACGGCGCCGCCGTCTCCGACCTCGACTACTTCGCCCGTACGTACGACCTCGTGCTCGTCTCGGCGGGCAAGGGCGAGCTGGTCTCCATGTTCGGCCGGGACGCCGCGCGCTCCCCGTACACCGAGCCGCAGCGCGCGCTGGCCGTCTCCTACGTCCACGGCCTCGGCCCGCGCCCCGAGCACCCCGAGTACGACGCGGTCCGCTGCAATCTCGTCCCCGGTGTCGGCGAGCTGTTCATCATGCCGACCCTCACCACCTCGGGCCGCGCGGACATCCTGTTCTGGGAGGGCATACCCGGCGGCCCGCTGGACGTCTTCCAGGGCGTCAAGGACCCGGCCGAACACCTCTCCCTGACCCTGGAACTCATGGAGCGGTTCACGCCCTGGGAGTACGCGCGGGCCACCAAGGTCGAACTGACCGACGCCAACGGCACGTTGTCCGGCCGGTACGCCCCCACCGTCCGCAACCCGATCGGCCGGCTGCCCGGCGGCGGTCTGGTCCTGGGTGTGGCGGACGTGGTCGTGGCGAACGACCCGATCACCGGCCAGGGCTCCAACTCGGCCGCCAAGTGCGCCGCTTCGTACCTCGCCTCGATCCTGGAGCAGGGCGAGAAGCCCTTCGACGAGACGTGGATGCGGTCGGCCTTCGACCGCTACTGGGACACCGCCCAGCACGTCACCAAGTGGACCAACGCGATGCTCGGCGTGCCGCCGGAGCACGTCCTGAACCTGATCGGCGCCGCCGGTGAACTCCAGCCGGTCGCCGACCGGTTCGCCAACGGCTTCAACGACCCGGCGGACTTCGAGAACTTCTTCTACGAGCCGGCCAGGACCGAGGCCTACCTCGGGTCCGTGGCGGGTTCGGTCAGGGCGTAGCCCTCGTCGGATCCGTCCGCGGCCGCCCGCGGGAGCCTCGGCGGCGCGTACCGCCGCAGGGGCTTCCCGGCCGGGTCGGGCCGGACCGCGCCCAGTACGGGATTGGCCGCGATCGGCGACACCTTGATGCGCGCGCCGGGCCGCGGCGCCTGCACCACCATCCCGTCGCCCAGATACAGGGCGACATGCGTGGCCTCGGGGAAGTAGATCACCAGGTCCCCGGGGCGCAGCTTGCTCAGCGGGATCCGCGGCAGCCGTGCCCACTGCTCCTGGCTGGTGCGGGGGATGGGCCGCCCGGCGTGCTCCCACGCCTGGGACGTCAGCCCCGAGCAGTCGTACGACTTCGGGCCCTCGGCACCCCATTCGTAGGGCTTGCCGAGCTGACGTACCGCATACCGCAGTGCCTTGCCGCCCTCAGGTGACGGGGTGCGCCGGCTGCTGAGCGCGCCGGAGGCCATGAACCGCTTCTGGGCCTTCGCCGTCCCCGCCTTCTCCAGCTCGGCCAGCCTGGTCAGCTGATCGGCGGTGAGCGAGGCGAGCAGCTCCTCGACCTCCTTGAGCCGCTCGCGCACCGCGTCGCGGTCCTTCTTCTGCCGTGCGGCGAGGGCGAGCCGCCCGTCCAGTGCCTTGCGTGCCGCACGCGCGAGCCGGTCGGTCGTCCGCTCGTTGCCCACCAGCCGGCCGACGGTCTCGGCCCGCTCCTGCGCCACCTGCCCGATCACATGCCCCTCGTCGAGCGCGTGCTGCGGATCGCGGGCGAGCAGCAGCCGCACGTACGGGGAGATCTCGCTGCTGTTCTGGTACTGCTGCCGGGCCAGCCGGCCGGCCGCGCCCCGGCTGTCGTGCAGGGAGAGCCGCGCCTTGGCCAGCTCCCCGTCGAGCCTGGCGACCTCGGTCCGCTGCTTCTTCAGCAGTTCCTCGGTCGCGTTGTACGTCTCGGTGGCCTGCTCGGCGCCCCGGTACAGCTTCTGAAGCTCCGTCAGCAGTTCGGCGACGGACCGGCCGCCGGGCGCGCCGAGGACCGCGGACGAGGCGGCATCGGGTTCCGGTACGGCCAGTGCGGGCGTGGGCGCGAGAAGCGTCCCGGCCGTCACCGCCGCCGTACAGACCAGACGCAGAAGCCTTGCTGACACGCCATCACCTCCGGAGCGGGGACGGAATCTCCGTCCCGCACCGTGAGGATCAGATGCCTGCGCGCGGTCCGCGCGCGGAAGGTGGGCCCTTCGGCCCAACCAGGTCACTCGTCGGCGTCGTCCGGCTTGCCGGTCGGCGTGGCGCCGTGCACGGTGCCCTCTTCGCGGTCCGGCTTGGACCACGGCCATTTCAGGCCGCCGCCCTGCTTGCCTGTCGGGTCGAACGTGTACTTCCACCCCTGGTGCAGTCCCAGCCGGCTCTGTTTCGCCTGGACCCGGCGGTAGACGAGGACGGTCGCCGGGCCGCCCGCGGCGTCCGGGACCGGGACCCGGTAGACCTTCGGCGGGTGCCCGGTCAGGCCGAGCAGGACGGGCAGTACACGGCCGTCCAGGGGGCCGCCCTCGAAGGGGGTGTCTTGGCTCTTCACGTCTCCAGTGTCACAGCAGGTGCGCCGCGTCGCCGACCACGGGCAGCACCCGCCGGACCAGCGAGCCCACGGGACCGTCCGCGGACTCCAGGGCCAGCGCGGCCCGCACCACGGCGGCGGCCTGCGGATCCCGGCCCGCGCTCGCCGTGAGCACCGCCACGAACTGCTCGACGAGCCAGTCGCGCAGCTCGTCCAGCGGGGGTTCCTTGTCCTCGTCCAGCCAGATGAGCGAGGCGGCCTCGACGGCCGTGATCCACATCCGCACGGTCATGCGCAGCCGCGGGCCGGGCTCGGCCACCTCCAGATGACTGAGGATGTGCTGGGCGGCCGCCCGCCGCACCCCGTCCACGATGGCCGTGGTCCGCGACGTCTCGACCACACTGCCGCCCTGCAGCAGGGCGCTGAACCCGGCGTCGTGCTGGTCGACGAAGGCGAGATACCGGTCCAGCGCCCGCGACAGCCGCCGGGTCAGCGGACCCTCCGGGGGCTCCGCGAAGCACTGCTCCAGCTCCTCGGCGGCGGACCGCAGCGCGGCCTCGTACAACTGCTGCTTGCCGCCCGGGAAATACCGGTAGACCAGGGGCCGCGACACCCCGGCCGCCTCCGCCACGTCGTCGAGCGAGACCTCCTCGGGCGCGCGGTGCGCGAAGAGGGACAGCGCCGCGTCGAGCAGCTGACTGCGCCGCTCCTCGACGCTGAGCCGCCGGTACGCCGGGGTGGAAGCCTGCGAGGTCATGTCGGGCAGCGTAGCCCGGCCCGGCTGCGGGGTGGCGAGGGTGTGGCCTGGACTGTTCGCTCACGTCAGCCCGGACCGTTCGCTCACGTCCGCTCGGACCCTCGGCTCGGGCCGGTCGCGCGCCTCCGCTCAGGCCAGCAGCCCCGACGACCTCCACAGCCGTCGTCCGACGCCTCGCAGGACTCCGATGTCGTCCAGGAAGTCGGTCAGCCGCTTCGCACCGGTCTGCATCACCTCGCGGCGATGGCCGCTGGCCTGCACCTGGGCGATGGCCTCGCGCTTGTCGAGGCCGACGTTCGGATAGACGTCGGGGTTCACGAACGCGAGCGAGAAGACCCGGGCGAACTCGCCCGAGGTGACCCGGGTGAACTCCTGGGACCAGCGCGGCGCCGTCACCATCTGGCGCCGCAACTCCTCACGGGCGTACCGGACATGGCGGGCCTCCTCCACGACGTGGATGCGGGTGACCCCGCGGACCAGGGTCTGGACCCGTTCGTCCGGGAACGTCAGCCGCTGCATCCAGTCGAGCACCTCCTCGCCGAGCAGCGTGGCGGTGAACGAACCGGGCGTGGTGGAGACGGTCTTGAAGAGGCGGCCCAGGTTCTGGTGGGCCCGGCTGACCGGGTAGTACGGAGTTCCGCCCCGGCTGATCAGCCGGGCGAACATCTTCGAGTGCCGGCACTCGTCCTCGATCTCGGTGAGCGCGTACCGCACATGCGCGCTCGTCGCCGCCTTGTCGTAGATGTGCCGTACCAGCAGCTGCATCAGGATGATCTCGAACCAGATGCCGAGCGAGGCGAGTGCCGCGGCCTCGTGCTGCGAGAGGGCGATCCGCTGTTCCTCGCTCATCCGCTTCCACAGCGCGGTGCCGTACAGGGACACCAGCTCCGGCGGCCAGAACCACTTGCCCGGCTCGAACGGAGCGTCCCAGTCCAGCTCCTTGTCCGGGTCGAAGGAGTGCTTGGCGGAAGAGTCGAGCAGGCGCTGGGCCACCTGTTCCCGGTCCTTGAGCAGGCCGAGCGCATCGCGCAGACCATCGATCAGTCCGTCTTCCGTGACGGTCGTCATGACTGTTCCCACCTCGTCGTACCGGATGGACAGGGGCCGGACACCTGCGAGTTACCGGCGGTCATGTCTTATGAGACTGCTTGTCAGCAAGCTCGTCAATCCCTCGTGCGCGACTTGTTGACCCCGCGTCTACCTCGTGTGAGCCTGCGAGGTATGCCGACACATGAGCTCTACGCCATGGACCCGGGAGACCCCCTCTGGCAGGTGCCCGCCTCGGGGGCGGCGCGCTTCAGCTGGGAGTACGACGACGGCCGCGCCCGGCTGCTGGCCCTGTACCAGAAGGGCAAGGACAAGCAGTGGGACGGCAACAAGCGGATCGACTGGGAGCTCGAAGTCGATCCCTACGACCCGCTCGGCACACCCGACGAGGCGCTGAACCTGTACGGGACGCCGCACTGGGCGAAGATGACCGACCGGGACAAGGGCGAGCTGCGCCGGCACTACGCCTCATGGCAGTTCAGCCAGTTCCTGCACGGCGAGCAGGGCGCGATGGTCTGCGCGGCCCGGATCGTCGAGTCGGTCCCCGACCTGGACGCCAAGTTCTACTCCGCCACCCAGACCATGGACGAGGCGCGGCACGCGGAGATCTACACCCGCTATCTGCACGAGAAGATCGGGATGGTCTACCCGGTCAACGGCGACCTGCAGTCGCTGCTCGGCGACACCCTGCGCGACTCCCGCTGGGACATGCCGTACCTCGGGATGCAGGTGCTCATCGAGGGCCTGGCGCTCGCCGCCTTCGGCATGATCCGCGACACCACGGACAAGCCGCTGCCCAAGCAGATCCTGGCCTACGTCATGCAGGACGAGGCCCGCCATGTCGCCTTCGGCCGCATGGCCCTGCGCGACTACTACCAGCAGCTCTCCGACGCCGAACTCCGCGAGCGCGAGGAATTCGTCATCGAGGGCTGCTATGTGATGCGGGACCGCCTCCGCGGTATCGAGGTCCTGGAGAATTTCGGCATCCCCAAGGCGGAGGCGGAAGAATACAGTGAGCGGTCCGAATTCCTGCATCTGTTCCGTCAGTTGCTCTTCAGCCGCATTGTCCCCTGCGTCAAGGACATCGGACTGTGGGGAAAGCGCCTCCAGCAGGCATACGTGGACATGGGCGTCTTCGAGATGGGGAATTCGAATCTCGATCTCCTCATGGCGCAGGACGAGGAGATCGCCGAGCAGCTCGACGCCGAGCGCTTCGCGGCGGAGGAGAAGGAGCGGGTCGCGGAGGTGACGGCGGCGATCGAGTCGGGCGCCGGGTCGTAGCCGTACGGCCGTGGAGTGTGCCCGGACGCACCGTCGCCGGCAGGCTCCGGACACACCGCCGGCCGGCGCGTGGGTTGTTCCGCACCACGGGCCGGCCGGACTTGGACCAAGGTGGTCAGTCGTCGTTGACCGTGGTGCTCTTGTCGACGTCCACGCTCTTGCCGCAGCGGTTGTAGTTCGCCTGCTGGTCGCTGGACGTGCTGGCCGTGCCGCCCTCGCCGCCGGTGGCCGTGCCGTCCGCGGACGGCGTGCTGCTTCCCGAGCCGCCGGTGCCCTCCAGGCCCAGACCGCCGAGGCCGAGGCTGCCGAGCGCCTCCCCGAGCAGCCCGCTGCCGCCGGGAGAGGCGACCAGGCTGAGGTTGACGGGGTTGTTGCAGAAGGTCGACACGGGACCGTTCGTCGTGTCCTGCGGGGCGGCCACGGCCTCCCCGCCCATTCCGAACGATCCCATGACGAGGACACAAGCGGCCGCGATACGGTACGTGAACTTCATTGATTCCGCCTAGCGCTGAGTGAGGTCGGTTGAGGGCGCCGCAAGGGCGTACGTCGAATTCTCGGCGGCCCGCGTCGTCACATCCCGACCGCAGCGCGGTCAATGTGCCGGTTCACCCGTCCAGTCGCAAATGAATCGGCTGTTCGGCCCTGCAATTCCCGGAAACTCCGAGCCTGTTGCCCCCCTTCGTCGCTGCCGGGCGGCACCCGCTACACGGCCACCGGCTCGGCCACCCCCGCCGGGAACGACGTCCGCAGGGTGAACGCGTACTCCGTGGGCCCGTGCGCGCGCAGATGGACCAGGCGCTGCTCCGCCTCCGCGACCGTCGGGCGGTGTCCCGCGGGCACCCACCACAGGGCGGTGACCGCCTCCCGCAGCCGCTCGAACCACTCGCGGCGGCGGGCCAGCAGTTCGCGGTGCTGCCCCTCGTACATGAAGGCCGTCAGGGCCTCCGGATCACGCCAGGTGGACATGTTGATGATCAGCCAGTCGTCCCCGAAGACCGGGACGTCCGTCGCGTTGCCCGAGTCGCTCTGCAGCCGCCAGACGAAGCCGTCCGACAGGTCCGCGGCCTCGTTCACGGGGTCGAGGGCCGTCACGAAGTCCTTCAACTGCGGTGAGTCCAGAGGGGCCTTGAGGCGGGCGATGTTGACCTGGGCCAGCTCGTACGCTGCCGGCGACGCGGCGGATTCCGTCATGCACGGAACGTTAGGTCGGTCCGGGCCCGTTCCTCCACCCCCGTCTCACACACCGGGCAACGGCCCGCACGCGGCCGGGGCTCACGAGTCGAGCACCGCCTCCATCACCGCCTTGGCGATCGGTGCCGCGTCCCCGCCGCCGCTGATGTCCCCCCGGCGCGCCGCCGCGTCCTCCACCACCACCGCGACCGCCACCGCCGGCTGCATCTCGTCGTCCGCCTGCGCCCAGGAGATGAACCAGGCGTACGGCGTACCGGAGTTGCCGATGCCGTGCTGGGCGGTGCCGGTCTTGCCGCCGACCGTCGCCCCGGGGATCGCGGCATTCGCGCCGGTCCCCTCCTTCACGACGTTCGTCATCATTTCCCGCAGCTGCACGGCGGTCGAGGGCCGCATCGCCTGATGCAGCGTCTTCGTCCCCTTCGTGGCCACCGTGGTGCCGGCCCTCGTGGTCGTCCGCTCCACCAGATAGGGCGACTTGACCGAGCCACCGCCCGCCACCGCCGCCGAGATCATCGCCATCTGCAGCGGCGTCGCCCGGGTGTCGAACTGGCCGATGGACGACAGCGCCAGCTGTGCCTTGTCCAGCCGGGTGTCGAAATTGCTCGGCGCAACGGCGAACGGAATCCGCAGCCCCCGGTCGTTGAAGCCGAAGCGCGCCGCCGAGTCCGTCATGTCGTGCAGTCCCACGTCCACGCCGAGCTTCGCGAACACCGTGTTGCAGGACCACTCGAAGGCGAAGCGCAGAGAGGCGTTCTCGCAGCCGTCGACCTCGTTCGTCAGCCGGGTGTCCGTACCGGGCAGCGGGTACGGGTCCGGTGACTTCGTCGATGCGTCGAGATCCGCGACCACCCCCGAGTCCAGCGCCGCGGCGGCCGTCACCACCTTGAACGTCGAACCGGGCGGATAGGTCTGCCGGATGGCCCGGTTCAGCATCGGCTTCGCTTCGTCCCCGTTCAGCCGCGACCACGCCTCCGTGACCGCCGAGCCCGTCCCGGACAGCGTCTGCGGGTCGTACGACGGAGCGGTGACCAGCGCCAGGATCCGGCCGGTGGCCGGCTCGAGTGCCGCCACCGCGCCCCGCCGCGAGCCCAGCCCCTCGTAGGCCGCCTGCTGCGCGGCCGCGTTGATGGTGGTGACGACCCGGCCGCCCGGGTTCTGCGCCCGGGTGACGTCGTTCCACAGGGGGAGCGGGGCCAGCATCGGGTCGGTGCCCGCGAGGACGCCGTCCTCGGTGTTCTCCAGCAGGCTCGTCCCGTACACCTGCGAGGCGAAGCCGGTGACCGGCGCGTACAACGGCCCGTTGCGGTAGGTCCGTTCGTAGCGCAGCTGCTCGCCGGTGTCCTTGGAGCCGGTGACCGGCTTGCCGCCGACGACGATGTTCCCGCGCGGCTGGCCGTAACGGGCGATCGTCCCGCGGCGGTTGGCGGGGTTGTCGTCGTACGAGCCGGCCTGGAAGACCTGGACGCGGGCCGCGTTCACGAGGAGGGCGACGAGCAGCACGGCACACAGTGCGGTCGCCCTGCGGATGTACCGGGTCATGGCCCCGCCGTCCCGTCGTACTGGCTGCGGGCCGAATCACTGATCCGGATGAGCAGCGCCACGATGATCCAGTTGGTGACGACCGAGGAGCCGCCCTGGGCGAGGAACGGCATCGCCATGCCCGTCAGCGGGATCAGGCCGGTCACCCCGCCCGCGATCACGAAGACCTGCAGCGCCACGATCGAGGCGAGGCCGATCGCCAGCAGCCGCCCGAAGGGGTCGCGCAGCGCGAGGCCCGCCCGGAAGCCGCGCTCCACGAGGAGGGCGTACAGGAGGAAGACCGCGCAGAGGCCGACCAGGCCCAGCTCCTCGCCCGCGGTCGCCAGGATGAAGTCCGACTTGGTGGCGAAGCCGATGAGGATCGAGTGGCCGAGCCCGAGGCCGGTGCCGAGCATGCCGCCGGCGGCGAACGCGAAGAGCGACTGGGCGAGTTGGTTCGGTCCCTGGCCCGCGTCGATCGAGGCGAAGGGGTGCAGCCAGTCCTCGACCCTGCTGTGCACGTGCGGCTCCAGGCGGCCGACGGCCACCGCGCCGACGACGGCGAGCAGCAGGCCGACCGCGATCCAGCCGGTACGGCCCGTGGCGACGTACAGCAGGATCACGAACAGGCCGAAGAACAGGAGCGAGGTGCCGAGGTCGCGCTCCAGCACCAGGACGCCCACGCTCAGCAGCCAGATCGCCACGATCGGGCCGAGTACGCGTCCGGTGGGCAGCTGCAGCCGCTTGAACCGCCAGATCTGCCGGCCCGAGTAGGTGAGGGCGTGCCGGTTGGCCGCCAGATAGCCGGCGAAGAAGACCGCGAGCAGCACCTTCGCGAACTCGCCCGGCTGAAAGGAGAATCCGTCGATCCGGATCCAGATCCGGGCGCCGTTCACGGACGGGAAGAAGATCGGCACGGTGAGCAGCGCGAGCGCGGCGACGACCGAGACGTACGTGTAGCGCTGGAGCAGCCGGTGGTCGCGCAGCAGGACGACGACCACGATGAAGAACGCGATCCCGAGCGTGGACCAGACGAGCTGGGTGGGGGCCGCCTGGTCGTCCGGGGTCTCCAGGTCGAGCCGGTAGATCAGCACCAGGCCCAGGCCGTTGAGGAGGACGCCGATGGGCAGCAGCAGCGGATCGGCGTACGGCGCCCGGAAGTGCACGGCGGCATGGGCGAGCAGCGCGAGCACGCCGAGCCCGGCGCCGTAACCGGCGGCGCCGGGCGGGACGGTGCCGCTCTTCGCGAGACCGACAGCGCAGTAGCCGTACACGGAGAGCAGGACGGCGACCACGATGAGGCTGAACTCGATGCCACGGCGCCGGGGGAGGCGGACAGCGGGCGGGCTCGGGTCCGCCGCCACGGTCGTTCCGGCCTTGGTCATGTCCGGAACGTAGCAAGCAGGACACCTGATGTCCCGTTATTTCGCGACAATCGGGCCATTGCGGTGGACCTGATGGTGTGCTCGTGGCGACGGCTCGCGCACTGGTTCAGCACCGGCCCGGCATCGGGCTCACCACCGGGCTCGGCGCCCGCTCAGCACCAGCGCGGAGCCGGGCCGATGTTGTCGATGTAGAACGCCGCGCCCCAGGCCCAGGTGCCGTCCGTCAGGAGGTACCAGAGGTTGTTGCCCTCGACCCGCTGGCCGCTCGTCTTGCAGAAGATGTGGACGATCGAGCCGTACGGCTCGACGCGGATGACCGCGCTGCCGCGGGTCGGCGCGTCGCGCAGGGTCAGACCGCCGCGGGCGACGACGCGGCCTTTGTACAGGCGGGGGTTGTGGTTGTTCTGGTGGTCCCAGTCGCGGCCGTCGTTGTTCCCGTCCTGGTTGTCGTTGTTCCAGTCCTGACTGTTGCTGTAGCTCTCGGCGGAGCCGTCCGACTCCCAGTCGTCGTCCGCGAGGGCCGGGGTGGTGGCGGCGAGGGTGGCGAGGGCGCCGCCGGCGGCGGCTATGCCGAGGCGGGTGAGCGTGGACCGCAGGGTCATGAGGGGCTCCTCCAGGGAAGGGGCGAAGCTGACTAATCGCCACATTAGGAGCGGGCCCGGTGGCACGCCCGCCACACTGCGCCATCGGGAGGCGCGGCTACTCCGTTCCGGCTCGACCAGGTTTGAACGGGCGCGAGAGCGGTTGGCCAGGGCCCGGTGGGGTTGCCTAGGTGCCGGTGCCGGTCTCCGGGGGCGCGGCCCCGTCCCGCGGACGTGTGCTCCCGGGCCCGGAGGGCGTGCCGTCCGTCTGGGGGACCGCGGCGCTCCCGGTCACGGCGCTTCCGGTCTGAGGGAGCGTCAGCGTCGCCACCGCTCCGCCGTCCGGGGCATTGTCGAACGTGAGCCGCGCCCCCAGCACCTCGGCCTGGCCGAGCGCGATGGTGAGCCCCAGCCCGTGCCCGCGCGCCCCGCCCTCCGTACGGAACCGCTGCGGCCCGTGCGCCACGAGGTAGTCCGGGAAGCCGTCGCCGTGGTCCCGCACGGTGACGACCGGCCCGTCGACGGTCAGCGTCACCGGGTCCCGGCCGTGCTTGTGGGCGTTGGCCACCAGATTCCCGAGCACCCGTTCGAGCCGTCGCCGGTCGGTCTCCACGCACACGTCCCGGACGACGCGGACCTCGGTGCCCGAGCCCCGCGCCACCCGTTCGGACAGGGACGCGAGCAGCACCTCGGCCACGTCGAGCCGCTCGCCGCCGGTGTCGAGACGGGAGATCTCCAGCAGGTCCTCGGTGAGTGTCCGCAAGGCGGCGACCCGGTCGCGGACCAGCTCGGTCGGGCGGCCCGCCGGCAACAGCTCGGCCGCCGCGTGCAGCCCCGTCAGCGGGGTACGCAGCTCGTGCGCCACGTCCGCGGTGAAACGCTGCTCGCTCAGCAGCTTGCCCTGCAGCGTCGACGCCATCGTGTCGAGGGCCGCGGCGACCGCCGCCACCTCGTCCTGCGGCCGCGTCGGATCCTTCGTACGGGGATCGTTCACCCGGGCGTCCAGATCGCCCGCGCTGATCCGCCGGGCCACCCGCGCCGTCGCGTGCAGCCGCCGGGTCACCCGCGTCACCGCGAACGCCCCGACGAGCAGCGTCGCGCCGATGGCCGGCACCGACGACCACAGGATCGCCCCGTCCAGCGCGTCGATGGTGTGGGCGCCCTGCGCGTAGTCGACCTGGACGGCCAGCGCGCGGCCGTCGTCGGCAGGCCCGGCCGCCCACATCGTGGGGTGCGGGTCGTGATCGCCGACCATCGTGCCGCGCTGCCCGTGCGCCGCGAGGCTCTTCAGGCGCACGGGCAGCCCGGTGAGATCGACACCGGCGCCGGGCGGCAGCCGGTCCCCGGCCTCGTACGACTCCGTCACCTCGGTGAGCCGGGTGAGCGCGCGGTCGCGGGCCTCGCCGACGGTCTGGTCGGTGACCGAGACATGGACCAGCAGGCCGAGAAGGGCGGCGAGGGCGCAGCACATCACCGTGATGAAGGCGGCCGCCTTCCAGGTGAGGGCGGCGGTCCACTGCGGGAGGTTCGCTCTCATGAGGCACTCGTGGACGGGGAGCCGGTGCGTCCCGCGGTCGTGGTGGGCCCCGGGGACGTGCCGGGCGGCGGGGTCGTGGTCGGTGCCGGGGACGTCGACGGAGGGGCCGTGCCCACGCGCAGGATCTCGTCACGGGTCGCCAGCATCGCGTGCTGGTGCGCGTCCCACGTCCACACCGTCCGGTACTCGTACCCCGGCAGCGTCGACGGCGAGCGGATGATCACGTCACGGCCCGCGAGCTCGACGCTGATCGTGCTGTCCGAGGTCCCCATGATCTGGACCAGCCGGTGGTGCAGGAACGTGTACACGCGCACGGCCAGCTGGTGGTCGGGGAAGCGGATGCCGAGCACCATGTCGTCCTTCCCGTCGCCGGTCAGGTCGCGGTAGTACGCCTGGAGGAGCGGGCACCTGCCGCCGCGCGCGCCCTTGTCGCCGCAGTCCTTGAGCTGGTCGGCCGTCTCGGCGTACAGGGCGTGCGGGCCGCTGTAGTCGTCCGGATGCGCGGCCACCTCGGCGCGCACCACGTCCAGCGGGTCCACGCGGTGGATGTCGTCGCCGGGTGCCGTGATCCCCTTGACCGTCTCGGTGTCCGCCTCCCCGTAGTCGAGGGCGGGCGTCGAGGCGGGCGACACCTCGGGCCACAGCGTGGCCGGCCCGACCGCCGTCGGCGTGGAGCCGGCGCCCCGCAGGTCACCGGCGTCCCCGCAGCCGGCCACGGTCGCCAGCAGGACGGCGGCGACCGCGGCGGCGAGGGCGGTACGGGGGCCTGCCCCGGGTGCGGGGTGACTTCCCGGGGACTCGGGGCGGCGGGGGCGGCTCGGGGTCACTGCGCTCCTGCGTACGGGCCGGTCTCGCCCTCGGAGTGCTCGGTGCACGAGGCCGGCGTGGAGATTGCTGCCGTCGGCGCGGTGACCGTCCCGGCCGGGCCCGCCCCCGGACGGTCGGGCGCGGGCACGGCTGGGGGCGGTCGGTCGCCCCGTACACCATATTCGTAGGGAAGTCC
Source organism: Streptomyces sp. NPDC058274 (assembly GCF_042881375.1). Taxonomy (NCBI): domain Bacteria; kingdom Bacillati; phylum Actinomycetota; class Actinomycetes; order Kitasatosporales; family Streptomycetaceae; genus Streptomyces; species Streptomyces sp. NPDC058274. Next base: position 132,614 of record NZ_JBHVXW010000010.1, read on the forward strand.
TTTTTGTTCGCGTGGGCCGGGCGGTGGCGCGGCCCACGCCGTGACGCGTGCCTGCCCTACTCGGCGAGCTCCTCCAGGAGACGGGCCGTGGGGAGGCCGGTGCGCAGATAGTCCACGAACAGCTCGTTGTGCAGGGCCCACGGCGAGCGGCGAGCGCGGATGAGCCGGATCACGTCGTCGGGGGCGCGACCGGCGCGAATGAGGGCGTGCGCCACGACGAGCCCCGAGCGGTTGTAGCCGTGAAAACAGCGCACCAGCACCCGGCGGCCCTCGTCGAGCGCGTCGCACGCGGCCTGCCCGAGACGCATCACACCGGTCAGCTGCGTACCGTCCAGAGGGCCGTCCGGGACCGGCCAGACATGGTGCTCGACCCCGGGGTCCGGACCGTGCCCCGGAAGCCGCAGCAACGTCAGGACCAGGTCGAACTCATCGTGCACGACGGCGAATTCCGTCTGTCCGGAGTCTCCCCTGAACTCATGACCGCCCATCCAGAGGCCGGGCACGATCTCGTTCCAGGGGTCGTCCGGAACCGGCACGTCGGGTAGCTTCCTGCGGGCCCGCAACAACGCCTCCCCCCGGGACGCGTCCAGCTCAGCGCCCCTGCCAAGTCCTCCCAAAGGTAACCGGGTTCTTGCCCCTGGAGCACCCTGCCTGTTCCCATGGTCATGGGGTGATGGGGCATGACCGGACTGCGCGTCATACCGACCTGGCGGCACGGCCAGGAGCGGCTGTACGTCTGTCTCACCGACGGGAGGAACGTCGCCTGGTACGACAGGGAGACGGCCAGGGTCAATCTGCTCAGCGAGGACCGGCGCGAGGACGTGCTCGATGCGCTCGGCCCCTTTCTGACCGGGCGCGTGACGGTGGGACCGCCGCCCGTGCCCACACCGGCGGAGCTGGCCCGGCTCACGCTCCATCCGGACGACGACCTGGCGCCGAACCGGCCGGGCGAGGCGCTGTTGATCGCCCTCGACCGCGATCCGGTCGCACCGCACCGGCTGCGTCCCGATCCGCGCCGGCGCGCACTGGTCGCCGAGCAGACGGTGGGGGCGGCCCTCGACGCCCTGGAGGGGGCGGGCTGGCACACGCTGCACTCGCTGCCCCTGCCCGGCGGCGACCGCATCCACCACCTCGTCATCGGCCCAGGCGGCCTCTTCTGCGTCCATACGCTGTACGCCCGTAAGCAGCGGGTTCTCGTCAGCGACCCGATGGTCACGCTGGGGCGACGCGAGCCGTATCCGCTGCTGCGGCGCGTCCGCGCGGACGCCGACCGTGCCTCGTACGCCCTCACGGCCGAGGTCCACCCGGTCCTCGCCCTGTCCGGCCCCGCCGACCTGTCCGTCCCGGCCCCCGTCCGAGCGGTCCGCGTCCTCCAGGACACCGACATCGCCACCCTGTCCCGCCAGGGCGGAGTCCTCAAACCGGCCGACGTCGAGGCCCTCCACGCCATGGCCCGCGACCGGGGGACGTGGTCACGGGTGTGACGGGCTCGGCGACCCACCAGCACCGGGCGCCACGGGAGTCGGGGGAGCGTGCCCACGCGAGCCGGGGGAGCGTGCCCACGCGAGCCGGGTGCCGGGGCTCACGAGCCGGGTGCCGGGGCTCATGGGCCGGGTGCCGGGTGCCGGGTGCCGGGTGCCGGGGCTCAGGGGAGTGACCCCGCCTGCCCGGCATCAAACAACGGCGCCAAAAGATCCCCGTACCGCTCGAGCCGCCCCTCGATGTCCCCGGCAAGAAACACCAGTCCTCCCGGGTCCGTACAGTCGCGCACCTCGTCCCAGGTGACCGGCGCCGAAACCGTCGGCTCCGCCCGAGCCCGCAACGTATAAGGAGTGGCCGTCGTCTTCCGCGCCGCGTTCTGGCTGAAGTCGACGAACACCTTCCCCGGCCGCAGACTCCTGGTCATCCGATGGGTCACCAGCCCGGCCAACGCCCCCTCCGCCTCCACGGCCAGCCGCTTCGCGTACGCCGTGACGTCCTCGGACGGCGTGGGCACCAGCCCCGCCAGCAGGTGCAGCCCCTTCGACCCCGACGTCTTCGCGTACGCCTCGATCCCGTCGGCCGCGAGCCGCTCCCGCAGCCACAGCGCCACCTCGCAGCACTCGACGATCGTCGCCGGCGCTCCTGGATCGAGGTCGAAGACCATCCGGTCGGCGGCACCGGGCTCCCCGATCCGCCACTGGTGGGTGTGGAACTCGGTGACGAGGTTCGCCGCCCACATCAGACTGGCCAGATCCTGGATCAGCACCATGCGCGCGGGCCCCTCCGAACGGGGGACCTCGGTCGTGGTGACCCAGCTGGGCGTACCGGGCGGCACGTTCTTGGCGAAGAAGACCTGACCGTCCGGCCCGTCCGGATAGCGGAGGAAGGACGGCGGCCGGTCGCGCAGGTGCGCCAGCAGGGGGCCCGCGTTCGTCGCGTAGTAGTGCAGCAGCTCGCCCTTGGTGAAGCCGGTCGCCGGATACAGGACCTTCTCCAGATTGCTGAGCGCGAGCCGCCGCCCCTCCACCTCGGTGATCGGCGTCATACGATGACAATCCCACGAAACTGGGTGATACCGATCGGAAAGGTGCGGCACGTGCGATCGATATGGAACGGCGCCATCTCCTTCGGCCTGGTCAGCATCCCGATCAAGCTGGTGAACGCCACCGAGAGCCACTCGATCTCCTTCCGCCAGATCCATCTGGAGGACGGCGGCCGCATCCGCTACCGCAAGGTCTGCGAGCTGGAGGACCGCGAGGTCACGACGTCCGAGATCGGCAAGGGATACCAGGACGCGGACGGCACGATCATCCCGATCACGGACGACGACCTGTCCCAGCTGCCCATTCCGACCGCCAGGACCATCGAGATCGTGGGTTTCGTCCCGGCCGAGCGGATCGATCCCCTCCAGATGGACACGGCGTACTACCTCTCCGCGAACGGCGTCCCCGCCGCCAAGCCGTACACCCTGCTGCGCGAGGCCCTCAAGCGCAGCAACAAGGTCGCCATCGCCAAGTTCGCCCTGCGCGGGCGCGAGCGGCTCGGCATGCTGCGCGTCGTCGACGACGTGATCGCCATGCACGGGCTGCTGTGGCCGGACGAGATCCGGGTGCCCGAGGGCGTCGCCCCCGACACGAACGTCACCGTGCGCGACCAGGAGCTGGACCTCGCCGACGCCCTGATGGACACCCTCGGCGAGGTCGACCTCGAAGAGCTGCACGACGACTACCGCGAGGCCGTCGAGGAACTCATCGCGGCCAAGGCCTCCGGCGAGGAGGCGCCCGGCCCGCCCGCCCGGGAGAAGACCGGCGGCAAGGTCCTCGACCTGATGGCCGCCCTGGAGAAGAGCGTGCGCGCGGCGAAGGAGTCCCGCGGCGAGGAGGCCGAGGGGGCGGCCGGCTCCGCGGACGACGACACGTCCGCCGAGGTCACGCCCCTGCGGTCCCGCAAGCAGGCCGCCGGCAAGTCGTCCCGTTCGGCCCCCAAGGAGGTCGGCGGGAAGAAGTCCACCTCCGCGGCGAAGAAGACGGCGGCCAAGAAGACGGCGTCCGCGAAGAAGACCACGGAGAAGAAGACGGCCGCTGCCAAGAAGACGACCGCGAAGAAGTCCACGGCCAAGACCACCGCCAAGACGGCCAAGACGGCAGCCAAGACGTCGGCCAAGACCACGGCGAAGAAGGCCGCACCGCGCAAGCGGGCGTCCGCCTGAGCGGTGCCCGCCGCGGTGCGGCTGTGCGCCGTGGTGGGACTGTCCGCTGCGGTGCGGCTGACCGACGTGGTGCGCCGAGAGCGCGGCTGCGAGCGCGGCTGCGTGACGGGGTGCGGTGGGAGTACGGCCGCGCGTGCGGCTACCCGACGCGGCGCAGCGCCAGTACGGCGTTGTGGCCGCCGAAGCCGAAGGAGTTGCTCAGCGCGAGGTCACCCAGGGCCGGCAGCGGCCGCGGGGTCTTCGTCACGACGTCCAGTCCCATGGCGTCGTCCTGCTCCTCGCAGCCGATGGTGGGCGGGATGATCCCGTGGTGCAGCGTGAGCACGGTGGCCACGGCCTCCACCCCGCCGGCGGCTCCCTGCAGATGCCCGAGGTGCCCCTTCAGCGCGGTGACCGGAACGGGCCCGTCCAGTACGGCTCGCAGCGCGCTCGCCTCGGCGAGGTCGCCGTCGATCGTGGCAGTGGCGTGGGCGTTGACGTGCACGACGTCGGCGATGCGGCCGCCCGCGTCCCGTACGGCCCGCCGCAGCGCGAGCGCGACCCCGCTGCCGGACGGATCCGGCGCGGCCATGTGGTGCGCGTCCGCGGACAGCCCCCAGCCGGCGGCCTCACAGTAGATCCGCGCGCCCCGCGCCCGGGCGTGCTCCTCCGACTCCAGCAGCAGGAAACCGGCGCCTTCCCCGTTCACGAACCCGTCCCGGTCCGCGGCGAAGGGCCGGGAGGGACTGCCCGACCCGAGGGGATGGTTCGACAGGGCCTTCATGGCGGCGAAGGAGGCCATGATCGCGGGCGTGACGACGGCCTCCGCACCGCCGGCGAGGGCGACGTCGACACGGCCGTACCGGATCCGGTCGATGGCCTGCCCGATGGCCTCGGTGCCCGAGGCGCAGGCGCTGGTCACGGTGCGCGCCTCGCCGGTGATGTGCAGCGCGAGGGACACCTGGGACGCGGCCTGCGAGGGCACGGTCATCGGCGTGGTGAGCGGCGAGACGCCCCGCGGCCCCTTCTCGCGCAGCCGCCGGTCGCCGCCGACGAGCACGGAGGCGTCACCGAGGATGGCACCGACACAGACCCCGACCCGCTCGGGATCCAGCCCGCTCTCGCGCGTACCCGCCTCGTCGAACCCGGCGTCCTGCCAGGCCTCGCGCGCGGCGAGCACCGCGAACTGGGCGGCCCGGTTCATCCGCCGGGCCTGCGGCCGCGGCAGCAGTTCCATGGGGTCCACCGGCACGGTCCCCGCCACCCGCACCGGCAGCTCCGCGAACTCCTCGCCCTCCAACTCCCGTATCCCGCACCGCCCCTCGAGGAGCCCTTCCCACAGCTCCCCGACGCCGGCACCGAGCGGGGTGAGGGCCCCGAGCCCGGTCACCACGACCCGCCGCGGCCCCCGCACCGAGGGCTCCGCGGCGGCCCGAGGCCGGTGCCGGACGACGTACTCGTGCCGGGCGTCCCCCGAGGCCCGGGCCCGCAGCTCCTCGTCGGAGACGGTCTGCTCGGCGAGGCCCGCCGGAGCCCGGTGCCAGGTCCCCCAGCGCCGGGCGTACGAGACCTCCGCGGCCTCCGGATCCACGACGCGCAGGACGGAGACCTGATCCCCGTCACGGAATTCCACCGTGCCGAGATCGTCGGAAACGATCTCGGGAATCCGGGCGATGTCCACCCGCCGGCAGGCAACGGTCACTTGTCGCGCCCGCCCCAGGACCTCGTCCCGGTCCGTCCCCCCGAGCGGCGGCCGCAAGGTGACCCGAATCAGCTCCGGCGTTTCGGGCACGGTGTGCATGACGACGTACCAGCGGTCTCCGGCGACGTCCTTTTCGGAGAGCGCGAGAAGATCACCGGGAATTACCTCGGCGGCGCTGACGGAATGGGGCTGGACGGGGGTTTCCGAGAAATGGCGCATGACGTGCTGCTCCATGTGGGGGAGGAAAGAGAGCGGAAATTGCAGTGTGCCTCGCGCGCGCAATACCCCGCTTACGTCTCCCGGTCCGCAAATAACCCAACTGGCCGCACCCCGAAGCCATTTCAGTGCCAAGCCGCACGACGCGTGTGCCGAATATCACGATCCGGGCATTTCGGATCTTTAACTCGGGCAAGTCGGTCAACCCGGGCAACTCGGGCTAGCTACTCGACGCCCGCGCGCCGGCTACTCGACGCCCGCGCGCCGGCTACTCGACGCCCGCTCGCCGGCCTCGATGCCCGCGTGCCTGCCTCCGCACTCGCCCACAACCCTCGGCGCCCGCAGGCCGTCGGGCTGGTCGCCCGGATCCGTCGGCACAAGTGGTCCCATATGGACCTGGACCGGGCCCCTGTGCTCGGGCCGGTCTCTCACATGGACCGGCGTTCTCAAGTGGCGCTGCGCCTCAGGTGAGTTCGAGAATGTGCCGGCGTACGGCTTCCGACACGGCTGCCGCCCGGTTGTCGACCTTGAGCTTGCGGTAGATGCGGACGAGGTGGGTCTTGACCGTGGCCTCGCTGAGAACCAGCGCTTCGGCGATGGCGCGGTTGCTGCGGCCCTCGGCCATCAGCCGGACGACCTCGATCTCGCGCCCGGTCAACTCATGGTCAGGGCTGACCACTTGGCCGACGAGAGCACCGATGACCTCCGGTGCCAGCCCCACGGAACCACTCGCCGCCGTGCGGACCGCCCGGAACAGCTCCTCGGGCGGCCCGGCTTTGGGCACGTAGCCGCGGGCGCCCGCCTCCAGCGCGCGGACGACATCGGCCCGTCCGGCGTAGCTGGTCAGCAGCACCACCGCCACCTCCGGCGCCGCGACGGCAAGCCGCCGGGTGGCCTCGACGCCGTCGATCCCGCCCCCCGACCCCCCGAACCGAAGGTCCATCAGCACGACATCGGGCATCAGGCCGGCGGTCAGACGGACGGCTTCCTCGCCGCTGCCGGCCTCGGCGATCACCTCGAGATCCGGTTCACCCTCCAGCAGAGCGCGCAGCCCGGCCCGTACCACTCCGTGATCGTCCGCGATCAGCACGCGCAGACGTACGGCGGTCATCCGGCGGTCACCTGGGTGACCTGCGCGGCGGCCCGAAGGCCGGCCCCCACCGAGACCGAGGCCCGGATGGTGGTGCCCTGCCCCGGGGAACTGCTGACCTCGAGATCACCGCCGTATTCGCGAAGTCGGGCCCGGGCAGCGGGCATACCGAAACCGCGGCCCGTCCGCGGGGCGGCGGCGAAGACCTCGGCCGGGTCGAAACCGATTCCGTCGTCGGACACTTCGAGGTCCACCTGGCCCGGCTGCCGGCGGAGCGTGACCAGTACGTTCACCGCACGGGAGTGTTCGCGGACGTTCGCCAGCGAGCTCTGCGCGACACGGAACAGGGCGCCGGCCGCGTGTTCGTCGAGGACGGGCCGGTGCTCGCCGACCGACCGGAACTGCACCCGGGCCGCGGTCCCGTCCCCCGGGAAACGGGCGCACAGCAGACGCAGCGCACTGTCCAGACCCGCCTCCGCGACATCGGCCGGGGTCAGGTCCCGGAGGATCCGCCGGGTCTCGGCGAGGTTGCCGTCCAGGCCCTCGGTCACGGCGCGGACGCGGGTCCGTGCCACCTCCGGCCGCTTCTCCCAGTCCCGTTCGGCGGCCTGCAACAGCATCAGACTGCCGGCGAGTTCCTGGGCCAGCGTGTCGTGCAGATCGCGGGCGATACGGGTCCGCTCCGCCAGAACGCCCGCCTGGCGTTGCTGCTTCGCGAGCACATCGCGCGTGTCCCGCAGCTCCTCGACCAGGCGCTGACGGGCCGCGGCATCGCGCTGCTGGGCCCGGTAGAGGGCGACGGTTCCCCAGACGGCCGCGACGGGGACCAGCACGGCCTCCAGGCCGGACCAGCCCTCGGAGCGGAGCAACGCCCCACCGAGTACGACGGTGATCGCGGCCACGGCCGCCGGCGCGGAGCGGCGACCGAGCACGCGCAGTGCCGCACAGGCCAGCGGGACGGAACACCACCCGTAGGCGGGCGTCAGCGGCGCCGGAGAGATGAAGACGAGGACGCCCCACAGCAGGAGCAGCGACGGGACCCAGGCCCCCCGGCCGAGCGGACCGAGCCGGTCGAGCAGCGCCAGTCCGGTCGCGTACACCAGAGCCAGCAGCGCGCTGACGGTCACCAGATACCAGCACAACGGGTGGTGGAGCCGCGCGAGTTGCGCGAGAGCGCCGCCGAGCACGAGGAAGAACACGACATGCGATACGTGTTCCAGCGAGAGCCTCTTGCCACGAACGGCCGGTTGAGCGCTGTCGGGCACGGCACATCCCTCCGGCGGACTCACCCGATCGGTCAGGCGCCTGAGTTTATCGGCCGTGTGTATGACTCGCGTGAAGAGCAGGGCTGTTGGTCCCCCCGGTCAGGTACGGGGACCAACAGCCCGGCAATCCGGAGCCGATTACCGGGCCCCGGGGTGCAGTCCCAGCCAACCCGCCGTGTCAGGGCCCGTCACCTCGCCGAAGTACAGGGCGAAGGTCTGCTTCCAGCGCTCGACCTCGGCGCGGTCCGACATGAACTGGCGGAAGCCGTCGATGTTCGCGTTCGGGTACTCCCAGAGGGGCTTCAGCCCCGCGGGAGGCGTCGCATCGGTGCGTACGGACCAGCCGTTGACGGTCGCCTGCCGGGAGAGCTGCCAGTTCAGATAGAGCTTGCCGGCGGTCGGGTTCTTGGCCTGCTTGAAGACCGCGGCCCGCGTGCCCCAGGACATGAAGGGGTGGCCGTCGGGCAGCACCCACGCCGTCGGAGACGTGGTGGAGGAGAGCGGGGTACCGCCCGTGCCGATCGCGACCGTGCGCTGACCGGCGGCGACCGCGTCCGCGGGCAGAGTGCCGCGCTGGAACTGGACGTCCTGTGCGGCGAGCGCGGCCACCCAGTCCCTGCCGTATTTCTCCACGTACAGCGTGAAGAGATAGAGGGACGCGTCGTCGTCGTGCGGGTAACGCGCCGCCAGCTTGCCCTTCCACTTCGGGTCGATGAGATCGAGCGGGGTCTTCGGTACGTCCGAACCGGCCTCGGCGATGTTGTAGATGAAGCTGAAGGCGACCGTCTGAATGGCGACCCAGGCGCCGTTCGCGTCCTTGAAACCGTCATGGACCTTCGAGAAACCGGCCGGCTTGTAGCGCAGCAGGCGCCCCAGCTCGTCCCACCGCGGGAAGTCCTGCAACGTCTGCATCTGTACGACGTCCGGGACCAGTGTGCCGGTCGCGAACTGGTTGTCGATGCGCACGTCATGGAACTTGCTGTAGTCGACGATCAGCGTCAGGTCGATGTCGGGGAACCGGCCGCGGAACGCCTCCCTGGTGGACTCCTGCTGCGCCTGGGTGTCCCCGCCGGCGTAGATGACAAGCTTGCCGCCCTCGGCCAGCGCGGCTTGATAGAGCTCGTCGAGCGTCCTGGTCTCCTCGGCACCGGCACCGGCACCGGCACCGGCACCGGCACCGGCACCGGCACCGGCACCGGCACCGGCACCGGCACCGGCACCGGCACCGGCACCGGCACCGGCGCTGGTCCCGGCCCCCGTCCCGGCACCGGGCGCGGACCGTGCGGCCGAGTCCGCGGCGGCGGGGGCCGCGGTGGCACCGAGCACGCCGAGACCGAGGGCGGAACCGGTGGCAAGTACATGTCGTCTGCTGAACAAGCGAGACACTCCGGGCACCTCTCTGAGGGAAAAGTTCAGATCACACAGACCACGGCGCCATGGTCATCCCTGATTCTGATCCCGCCAACAGACCCCGCGCGTCGCCCGTACGGAGCGGCCAACGCGCTGGAGATTGAAGTCCCGTTCAACCGAACGATGGAACGCGCCCGCGTCCAGGGGCGGGCCGGGCACGTTCAACTGGGGGAGGGGTTGGCCAGTCAGTCACGATCCCCGTCCCCGCCGTCGCGCAGTCGACGCCTTTCCTCTTCCGCCGCCAGGGGGCCAGAGAGATCAACCAATGCCGACCCGTACGACAGGCTCCGCCAAAATTCGCTTGGTTCGGCCTCCAGGGCCAATTGACGCACGAGGCGTTTATATATTCTGGCGGGGAGATGGTGGCGAAGTTGTTCACGGTCCACGTCGGATAGCACTCCGAGTACGAGGACTTCTGAGTCGCTGCCCAGTCGAATCCACTCCACATGGGCCGAAAACCCGTCATGCCGGAGATTGAAGTCGATATTCCTCGGCTGTGCCTGCATGAATCTTCCGATGCAACCCGAATGGTTGTGTCGGTAAAGAAGCATGGACCCGTTCTTTCCATCACCGCGGTCGGCCCAGTACGAGGAAATGACAAAAGAATCCAAATATCGACCCTCAAATTTCCATCTGCGGTCGAAATTTCTGGAGTAGACCCGCCACATGGTTCCGCTGACAGACCCCTTGCGATGCTTTACTTCAACCCACTCGATCGACCAGATCCGCCCCTCGTCGTCCGGATCATAAGTAACTTGGTACCAATGCCCGGCAAGGGTGCCGTTCCTCTCGCCGCTGGCTATGAAAAGGGCTCTGCATCCTTCCCACACGGTGCCACCGAGTAATGCCGTAAAAAGCCCCATGAGGATTTCCATAGGCGGTCCCCGTCTCGCGAGAGTTGATTGCCTCGGACTGCTTATTCGGTGGGCCATGGGTGCAACGGAGGCACACCAGCATCTCGCGTGATCAGTTTAAGGGGCAAGGTGCGGGAAGACGCAGGTCTGTATACCTAGATCAACGATCTTGTCACCGGGATGTTTTCGGCGTCTCACCGGACAGGTCGTTCGGGGATCCTCGGAAGAACCTTCTCGGCGATGTTGAAAAGCACGCTGTCGTCCGGGAGGGTTCCGGACGAGCTCCACACGGTGATGTCGCAGGAGCCGCCCCGGTCCTTGCGGTCGAGGGCCACGGACAGCGTCCTGGCCAGTGGGCCTTCCTCGACCGGTCCACCGGATCCGCCACTCCCGAGATCGATCTCGAGCCTCATGGTGTGATCCGAGGAGAAGACCGCGGGCCGACCGAGAACCGTAAGCGTCTTGATGTCCCGCTCGTCCCCGTACTTCATCAGCTTCACGTACTGGTCGGTCGTCAGCTCGTTGTAAGTGGCCGAGACGTTCACGGTGTACGTGTCGAACGTGACCTCGGCCTCCGGCTGGGCGACCTTCCCGTCAGTCAGAGGAGCGGTGTTGTTGGTGCTGGAAACAGTGGTCGCGGTCTCTCCCGGCGTTCCCAGGAGCTCGGCCAGGTCTGGCCGGTTGAGCGCCTGGCACAGCTCTTCACCGGTCACAGACCGGGGCGTGTCCTTGTAGGCCTTCGGAAGCTTCTCGTGCGCACTGTCCGAACACGAGGCGGGCTGCGGGGCGCTGTCGACGGACGGCATGAAGCGCGGGCCCAGCCACAGCGCGGCCGCGATGGCCCCGAACAAGGCCACGGCCGCGACGGCCTGGCTCCATGGGTTGTGCTCCTTCTCCGGCGTGCCCGGCCTGGGACGCGCCCCGGCCCCGGTCCCGACCTCGACCTGAGCCTGGGCCTGGGGCTGGGCTTGAAGCTCGACCTGGGGCTGGGCTTGGGCCTGAAGCTGGACCTGCGCCTGGGGCAGGGCGGCAGCATCGACTTCCGCCCCGTCTGCGGAGGAGGCTGTCGGGCTCGGGTTCCGGCGTGCGCGCAGGGCCCGGATCACCGTGTGGACGCGTATCGCGGTGAACACGAGGAACACCACGCCGAGACCGGCCGCGACCCGATCGTGGTCGCGGCCGGCGAGATACAGGATGCGTACGCCGAGAACAGCCCCGAGCGCGATGAGCAGGGGCTCGCGAACCCAGAACGGCAGGAGACGCAGGAGGAAACCGAGCATCCGGTGATCTCACCAGAACAAGATCACATCGGCCATGATGGAAGCCACAGTTCCGGTCACGTGCGACGGCTGCCGGACAGAGTCGCTGGTGTATGTCCGGGTCCGGTGTCGTGCCAGATCGGAACTGCCGACGGATCGTGGGTCCCTTGCGCGAGCGGCGTCTCCGTGGTTCTGCGGATCCGCGTCCGTGGCGCCCCCGCGTCGAGGTCGCGGCGTTCCCTGGAGGACGGGCGTTGAGGGGGCGCCGGGGCACCCCCTCGAACACCGCTGTAGGTCATCCTCGGCACATCGCGCTGCAGAAGGCCGACGGCTACGGGGTCACCAGGTTGAAGACCGGGTAGATCTTCGGCTCCACCTCTGGAGTACCGGCCTCACGCAGGATCGGCAGGAGGACTTCACCGAACCGCCGGAACGCCTCCTCGGACTCCCAGACGTCGACGACGATCCAGCCGTCGGGAGTGGGGGCAGCGGTGTGCGAGATGAGACCTGGTACGGGCCAGTCCGTGCTCTTCTCGACCAGGCCACGACCGCCGTTCACCTTGTCGGCGACTTGCTCGTACTGGGCCTGAGTCATTCCGGGCTGATCCAAGACCGCCATGATCGCCATGCTGGGCTCCCTCGCGCGCAGGTGTGCAGAGTCAGGCCCAGCCGACCATCCCGGCGAGCCGGTCGCACCTCCGGCTGCGCCGAACGGAGTGACGCTCGCAGCCGTGCCACGGCCCCGCGTGTTCGGGGCCGGCGAAGTTGTCGGGGGCGGGCTCGAAGGCTTGGCGTTCCTGGCCGGCGGCCGCGAGCTGCCTCCGGGCCGTGGCCGCGACGCTGCCTCCGGGCCGTCACCGCGACGCTGCTTCCGGCCGCCACGCTGCCTCCGGCTGCGTCGGGCATCGCAGGCGAACCGTGTTGCGGGCGCCTGGTGCCGCGTCGTCCAAGTCCGCGTTCATGAGGGCTTCAGGTGCTGGGTGAGTTGCTGGAAGGTGTTCCAGGTACGTGGGTCGGTTCCGTCGCCGAGCAGGTAGTGGAGGGCGGGTTGCGATGGAGGGCCCAGTCGGGTGGGGGAGAGGTTGTGCAGTGGGCGGAGGGCCTGGTCGGGGCCGATGTCCTGGACCGGTTCGGGGCCCAGCGTGAACGAGACCGGGATGGGCGGGGTCCCGAAGTGTGGGGGAATCGTCAGGTCGCGGTGGGCGGTCCGGAGCGAGGTGAGCATGCTGGTCAGGCCGTGCTCGGCGCAGAGAGCCGCGGCGAGGGGCTCGATGGTGTCGAGGGGCGGTGTCTCGTCCTTGCCGTAGCCGAGGGTGAGGGTGATGTCTTCCTCGACGCCGGCGGGGGTGCGGGTGACGCGGAGGGTGGCGATGGCCGGGCGGTCCGGGTGGCCGACGGCGATCAGCCAGGTCGGCCGGGGTGCGCGGGTGCGCGCGAGGTCGGTCAACTGGCGAGTCGACCAGGGGAGGTTGACGGGTTCGGCGGTGCTCCAGCCGGCGGGCGGGGCCCCGGTGAGATGCTGCCAGGCGGTTTCCAGGGCATGGCCCAGGACCAGGTCCGCGTCGGCGGGGTGCCGGGTGCGCAGGGAGAGGACGAGCTGACGTTCGCCGGTGGCGGGGGTGGCAGCCGTGAAGGCCTCGGCGACGGAGGCCGCGTCGTTCTCGTCGAGGACGGGGATGAAGGTTCCGCCCTTCCAGTGGAGTACGGCGCCGGACAGGCCGTCGTAGAAGCCGTGCTCCGGGTCCTGGATGACCCATCGGTTGGGGTGGCCGTGGAGGGCGGTGCGGGTGGGGAGGGTCAGGCGGGTGGTGGGCGGGGTGACGATCTGCAGGGCGCGGTCGGCGGCGGTCGCGTCGCGGAGGGCGTCGGTGAGCCAGCTGGTCATGGCGACGAGCGGGCGGTCCTGGATGACGACTGCTGCCTCGGCGGTGAGGACGTCCACCGCCGGGGCCGACGTGGTGGGGACAGGGACCGCCGAGACGTCGGTCGTGAGCGGGACGACATCGGTGGAGGCAGCTTCCGGGGGCCAGACCGCGCCGCCCAGGACGGTGGCGAGGCGTCCGGCGAAGGAGCCCGCCAGCCGGCCGCCCTCCGCGACGGCGGTGGAGGCGCGGGCCTCGGTCCACCAGAACGGCACGGGCACATCACTGCCGAGGAGACGAAAGGCCTCGCCCGGCACCTGTACGAGAACCGGCGCCTCGACGGAGACCAGGGGGCGGCCGTCGGGTGCGCAGAGCTGGATTACGGCGCCGTCGGCCAAGGTGTTCACGCCGAGGTCGGGGCCGCCGGCGTAGAGGCCCGCGAGGAGTGTGCGCAGGTCCGGCATCTTGGGGGTGAGGGCGATGACGTCCTTGGTCACGGAGCGGATCCCGGCTCTTCGTCTGCTGTGTCGGTCAGGGCGGTCTGGATGAGCTGGTGCCGGCGGCCGCGGCGGACGAGGGTGCCCCGGCCGGGCGGTTGTGCGGAGGCGTACAGACCCGGGAAGAGCTGGCCCTCGGCGCGGTCGCCGGTCATGAGCAGGGCGGTGGTGCCGGTCTCGCGCAGCGTGGTCAGCAGTGGTTCGTACAGGGCGCGGGAGGAACCGGCGGTGCGGCGGGCGATGACGAAGTGCAAGCCGATGTCCTGGGCCGAGGAGATGTACGGCAGGAACGGGGCCAGGGGCTGCTGGCCGGCGGCGGTGAGAATGTCGTAGTCGTCGACCAGGATCACGATCCGCGGTCCGGTGAACGAAGGCTCCGCGCCGACCGCGTCGGGGTCGGCCGTCTCCGGCAGGCGCTTCTCGAGTTCCGTGGCGATACCGGTGGACAGCGCGGCGGCCAGCTTCGCGTTGTGGGCGTAGCCCCCGCGGTACGGCTCCGGGACTACGCCGCGCAGCCCGCGCCGCGGGTCGAAGACGCCGAAGACCAGCTCCTCTTCGCCGTACCGGTCGACGAGTTGACGGGCTATCAGTTTGAGCAGGTTGGTCTTGCCGCACTCGGTGTCGCCCAGGATCAGCAGGTGCTGGTCGCTCCCGAAAAGGTCCAGGACAGCGGGAGCGAGCGCGTCCTGGTCCACGCCGATGGGGACCGTCCGGGGCTCGGCGGCCAGGGACGGGAGTTTGGCGGCGGGCAGGTGGGTGGGCAGCACCCGGACCGGGGCGGCGACGTCACCGTGCCAGCCGGCCCGGATCGTGCGGGCGGTCCGTTCGAGCGAGGCTGCGAGGTCACCCGTGCCGGGGCGGTGGTCGATACGGGGCAACGCGACCTGAGCGAACAGCTTTCCGTCGGTCAGGGCCCGTCCCGGCGTGTCGGGGGACAGCGTCTCGGACAGCTTGCGGTCGATGGACGAGTCGGCCGGGTCGTTGAGGCGCAGTTCGACACGGGTGCCGAACACGGACTGGGTTGCGATGCGGACGTCGTTCCAGCGCAGCATTCCGGCGACGACGTGGATGCCGTAACCGCCGCCGCGCTTGAGCAGGTCGGCCATGGCGTCGTCGAGTTCCGCGAACTCGTCGCGCAGCGCGCCGAATCCGTCGACGAGCAGCACGATGTCGGTCGAGCTGAGCTGAGGCAGCCGGCCCTGGGCGCGCAGGTGGCGCAGTTGGTCGACGGAGTCGATGCCGTGCGTGCGGAAGAGCTCCTCGCGTTCGCCGAGCATGCCGCGGACCTCGGCGACGGTGCGCGCGGCGCGCTCGTGGTCCGCCCTCCCCGCGATGCCTCCGACGTGCGGCAGTCCGGCGAGGGCGGACAGGCCGCCGCCGACCAGGTCGAGGCCGTAGACGGCGACGTCGTAGGGGGTGTGGGTGAGGGCAAGGGAGAGGGCGAGGGTACGCAGCAGGGTGGTCTTGCCGGACTGCGGGCCGCCGATGACCGCCGTGTGGCCGCCGGCGACGGTCAGGTCCAGCAGCCAGGGCTGTTGCCACTGCTTGGCCGGGTCGTCCAGGATGCCCAGCGGAACGCACATCGGGCCCTCGCGACGGGCGAGCCGGAGGCCTTCCGTGTCGGCTCGGAGAGGCCCGGCCGCGGTGTCGAGGGTGATGGTGTCCGGCAGCGGGGGCAGCCAGATCCGGCGCACCGGCGGGGCGGCGGTGGCGAGTTGGCCCACCATCACGGACATCACGGTCGGTCCGGTCTCGCGCTTCGTGGCCGCCGGCTCCTCGGCCGCGTCCCCCTGGGTCCCGTCGATCGTGTTGTACGTCGGGTAGGGCCAGGCGAGCGGCTCTTCGTCCTGCTGGTCGTGCGGGGCCGGGCCGCGGTAGGCGCCGGAGACGTAGCCCGCCTTGAAGCGCTCGTACGTGGAGGTGTCGACCTTCAGGTAGCCGAAGCCCGGCAGCGGTGGCAGGTGGAAGGCGTCGGTGGTGTCCAGCACGGTGCGCGACTCGTCGGCGGAGAAGGTGCGCAGCCCGAGCCGGTAGGAGAGGTAGGTGTCCAGGCCCTTGAGCTTGCCGCCTTCGATGCGCTGGCTGGACAGCAGCAGATGGACGCCGATGGAACGGCCGATGCGGCCGATGGACAGGAACAGGTCGATGAAATCCGGTTTGGCGGTGATCAGTTCGCCGAACTCGTCGATGACGACGAACAGGTGTGGCAGGGGTTCGAGGTCGGGACGACCGGTGGCGCGCAGGGCGGCGTAGTGGCCGGTGTCGGCGATGTTGCCCGCGTCCTTGAGTACCTGCTGGCGGCGCCTGACCTCGCCGGCGAGGCTGCTGTGGACGCGTTCGACGAGTCCGGCCTGGTTCTCCAGGTTCGTGATGACCCCGGCCACGTGCGGCAGTTCAGTGAAGGGGGCGAAGGTGGCGCCGCCCTTGTAGTCGACCAGGACGAGGGCCAGGTCCTCGGGGGAGTGGGTGGCGGTGAGTGCGAGGACGAGGGTGCGCAGCAGTTCGCTCTTGCCGGAGCCGGTCGCGCCCACACACAGCCCGTGCGGGCCCATGCCGAGCTCGGAGGATTCCTTCAGGTCCAGCAGCACCGGTTCATGACGATCCGTCAAGCCAATGGGTACGCGCAGGAATTCACGCTCGCTGCGCGGTGCCCACAGCCTTTCGAGGTCAAGTGCCGCAGGGTCCTCGATGCCCAGCAGGGCCGGGAAGTCCACCGGGCCGGAGACAGGGGCCCCCTCGGCCGCGGACTCGGCCGACAGCCTGAGCGGGGCCAGCAGGCGGGCGATTCCCTCCGCGCCCGCGACGCCGACCGCGTCCGACGTTCCGTGAGCGACAGGCTGCGCACGCAGCTCCTCTACGCTGATTCTTTCGCCGTCGACGGTGATGCGGACGCTCACCTGGTCCGGCTCGTGCACCTGCTGCTCCAACAGGTGCAGCACCGTGACGCCCATGTCGGACAGGCCAACTGCCGTGTCCGGTCGGGGCAGTTCGGCGGCTGTCCCGCCGTACGCATCGCTGACGACCAGCAGCCGGCCGGTCATCCGCAGCGCGCCCCGGTCCGACAGCCCGCGCCGCACCTCCGCGGCGTACGAGGCGCGCTGCCGCAGTTCATGACGGCACAGCGTGGCCAGCTGGGCCAGGCTCGGCGCGATCCGGCGGGCGGCGACCGGACCGTCGTGCCGGCTCGGATCGAGTACGTGGGGAAGCCACTTGGCCCACTCCCACTCGGCCAGCCGCTCGCCCGGTATGCCGAGGGCGACGGCTACGTCGTCCGGTGCGTGCGTGACCGCCGTCTGGACCAGCAGCGCACGGGCGACCCGCAGCACGCCATCGCGGTCCCCGACGACGCTGACGTTGCCGGCCCGGTCCAGCGGCACAGTGAGCGGGAAGTCCGTCGCGGTAGCGAATCGCTGCTGCAGGGCGCGGGCCTCGTTGAGCATGAACGGGTCCGGCGGGGTCAGCACCCCACCGGCACCGTTCTGCCCGACTGCCAGCTCCTGCACCGGTACGTCCCCCGTGCCCACCCGCACCCGCAGGAAGTCCGCATCCTGGCGGCGCCGCTCCCACAGCCGTGCCGGATCCCGCACCAGGTCGTACAGGGCTTCGGGCGGCGGATCGAGCAGCTGGGACTGTCGGCGCCACTCCCGCTCACCGGTGCCGAGCTCCTCGCGCAACTCCTCCAGATATTCGAGGTAGCGCTCGCGCTGGGTACGCCGGGTGCGCTGCGCCTTGCCTCGCTGTGACAGGAACAGCGCAACCGCGCCCAGCAGCGCGAAGACCAGCACGATCGCGCCGAGCGCCGCGAACTGGCTGTTGCGGATGACGGTCATCATCACGACCGAGCTGATGACGCCGGCCATCGGCAGCAGAGCGGTGGCCGCGTTGCCGGTCTTTCCTTCCGGCAGGTTCGGCGGCGGCTCGATGGTGCGCGGTGGGGTGGAGGCGAGGGGGCGGGTGGAGCGCGCGGGCCGGTGGACGAGGTGCTGGGTCACGGACGGGCCTTCTCTTGAACGGGTCCTGTAGCCGCGGCGGTTCGGGGCGTGATCACCTGGCTTGTGTTCATCGCACCCGCGCCGCGCGGTGCATCGCTTCCGCGGCCAGGCGAACGGCGGCATCGCGGGTGGCCCGGCCCAGCATGGCGGTGTGGATGGGGCCCCCTTGGGCCAGGTGCCGGTCATAGGGGAGCGGGACGACGATCACGCCTGTCTCCCGAAGGTGCGCGGCGGCCGTCTTCTCGTCGAGCGTGGTGTCGGGGGAGCTCGCGGACAGCGCCACCACGGTGTCGGCCAGGGCGGAATGCGGCAGCTGCGCCAGCCAGTCCAGCACCTGCCGGGTCCCGCTGACCCCCTCCGCGGTCATCGGGGCGACCACCACCCGGGCGTGCGCGGTGTCCATCGCCGTACGGGCCACCTCGCCCGGCAGGGTTTCGCAGTCCACCACCGTCACCGCGAAGTAGCGCCGCAGCGCCAGCGTGACCGTGCGATACGTGCGTACGTCCATGGGCGCGCCGACCCGGCCCTGGCTCGCGGGCAGCAGCCAGCCGCCATCTGTCACCGGGACCAAGTAGCCGGTGACGTCGGTGAGTTGCATCGCGGGGGTGAGTATCTGCGCGAGGTCGGCGCACGACCAGCGCACCGATTCCGCCCCCATGCGAACCGGCAACGTGCCGAGTGCCGCGTCTGCCTCCAACGTGAGCACCGGATCGTGGCGGTAGTGGTTGAACGTGCGGCCCAGCAGGGCGGAGACGGTCGACTTGCCCACCCCGCCCCGGATGGACGTCACCGCGATGACCCGTCCGGTGGTGACCGGCTGCTGCAACTCCCGTGCGATCCGCGTCCCTTCGGCGACATCCTGGGAGGCTGACGCGGCAAGCCCGCGGAGCGTGCGTCCGGTCCGGCGGGGCAGGGAATCGCCGTGCTGGGGGCGCCCCAGGGCGTGTGCCAGGCGGGGGTCGACGGTCGGTACGGATTCCGGGGTGTGCAGGGGGAGGCGGACGGTGCGAGGCGCTCGGACGGCGGGTTCCGACTGCGGCGCCGGGGTGGTGCGCCGAGGGCGATCCGGGCCGGCAGCGCCAGCTGCGTCAGCGGGCGGCTCCTGGGCGGAGTACGGCAGCCGGGGCGCTGTGGGCTCGGCCGAGGTGGAGACGGGTCTGGTCGCCTCGTCCGGCGTACCGTGCTGCCCCAACTGCCGCAGCACGTCCTGCTGCCAGTCCCCTCCCTGAGCCATGAGCTACCCCTACGCGAAGGTGCCGAGCAGACGCCCGTACACGCCGAACGCCCCGACGACGAGCGGGAACAGGGCGATGACTCCCAGCGACTCCAGCACATCGCCGAAGCGCCGCAGCCGCACCCGCACATGCTCGGCGGGCTGCACCGCCAGCACCAGCAGGGGCAGGACGGACAGCGTGACGAGCGCAGCCAGCGGTCCCGCGGCGCCGGAGTGCTCCTGCCACACCCCGACGAGCCGGACGGCGACCACGGCACCGGCCCCGAACAGCGCCACGACCTCGTGGACGAGCGGGAAGGCACGTGCGCGCAGCGCCAGAACGCCCGTGACAGCCACCGCGAGCAGCACGGTCCATGTCGAGGGAGCGCGCAGTACGAGAAGCCCCGCCGCCATGGCCGAGACCGCCAGGACGATCGTGGCGAGTGCCAGGCCACGATGAGTGGCGGTCAGGGCGGTGCTCACCTGATACCGGCTGACCGACGTGCCGCTGGATCGCCGGTCGTCCAGCCCGGACAGACCGGACGCCATGAGCGCGAGCCGCGGCAGCACACCCAGGGCGACAACCGAGACGACGCTCAGCAACGCACCCGCACGGGCCTGCTCCACCGGCGTACCGGCGCCCGACTGGAACGCCACCGCCACCTGCCAGCAGACGACACAGCCGGCCACTGCGGCGGCACCGACGAGCCCACCGCGGCCCAGTGCCGTGAACCAGCCCAACAGAAGCAGCGCCACCACGAGAGCGACCGCCACGGCGGCCAGCCGCACCGCGCCGGACCAGGCATGGGCGTCAGCCGCGGTCCATGCCCCGAGCGCACCAAGGGCCCCTCCGGTGACGAGGAGCGTGGTGGCCAGGCCTCGTTGCCCGGCCCGCCCGAAGAGCGCCCCGGCGAGTGCGGCCACCGCGGCAACGGTCGCCAGTACGCTTCCCACCGCCGACAGCGTGAACGCGCCACGCGCCAGGAACCCGGCCGCGACGGCCCATCCGACCGTCGCGACTCCCGCGACGACGCGGCGGGACGCGGGGCTCCACCGCCACGGACGTACATTCAGATCGTCAGCGGCCTCATCGGTGACGTCGTGCACCACGGGCGCCGTGGGGGCGTCCTCCAGCCGCACGAGGCGCAGGACGGCGCCGTCCGCAACCCCGGCCGATTCCAGCGTGCTGTCGTGCGCGAGCGCCGAACCCTCCGCAGTGACGAGATGCCGCAACTCGGGCCGGACGGACACCCGGTCGTCCAGCAGCCGCATCACTTCGGGCAGCAGCAGCCCAATGGGTTCCTGAGAGGGGAGGACGAGATCAACGCGTCGCCGCTCGCCGATCAGAGTGACCCGGCTCAAAGCCGTCCGGTTCGACGCCGTACGGCTCAGGGACCCCGCAGATATCACGCGTTCGAACCTATCATCGAGTCGTTCGGTCATCGGGTGGAGGACGCCGACGACGCCGAGAACGCCGAGGACGCAGACGCCGGTGTCGCCGGTGTCACCGAAGGCGCCGGTGTCGCCGAAGGCGCCGCGGAAGCCGAGGAAGAGGGCACAGGGCTGCCGTACGGGCTCTTCCCCATGACCCGGTGCGAAACGAACGACCAGCCCACACACCCCGCGCACAACACCGCCGCGACCACGATCCCGGCGAACACCTTCCCCAACCGCTCATCCACCGACCGCCGTTGCCGCTGCGTTCCGAACAACACGGCATCCCGCAGCCGCCGGCGCCGAACCGACACCGACTCCAGCAATTGGCTGTCGTAATCCTGGGCTGCCACAGGTATTTGCTGTCCGTTTCAGTTCTCAGGTGGGGAACTCGCCGAGCCAGCTGTGCTGGAGCAGGTGTTTGGGCAGGTAGTCGGACTCGACCTCGATGGGAATTTCTCCGTCGTAGGCCAGGCATGCGATGGCCAGCGGGCCCAGGGCGATGCTGCCGTCGATGTCCGCCTCCCGGTCCTCGTTCAAGGTCCAGTACAGCCTGTGGAGCTTGAGCGCCTCCACCAAGGCTGGGCTGAAGCCCTCCTCGTCCTTGCGTACGAAGTGATAGAAGAGGTTGATCGGCGGGTAGAGCACGCCGTCCAGCAGGTCGCGCGGGGCGATCCGCGCCACCGAGGAGTTCGACGCCTCGAATGTGGCGGTGAGCTTCTCCACCAGCCCCGGTCGTCGCAGCCAGTACGTCTGCAGGGTGTCCACCCAGTGGTAGATGTACTCGTCGTACTGCCCCTCCGGCGCACGCAGGCGCTCCAGTGGGATCTCGCACAGTTGCGTCATCCGGTCCTGTTCGCGGCAGATGACAGCCAGCCAGAACGCCGTCAGCCAGTTGCCGGCGTCGGCGGTGGAACGCTCGCCAATGGCGGGCAGACTACGCATCTTGCGGTCGATACGAGACTCGATGATGCCCTCGCTGGCGCCCGTCACGGCGAACAGCGCAGAGCCCAGCTGCATCGCGGTGACCGCGGCTTCCCATGTCTCCACAGCCGCCGCTCGCGGGTCGACGACGCACCGCGCACGCAGGTTCATGACCGCGGAGTTGAGCGTGAAGTCGATCATCTCCGGCGAACTCTCAAGATCGTCGATCTCTTCGGCCAGGTCGTCACCCAACTGCTCCGCGAATTGCACGGCATCAGGACGCGGTGCAATATGCCGGGCAATGTTCACTGTCACGGGAGAGTCCCCTTGCTGATGTCGAAACGTCGGTACTCGTAGCCAGTGTATGTTCCGGTGTTTTTGCCTCCCTTCACGACCACGTATTCCAGCTTGCCGTCGCGAAGCGCCTTTCTGAGATCTGTGGCGAGCCCCCGCTCGCCGCGCTTCCTCATGGCCTCGATGATGTCGAAGAAGTACTCCCTGCTCCCCTGCGAGACTTGGCGACCGTTCGGCAGGGTACGTCTTCCCAGCTCAGTGGTGGGGCTGCTCTTGGCCTCGATGACGACGACACGGCCGTCCTCATGCGTCCACACCTGGTCGAACTGGTCGTTTCCGCTCTTCGGGCCGAGGAGGGTCTCTTTCGTGAAGTCCGGGTGGTTCTCGGCGATGTAGTGGTACTCGGCCGCTGTCTCGCCGAAGTCTTCGGCCTTTTCCCCCATAAGGGTGTGGGATTCTTTGTACGCGCCCCGGGCCTCACCCCACTGCGCGGCAGAATCGATGGTTCCGTGAAGCTCGTGGGCCTTGCCCGTCTCCCTCTTCCAGTCCGAGACGAGGTTGTCCCACTTG
The DNA here is from genome assembly GCF_042881375.1 of Streptomyces sp. NPDC058274. NCBI lineage: Bacteria > Bacillati > Actinomycetota > Actinomycetes > Kitasatosporales > Streptomycetaceae > Streptomyces > Streptomyces sp. NPDC058274. Next base: position 154,866 of record NZ_JBHVXW010000010.1, read on the forward strand.
ATGGCGAAGTGGCGGATTCGTGCAGCCTCCTCCAGGATCCGACGCCGTGCCTTGTTCGTGACGGTGTCGGACCTCGCGGAGATGTAATCGTCGTCGAGGAAATGCGGCTTGGGCGGTGCCGGTGCGTCTTTGGCGCGGGTGAGTGGTGCGTCATCGGACAGCCGCGTGAGCTGCGGCGGGGTATGTCCGCTCTCGTCGTAGCGCTCCAGGAGCCTTCGGGTGCCGTCCTTGCGGTAGTAGTGCTCGAAGTAACCGGGCTCGTGGTTGGCCCGGTAGACCTGGATGTCCTCGATCTGCTCCAGCGTGAGCGATCCGCGATGTCCGTAAGGATCGGCTCCCTCACGCATGAAACTGGGGCGTTCGATCCCAGTACGCTGACCAGGGACGTCACCGTCCGGCCTGTTTGCGCCGTTCACTCCGTCCCCGAGCGCTTCGTCGCCGAACCGACCGAGGTCATCCGAGCCACCGCCTCCGTGGCTGCCGGAGCCCGTGCCGGCATGGCCGTTGCCGGCCGGCCCGGCACCGGACCTCGGGGTCCCAGGGCCGACGGGGCGCGAGGCTCCGGCCCTGCCGGATGCTTCCCCGACGTGAGCCGTGGCCCCGGGGGTGCGTGAGGCGGCGCCGACTCCGGCGGGCTCCCGCTGCCGCGCAGGTGTCTCCTCCGGCGTGGCCCGCGCTTGCGCGGTGGCTTCCTGGTGCGGCGCGTCATGGATGACGTGGCCATGCTTGTCGACGGGAATGAACGTGCCGTCCTCGATGCGGACCTTGGAACCATCGGCGAGTTCCAGCACGCTGTGCGGGGTGCGCAGGTCGGGAATGTCGTTCACACCGCGGAGGTTGGCTGTCACCTCGGCGATCCTGGGTATGCCTCTGGTGGTGACCCTGGCGGCCGCGCTGACCGGGTCGATGGCGTCGCCGATCCTGGCGGTGACGGAGGCGACCTTGGCGGCGGTGCCCACCCGTCCGGCGGAGGCGATCTTCAGCGGTCCGGCACCGAGGGTCAGACCGTTGAAGACGACGGTGGCCGCGGCGCGTGCCGGGTTCTCCTTCCAGGTGTCCCAGGCGACGAAGGATTTGCCGAACTCCTTTGCGTACACCTTGCTGTCCTGGACGTAGTCACTGGCCAGGAAGCCGGTGGGCTTCCGCCCGTCGGCTTCCATGAGATACGTTTCCGCGCCGAGCAGGCCGCGGACCAGGCCCGTCCAGGCGCCCGAGGCGGCGTCGGCGCCGTTGAGGCCGACCAGGGTGGCGACGCCGTCGACGGTGCCCCACACGTTGTCGACGATCAGCCCGTCCCACAGGAAGCTCTTGGAGTAGTAGCCGAGGTCATCGGGATCCCACCAGCGGTGGGACGTGCTGACCGGCGTCCCCCAGGGCAGCTCCTGGGCCTGCTGCAGTACCTCGGCGCTGTAGCCGTAGAGCTCGGCGCCACGTGGGATGAACTGCTTGTCGCCGGTGTTCATGACGTACTGCGTGCCGCCGACCAGCGCCGTGATCGTGTTGTTGGCGGCGATCTCGGCGGCGGTGAACGCGGCCTGTGCGGCCGCCACGTCGTTCATGAGCGCCGCGTGCTCGTCGACCTTGTCCTGGTCGCGCATCCAGTCGTCGTCGAACGCTCCGCTGCTGGTCCTTTGACCGGCCACGAAGGTGGCTGCCTTGCTCTGCAGGTTCTTCAGCCGCGCGATGACCGGCGTGACCTCGATGGCATACGTGGTCAGCGCGCCGGCGATGGTGGCGACCTTGTCGGCGAAGCCGTCGGCCCCGTCGCGCACCGGAGCCGTGGAGGCGAACAGATCGTCCGCCTCGGGCGCCTGATAGAACGCGGACAGTCCCTGGAAACGGGTGTGAGCCGCAGCTCCGGCCTGACGAATGCCGTCAGCCTCGCTCCGCAGGGCGCAGATGTGCTGCTCCAACTGCCCCAGGTCGCCGGTGAACTGCGGAATGTCATCCGGCTTGATCACAGCCGGCCCCGCTTCCAGCCCGACGGCATGTCCGGCTCCACCACGCCGGCAGCCCGCTGTTGTACCTCGGCCGCCATCTCCAGATCGCCGGCCTGATAGGCCGTAGTGGCCTCCACCGCACCGGTGAGCGACTTGCCCAGGCGCACCCCGATGAACTGCACCTCGCTCGCGGTGCCTTCCATGAACTCGGCCAGCGCCGCGGCCACCAGGCCGCCCTGTGCCTTGCCGTCACCGCTCGCCCCGCCCGGGGCGATGGTGCCGGCAGCTGTGGCCGCGCCTTCCATGTCACCGCAGTACGCCTGGATGATCTCGTCCAGAACCCCCATCACGTCTCCCACTTGGGAGACCACCGCCCCGACCCCGGACGCAGTGACGTCCCAACCCCTCACGAACAGCCCCCTGATCCCCGTAGCCCCGTAGCCCCGTACGCCGCGTTGCCAACTCGCAACGCGGCCCGGTACTTCTCATCTCGGCAGGTGACGCCGGTCAGCCGATGTTGTCGACCGCGGAGCGCGCCTTGGCGAGGGTCGACTGCGCGGTGCCGTCGTTCTGCTCCAGGGTGGTGCGTACGAGGCGGATGATGTCCCGGACCTCGTTGGCCGCGCGGTTCCAGCGGACTTCCTTGCCGTGGTACTCGTCGGAGACGCCGTCGGCCTGGAACTCGGCCATCGCGGCCTTCACTGCGCGGTCGCGGTCACCGAGGACGCGCTCCAGCTGCCCGATGATGCCCTGCAGGCTGCCCTGCACCTCGGTGGAGGCAGCGGTGTCGTACGAGCGGCGGTCCTGGTTCTGCCCCATGGTCACATTCCCCCTGTGTGTTTGTTACCGGGCGCCGAAGCGGGCTGCGTCGAAGTTCGCCTGGCCCATGTTCTGGTGGGCGTTGTCCTGCTGCTCGACGTCACCGGTGCCGAAGGCGTTGTCCATACCGCCCTGGCCGCCGAGGATCGCGCCCAGCGATCCGTTCAGCGCGTCGGTGATCTCGTCCGCATGGTTCTTGAACGAGTCGAACGCGGCCTTGCCCGCCCCGTTGAACTTCCCCTCCAGCGGCTCCGCCGCCAGCACCAGCCACCCGATCAGCGTGCCCAGGTCGTCAGTCGACCCGAGCGTGCTCCTGCCGAGATCCGCCAGGGTCGACGACCCCATGTCGAACTTCATCCACCCACCCCCGTAAGTCTGTTGTGTGCCACGACTGTTCGGCCACCACAGTGTGCCCGTGCGTCACACCCGCCTCACAGTCCGTCGAACATCCTGTCGCATCCTTGGTTGCAGACGCAACGCAGTACCGGGTGAAGTGGCGTGTTCCCTCCCATGAGTTGCCTCACCGCGCGTCGCTGATCCGACTGCTGGATGCCTTCCTGGTGGTCTTGGCAGTGGCTGCACAGATGACTCGTGACTGCGGTGCGGCCGGCCCCGTGACGTCGGTGATGGCTGGAAACTGAGCGGTGCCGGCTGACCCCCTGTCAGCCAGGTTCACACGCGTCCCGGAGCGCTCTTCAGCGCCGGTGCCCATCGCGCCGAAGCTGCAGAACCTCGGTCGCGTGGTCGCTTCCGTCCCCGACCGCGTCGACATCGACTGGGACCGGGACCGTTGCCTCCGGCTGCCGCCACACCGAGCGGTACGTATGCACCGGCCTGAAGCGCGGACTCGTCATCGTGCGCGCGCCGAATCGCGCGCCGGATCCCAGGCGTTCGGAGTGGCCCGGTTCCTCGTCGGCCGGCACACGGCACACACCGTGTCGGGTAAGCAGTGGACAGAAGGCGGAGAGCGCAACGACAAGCGTCGACTGAAGTCGAAGGAGCCCAAGGAAGACCGACCGGTCCCGATCCCCCGCCACTCGTGGCCATGCTCCGCGCCCACTTGAAGGTGTTCGGCACGGCCAAGGGCATCGACACCCTCGGCAGGGTGCCGGGGGGCGTCGTCGTTTGTCTGGGCCGTCAAGCCGAGCGAGTGGCCTGGGCTTGCTCCGAGGTGAGCAGACGTCTAAGGCTCCTTCGCTCGCTATTGAGCTCAGCAAGCATCCGAGAGCTACTTTGCGCGAAGTCGGGCTGGACTTCGACACCGAGGTCATGGCGCAGAGTGACCCGCAGGAGGTACACGCCGTCGGACAGCGGACCGCTGAACCACGTTCCGGCACGGGTGTACGCCGCTATGAGATCGGGACTGGTCGGTAACTGCTTTACGACGGTGTACCCGACTCCGAGCGCCCGGTTGAGGGCCGAGGCGATCTCATGGACGTCTTTCGGGAGAGCCATCTGTGCCACCGAGTAGTTCTCCAACCAAGCGTCCTTGGCAGCGTCAAGGACTGCGGGTTCCGCGGCCTGACCGCGCTCGGCCGCTCGGACTGCGTCTCGGGCAGCGACGCGGTAGGCGCGAGCCGTGGTGTTCAATCGTGCATAGAGATCCCGTCGTGCCTGCTGCGCTCGGTCGTGTCGGTCTTCTGCCCGTTCACGATCGGCCCGCTGGTGCTGCTCGCGGGTGACGCGCTGGCTGAGCACTGCCCCACCGAGGGTCCCGCCCAGTGCTCCCACAACTCCGATGACTGCGACGGCAAGCGTGGTCACGTCCACGAGATCCCCCAACTCGTCCATTCATCCGCCTGCGACGGCCTAAGACGGCGTGACAGGCGCATCAAGGCTTGGGCTCCCCACCCCAGCACCGTCCGACATCGGGACGAAGATAGCGGGGAGGGCGGCGGCATGGCGTCCAGATGACGCGCCACCCGCGGCGATGCTCCAAGATCCCGTCCACGCCTCGTCCACGGACCCCGAGATACGTCCGCTCCGGGCGGCATCCGCCTGCACATACGCGAAGACCCCGGCCTCAGCGTTTCCGCTGGTGACGGGGTCTTTGGGCACCGTGTGAAGGGTGCCCCCGGCAGGATTCGAACCTGCGCACACGGCTCCGGAGAGCATGCCTAGACTCGTCACCAAAACCCAGTTGACCTGGATGTTCTCCCTACGGTGCCAGACGAAGCATCGATCTCTATCGCATACCTTGCACGGTGCCCCTGCGTGACTCTGTTGCTGTGTCTGCCCTGCACGTCGGGGTGGTCGCGAGCGACGCGGCCACAGGGGTAGGCGCGCGCCCGTGTAGACCAAACATCGCGGGCGGTTCCACACTGAGCACATGACGGAGTTTTGGCTTGTGCTGCTTGGTGCTGGCGTTTCGCTTGGAGCCAGCTATCTCGCGCACCTCTGGGAGGCGAAGCGGGCCAAAGGCGAGCGACTGGAAGCTCGGCAAGACGCGGCCGTTGCCGCACTCGCCGAAGCATTTGTGCAGATCGAAAGGCACCTGCGCACCATGCCCTGGGAACCAGACCTGCCCCCAGAGTCAGCGCCTGATCCGATCAGCGAAGAGACGCGAGACGCTTACTCCAGGAGTGCGCGTGAGTGGGGTCCCGTCCTGGGCGATTCCTTGGGGCCAGCGAAGATTGCGGCTCATGTCATCCGTGATGCCAGATTGCGCGAGCGACTAATCCGCACACTGGATCTTTTGGAGGACTGGCGCGAGCTTGTCAGGGAGACGCCGATACGTCGGCAGTGGACTGCTCAGGCTCTTGCAACTCATGCAATCGAGTGCCTGGGTGCGTGGCAGCGCGAAGAACCTATCCCTGTAGCACCTGAGGACTTCATTCGAGCTTGGGACGATCGGCAGCGCAGCCAATCCGATTTGACGCGGATGCTCAAAGCGCGACTTAGGAACCCTGATGGCTTGTCGCCTGGCGGGGCGAACGCCAGCGATCGGTGATTGCCGGCGAGGATCCCTCCTCCACGATGCAAGAGCCGTCGCTGTCTCCTCTCTCCAGGAGACGGCGACGGCTCTCGGGCGACCCCAGGCCTCGGTGGACATCCCTCATTTTCCCTTGGCACCGTCCAACCGCTGAACCTCACGGCGAAGGGTCTCAGCGAATCGCTGAGTGCGGACCGTGTCACGGGTGATTACCCCGCTGGAGTCTTCTCCCAAGGCTGCTTGGTCTACGGCAGGAAGGAGCCTCTGAATCAATTCCTCAGATGCGATCGGATCCCACACAACGTCGAGAATCTTTTTGCACTCGCGGTCGGCTAGCCTGTTGCCCTGTGGCAAATCTCCTGCCCCTAGCAGGTAGACCTTGACGGCCATTAGGAGTTGATATTTGCTCGGTGCATATTTGCGGTCGATCCTCTTGTTTCGGAAAAGCCATTCAACTCGGTATGAAGTGGCTGCGCTTGTGTAGTAGGCGAGTGCGCTCTGAGTCGGTTGGAACAGGTCAGATTCGCGAGTCTCTTTGAGTTCCTTGTAGTAGCGACCTGCGCGCGATGGTTCATTCAGGAACATGGATGCATATGTTCGAGTTAGAAGGGACCTGGTGATGATCCGTGTCTTCTCCACGGTCTGCTGAGAGCTGTACTGGCGAGACCTCCGCTCATAATAGAGTCGCTCACCTTCTGTGAATGACTGAAAAAGTCCCTCTAGCTCCTTGTGGAAGACTTCTCGGGCTTGAAGGTCCTCGTCGGTTACGGCTGTCTGCCTGTTGGTGGCAGTTGTGATTCCCGTGATTACATTCTCTTCTCGGGATTGAATGATCCGCACATTGACGTGGATACCTTCAGTCAAGTTGGTCTTCTCGTCAAATAGGACATGGCATGTTTGGCAGCCGTTCACGATTTGAAAGTCGCGGATGTGGATATCGTCGCCCGCGAGTGTAAGTTCTCGCGTAACGATGGTGATGCCGTTGTTCAGGACAGCGAAGCGATCACGATTCTCCGGATCCCTAACCGTTTGCTGGATCTCCAGATTTACGGGGTTGTAGTCCTGGAAATCTCGAACGTTCTCAAAGAAGAGGGTCTTTCGGATGCCTCCCCCAGGGTCAGTGATGACTCTCACCAGATCTGTCGCCGGCAAAATTCCGAGAAATGCCTGATCCACGAGCGGCATTTTGGGGAGGGTGATTCGCTTTGGCATAGAGAACTCGGCAGAAACTGCTGACGTCGCGCGCTGGTACAGATCGCGCAATTCTCGTGCCCCGAACGGTGCTGCGTCAACCTCGCTAAAAAAGTTGGTCCGGTCCAGTCTTTTGATCGCAGTCTTTCGTTTTGCCTCAAGCATGTTGTCGCCCACTGTGCCTGTTGAGGCATACCGGACGGAAAGGGCAGGTAGACCGCGGGAAAGTTTTCCTAGGTCTGAATAAATCGCATCGATACATTCTCGCAGATTCGCGATCTCTGGTGATGCGGGATAATCAAGGGTGTCCGATGTGAACAATTCAACAAGGTTGTCTGCTAGGTCGGTGAAGACTTTTGCCTCGAAGCCTTGAGTTGTTTTGGCTTGAACGATAATGAATCTGACATCAAGTGTCCTGGCCTGGGCTGCGGCGGCTCTAACGTCGGCTGCATCCAAGAGGAGGTCGCCGTTAATAATGATCGCGGCGACGTCTACGCCAAGGTCGCCCCCTGCGCCCATTCGGAATTCTTCGGGGTCAAATTCGTCCTCAAAGTAGCTACTGATTACGCAAAATCCTGCAAAATCTTCAAAAGACTCAGATTCTGTAAGGTTCCGAAGTCCTCGCTCCTGTTGGAATTGCTTGACAAGTCCTTGGGTAATGCGATCCATGCTTCACCTTAAGTTTCTACCTAGCGGTGTTGTGGTGCATGCGAGGCAGGGCAGTCCTCGGACGTCCGCAGATAGGCAGAGTAGCGGCTTTAGTGACCCCGGGAAGCGAGATTCGATGGACAGGGGCGGCCCACCTGGGTAGGTGGTCAGTCCCTGATGCCGTCGCGCAGAGTCAGGCACGGGCTCCGCCTAAGTTAGGCAAGGGCGGTCACGGGTTACCGACTAGTCATCGTGACTGGTTGAGAGAGATCCATACGCGTGCCGCGTGGCCCGTGGGATCCTTGGCGTCGAGCGATGGAGCGACACGAGAGGAGCCGAAGTGCCGGAGGCCAGTCCGCGTGGAACCTACCTGGTCATTGCGGAGGCGCTGCGAAACGAGATCGAAGAGGGGGAGGGTATCGACGTCCTGCCGTCAGAGGCTGACCTGATGAGCTCGCACGGGGTCTCCCGCAACACGATCCGTCGCGCTCTCAAGGTTCTCGAAGTCGACGGGGTTGTTGAGTCTGCTCCCGGGATCGGGTGGCGCGTTGCTCGGAGTGGTGACCGCCGGTCCCTCGCGGAACGGATGACTGACGTGATCACAGAGGGCTCGCTCTCAGTCGGCGACACGTACCCATCCGAAGCGAAGCTCTGCGAGCGGTTCGGCGCCTCCCGCACCGCCGTGCGTCGTGTCCTTGCTCAGATGGAGGGAAACGGCCTGTTGGCCACCGTTCATGGCAAGGGGCGAACCGTGCGCGCTCTCCCGACCCCCACAACCCGGCCGTAGTCTTGGCCGCCATGGGACTGACTGAGTGGGCGTACTCGCTCTCCGAATCGCTGCTGTCCGATCCGCTGCCGCGTCGGTGGGCGCACTCGCTGGGGGTGGCCAAGCGCGCTCGCTCCTTGGGCCCGATCATGGGTGACGATGCCGAGTTGCTGGAAGCTGCCGCGGTGCTGCATGACATCGGGTACTCGCCGGCCATCGCCACGACCGGCTTTCACCCCCTGGACGGTGCGCGGTTCCTCCGGGACCAGGAGAAGGCAGACGGGCGGGTCGTTCGTCTCGTGGCCCACCACTCCTGCGCCCTGCTGGAAGCCGAGGAGCGCGGACTGAGGCAGGAGCTAGAGGGGGAGTTCGAGCTAGAGCGTCCGGACCTGGTCGACGCCCTGTTGTACTGCGACATGACGACGACGCCGGACGGGACGCAAACCACGCCGGCCGAGCGGCTGGACGAGATCGTGCAGCGGTACGGCCCGGACACGATCGTCGGGCGGTTCATTCAGCGCGCGGCCCCCGAGATCCATGCGGCTGCGAATCGTGTTGAGGTCCGGTTGGCGCAGGTCTCTGCGGAGGGTCAGCCGATGTAGGGCTCTCGCCGCGAGTCGTCGAGCCCGTGGCGGATGCGCAGCATCATCGACGGGTGAATGTCCAGCCCGTCAAGGTCCGTTGGGTCAACCCAACGGACCTCTTTTGACTCGCTGCTCGTACGCAGAGAACCCCCGACAGGGTGGGCTCGGAAGCAGATGGAGAACTGTTGCCGGACCTCTCCGTCGTCGTACGCCAGCACGTGTTCAGGGTCGGTGTAGAGCCCCACGATGCTGTCTACCTCAACGTCAATGCCGGTCTCTTCCGCGACCTCACGGACGGCGGTGTCACCGATGCGCTCGCCGATGTCGTGGCCGCCACCGGGCAGTGCCCACAGATCGTTGTCCGTCTTGTGGATGAGCAGCAACCGCCCCGTGTCGTCTCGGACGACCGCGGTGACCGAGGGCACCACCGAGTTTGCCTGAGGGGCGTTCGGGTCGCGGAAGTAGTCGATGCGGCTCATCAGGCAGTGCCTTCCCAATCGGCAGGTGAAGAGATCGGGCGGGCCGATTCCCAGACCTTCTCAACGCTCTCAGCGTATGCGTCGAAGAGTTCACCGCCGGGCACGCGCCGCAGGTGTAGCACGGGGGCCATGTAGGCGCCGACGCCGTAGAGGTGCCCGTTCGCCAGCATCTCGTCATCGGCCCGGTAGATCGAGTTGTAGAGAGTCGTACCGTGCAACCGGAACTCCACCCCGGGGAGGCCGAAGAGCGGGCCGTAGTTGATGAGGGCGTTCCGGATCTTGCCTGCCATCGCCGCACCGATCCCTTCGTCCTCGCCGCGCACCGCTACGGCCGGCGAGGTGGGCTCTCCCAGGATGAAGCGGATGGGCACTCCGTCGGCTGACTTCTCTTTCACGATGCGGTGGAACGACGCATCTTCCGTGAGCCAGAACCCGGAGTACACCAACAGGTCAAACTGACGTGTCGCCTTGGAGTAGAGGTTCGTCCAGAGGGTTTGCATCACGACCGACCGGTGCGGATAGAGCCTGACCAACTCCGCGTTGCCAGAGGCAGTGACCTCGGCTGATGTGCGTTCGTCCGGCCACAGGTACGACACTTCGCACTTCAAAAGCGATGCGGTCGCGTACTGGAAGCGGCGATATGGCTTGCGTTCAGGCTCGTTGATCCATCGTTCGACCGTCTTGGCCGCGACCCCGAGCCGTTGGGCGACCTCATCGAGCGTCAGGCCCAAGTCCACTATCGCGCCGCGCAGTCGCTCATTCGCCACGTCCAACCCCCGCCTCGTTGGGACGACTTGGTACGACTTCACGGTAGCCAAGTACGACCCGAGCTGTACATCCGCGAAGTCGATCGTCGTCGGCGCCGACGCCAGTCTGTAGGTACATCGAGCGCGAGGGCTTGCCGAACTCCAAACAGTCGAAGGGCTTGACGGGGCGAACTCCTCTCTACAAGATGAGGAACACGTAATACATGTTCCTCTCACTCGGGTCGCTTCGGTGAACCGAACGAGCGCACGGAAAGGGCCCCGAGAGGGGTCATGAGGCCCCGCTACGGCGGGGGCGAGGGACCCGGACCCCTTGGCAGTCCGGAGGGCTTGGACCGAAAGGTCACGTCTCCATACGCCTGTAACGGGAGCTCGTGTTCCCGAAGGAGACAGCGCACCACCTCACCTCGCCGCCGCGCTTCCTGCGGCGGCCGGTTGCCTCCTCCGCTCGTCTCGTACGAGCGGGGCTGAGGGGAACCGGAACATCCCTTCGCTTCCTGGAGTCCTCATGAGCGCTGCTGTTGAAATCGTGTCGTTCGGCTACCTGCACGACGAGCCGCCCGCGACACACCTGACCATCGACCTGCGCCACCACTTCCGCGACCCTCACGTGTCGTCAGAGCTGCGGTACATGACCGCGAACGACGAGCCGGTCCGCACGGCAGTCCTGAACACGCCCGGTATCACGGACCTGGTGGAGGCCACCGCCACGGCGGTCGCCGCGTTCGTGTCCGGTCCCAGCGCCGGAACGGTGACTGTCGCCGACGGTTGCGCCGGCGGCCGTCACCGCGCCCCCACCTTCGCTCGCGCGCTTGCCGAGCGGCTGGCCGCGGCCGGACACAGCGTCACCGTCCACCACCGCGACCTGGACAAGCCCGTCGTCCAGCGCTGACGCCCTCTTCCTTCAAGCGCCCCGATGGCCAAGCCGGGTTCGACTCCCGGACGGGGCACTACCCCGCCGCACGCGCGGCCCGGGGTGCTCATCCGGGGCGGTCGCCTCTCGCCCAAGACCGCGACCGCCTCGGCATCCCTTCGATGTCAGGAGAACCGCCATGCGCACGTTCATCGGCCGCCAACAGGCCATCTCTACTGAGGACTTCGCGGAACTCGCACTCGGCACCCCGGTTGAACTGTGGCTCGGGGTCGACGGTGAGACGGACGAAGAGCGCGCCGCCCGCCTGGACGCGGCGCGCGACATCCTCGCCGACAGCCCGGACCTTGCCGACGACCTGGTCCGCATGGCCGCGCAGGTCATCGAGGACAACCCGGACCTGTTCGACGTCATCCCGCTGGCCCGTCCCGCCCGCCGCCGCTCGGCACGCAGGGGGGTTGCGGCATGAGGAACACCGCCCCCGCTCCCGAGGAACTGACCGACCACACCGGCAAGCCGCGCCCCATCCTCGACATGCCGCTGACCTACGAACAGGCCCGGTTGGGCATGGCCTTTCACGAGGCTGGGCACGCCGTGCTGTCCATGGCTTACGGCATGCACATCATCACGTCCGAGGTCATCGCGTGGGAGCCGGAACCCGGCATGTTCGCCGTCACCGGCAGCACCAAGCATCAGACGCACGACACCCCGCCTTGGCACTACGCCGCGCAGTGCGCGGCCGGAGAGATCACGCACGCGCAGTACCTCATGACCTACGGGCTGTGGACCCCGGAGCGCGCCGCCGCGTGCGCCGCCGACCATGACCGTGAGCTGGCTATCGACGTGCTCGCCCAGTTCGGCTACCGCCTCGGACGCTGCGCCGCCCCGGAGGGCGGCAAGTCGTGGGGGATGGTGCGCGGGATGGCACGCCGCAAGATCGGCTACCTGTGGCGGGAGATCCGCACCGTGGCGCACGCCATGGACGAACACACCGTGCTGACCGGCGACGAGATCGCCGCCCTGACTGGCTTGGTCAACCCGCCGTTCCAGGGGGGTGCGGCATGAGCGAGCTGCTGATTGCCGCGGCGGCCGGACTGCCGACGGCAGCCGGATGGTCCCTGCACGCGGTACGCCTGCGCCGCCGTATCGAGGCCGCGCGCCGTGACCCGCTGACGGGCCTGTTCACCCGTGACGCGTTCGCTGAGCGTGCCCCGAAGGTGTTGGCGGGCGGTCGCAGTGCGGTCTACGTCCTCGACCTCGACAGGTTCAAGGGGATCAACGACACCTATGGGCACGCTGCCGGGGACGCGGTCATCGCGGCCACCGGTGGGCGGCTCGCAGAATGGGCCGACGTCAACGGGGGCATCGTCGTGCGCCTCGGGGGCGATGAGTTCGCCGCAGTCGCCCGTGTGTTCAGCCTGGCTGATCTGTCGTGGACGTTGGGTGAGTTGACCCGTGCCATCGAGCAGCCGGTCACCGTCGACGGCCGCTCCCTCACGGTGGGTGCTTCCGTGGGCGCGGTCGCCTACGACCCCCGTACCGACGAGGTGGACCTGTCCACGCTGCTGCGCCTGGCGGATGAGCAGATGTACGCGGCCAAGCGCTCCGGTGCCGACTGGCTCACCGCCCTGGACCTGACCCCGCAGAGCGAGACGGCCAACGGCCGCCGCGCCGGACGCCCGGGTACACACGGCGGAACGGAGACAGCGGCATGACCACCACGACCCCCGCCCCCGAAGCCCAGCCGACCGGGGTGCCGCCGCTGACCCGCCCGGAAATGGGCCTCGCCGGTATCGGCGCGCTCGCCGCGGCCGGCGTCGGCGCGCTCGGTCTGATCTCCTCCTTCGACGCGGTGTCCGCTGCCGCGGCGAGCTGGGGATTCTCCGCTCCGTGGATGCTGCCAGTCGGCATCGACGTGTCCATCCCGGTGTTCACCGTCGCCAATCTCCTGTTGATCCGGATGGACATGGCGTTGGCCTGGGTGCGGTTCGTGCCCTGGGTGCTGACGCTCATCACGTGCGGGCTGAACATCGCGGCCGGACACTCCCTGTCCGCGAAGGTCGCGCACGGCACGATGCCGCTGCTGTGGGTCGTCTTCTCCGAGATCGGCGCGCACGTCTACGCCGTGCGGATCGGCGCGGCCACCGGTCGCCGGATGGAGAAGATCCGGTTCTCCCGCTGGCTGTTGGCGTTCCCGTCCACCTTCGCGCTGTGGCGCCGCATGACGCTGTGGGAGGTCACCTCCTACTCCGAGGCGCTGACACGGGAGAAGGAACGGCAGTTGGCCCGTGCGGACTTGCGCGAGCGCTACGGCCGCCAGTGGCGGACGAAGACCCCGCGGCGCGAGCGCGTGATGCTGCGCATGGGCGACCTTGCCCCCGCCACCGAACAGGAGATACCCGCACCGCCCCCGGCGGAGACTCCGCCGGCGCCCCCGGTCGAGGCCAAGCCGCGCCCGCGCCGCCGGACCCCCGCCAAGGGCAAGCCCAAGGCACAGCGCACCTTCGAGGAACTGCTGACCGAGGCGCGCACGGTCACCGCACAGTGGCCGGACACGGAGTTGACCGCGGACCGCATCCGCACGGCGGTGCACGTCTCGCAGGCCAACGCCCGCAACCTGCGTGACGCGTTGAAGTCCGAGCGGGCCGACGGCCGCCCGCTGCACTCCGTGGACGACGCGGAGGGCGAGGGGTCCGAGGCTGAGGCCGCCTGATGGCCGTGGCATTCAGCAAGTGCTACGACCCGACCGGCAGCCAGTTCGGCATCCCCACCTACCCGTGGCGCTACGCCCCGGACGGGCTCGCCACGCGCCGCCAACTGCGGGCCCGTGGCTTACGTCCGGGCGGTCAGCCGATCGCGGCTCAGGTGCTGCGACCGCGCTACCGGCGCGGCCCGCTGGTCGCCTACCTCTACCGCGTCGACCGTGCCAAGCCCGTCCGGCCGATGACGCCCGGAAAGCGGGCGGCGCTCGCCAAGGCGATGTGCGCCCGCCGTACCTGCCCGCAGTGCCGCACCGACGCGGGATACGTCATCCCGACCTCGCTCGGCATGTGCGTGCCCTGCGCCTACCCCGAGGAACAGCGCGCCGCCTGAACACCCTGCACGACGATCCGGCGGGGTCCGTCCGCCCACCTCCTACAGCGACGGCCGGACCCCGCCTTTCCTCCCCTTGGAAGGGACCCTCAGTGAAGCACCCCGACGACGAGAACGAACTGTTCAACCGGCTCGAAGCCGAACTGACCTCCGACCTCCGACCCGACTCCGGGGGCGAGGTAGTCGACCTCGACAAGGCACGGTCGGCCCGTACCGAGTCGGCCGATCCGACCACCCGACCCGACGCCGACCCGTCGCCCGACTTCATGCCGGACCGGTCGGGTGCCGAGTCGGGCGACCCGACCGCCCGTGTGATGGTCGATCTTCCGACCGCCAAGGCGACCGGTCCGGGCTACCTCGGTCGGCTGCTCGCCGCACAGCGCCGTCCGGTCGTTCCGCCTTGGCTTCAGTCCGTGGCGGAGCTGAAGACCGCCACCGGATGGGTGGCGCGCCACTACGCCCACTCGGTCGGCTACCACGCGCTGCGCTCCCCGGTCTACGCCGCACGCCTCACGCTTCAGGCGCCGTCCGGTGCCGCGAAGTTCGTGGGCGGCACCATGCGGTGGATGGCCGACCGCGAGGGCGAGCCGGTCCGACTCGCCGCCGTCCGACGCGAGGACGCAGCCGAGTACCTGAAACTGTCGCGGCAGCGCGACGGACGGGTCCGACTCCGCACCCTCGTTGCCGTGCTCGCCATGTTCATCGGGCTCGGCTCCGCACTCGCCATCTACGTCCTCGCCCCCGACTGGCTTCAGGCCCTGTCGGCCGGCGCGGTCGTGATGGCGCTCGGGGCCGCAGGCCGCAAGGCGGACGACCCGGTCATCCACCGGGCGGTGGAGCTGCCCACGGCTGTCAAGCTCACCAGTGACATCGTGCTGCGTGCGCTCGGCTCGCTCGGCATCCCCGCCATCAACCAGGCACAGGGCAAGGGCCGCGACGGCTTCGAGTTCACCGCCCCCATCACCCGCGACGGTCCCGGATGGCGCGCGGAGGGGAACCTCCCCTACGGCGTCACCGTGACCGACGTCATCGAGCGTCGCGACCGGCTCGCCTCCGGCCTGCGCCGGCCACTGGGCTGCGTGTGGCCCGAGGCGGTCCCCAACGAGCACACCGGCCATCTCGTGCTGTGGGTCGGCGATCAGGACATGTCGACGTCCCGCAAGCCCAAGTGGCCGCTGCTGACCAGCGGCAGCGTGAACCTGTTCAAGCCCGTCGCCTACGGCACCGACCAGCGCGGACGCTGGGTTGAGGTCACGCTCATGTACATCGCGGGCATCATCGGCGCCATCCCGCGTATGGGCAAGACTTTCCTGCTCCGCCTGCTCCTGCTGATCGCCGCGTTGGACCCGCGGGCGGAGCTGCACACCTACGACATGAAGGGCACCGGCGACCTGGACCCGGTCGGCAATGCCGTCTCGCACCGGCACGCCGCGGGCGACGATGACGACGCCATCGAGTACTGCCTGAATGACTTCCGGGCGCTGCGTGAGGAACTGCGCCGGCGTACCAAGGTGATCCGCTCGCTTCCGCGGGACATCTGCCCGGAGTCGAAGGTGACCAGCGAACTCGCCGACAAGCGCTCGCTCGGCCTGCACCCCATCGTGATCGGGGTGGATGAGTGCCAGGTGCTGTTCGAGCACCCCAAGCACAAGGACGAGTTCGAGGAGATCGCCACCGACCTGGTCAAACGCGGTCCGGCTACCGGCATCGTGCTGTTGCTGGCCACGCAGCGGCCGGACGCGAAGGCGCTGCCCACCGGCATCTCCGCGAACGCGTCGGCGCGTTGGTGCCTGAAGGTCATGGGCCAGCTGGAGAACGACATGGTGCTCGGCACCTCCGCGTACAAGCGCGGTGTGCGGGCGACCATGTTCAGCTGGGGAGACAAGGGCATCCACTACTTCATCGGTGAAGGCTCCGATGCCCGGATCGTGGGCTCTGTCTACGTCGACGGACCCGGCGCCGACAGCATCGCCGCCCGCGCCCGCACGGCGCGCGAGAAGGCCGGACTGCTGTCCGGTCACGCGCTGGGGGAGGAGCCGGAGACCGTGGCGAGCGCGTACGACCTGCTCGCCGACATCCTCGCCGTGATCCCCGTCAAGGAGACCAAGGTGTGGTCCGAGACCGTCGTCGCGCGGCTCGCCGAACTGCGCCCCGAGGTCTACGACGGATGGGAACCGGAGACCCTCGCCGCGGCCCTGAAGCCGCGCGGCCTGTCCACGATCCAGGTGGGCCGCCGCGTGGACGGCAAGGTCGTCAACCGGCGCGGTGTCGACCGCTCCCACGTCACGGCCGCGGTTGCGGAGCGTGACGGAAAGCGGGACGCGGGCTGACCGTCACGGGCCGCTAGCGCTAGCGGCACACCCCGCTAGCGTTAGCGGCTCGCTTAGCGCCCCAAACCAGCCCTGATCAGGTCGCTAGCGCATAGCGGCCCACCTGCGGAAACCCCTGAAAACCGCCCTGGAGGGCCCGTCATGACCCCTGTCCTGTTCGCTATCACGCTCCTGCTCGGCGTCACGCTGTGTTACGTAGCTGTGTGTGCTGCCTCGCCGTTCGGCAACTGCCGCAAGTGCAACGGCTGGGGCTTCCAGATGAAGACCGACCGCAAGGGCCGCCAGAAGCGCGGCAAGGACTGCCGCCGCTGCAAGGCCACCGGCAAGCGCATACGCGTCGGCCGCTGGCTCTACAACCGGTGGGCCCGCATCTACCGCGCCGGCACCGACACCCCGCGCCCGGAGGGCTCGCGATGATCCTGAACATCTCCGCCGTGCTGCTGTTCGGCGCCGCGTCCGCTCTCGCTGTCAAGACGAAGTCCGCCGGTGGCGGCGCGGCCATCGTGCTGTTCCTGTTCGGGTTCTTCGTCGCCGGGACCGGCGCGTACGAGCCCATCCACAACCTCGTGCAGGCGTCCGCCGACGCCCTGTCCGCCCTGGGCAACTGACAGGAGATCCCCATGTCCCGCATGCCCAAGCACGTGCTCAAGCTCTTGAGCACGGTGGCTGCCTACGACTCCGGCGAGGGCGTCACCTTCCGCGCGATCCCGCGCGGCCGGTGGCGGCTGGCCGGGCACCGGCGCGGCTATGCCGTGCAGGCACGCACCTTCTACCCGCTGACCACTGGTGGCCTGCTCGAAGTCAGCGGAGACGACCCATTGGCTGTTGCCGCCACCATCACCGACGCTGGACGTGCCCACCTCGCCGGAGGTGCGAAGTGAACGAGTACGTTCCCGCCCTGCGGCCGAACACCCCGACCGCTCCCGCGTACGACCCGGCAGCGTTGGACCTGTACGCGCCGGACCCGTCGGCCGTCGAACTGGCCGCGGAACGGGGCCCGGTGGTGTGGGTGCCGGACGCCTACGGCCGCATGGTTCCCATGCCCAAGCATCTTGCTCCGCTCCCGATGGTCCGCCCGGAGCCGCGCGACCTGACCCCGCTGCCGCTGTTGGACCCGATCGCTCAGCGCTTCATCGGCGCCGGGATCGGAGGGGGAGCCCTGTCGGCCGGCGTCGGCTACGGCATCGGTGAGGTCATCAACGCCGTCGCCGGATTCAGTTCCGGAGCCGCGATGTGGATCGCCCTCGCCGTTCTCGCCTGGCGCACCCCGGTCCGCGCCATCAGTGGCGGACGTGGAAGCACGGTCCACATCCGCAAGGCCGTGATCAAGCGCAACACCTTCCACGGCTAGACGTGGCTGGGGCGGTCGCCTCTCGCCAAAGACCGCGACCGCCCCGGTTCTCCGTCCCTTCGACAGAAACAGGAGACCTCAAGCATGACACCTGATCGCAAGACCACGCTGCCCGGCGCGAATCCGGCGGGGACCCACCTGCGGACGGCCCTGGAACTCGCCGCTGCAGGCGTGCCGGTCCTGCCGCTGCGAGCCGGAAAGGTGCCGTTCGGGAACTGCCGGACGTGCGCGGATGGCGCGTGCGGTGGACGCGCGCACATGAAGAGCGCGGGCCCCTGCCAGTGCCCCGCGGTGTGCCACGCCTGGGCCGCAGCCACCACCGATACCACCGTGCTCGCCTCCCGCGCGTGGGCGCCGGCGTGGCGGCAGGCTGCGGCTGTCGCCTACCACCCTGGGGGCGCCGGGCTGACGGTCGTGGACCTCGATAACGCGGACGCGATCGCGTGGGCGCGGCAGGCGCTGCCCGGTACGCGGACCGTGTCGACCACCCGCGGTGAGCACTGGATCTACCGAGGGGCGATGCAGTCAGCCAACGCGGTTCGGCCTGGCGTGGACGTCAAGTCGCTCATGCAGTATGCCCGTTGGCTCGGACCCGGCACCGGCACCATGGCCGCTCTGCCGCCTGCCGCCCTCGCCCTGGTCGTGAAGGAAGAGACCACCTCCGCCCCGGGGAAGGTGGTCTCTTCCCTCCCCGAACGCGCTACCTGGGATCACACAGTCGCCACCGGCTGCCGCCACACCGGGCAGTACGTGACCACCGGCCTGGAGCGCGGCCTCACCCTCGTGCGCGCCCGCACCGAATCCGGGGCCGCCTCACAGGCGTTCGGTGTCGCCCGGTTCCTGGGAGCCCAGCATGCACAGTGCCCCGGACCGTGCGGACTGGACGCCATCGGCTGGCAGATCGTCGCCGCGGCCGTCTCCGTGGGTGTGCCCGAGGACTACGCGCGCCGCGCGGTCGCCAACGGCCTCCAGACGGCCGAGAGGGGCGCGGCGTGACCAGTAAGCCCGCCATTTCCCTCAAAGAGCCTCAGAACGCCATACAGCACCCATCACGGGTGGCCGTAGGCGACCGAAAGGACGTCGCCGAAGGCGTCCGCACTGCTGTTGGTCCTGACCCGCAGGGCGACGACGGCCGCGCCACGGTGGTGCGGCTCGTGGAGCTCCACGGCGAACACCGCACTGCGTGCCCGCTGTTGACGACCCTCGAAGGGAGGGCAGCCTCATGACCACACAGTCCGTGGACAGTCCCGACCTGTGGGCCGGACTGCCCGCCCTGGAAGAGCCGCCCGCACCCGTGTGGGAAGAGCCCGTTCCTCTCGCCGGTCCGCGCAAGCTCACTCCCTTCCCCGTGGGCTCGCTGCCGGGCTGGCTGCGGGAGTTCGTGGCTGCGGTCGCCGAGGAGACACAGACCCCCGTCGACCTCGCCGGTTGCATCGCCCTGTCGGTGCTCGCCACGGCGGCCGGCGGCCGGTCGGTGGTGCAGGTGCGCGGGCACTGGCGCGAGCCCACCAACCTCTACATTGTCGTCTCGCTGCCGCCCGCCAACCGCAAATCGGCCGTGTTCGGCCTGCTCACGGACCCGCTGTATGAGGCAGAGCAGCAACTGCGCACGCTGATCCAACCGGCCATCGTGGAAGCGGAGATGACCGCACGCCTCGCCAAGGAAGCGGCCGACAAGGCCACCGCCAAGGCGGCATCCGCGAGCGCGGATGAGCGTGACGAGATGGTCGCTACGGCGATCGCGCTGGCGCAGACCGCGGACAGCGTCCGCGTGCCGGTCAAACCGCAGTTGCTCGCCGACGACACCACTGCCGAGACGGTCACCTCACGGATGGCGGAGCAGGGCGGCCGGATCGCCGTCATGTCCGCCGAGGGCGACATCTTCGACATCATCGCCGGACGGTACTCCGGCAAGCCCAACATGGGTGTCTTCCTCAAAGGCCACGCCGGCGACCGTCTCAAGGTCGACCGGCAGACCCGCGAGGAATACATCGAACACCCCGCCCTCACCATGGGGTTGTGCGTCCAGCCGCAGGTCCTGGACGACATCGGAAAGCAGGACGGATTCAAGGGCCGCGGCCTGCTCGGCAGGTTCCTCTACTCGGTTCCCGAATCGCTGGTGGGCAGCCGCAAGATCGAGCCCGACCCCATCCCCGAGCAGGTGATGGAGACCTACCGGCGCCACGTCCTGGACCTGACGCTGTTCCTCGCCGAGTGGACCGACCCCGCCTCCATCCAGCTCACCCCCGAGGCCGTCATCACCCTCACCGCCTTCCAGGCCCGGGTGGAACCGATGCTCGAAGCCCGCGGCGGCATCATGGGCCAGATCGGCGATTGGGGCGGAAAGCTGGTCGGCGCCACCGCCCGCATGGCCGCCCTGCTCCACCTCGCCGAACACCTCACCAAGGGGCACACGGTGCCCGTGGCGGCAGCGACCATGCGCGACGCGATCGCACTGGCTGAGTACTTCATCAGCCACAGCCTCGCCGCGTTCGACTCGATGGGCGCCGACCGCATCACGGAACGCGCCCGCACCGTGCTGGAAGCCCTGCGCACCCACGGGTGGCGCGAGGTCAGCAAGCGGGACCTGATGGTCAAGCTCTCCCGCTCCGAGTTCCGCACCGCCAACGACCTGGACCCCGTGTTGGCCCTGTTGGAAGACCACGGATACGTGCGAGCCCAAGCCGTCCACCGCACCGGAGGACGCGGCCGGCCACCCTCCCCCCGCTACCTGGTCCACCCCCGCCTGACCGAACCGACCGCCTGACCCCGCCACAGAAACCACAGAATCACAGAAATACCCCCGGCAAGCCCCTGACCAGCACAGACAGCCGCGTCAGGGGCTTCCAGTGGTCTGCCACAGAAACGAACCGAGAAGCCACAGAAATAGCCCGGCACCGGTCCCGCCGGTCCGGCCGCTTGTTTCTGTGGAAGTTCCTGCGATTTCTGTGGCAGCCTCCACTGTGGGGCATCGCCGCAGGTCAGCCCGCCAATCCAGGGTTTCTGTGTATTTCGTGGTTTCTGTGGCGGCTTCCGGCCGGTCCGATCACCTTCCCTTGCTCTCTCGCCCAAGGAGGAGTCGTGGCCAAGTCCCGCGACGAGATGCTGACCATCCCCGAAGTGATCGAAGAGATAGGCGTACCGCGAGCGACGTTCTACCGCTGGCGGCAGTACAAGAAGGGCCCGAAGTCCATCAAGCTCCCGAACGGCGCGGTGCGAATCCGGCGGTCCGAACTCAGTCGGTGGCTCCAGACGCTGGAGGAGAGCGCGTGACGAAGGACACCGACAGCGGGGCCGAGCAGAACAACAGCTCGGCCCCGGACGGGTTTTCGCTCGATGTCCGCCTGTGGAAGGTGTCCAAAGCGCAGAGCAAGACCCGTCCCTACCAACTGCGTTGGAAAGTCGGAGGGAAGGTCAGTAGCGCCACCTTCGCCACGGTGGCGCTCGCAGAGAGCCGTAGATCTGAACTGTGGCAGGCAATGCGCCGTGGCGAGGCATTCCGCATCACGGGTGGTCTGCCTGAATCCGAGGTACGGGCCGAGGTCAGCGCGGAGCAAGCCCGTGAGGAACTGCCCTGGCTCTCGTTCTGTCGCGAGTACATGGCGATGCGCTGGCCGACCGCCGCGGCCAAGACCCGTGAGGGCATCGCCGACGGGCTCGCCGCGGTGACGCTGGCACTGGTGGAGCAGGAACAGAAAATGCCGTCACCGGAAGAGTTGCGTCTCGCCTTCCGATGGGCGGTCATTCCCAAGCACGCCGAACTTGACCCGCCGGAGGAACTTGAAGACGCCTACGGGTGGATATCCAAGAAGTCGCTTCTCGTCTCCTCGCTGGAGGACCCGAAGATTCTTCGCGATGTTCAGTATCGGATCTCCTTCAAGCTGGACGGTACCCCCGCGGCGGGGGAGACTTCCCGTCGCCGTCGGCGTGCGCTCAACACAGCAGTTGAATACGCCATAGAGCGCAAGCTTCTGATGGAGAACCCACTCACCGCCATTAAGAGGGTGAAGAGCGCTTCATCGGACCGAGTGGACCCGCGCGTTCTCGTGAACAAGATTCAGGCTGCTCAACTCCTCGCCTCGGTCTCGTACGTCGGGACATGGGACCGTAAGAGGGGTCGGCGCCTGGTGGGCTTCTACGCGGTCATGTACTTCGCGGGGCTCCGCCCGAGTGAGGCTGTGGGCCTCAGGAATGCTGATTGCTTCCTTCCCGAAAAGGGGTGGGGTGTTCTGACGCTTCACGACACACACCCCGTGTCGGGCAAGCAGTGGACAGACAGCGGAAAGCGCCACGACAAGCGCGGTCTGAAGTCCAGGGAAGCCAAGGAAGACCGGCCGGTCCCGATCCCCCCGCCGCTCGTGGCCATGCTCCGCGCCCACCTGAAGGAGTTCGGCACGGCCAAGGACGGACGGCTCTTCACGAACGAGAGGGGCGGTCTCGTGGGCAGCAGTACCTATTGGCGAGTGTGGCGGGACGCTCGGGAGTACGCGCTTCCACCGGACCTTCAGGCGTCCATCCTCGGAGGACGGCCGTACGACCTGCGGCATACCTGCATCACCACATGGTTGAACGCTGGAGTGCCCGTGGCCGAGGTGGCGCGGAGGGTCGGCAATTCACCTGAGGTGATCCATCGCGTCTACGAAGGGTGTATCTATGGTCAAGAAGAGGTGATGAACAGGAAGATCGAGGCGGAGCTTGCCCGGCAGGAGTGAGTGTCGAGTTCAAAGTGCGGAGCGTCTATCAGACGCAAATGGCGTCAAATAGATGCGGAAGTCGGTAGTTGAGGTTGTGGCGTTGGCGGAGGGCAGGTCTTCGTATGGTTTCCCTCCGCCCACGCTACACAGTCAGCTAGCCTGGCGGTCACCCAGGGATCATGCACCAAATGGTCAGGTAGGCGGGTCTCCGCATCGATGAATGCTGAGGCAAGCTGCTGAGCTGTCAGGCCAGTCGTTTCCCGCAGGTCGGCTCCGTCGAGGGAAGTTTCGACAAATGTTGCTTTGTTCAGCATGGTGCCACGTAGGTCAACTCTATACATGACTGCCCGGTCGCATCGTGCGTCGGAAAGCCACGCAAAGCACATATCTGCGGAACTGAGAATGCTGCCCTTCATGACCACGCCTCGTAGATCAGCATTCCGAAGGTCTGCTCTGGTAAGGAACATCCATTCCAGGCGCGGCGGAGACTCGAATTCGAAGTGGCGCAGACTGAGCCTGGCCAAGCTGGCATGGCGAAGATCGAGGCGTCGGTTTTCAGGCCGCTTAGGGCGGCGAGCCAGAACCTCAATCGCAGCTTGTATATCGGCGGAAAGTTCAGGGCCGCTCAGATCGTGTGCGATCTCAAGATCGTTCCGTTGCTCAGGAAGAGTGGACGGGGCGCCTGTCCTACCTCTATGGGTTTTGTGCCTTACGAACCCTGCCAGCACTCTGACGATCGCTTCATGGTCCATCGCAGACTCGGATAGCACATGTTCGAGGCTGTAGACGGCTCCCAGGCGCACCTCCAGCTTGTCTGAGGCGAGGTTCTCGACTGCCCCCCGATATCTTTCAGTAACCTGTCCTCGACGCGACAAGAGATATGTGCGTGCTGTGTAGGAAAGGCCAGCGAAGACTGTTGCGCCGGCTAGGGCGGCTAGGATTGTTTGCCGGACCGCGTTTATCGCATCAGCCCGGTCGGATCCGGACAGGTGCTGCACTGTTTTGCCAGCAACGAACCATGAGACCGGACCCAATATTAGTAATAGGGCACCCGCTGTCGCGAGAATCGTGGCAACGGCCGCGGCTACCCATCGTCGGCTTCTCTTCCACCGGGCTTCGACCGCCCGAACCACCGCTGACCTTGCCCGCACCTTCGGACCCCCTCGCAGCAAAGATTCGCCGCGATCGTCTCGCGGGGATGCACGCGGTCACAAGCCGGACGGAGCACGGCCGTCTAGCGCAGGTCTATCGCGATCAACGCGTAACAACGACAAAGAGCGGGACCCAGTGAGACTGGTTCCCGCTCTTCATGCATGGCACTTGCGCTGGTCAACCGCATGATCTGACTGGTTGAAGCGAAGTGCCCCCGGCAGGATTCGAACCTGCGCACACGGCTCCGGAGGCCGTTGCTCTATCCCCTGAGCTACGGGGGCGTGTCTGGCACTTGGTGTGCGGCGACGGGTAGAACCCTACCAGCTAGTGAGGGGGTGCCATGAACAGGTTTCCGTGGGGGGCGGTGCCCTGAGCTGGGGGGTGTCACCCGGAGGGGTGGAAGTCGGGAAAACCCGGACGCGGTGGTGGGTGCGGACCTACTCTCGAGTTGTGCCAGGCGCGTCCGGCCGGGTGCTTGTTGTGGACGACAACAAGGTCATCCGGCAGCTGATCAGGGTCAACCTCGAGCTGGAGGGCATCGAGGTCGTGACCGCTGCCGACGGTGCCGAGTGCCTGGACATCGTTCATCAGGTGCGGCCCGACGTCATCACCCTGGACGTGGTGATGCCCCGGCTCGACGGACTGCGTACCGCCGCCCGGCTGCGTGCCGACCCCCGCACCCGGAGCGTTCCCCTCGCCATCGTCAGCGCCTGTACGCAGTACGAGGTCGAGAGCGGGCTCGACGTCGGTGTCGACGCCTTCCTCGCCAAGCCCTTCGAGCCCGCCGAACTGGTCCGGCTCGTACGGCAGTTGATGGAGCGAGGTAGCAGGGAGGGCGCGGGCCCGGAGCTGGACGGGGAATGGGGGAGCGGGGTCGTCGGAGCGCTGGCCCCCCTGGGGAGTTCTCATGGGACCTCCCACGCGAGCCCGCACGGAAGCATCCACGGAAGCCCCCATGGGACCTCGCACGGGACTTCCCACAGCAGCTCCCGCGCCGCCGGCGGTCCCGAACGCGCCGGCCGCGCCGGTAACTGACGTCGAAGGCGGCAGCGCCCAGGCAACAACACCGGCCGACGCCGGTACGCCCGCCCCCACCCGTCCACATCCCGGACCCTCCGCCAAACCGACTCGCATACCCACCCCCCTCCTCCCCTACGCTTGTCCCGTGACCCCCGTCGAGCTCTCCCGTACCGTGCTGCGCGCGGTGCGTCGTGCTGTGGACGCGGGGGAGCTGAGCGTGGCCGTGCCCTCGCGGGCCGTGGTGAGCGTGCCGGGGCCGGGCGGGCGTGGGGACTACGCCACCACCATCGCGTTGCAGCTGGCGCGGCCCTCCGGGCGGCCGCCCCTGCAGGTCGCCGAGATCCTGCGGCCCCACCTCACGCGCACCGACGGTGTCGCCGACGTCGAGATCACCGGGCCCGGGTTCCTCAACATCCACCTCGACGGGCCTGCCGACGCCGCCGCCCGTCTCGTAAGCGAGATCCAGAGCGGTTCCTACGGCCACAGCGACGCCCTCGCCGGTCAGATCCTGCGGCTGCGGATCCCGTACGACATCCGAGCCGAGGTCGTCGCCGACTCCCTCGTCCGGATCATCGCGACCCAGGGTGGCCGCACCGAGGTCGAGCATCTGCGCACGAGCGACGCCGGTCGCGGGGCCGTGCGCGCGGGCGAACCCGAGCCCGTTGTTCTGCGCCCGGTCCCCGCACCCGAAGACCCCACCCCCCTGGGCCCCGACGCCGCCCGGTGGGCCCTGCTCCACCCCGCCGCCCACGACCGGCCGCGGATCACCGCCGATCATCTCGTGCAGCGCGCGGCCAACCCCCTCTTCCGCGTCCGCTACGCCCACGCCCGCACCCGGGCCCTCACGCGCAACGCCGCCGACCTGGGATTCCACAGCACCCCCGGTGACGTACGGGCGACGGCACCCCGCGAGCCGCACCCCGGCGACGTACAAGCACCCGCCGATTCAGCAAACCGGCCGCACCCCGGCGACGTACAACCGCCCCCCACCCCCAAGTCGGCCACCCCCAAGCCGGCCACCCCCCAGCCGGCCACCCCCGTAGAAGACCTGCTCCGCGCGCTCGCCGACCACCCCCGTGCACTGCGTGCCGCCGCCACCCATCGGGCGCCCGACCGGGTCGCCCGGCAGCTGGTCGCCGTCGCCGACGCGTTTCTCGGCTTTCAGCACACCGTGCTGCCGCTCGGCGACGAGAAACCCTCGGCCGCCCACCGTGCCCGGCTCGCGCTCGCCGAAGCCGCCGGGACGGTGCTGGCCGGTGGCCTGTCCCTGCTCGGCATCAGCGCCCCTGACTACCTGTGAGAGAAGAATGAGCCGTTCCGCACACCCCGCCGGGCCCCGTCACGCCGATGTGCTGCCCGAGGGGCACTACAGCGCCCCGCCCGCCGATCTCAACGCCCTCGACCCCAAGGTGTGGGCCCAGACGGTCACCCGTGACCCGGACGGAGTCGTCAGCGTCGGAGGTATCGGCGTGCAGCGGCTCGCCGAGGAGTTCGGCACCCCCGCCTACTTCGTCGACGAGGCCGACTTCCGGGCACGCGCGCGTGCCTGGCGTACCGCCTTCGGGCACGACGCCGACGTGTTCTACGCCGGGAAGGCGTTCCTGTCCCGGGCCGTCGTGCGCTGGCTGCATGAAGAGGGACTCAACCTCGACGTCTGCTCGGGCGGTGAGCTCGCCACCGCGCTGTCCGCCGGCATGCCCGCCGACCGCATCGCCTTCCACGGCAACAACAAGTCCGTCCGCGAGATCACCGAGGCGATCGAGAGCGGTGTGGGACGCATCGTCCTCGACTCCTTCCAGGAGATCGTCCGCGTCGCCCACATCGCCCAGTCCCTCGGCAAGCGGCAACGCGTGCAGATCCGGGTGACGGTGGGCGTGGAGGCGCACACCCACGAGTTCATCGCCACGGCGCACGAGGACCAGAAGTTCGGGATCGCGCTCGCGGACGGCCAGGCCGCCGAGGCCGTACGGCGTGCGCTCACGCTCGACGGGCTCGAACTGATCGGCATCCACAGCCACATCGGGTCGCAGATCTTCGACATGGCCGGGTTCGAGGTCGCCGCCCGCCGGGTCGTGGCGCTGCTCGCCGCGGTGCGCGACGAGCATGGCGTCGAGCTGCCCGAGATCGACCTCGGCGGCGGTCTCGGCATCGCGTACACCAGCGACGACGACCCGCGCGAGCCGCACGAGATCGCCAAGGCGCTCAGCGAGATCGTCACCCGCGAGTGCGAGGCCGCCAGGCTGCGCACACCGCGCATCTCGGTCGAGCCGGGGCGCGCCATCGTCGGGCCGACCGCCTTCACGCTGTACGAGGTCGGCACCATCAAGCCGCTCGAGGGCCTGCGCACCTACGTCTCCGTCGACGGGGGCATGTCCGACAACATTCGCACCGCTCTGTACGACGCCGAGTACAGCGTCGCTCTGGTGTCGCGCACGAGTGACGCCGAGCCCATGCTCGTCCGCGTCGTCGGCAAGCACTGCGAGAGCGGGGACATCGTCGTGAAGGACGCCTTCCTGCCGTCCGACCTGGCCCCCGGCGATCTGATCGCGGTCCCCGCGACCGGCGCGTACTGCCGGTCCATGGCCAGCAACTACAACCACGCGCTGCGCCCGCCGGTCGTCGCCGTCCACGACGGAGCGGCCCGGGTGATCGTGCGCCGGGAGACGGAGGAGGATCTGCTCCGCCTGGATGTCGGCTGACAGCTGCCGGCCGGTGGCCGCGGGGCCGACGGAAGATCTTCGGTCCCGTGCCCCGGCGAAAATGAAATAGATGTCTCAGGATCCGGACATGGGATAGAAACTCCCGTCCGGTGAGTGAGACTGGTCCCACCGTAGACGGTATGAGGAAACGAGGTCGGATGATGCGTACGCGTCCGCTGAAGGTGGCGCTGCTGGGCTGTGGGGTTGTCGGCTCAGAGGTGGCGCGCATCATGACGACGCACGCCGAAGACCTCGCCGCGCGCATCGGGGCCCCGGTGGAACTGGCCGGTGTCGCCGTCCGCCGGCCCTCCAAGGTGCGCGAGGGCATCGACTCCGCGCTGGTCACCACGGACGCGACCGCCCTGGTCAAGCGCGGGGACATCGACGTCGTCGTCGAGGTCATCGGCGGCATCGAGCCGGCTCGTACGCTCATCACCACCGCCTTCGAGCACGGCGCCTCCGTCGTCTCCGCCAACAAGGCGCTGCTCGCCCAGGACGGCGCCGCGCTGCACGCTGCCGCCGAGGAGCACGGCCGGGACCTCTATTACGAGGCCGCCGTCGCCGGCGCGATCCCGCTCATCCGCCCGCTGCGCGAGTCCCTCGCCGGCGACAAGGTCAACCGGGTGCTCGGCATCGTCAACGGAACGACGAACTTCATCCTCGACAAGATGGACTCCACCGGCGCGGGCTATCAGGAGGCCCTCGACGAGGCCACCGCGCTCGGGTACGCGGAGGCCGACCCCACCGCCGACGTGGAGGGCTTCGACGCCGCCGCCAAGGCCGCGATCCTCGCCGGAATCGCCTTCCACACGCGCGTACGCCTCGACGACGTGTACCGCGAGGGCATGATCGAGGTGACCTCCGCCGACTTCGCCTCGGCGCGGCAGATGGGCTGCACCATCAAGCTGCTCGCCATCTGTGAGCGGGCGGCCGACGGCGGCTCCGTCACGGCGCGCGTGCACCCGGCCATGATTCCGCTCAGCCATCCGCTCTCCTCCGTGCGCGGCGCGTACAACGCCGTGTTCGTCGAGTCGGACGCCGCGGGTCAGCTCATGTTCTACGGCCCCGGCGCGGGTGGCGCGCCGACCGCCTCCGCCGTCCTCGGTGACCTGGTCGCCGTATGCCGCAACCGGCTCAGCGGAGCGACCGGACCGGGCGACTCCGCCTACGCGCAGCTTCCGGTGAGCCCCATGGGCGAGGTCGTCACGCGCTACCACATCAGTCTGGACGTGGCCGACAAACCGGGTGTTCTCGCCCAGGTGGCCACCGTCTTCGCCGAGCACGGGGTGTCCATCGATACCGTGCGGCAGCAGGGCAAGGACGGTGAGGCCTCTCTCGTCGTCGTCACCCATCGAGCGTCCGACGCGTCTCTCAACGGGGTCGTCGAAGCGCTGCGCAGCCTCGACACCGTCCGGGGTGTCGCCAGCATCATGCGGGTTGAAGGAGAGTAACCAGCAATGACCCACCAATGGCGCGGAATCATCGAGGAGTACCGGGACCGGCTTCCGGTGTCCGACAGCACGGAGGTCGTGACGCTCCGCGAGGGCGGTACGCCGCTCGTGCCCGCGCAGGTTCTCTCCGAGCGCACGGGCTGCGAGGTCCACCTCAAGGTGGAGGGCGCCAACCCGACGGGGTCCTTCAAGGACCGCGGTATGACCATGGCCATCACCCGGGCCAAGGAGGAGGGCGCGAAGGCCGTCATCTGCGCCTCCACCGGCAACACGTCGGCGTCCGCGGCCGCTTACGCCGTCCGCGCGGGGATGGTCTCCGCCGTCCTCGTGCCGCAGGGCAAGATCGCGCTCGGCAAGATGGGCCAGGCCCTCATCCACGGCGCGAAGATCCTCCAGGTCGACGGAAACTTCGACGACTGCCTGACGCTGGCGCGCGCGCTCTCCGACAACTACCCGGTCGCGCTGGTCAATTCGGTGAACCCGGTACGCATCGAGGGCCAGAAGACGGCCGCCTTCGAGATCGTCGACATGCTCGGCGACGCGCCCGACATCCACGTCCTCCCGGTGGGCAACGCGGGCAACATCACCGCGTACTGGAAGGGCTACACCGAGTACGCCGCCGACGGGATCGCCGCGCGGACCCCCCGCATGTGGGGATTCCAGGCCTCCGGTTCCGCGCCCATCGTGCGCGGCGAGGTCGTCAAGGACCCGTCGACCATCGCCACCGCGATCCGCATCGGCAACCCGGCGTCCTGGAAGTTCGCGCTGGCCGCGCGGGACGAATCGGGGGGCCTCATCGACGAGGTGACGGACCGTGAGATCCTGCGCGCCTACCGGCTGTTGGCCGCGCAGGAGGGCGTCTTCGTGGAGCCCGCCTCCGCCGCGTCCGTCGCCGGTCTGCTGAAGGCCGCCGAGCGCGGCCTGGTCGACCCCGGCCAGCGGATCGTCTGCACGGTCACCGGAAACGGGCTCAAGGACCCGGACTGGGCCGTCGCGGGCGCCCCGCAGCCGGTGACGGTTCCGGTGGACGCGGTCACCGCCGCCGAACGCCTCGGTCTCGCATAACGAGGGAACACCCGACGGGGGGTGCACAGGGGGCTTACGACACGCATCGTGCGCCTCCCGTGCGCCCTATGTCGCCACAGAACCTTCCTTCGATAGGCTGTACCGAACCCGCCCGCCGCATATGCCGCGGTGCCGCGCCGTCATAGCGGCCTCCGGGTCTTCGTACGTCTCGCAGTTCTTCGGAAATCTCGCACATCACGCAGCTCAAGGAGAGTCATCGAGCGATGGCCGGTCCAGCGTTCCGCGCCGCCGCCGTCCGGGTGCGCGTCCCCGCCACCAGTGCCAACCTCGGCCCGGGCTTCGACGCCTTCGGCCTGTCACTGGGGCTGTACGACGACGTGGTCGTCCGGGTGGCCGACTCCGGGCTGCACATCGACATCGCGGGTGAGGGCGGCGAGACCCTCCCGCGCGACGAGAACCACCTGCTCGTACGTTCCCTGCGCACCGCCTTCGACCTGCTGGGCGGACAGCCGCGCGGCCTCGAGATCGTCTGCGCCAACCGCATCCCGCACGGCCGCGGCCTCGGCTCCTCGTCGGCCGCCATCTGCGCCGGCATCGTCGCCGCGCGCGCCGTGACCATAGGCGGTGACAGCAGGCTCGACGACACGGCCCTGCTGGAGCTCGCCACCGAGATCGAGGGACACCCCGACAATGTCGCGGCCTGTCTCCTCGGCGGCTTCACGCTCTCCTGGATGGAGGGCGGCGCGGCCCGCGCGATCAGGCTGGACCCCGCGGATTCCATCGTTCCGGTGGTTTTCGTACCCGGAAAGCCGGTCCTCACGGAGACCGCCCGGGGACTGCTGCCGCGCACCGTCCCGCACGTCGACGCCGCCGCCAACGCGGGCCGCGCCGCACTACTCGTCGAGGCCCTCACCAGGCGCCCCGAGCTGCTGCTGCCCGCCACCGAAGACCGACTGCACCAGGACTACCGCGCCCCGGCCATGCCGGAGAGCGCGGCTCTGGTGGAGCGGCTGCGGGCCGACTCGGTGCCCGCGGTGATCTCCGGCGCCGGACCCACGGTGCTGGCACTGGTCGACGAGGCGAGCGCCGACAAGGTCGCCGATCTCGCCGGTCAGGGCTGGGCGGCCAACCGGCTGGACCTCGACGTGGAGGGGGCCAGCGTGCTGCCGCTCGCGCCTGTCAGCGTGCATTAGGAGCCACGGTTGCCGGATTTCGAGAGGGGGAATGTTTGTTGGATCCGGTAGTGTTAACCTCAAGTCTGCACCTGCCCCAGCCATGGCGAGGTGCTTCACGTCCCCGTCCGGGACAACCATTCTTCCGGGAGCCTCCCAAGCCGCACTGTGTTGCGTACGTCGTACGAGGACACTGAGCGGTTTGCCGAGCACGCTCCGGAACCGGCGTGACCGAGCCACGTGACACAGACACTCCGTGCCACGCCTCAGGAATCGTCATCACCAGATATTTCTTCCGCCGCTTAGGCGGACCACCGCCCCGGCACGGTCCACAGAGACAGGACCAAAGCCGGACAGCACAACCGGTCGCCGAGCCAGACAGGCCGACGTCCGCTCCAGGGAAGGACCCTTCGTGAGCGACACCACCGATCTGATGGGCGCACGTGTCGAGGAGACCGCTGCCGCGCCCGCCACGGACGCCTCCGCGCCTGCCACCGGTGCCGGCTCCCGGCGGCGCCGCGGTACCGGCCTCGAGGGCATGGTGCTGGCCGAGCTGCAGCAGGTCGCATCCGGCCTCGGCATCAGGGGCACCGCGCGGATGCGCAAGAGCCAGCTGATCGAGGTCATCAAGGAGGCGCAGGCCGGGGGCTCCCAGGCCGCTTCGGGCGCGTCGGCCAAGACCGCCGACGAGACCAAGCCGAAGCGCCGGGCCACCTCCAAGGCCCGTACGGGTGACGAGGCCGCGCCCGCCGCGAAGACCGCCGACAAGCAGGCGGAGAAGGCCGACAAGGCCGTGGCCCAGCAGCAGATCGACATTCCCGGCCAGCCGGCCGGCGGCCCCGCCCGCGCGAGCGAAGCCGAGCGTGGCGGAGACGACGCCCCCGCGGGTGACCGCCGCCGGCGCCGGGCCACCGCCGAGGCGGGCAGCCCCGAGACGGTCGCCGCCGAGGCGAAGAACGACACCCGGACCGAGGCGTCCGTCGACGCCAAGGGCGACGCCGGCGAGGACGGCCGGCAGGGCCGTCGCGACCGCCAGCGCGGGGACCGGAGTGACCGCGGAGACCGCGGTGGCCGTGACCGCGACCGCCGTGGCAAGGGCGACGAGCAGCAGCAGGGCCAGGGTGGTGGCGGCCAGCAGCGTCAGGACCGCCAGGACCGGCAGCAGCAGGGCGGCGGCCGTCAGGACCGCCAGGACCGGCAGCAGCGTGACAACGGCCCGCAGGACGACGACGACTTCGAGGGCGGCCGCCGCGGCCGTCGCGGGCGCTACCGGGACCGTCGGGGCCGTCGCGGCCGTGACGAGTTCGCCGCCGGTGAGCCGCAGGTCGCCGACGACGATGTGCTGATCCCCGTCGCGGGAATCCTGGACATCCTCGACAACTACGCGTTCATCCGTACGTCCGGCTACCTGCCGGGCCCGAACGACGTGTACGTCTCCCTCGCCCAGGTCCGCAAGAACGGCCTGCGCAAGGGTGACCACGTCACCGGTGCGGTCCGCCAGCCCAAGGACGGCGAGCGCCGCGAGAAGTTCAACGCGCTGGTCCGTCTCGACTCCGCGAACGGCATGGCCGCCGAATCCGGCCGCGGCCGCCCGGAGTTCAACAAGCTGACGCCCCTTTACCCGCAGGACCGGCTCCGTCTGGAGACCGACCCGGGCGTGCTGACCACCCGCATCATCGACCTCGTGTCGCCGATCGGTAAGGGCCAGCGCGGTCTGATCGTGGCCCCGCCGAAGACCGGTAAGACCATGATCATGCAGGCGATCGCCAACGCGATCACGCACAACAACCCCGAGTGCCACCTGATGGTCGTCCTGGTCGACGAGCGTCCGGAAGAGGTCACCGACATGCAGCGGTCGGTCAAGGGCGAGGTCATCTCCTCGACCTTCGACCGCCCGGCCGAGGACCACACCACGGTCGCCGAGCTCGCCATCGAGCGCGCCAAGCGTCTGGTGGAACTGGGCCACGACGTCGTCGTGCTCCTGGACTCGATCACGCGTCTGGGCCGTGCGTACAACCTCGCCGCCCCGGCCTCCGGCCGCATCCTGTCCGGTGGTGTCGACTCGACCGCGC
Source organism: Streptomyces sp. NPDC058274 (assembly GCF_042881375.1). Lineage (NCBI taxonomy): Bacteria > Bacillati > Actinomycetota > Actinomycetes > Kitasatosporales > Streptomycetaceae > Streptomyces > Streptomyces sp. NPDC058274. The sequence goes on from NZ_JBHVXW010000010.1 coordinate 187,920, forward strand.
TGTACCCGCCGAAGCGCTTCTTCGGTGCCGCGCGCAACATCGAGGACGGCGGCTCGCTGACCATCCTGGCCACCGCGCTCGTCGACACCGGCTCGCGCATGGACGAGGTGATCTTCGAGGAGTTCAAGGGCACCGGCAACATGGAGCTCAAGCTCGACCGGAAGCTCGCCGACAAGCGCATCTTCCCCGCGGTGGACGTCGACCCGTCCGGTACCCGTAAGGAAGAGATCCTCCTCAACCCCGAGGAGCTGGCGATCGTCTGGAAGCTGCGCCGGGTGCTGCACGCGCTCGACTCGCAGCAGGCCATCGAGCTGCTGCTGGACAAGATGAAGCAGACGAAGTCGAACGCCGAGTTCCTGATGCAGATCGCGAAGACGACGCCGTCGCCGGGCAACGGCAACGACTGACGCTTTCCCTGCTGATCCACGCCGAGGGCCGCTCCCGCTTCATGGGGGGCGGCCCTCGGCGTGCCGGCCGGACAAGACCACCGGTAAGGCCATGACCGAGATCTGTGCCACAGGGATGACGAGCGGGGCGGGTCGTCGGGGGGTCGGCTCGGTGGCCTGAAATCGCAGGTGAGCGCCGTTTCGCGCGGATTCGTGATCACGCTGCGTGGCCACCGCCATACCCGGCGGACATGCGGCGTTGTGCAACCCTTTTCCGAGTTTCGCCGTCTGACCGTACGGAGTGACCATGGAGCCGTACGCGTCACGACGGACCGGGCCGAAGGCCCGACCGGGCCTAGCCCTGAAAGCAGGGGGTAACCGACCGAACGAGGACTGAGGAGCACATGTCTGCCGAGAGCATGCCGGAACCCGGCACACCGCCCGAACCCGGTACCACCGGGCCGCGCCGCCGCGCGAAGGGCCGCCGTCGCAAGACCCGCAGCAAGCGCCGCAAGGCCCTGCTGATCACGGCCTGGGCCGCGGCGGGCGTCGTCGTCCTGGGCGGCACCGGTGTCGGCTACGTGTACTTCAAGCTCAACGGCAACATCAAGAGCGTCGACATCAACCAGGCACTCGGCAGTGACCGGCCGCAGAACGTCGACAACGGCTCCGAGGACATCCTCGTCCTGGGCTCGGACACCCGCTCCGGCACGAACAAGCAGCTCGGCGGCGGTACGGACGACGGCAGCGCCCGCTCGGACACGGCGATGATCGTGCACGTCTACGAGGGCCACAAGAAGGCCAGCGTGGTCTCCATACCCCGCGACACCCTCGTCGACCGGCCCTCCTGCACGGACTCCAAGGGCACCACGCACGACGCCGCGTCGAGCGTCATGTTCAACTCGGCGTACTCCACCGGCGGCGCCGCCTGCGCGGTGAAGACCGTCGAGTCCATGAGCGGCATCCGCATGGACCACTACGTCGAGGTCGACTTCAGCGGCTTCCAGAAGCTCATCGACGACCTGGGCGGGGTGGACATCACCACCACCAAGGACATCGCCGACCCGGACAGCCATCTGAACCTGAAGGCCGGCAAGCACACGCTCGACGGCGAGCAGGCACTCGGCCTGGTCCGCACCCGGCACGGCGTGGGCGACGGCTCCGACCTCGGCCGCATCCAGCTCCAGCAGGCGTTCATCAAGGCCCTGGTCAACCAGGTCAAGGACCTCGGCGTGCTGACCAGCCCGAAGAAGCTGTACGACCTCGCCGACACGGCGACGAAGACGGTCACCACCGACTCCGACCTCGCCTCCGTCAAGGACCTCGCGTCCTTCGCGAGCGGCCTGAAGGGCATCAGCTCGTCGAAGATGAACATGGTGACGATGCCGGTCCAGTACGACAGTGCGAACGCCAACCGCGTCCTGGTCGACAAGTCCAAGGCGCAGCTGGTCTGGGACGCGCTCAAGAACGACCGGGCGATCCCGAAGGCGGCCACCGAGGGCACGGCCGGCGGTGACGCGAAGGGCGTCGTCAGCTCCGGCTGAGCCGCGCGCGCCTCCGTCGGACCGCCGGCGGACCCTCGTAGGACTCCCGCCGGACCGTCCTCGGACCCGCGTCGGGAATAGATCATCCGTCCCCCCGGTTTTGGGGGATGACGCCAGTCCTGGCAGACTGGTACGTCGGCTCCGGTTCACGCTCCCGCAATCCGCGGCGGCGACCCGGCGCCCTCCCGAAACTAGGAGACACCTTGAAGCGCGACATCCACCCCGAGTACGTCGAGACGCAGGTCAGCTGCACCTGTGGCGCGTCGTTCATCACCCGCAGCACGATCTCCAGCGGCACCGTCCGCGCCGAGGTCTGCTCCGAGTGCCACCCGTTCTACACGGGCAAGCAGAAGATCCTCGACACCGGTGGCCGTGTGGCCCGCTTCGAGGCCCGCTTCGGCAAGGCTGCCGCTGCCAAGAAGTAGCGAGCCCACAGCGCCGGTCTCCGGTGCCCCCGCGCAGGGGGCATCGGGACCGGCGCTTTGCGGTGCAGCCCCCATTCGTCGTAGTACCTACGTCCCCACGCTCCTGACGAGCCGCGGGACAGCCCATTGGAGCCGGAGATGTTCGAGGCGGTCGAGGAACTCATCGGCGAGCACGCCGATCTGGAGACGAAGCTCGCTGACCCGTCGGTCCACGCCGACCAGGCCAACGCGCGCAAGCTGGGCAAGCGCTACGCCGAGCTGACCCCGATCGTCGCGACGTACCGCTCCTGGAAGCAGACCGGGGAGGACATCGAGACGGCGAAGGAGTTCGTCGCCGACGACCCCGATTTCGCCGCCGAGGTCAAGGACCTGGAGAAGCAGCGCGAGGTGCTCACCGAGAAGCTGCGCCTGCTGCTGGTCCCGCGCGACCCCAGCGACGACAAGGACGTCATCCTCGAGATCAAGGCGGGCGCGGGCGGCGACGAGTCGGCGCTGTTCGCCGGTGACCTGCTGCGCATGTATCTGCGCTACGCCGAGCGCGTCGGCTGGAAGACCGAGATCATCGACTCCACCGAGTCCGAGCTCGGCGGCTACAAGGACGTCCAGGTCGCCGTGAAGACCAAGGGCGGCCAGGGTGCCACCGAGCCGGGACAGGGCGTCTGGGCCCGCCTGAAGTACGAGGGCGGAGTGCACCGGGTGCAGCGCGTGCCCTCGACCGAGTCACAGGGCCGGATCCACACCTCCGCCGCCGGCGTCCTGGTCACGCCCGAGGCCGAGGAGGTCGACGTCGAGATCCACGCGAACGACCTGCGCATCGACGTCTACCGTTCGTCGGGCCCCGGTGGCCAGTCCGTCAACACCACGGACTCCGCGGTACGCATCACGCACATTCCCACCGGAGTCGTCGCCTCCTGCCAGAACGAGAAGAGCCAGCTGCAGAACAAGGAGCAGGCGATGCGTATCCTGCGCTCCAGGCTCCTCGCGGCGGCCCAGGAGGAAGCGGAGCGGGAGGCCGCGGACGCCCGCCGCAGCCAGGTCCGCACCGTCGACCGCTCCGAGAAGATCCGTACGTACAACTTCCCGGAGAACCGCATCTCGGACCACCGCGTCGGCTTCAAGGCGTACAACTTGGACCAGGTGCTCGACGGGGACCTCGACGCCATGATCCAGGCGTGCGTCGACGCGGACTCGGCTGCCAAGCTCGCCGCCGCGTAAGAGCCGTACCGCCGACCAGGCACGTGGACAACAGTCGTAGCCGTACGACGACAACAGCTCAGCCCCCGGAGGACCAGCGTGAACCTGCTGCTCGCGGAAGTGGCCCAGGCCACCCAGCGGCTGGCCGACGCCGGCGTGCCCTCGCCGCGCAATGACGCGGAGGAGCTCGCCGCGTTCGTGCACGGCGTGAAGCGGGGCGAGCTGCACACCGTCAAGGACACGGACTTCGACGCCCGCTACTGGGAGGTGACCGCGCGCCGCGAGGCCCGCGAGCCGCTCCAGCACATCACCGGGCGGGCCTACTTCCGTTATCTGGAACTCCAGGTCGGGCCAGGGGTGTTCGTGCCCCGGCCGGAGACCGAGTCCGTCGTCGGCTGGGCCATAGACGCCGTCCGCGCGATGGACGTCGTGGAACCGCTGATCGTGGACCTGTGCACGGGCTCCGGCGCCATCGCGCTCGCCCTCGCGCAGGAGGTCCCGCGCTCCCGGGTACACGCCGTGGAGCTGTCCGAGGACGCCCTCCAGTGGACGCGCAAGAACGTCGAGGGGTCCAGGGTCGACCTGCGCCAGGGAGACGCCCTGGAGGCCTTCCCCGACCTCGACGGCCATGTGGACCTCGTCATCTCCAACCCGCCGTACATCCCGCTCACGGAGTGGGAGTACGTCCAGCCCGAGGCCCGGGACTACGATCCCGAACTCGCCCTGTTCTCAGGGGAGGACGGCCTCGACCTGATCCGGGGCATCGAGCGCACCGCACATCGCCTGCTGCGCCCGGGCGGTGTCGTCGTCATCGAGCATGCCGACACCCAGGGCGGACAGGTGCCGTGGATCTTCACCGAGGAGCGGGGCTGGGCCGACGCGGCCGATCACCCGGACCTCAACAACCGGCCGCGGTTCGCGACCGCACGCAGGGCGATGCCGTGAGCACGCCCACCGTTACTTCAAGCCAGCAGTACGTGTACGAGGAGGCCCGCTAGATGGCACGGCGATACGACACCAACGACGCGACCGACCGCACGACGGGTCTGCGCGAGGCCGCCTCCGCCGTCCGCCGTGGCGAGCTCGTGGTGCTGCCGACGGACACCGTGTACGGCGTCGGCGCCGACGCGTTCTCCTCGGAGGCCGTCGCCGATCTCCTCGACGCCAAGGGCCGGGGCCGCAACATGCCCACCCCCGTCCTGATCGGCTCCCCGAACACGCTGCACGGGCTCGTCACGGACTTCTCCGAGATGGCCTGGGAGCTCGTCGACGCGTTCTGGCCGGGCGCGCTGACGATCGTCGCCAAGCACCAGCCGTCCCTGCAGTGGGACCTGGGGGACACCCGGGGCACCGTCGCCGTGCGCATGCCGCTGCACCCGGTCGCCATCGAACTGCTCACCGAGGTCGGCCCGATGGCCGTCTCCTCCGCCAACCTCACGGGCCACCCCTCGCCGGAGGACTGTGACGCCGCGCAGGAGATGCTCGGCGACTCCATCTCCGTCTACCTCGACGGCGGCCCGACCCCGGGCATCGTGCCCTCCTCGATCGTCGACGTGACCGGCCGGGTGCCCGTGCTGCTGCGCGAGGGGGCACTGTCGGCCGAGGAGCTGCGGAAGGTCGTACCCGACCTCGAGGTGGCGAATTGACAGCCCCTGACGCGGGGCGTGGCATAGGCACGGGGATCACGGGGGCCAACGGGTCCCCCAGGGGGTCCTTCCGCATCCTCCACGTCAGCACCGGCAACGTGTGCCGCTCGCCGATCACCGAGCGGCTGACCCGCCATGCCCTGGCGGACCGGCTGGGCGACCCGACGTGGGGCGGTCTGACCGTGGAGAGCGCGGGCACCTGGGGACACGAGGGCGCGCCCATGGAGGCCAACGCCGAGACCGTCCTCGCGGACTTCGGCGCGGACGCCTCCGGCTTCGTCGGCCGCGAACTCCTCGACGAGCACGTCATCCGGGCCGACCTGGTCCTCACCGCCACCCGCGACCACCGGGCCCAGGTCATCTCCATGGGCCACTCGGCAGGCCTGCGCACCTTCACCCTGAAGGAGTTCACCCGCCTCGTCAGGGCCATAGATCCAGCCACTCTGCCGCCCCTGGAGGACGGTGTGATCGAGCGGGCCCGCGCCCTGGTGCGGGCCGCCGCGGCGCTGCGCGGCTGGCTGCTGGCGCCGACCGCGGAGGCGGACGAGGTGTACGACCCGTACGGAGCCCCGCTGCCGTTCTTCCGCTCGATCGGGGACGAGATCAACGAAGCGCTGGATCCGGTGGTGACGGCGTTGACGGGTGTGCCGGCACGGACGTGATCCGGCCGCGGCCATCCGGTGCGGCCGGCCTGACGGGTGTACCTGCACGGACGTAACACCGGGCGCCCGGGCGGTCGCGGTTCTACATTGGACGTAGCGCACCCCCCGCCGAGGTCCGGAGTCCACCATGCCGGTCACACAAACACTGGAAGCGGATGCCCTGCGTCGCCAGGACCCCGAACTCGCCGAGATCCTGCTGGGCGAGCTCGACCGGCAGTCGACGACGCTGCAGCTGATCGCCGCCGAGAACTTCACCTCGCCGGCCGTCCTCGCCGCCCTGGGGTCGCCCCTCGCCAACAAGTACGCCGAGGGTTACCCCGGCGCCCGGCACCACGGCGGCTGCGAGATCGTCGACGTCGCGGAACGCCTCGCCGTGGACCGCGCCAAGGGCCTCTTCGGTGCGGAACACGCCAACGTGCAGTCCCACTCCGGGTCTTCGGCCGTCCTCGCCGCGTACGCCGCCCTGCTGCGCCCCGGCGACACCGTGCTCGCGATGGGCCTGCCCTTCGGCGGCCACCTCACCCACGGCTCGCCCGCGAACTTCTCCGGCCGCTGGTTCGACTTCGTCGGCTACGGCGTCGACGCGGAGAGCGGCCTGATCGACTACGAGCAGGTGCGCGCGCTCGCCCGCGTCCACCGCCCCAAAGCCGTCGTGTGCGGCTCCATCTCCTATCCGCGGCACATCGACTACGCGGCCTTCCGGGAGATCGCCGACGAGGTGGGCGCCTATCTCATCGCCGACGCCGCCCATCCCATCGGGCTCGTCGCCGGGGGAGCGGCGCCCAATCCGGTGCCGTACGCCGATGTCGTCTGTGCCACCACCCACAAGGTGCTGCGCGGCCCGCGCGGCGGGATGATCCTGTGCGGCGCCGAGCTGGCGGAGCGGGTCGACCGGGCGGTCTTCCCGTTCACGCAGGGCGGCGCGCAGATGCACACCATCGCCGCGAAGGCGGTCGCGTTCGGCGAGGCGGCAACACCGGCCTTCACGGCGTACGCCCATCAGGTGGTCGCCTCCGCGCGGGTGCTCGCCGAGGCGCTGGCCGGGCAGGGGCTCGGCGTCACCACCGGCGGCACCGACACCCATCTGCTGACCGTGGACCCCGCACCGCTCGGCGTCGACGGACGCACCGCGCGCGGCCGGCTCGCCGCCGCCGGCATGGTCCTCGACACCTGCGCGCTGCCCCATGGAGACGCCCGGGGGCTGCGCCTGGGCACCGCGGCGATCACCACCCAGGGCATGGGCGCGACGGAGATGGCGCGGATCGCCGTACTCTTCGGGGGTGTGCTGCGTGACGAGATCGAGGGGAAGCGCGCACGTGACGAAGTGCGGGAGCTGACCGGCGGATTTCCGCCGTATCCCGGCTAGCGAGGGGTGGCCGGGATCACGCCCACAGTCTCTCGTGCAACCATCGTCGCTACCCGGATGTCCTCACTCATATGCGCGCGAAGCTAGGGTGTGGGGCTGAGATGGCCAGCGAGACCTGTGGGGAAGCCCGTGCGTGAATACCTGCTGACGCTCTGCATCACGGCCGCGGTGACGTATCTGCTGACAGGGCCGGTACGGAAGTTCGCGATCGTGGCCGGAGCCATGCCGGAGATCCGGGCACGTGACGTGCACCGGGAACCCACTCCGCGACTCGGCGGGATCGCCATGTTCTTCGGGCTCTGCGCCGGCCTGCTGGTCGCCGATCACCTGGAGAACCTGAACGAGGTCTTCGCCAACTCGAACGAACCGCGGGCCCTGCTCTCCGGAGCCGCGCTGATCTGGCTGATCGGCGTCCTGGACGACAAGTTCGAGATCGACGCCCTGATCAAGCTGGGCGGGCAGATGATCGCCGCCGGCGTGATGGTCATGCAGGGTCTGACGATCCTGTGGCTGCCGATCCCGGGTGTCGGCCTGGTCGCGCTGACCCAGTGGCAGGGCACCCTGCTCACCGTGGCGCTCGTCGTCATCACCATCAACGCGGTGAACTTCGTGGACGGCCTCGACGGCCTCGCCTCCGGCATGGTGTGCATCGCCTCCGCCGCGTTCTTCCTGTACGCGTACCGCATCTGGTACAGCTACGGCATCGAGGCCGCCGCCCCCGCGACGCTCTTCTCGGCGATCCTGATGGGCATGTGCCTGGGCTTCCTGCCGCACAACATGCACCCCGCGCGGATCTTCATGGGCGACTCCGGCTCGATGCTGATCGGGCTGGTGCTCGCGGCCGGCGCGATCTCCATCACCGGGCAGATCGACCCGGACGCGATGAACCTGTTCTCCGGCTCGGAGCGCAACACCGTGCACCAGACGGTGCCCGTGTACATCCCGCTGCTGCTCCCGCTGACGATCATCGCGGTGCCGGCCGCCGACCTGGTGCTCGCCATCGTGCGGCGCACCTGGCGCGGACAGTCGCCGTTCGCCGCCGACCGCGGACATCTGCACCACCGTCTGCTGGAGGTCGGCCACTCGCACAGCCGGGCCGTCCTGATCATGTACTTCTGGTCGGCGGTGATCGCTTTCGGCGCTCTCGCCTTCTCGGTCAACTCGGCGTCCATGTGGATCGTGCTCGGGATCATGGGATTCAGCGCGGTCGGGCTCGTACTGCTCCTGCTGCCGCGCTTCACTCCGCGCACCCCGCGCTGGGCCGAGCGTTTCGTGCCGCCCCGCTACCGCCGTGGCGGCCAGGGCGAGTCGGAGGCCCTGGGGGACGGCGTACCGTCCGCGGTCCGTGTGCCGAGCGAGGAGGAGCACCGTGCTCCGGTCGCGGCGGGGGTCTCAGGAGTCAATGGGGCGACGGCAGTTGGCGCTCGTTCGCGGTTGGCGGACAGGCGCGGGGCCGGCTCCTCACGTTGACGCAAGGTAAGAATCTTGCAAGAGACGGCGATGGCAAACCGCCCCAATATCAGACAACTTGACCCCCGCGGTGCACAGACGCGCAGCTTCACTCTCATGTGTGACAGTTGGCACACCAACCAGGTAAAGACCTCATCAAATAGTTTGTGATACGGTTCACGAGAACCCGGGACAGAGCCGAAGGACCGTAGTGCGAGGGTCCCTTGGCGTGAGGTTCTCTCTCATCCCGGGACTACGCTCGTCCATGACGACACGCCCCCCTTACAAGCGGAGTTGCCGCCATGCCGTCCAATGACGTCCGGATTCTCCTTCAGGCTGCCGTACCCACGGCTGCCGTCGGCGCGATTGCCGCCGTCGTCAGCGGTGTGGTCGCGGGTGGCAAGGGAGCGATCGGGGCGCTCGTCGCGACGCTGGTCGTGATCCTCTTCATGGGCATCGGGCTCTACGTACTGCAGCGCACTGCCAAATCGCTTCCGCACCTGTTCCAGGCGATGGGCCTCATGCTCTACGCGGCGCAGATTCTTCTGCTGTTCATCTTCGTCGCCGCGTTCAAGAACACATCGCTGTTCAACCCCAAGGCTTTCGCCATCACGCTCGTCGCCGCCACCCTCGCGTGGATCGGCGCACAGGCGCGCGCCTTCATGAAGGCCAAGATCCTCTATGTCGAACCCGACTCCTCGAAGGGCGACAAGCCCGAAAAGACCGGGCACTCGTCGTGAGGGGTAGGGCCGGGATAAAGGCGCCCAGGAGATCCTGCTATCGTCCGGTGCCAACTGCGGCATCGCGGGCGCGGGCATCTGAGCTGACGCCTGCTCAAACGCGAGGCTTGATGCCCGACAGCCGCCCCCACATCCGAAACACCAGTCCAGTGCCGAACCGCGGCTGCGCGCCGCGCCGACACAACGAGGTTGCCGTACCTATGCGCCACGCTGAAGGAGCCCGCGGTGAGTGCTGACCCGACGCAGGTGCTCGCCTTCGAGACCGACTGCCACATCTTCGACGGCTGTGGCTTCCCGGCTCCCGGCCTGCACTCGTTCCTGTTCGAACCCCTCTGGGGCGACGGGGACAGCAACGTGTACTTCAACAAGACGATGCTGCTGGCGCTGCTCGGCTCGATCATCATCGTCGGGTTCTTCTGGGCCGCCTTCCGCAAGCCGAAGGTCGTCCCGGGCAAGCTCCAGATGGTCGCCGAGGCGGGCTACGACTTCGTACGCCGCGGCGTCGTCTACGAGACGATTGGGAAGAAGGAAGGCGAGAAGTACGTACCACTCGTCGTCACGCTGTTCTTCTTCATCTGGATGATGAACCTGTGGTCGATCGTGCCGGTCGCCCAGTTCCCGGTGACGGCGATCATCTCGTATCCCGCGGTTCTCGCGGCGATCGTCTACATCCTCTGGGTCTCGCTGACCTTCAAGCGGCACGGGTTCGTCGGTGCGTTCAAGAACTTCACCGGATACGACAAGTCGCTCGGCCCGGTTCTCCCGTTGGCCATGTTCATCGAGTTCCTCTCGAACCTGATCGTCCGGCCCTTCACGCACGCGGTGCGACTCTTCGCGAACATGTTCGCGGGTCACACCCTGCTGCTGCTTTTCACGATCGCCAGCTGGTACCTGCTGAACGGCATCGGCATCGCCTACGCCGGCGTCTCTTTCATCATGGTGATCGTGATGACGGCCTTCGAGCTCTTCATCCAGGCCCTGCAGGCGTACGTCTTCGTGCTCCTGACCTGCACCTTCATCCAGGGCGCGCTCGCCGAGCACCACTGAGCCAACCCTCCTGCAAAACCCCCCAAGCGTCCGGTGGCCAACCCCCGCCGGTCCGTACAGAGAAGGAAGAATCAGCATGGCTGCCACTGAGACCCTCGCCGCCGTCTCCGGCTCCCTCGGTTCCATCGGCTACGGCCTCGCCGCCATCGGTCCTGGCGTCGGCGTCGGCATCATCTTCGGTAACGGCACCCAGGCCCTCGCCCGTCAGCCCGAGGCCGCCGGTCTGATCCGCGCCAACCAGATCCTCGGCTTCGCCTTCTGTGAGGCGCTCGCCCTCATCGGTCTGGTTATGCCGTTCGTCTACGGCGTGTGACGTCGGATTCACGACAGCCCACTAGACGAAAGGCACTGAAATGAGCCAGCTGCTCATTCTGGCGGCCGAGAAGGAAAACCCTCTCATCCCGCCGATCCCCGAGCTTGTCATCGGCTTGATCGCCTTCGTCATCGTCTTCGGCTTCCTCGCCAAGAAGCTGCTTCCGAACATCAACAAGGTTCTGGAGCAGCGTCGCGAGGCCATCGAGGGCGGTATCGAGAAGGCCGAGGCCGCTCAGACCGAGGCCCAGAGCGTGCTTGAGCAGTACAAGGCTCAGCTCGCCGAGGCCCGGCACGAGGCCGCGCGTCTGCGCCAGGAGGCGCAGGAGCAGGGCGCCACGCTCATCGCCGAGATGCGTGCGGAAGGCCAGCGGCAGCGTGAGGAAATCATCGCCGCGGGTCACTCGCAGCTCGAGGCCGACCGCAAGGCCGCCGCGTCCTCGCTGCGTCAGGACGTCGGCAAGCTCGCCACCGACCTGGCCGGCAAGCTCGTCGGTGAGTCCCTCGAGGACCACGCCCGGCAGAGCCGCACGATCGACCGTTTCCTCGACGAGCTCGAGGAGAAGGCCGAGGCCGCGCGATGAACGGAGCGAGCCGCGAGGCCCTGGCAGCCGCACGTGAGCGTGTCGACGCGCTGACGGACAGTACGTCCGTGGACGCGGCGCAGCTCGCCGACGAGCTGGCCGCCGTCACCGCGCTGCTCGACCGCGAGGTGTCGCTGCGTCGGGTCCTGACCGACCCGGCGCAGCCCGGTGAGGCCAAGGCCGAGCTGGCCGGGCGCCTGTTCGGCGGCCAGGTCAGCGGCACGACCACCGAACTGGTGTCGGACCTGGTGCGTTCCCGCTGGTCGCAGCCCCGCGACCTGGTGGACGCGCTGGAGGACCTGGCGAACACCGCCGACCTCACCGCCGCGCAGCAGGCCGGTGCGCTCGACGACGTCGAGGACGAGCTGTTCCGGTTCGGCCGGATCGTCACCTCGAGCACCGAGCTGCGTGCCGCGCTGACCAGCCGCACCGCAGGCAAGGCCGCGAAGGGCGAGCTGCTGAGCAGCCTGCTCGGCGGCCGGGCCAACGCCGCCACCGAGCGTCTGGTGACGCGCCTGGTGACCGCGCCGCGTGGACGTAGCCTGGAAGCGGGACTGGAGTCCCTCTCCAAGCTGGCCGCCGCGCGCCGGGACCGTACGGTCGCCGTCGTGACCTCGGCGGTACCGCTGAGCGACGGACAGAAGCAGCGCCTCGGCGCCGCTCTGGCGAAGCTCTACGGCCGGCAGATGCACCTCAACCTCGACGTGGACCCCGAGGTCCTCGGCGGGATCCGGGTGCAGGTCGGTGACGAGGTCATCAACGGTTCGATCGCGGACCGGATCGAGGACGCAAGTCGCCGCATGGCGGGCTAGCAGCAACTCAATACGCAAGAACGCAGTGCTTACGGCCCTGGTTGGGCCGTGCAGAGGATTCCTGGGGGCTGACCCCAGACCCCCCAAGAAAACTTCGGGCCCAACAAGGAGAGCAGGGAACCCAGATGGCGGAGCTCACGATCCGGCCGGAGGAGATCCGGGACGCGCTGGAGAACTTTGTCCAGTCGTACAAGCCGGACGCGGCCTCGCGCGAGGAGGTCGGTAAGGTCACCGTCGCCGGCGACGGTATCGCCAAGGTCGAGGGTCTGCCCTCGGCCATGGCGAACGAGCTGCTGAAGTTCGAGGACGGCACCCTCGGTCTCGCGCTGAACCTGGAAGAGCGCGAGATCGGTGCGGTCGTCCTCGGTGAATTCAGCGGTATCGAGGAGGGCCAGCCGGTCACCCGTACCGGCGAGGTCCTGTCCGTCGCGGTGGGCGAGGGTTACCTCGGCCGCGTCGTCGACCCGCTCGGCACCCCGATCGACGGCCTCGGCGAGATCGAGACGTCCGGCCGCCGCGCCCTCGAGCTGCAGGCCCCCACGGTCATGGACCGCAAGTCGGTGCACGAGCCGATGGAGACCGGCTACAAGGCCGTCGACGCGATGACCCCGATCGGCCGTGGCCAGCGTCAGCTGATCATCGGCGACCGGCAGACCGGCAAGACCGCTCTGGCCGTCGACACGATCATCAACCAGCGCGACAACTGGCGCTCGGGCGACCCGAAGAAGCAGGTCCGCTGCATCTACGTCGCCATCGGTCAGAAGGGTTCCACCATCGCCTCCGTGCGCGGTGCCCTGGAAGAGGCCGGCGCGCTCGAGTACACGACCATCGTCGCCGCCCCGGCGTCCGACCCGGCCGGCTTCAAGTACCTGGCGCCGTACACCGGTTCGGCCATCGGTCAGCAGTGGATGTACGAGGGCAAGCACGTCCTCATCATCTTCGACGACCTTTCGAAGCAGGCCGACGCCTACCGCGCCGTGTCCCTGCTGCTCCGTCGTCCGCCGGGGCGCGAGGCCTACCCCGGTGACGTCTTCTACCTGCACTCCCGTCTGCTGGAGCGCTGCGCGAAGCTCTCCGACGAGATGGGCGCCGGTTCGATGACGGGTCTGCCGATCGTCGAGACCAAGGCGAACGACGTGTCGGCGTTCATCCCGACCAACGTCATCTCCATCACCGACGGCCAGTGCTTCCTGGAGTCGGACCTGTTCAACGCCGGTCAGCGTCCCGCGCTGAACGTCGGTATCTCCGTCTCCCGAGTCGGTGGTTCCGCGCAGCACAAGGCGATGCGCCAGGTGTCCGGCCGGCTCCGCGTGGACCTCGCCCAGTTCCGTGAGCTGGAGGCGTTCGCCGCCTTCGGTTCCGACCTGGACGCCGCGTCGAAGGCCCAGCTGGAGCGCGGTCAGCGGATGGTCGAGCTGCTCAAGCAGCCGCAGTACCAGCCGATGCCGACCGAGGACCAGGTCGTCTCCGTCTGGGCCGGTACCACCGGCAAGATGGACGAGGTACCGGTCAACGACATCCGCCGCTTCGAGAAGGAGCTCCTTGAGTACCTGCACCGCAAGGAGCAGGGCCTCATGACCTCCATCAAGGAGGGCGCCAAGATGTCGGACGACACGCTCCAGGCCATCGCCGACGCCATCGCGGACTTCAAGAAGCAGTTCGAGACGTCGGACGGCAAGCTCCTCGGCGAGGACACCCCTGCCGCTTCGGGCAAGTGACGACGGAAGGGACCTGACTCATGGGAGCCCAGCTCCGGGTCTACAAGCGTCGCATCAAATCCGTCACCGCGACCAAGAAGATCACCAAGGCGATGGAGATGATCGCCGCCTCGCGCGTCGTCAAGGCGCAGCGCAAGGTGGCGGCCTCCACGCCGTACGCGACCGAGCTCACCCGCGCGGTCACGGCGGTCGGAACGGGTTCGAACACCAAGCACCCGCTGACCACGGAGGCGGAGACGGCGAGCCGTTCCGCGGTGCTGCTCCTCACGAGCGACCGCGGACTGGCCGGCGCCTTCAACTCCAACGCCATCAAGGCGGCGGAGCAGCTGACCGCCCGCCTCGAGGCGGAGGGCAAGGAGGTCGACACGTACATCGTCGGCCGCCGTGGTCTGGCCCACTACAACTTCCGTGAGCGCAAGGTCGCGGAGTCGTGGTCGGGCTTCACCGACGAGCCCAGCTACGCGGACGCCAAGAAGGTCGCGGTTCCGCTGATCGAGGCCATCGAGAAGGAGACGGCGGACGGCGGCGTGGACGAACTCCACATCGTCTACACCGAGTTCGTCTCGATGATGACGCAGACGGCCCTCGACAGCCGCCTGCTGCCCCTTCGCCTCGAAGAGGTGGCGGAAGAGGTCGCGCCCAAGGGCGAGATCCTTCCGCTGTACGAGTTCGAGCCGTCGGCGGAGGACGTCCTGGACGCCCTGCTGCCGCGGTACGTCGAAAGCCGTATCTACAACGCGCTGCTCCAGTCGGCTGCCTCCAAGCACGCCGCCACCCGCCGCGCGATGAAGTCGGCGACCGACAACGCGGGAGACCTGATCACCTCGCTCTCCCGCCTTGCCAATGCGGCCCGCCAGGCCGAAATCACCCAGGAAATCAGCGAGATCGTCGGTGGCTCCGCAGCCCTTGCCGACGCGACCGCGGGGAGTGACAAGTAATGACGACCACTGTTGAGACGGCCGTTGCCACGGGCCGCGTCGCCCGGGTCATCGGCCCGGTCGTCGACGTGGAGTTCCCCGTCGACGCGATGCCGGAGATCTACAACGCCCTTCACGTCGAGGTGGCCGACCCGGCCAACGCCGGCGAGAAGAAGACGCTGACCCTCGAGGTCGCCCAGCACCTGGGTGACGGCGTGGTCCGCACCATCTCGATGCAGCCCACCGACGGTCTGGTCCGCCAGGCCACGGTGACCGACACCGGCTCGGGCATCAGCGTCCCGGTCGGCGACTTCACCAAGGGCAAGGTGTTCAACACCCTCGGTGAGGTGCTGAACGTCGACGAGACGTACGAGGGCGAGCGCTGGTCCATCCACCGCAAGGCCCCGGCGTTCGACCAGCTCGAGTCGAAGACCGAGATGTTCGAGACCGGCCTGAAGGTCGTCGACCTGCTCACCCCGTACGTCAAGGGCGGCAAGATCGGTCTGTTCGGTGGTGCCGGCGTCGGCAAGACCGTGCTGATCCAGGAAATGATCATGCGTGTCGCCAACCTCCACGAGGGCGTCTCCGTCTTCGCGGGCGTCGGTGAGCGCACCCGTGAGGGCAACGACCTCATCGCGGAGATGGAAGAGTCCGGTGTTCTGGACAAGACCGCCCTTGTCTTCGGTCAGATGGACGAGCCCCCGGGCACCCGTCTGCGCGTGGCCCTGGCCGGTCTGACCATGGCGGAGTACTTCCGCGATGTGCAGAAGCAGGACGTGCTGTTCTTCATCGACAACATCTTCCGCTTCACCCAGGCCGGTTCCGAGGTCTCCACCCTGCTCGGCCGTATGCCGTCCGCGGTGGGTTACCAGCCGAACCTGGCCGACGAGATGGGTCAGCTGCAGGAGCGCATCACCTCGACGCGTGGTCACTCGATCACGTCGATGCAGGCGATCTACGTCCCCGCGGACGACCTGACCGACCCGGCCCCGGCCACCACGTTCGCCCACCTCGACGCGACGACGGTGCTTTCCCGTCCGATCTCCGAGAAGGGCATCTACCCGGCCGTGGACCCGCTGGACTCCACGTCCCGCATCCTGGACCCGCGCTACATCGCGCAGGACCACTACGACGCCGCCATGCGCGTCAAGACGGTGCTGCAGAAGTACAAGGACCTCCAGGACATCATCGCGATCCTCGGTATCGACGAGCTCGGCGAGGAGGACAAGCTCGTCGTCCACCGTGCCCGTCGCGTGGAGCGCTTCCTGTCCCAGAACACCCACGCCGCCAAGCAGTTCACCGGCGTCGACGGTTCGGACGTCCCGCTGGAGGAGTCGATCGCGGCCTTCAACGCGATCATCGACGGCGAGTACGACCACTTCCCGGAGCAGGCGTTCTTCATGTGCGGTGGCCTCGAGGACCTCAAGGCCAACGCCAAGGAGCTCGGCGTCTCCTGAACCAGCGCTTCTGATCGAGCACTGCTTCATCGAAGAGGGGCGGGTGCGTCCCGCCCCTCTTCGTACGCCTACTAGACTTTGACCCAACACCCGGCAGCAAAGCCGGGTGGTGACCCGAGGAGCCCACCTTGGCTGCTGAGCTGCACGTCGAGCTCGTCGCCGCGGACCGCAGTGTCTGGTCCGGCGAGGCCACCCTGGTCGTCGCGCGCACCACGTCCGGCGACATCGGCGTCATGCCCGGTCACCAGCCGCTGCTCGGTGTGCTGGAGTCGGGCCCGGTGACCATCCGTACGAGTGATGGTGGAACGGTCGTCGCGGCGGTGCACGGCGGTTTCATCTCGTTCGCGGACAACAAGCTGTCGCTGCTGGCCGAGATCGCCGAGCTGTCGGACGAGATCGACGTCCAGCGCGCGGAGCGGGAGCTCGAGCGCGCGAAGGCGGAGGGTGATGCCTCCGCCGAGCGTCGTGCGGACGTCCGCCTGCGTGCGGTGTCGGCGCGCTGACGCCGGACCCCATGTAATGACTCAGCCGCGGCCGGGACTGGAGCAATCCAGACCGGGTCGCGGCTGAGGCGATGCGGGTGCTTTTTTCCGTTCCGTTACCTGTTTTACCTAGGAGACGAGGAGGTCGGTGTCGATGGTCCTCGCTCTGACTGTGTGCGGATTGGTAGTGGCGCTCGTGGTGGTGGGGCTGTTCGTCTTCGGCCTCCGCCGCCGGCTGATCCAGCGCTCAGGCGGAACGTTCGACTGCAGCCTCCGCTGGGACGTCCCCGAGAAGAGCGAGCGGAACGGCAAGGGCTGGAGCTACGGTGTCGCCCGCTACAACGGCGACCGCATCGAGTGGTACCGCGTCTTCTCCTACGCGCCCCGCCCGCGCCGCGTCCTGGAGCGCTCGGCGATCGAGGTGGCCGGCCGCCGCCCTCCGGAGGGCGAGGAGGAGCTGGCCCTGCTCTCCGACGCGACCATCCTGACCTGTCTGCACCGGGGTACGCGTCTTGAACTGGCGATGAGCGAGGACGCGCTGACCGGTTTTCTCGCGTGGCTCGAGGCGGCCCCGCCCGGACAGCGAGTGAATGTCGCCTGAGAGGCCACATCCACTCGCTGGGTGGGGCTCCCCCCCCGGCGAAGTCCGGGGGGAGCGTCAACGTCGCGTAACTCCTAGCCGAGGCCGCTGTTGATGGCGCTCACCAGTTCACCGTTGCTGGTGTCACCGCTGAACTCCCAGAAGAACGCGCCGCCCAGGCCCTGGTCCTTGGCCCAGGACATCTTCGAGCCGATGGTGGCCGGGGTGTCGTAGCTCCACCAGTTGGTGCCGCAGTGCGCGTACGCCGTGCCGGCGATCGTGCCGGTGGCCGGGCAGGACGTCTTCAGGACCTTGTAGTCCTCGATCCCCTGCTCGTACGTGCCTGCCGCGGCCCCGGTCGCCGTGCCGCCCGGGGCGTCCTGGGTGACGCCGGTCCATCCGCGGCCGTAGAAGCCGATGCCGATCAGCAGCTTGCTCGCGGGGACACCCTTCGACTTGAACTTCGCCATGGCGTCGGCCGTGGTGAACCCGGCCGTCGGGATGCCGCTGTACGAGGTGAGCGGGGAGTGCGGGGCCGTCGGGCCCTGGGCCGCCCAGGCGCCGAAGAAGTCGTACGTCATCACGTTGTACCAGTCGACGTACTGCGCGGCGCCCGCGTAGTCGGCGGCGTCGATCTTGCCGCCGGAGGAACCGTCCGCGGTGGTGGCGGCGGTGACCAGGTTGTTCGAACCGAACTTGGCGCGCAGGGCGCTCATCAGGTTCTTGTAGGCCGCGGCACCGCTGGTGTCGCAGGACAGACCGCAGGAGTTGGGGTACTCCCAGTCGATGTCGATGCCGTCGAAGACGTCCGCCCAGCGCGGGTCCTCGACCAGGTCGTAGCAGGACTGGGCGAAGGCCGCCGGGTTGGCCGCGGCCTCACCGAAGCCGCCGGACCAGGTCCAGCCGCCGAAGGACCAGAGGACCTTGATGTTCGGGTACTTGGCCTTCAGCTGGCGCAGCTGGTTGAAGTTGCCGCGCAGCGGCTGGTCCCAGGTGTCGGCCACGCCGCTGACCGACTGGTCGGCGGTGAAGGCCTTGTCGTAGTCGGCGTAGGAGTCACCGATCGCGCACTTGCCGCCGGTGACATTGCCGAAGGCGTAGTTGATGTGCGTGATCTTCGAGGCGGAGCCGGACGTCACCAGGTTCTTGACCTGGTAGTTGCGGCCGTAGACGCCCCACTCGGTGAAGTAGCCGAGCTTGACCTTGGAGCCGGTCGGCGGGGGAGTCGTACCGCCGCCCGTGGTGTGCACCCGGACCGCGCCGCTCGCCGGACCGGTCTGGTCGGCGGTGTCCCGGGCCTGGACGGTGTAGGAGTAGTCGGTGCCGGCGGTCAGGCCGGTGTCCGCGTACGAAGTCGTCGTCACGGTCGCGACCTTGGCGCCGTCGCGCAGGACGTCGTAGTTCTTGATGCCCTTGTCGTCGGTGGCCGCGCTCCAGGAGATTTTCGCCGAGGTGTTGGTGATGGCGGACGCGGTCGGGGTGCCGGGCGCGGAGGGAGCCGCGTCGCCGGGGACCGTGGTGCCGTCACAACTGTCGCCGTTGAGCTTGCAGTTGGAGGGCGAGCCCGTGCCCGAGCCGTTGAAGCCGAAGGAGACGGAGGCGCCCGCGGCGAGGGCGCCGTTCCAGGACTTGTTCTTGGCGGTCCAGTGGGTGCCGGAGCTGGTGACGTCCGCGTCCCAGGCCGAGGTGACGGTCGTACCGGAGGGGAAGTCCCACTCGACCGTCCAGGAGCTGATGCTGGTGGTCCCGGTGTTCTTGACGGTCCACTTGCCTTCGAAGCCCGAGCCCCAGTCCTGGGTCTTGGAGTAGGTGGCGGTGGCCGTGGTGGCCGCGTGGGCCGGGCTCGCGAGGCCGACGAGCGCGGCCAGCGGGAGCAGCAGGGTGGTGAGCCCCGCCACTGTTCTCTGCCTGGCTCGGTGTCTGAAGCGCATGCTGCCTCTCCTCTTTTTGAGTCGCCTTCGGGGCGCGGGGATGTCGTGGGCATGGCTAAGCGCAGTGCGGCGAGAATAGAAAGGTCTGGACCACAGGTCAATAGGTCTGGACCACTGAGGTTCGGGCGGGCCCGCGCGGCCGGCCGTGACGGGCTGGACGCCCAACTCCTGCGCAAGGACGGCGGCTTGGACCCTGCTGCGCAGCTCGAGCTTCCCCAGCAGCCGGCTGACGTGGGTCTTCACGGTCGCCTCCGCCATCGCGAGGGAGGCCGCGATCTCCGCGTTGGAGAGCCCCTGACCCAGGCAGGAGAGCACCTCGCGTTCCCGTCGCGTGAGGGCTTCCAGGAGGGCCGGGCCGGCCGTCGCCTGCGCCCTTCTGCAGGCTGCGATCTGGTACGTCGGCGAGGGCGGCGCCGAGTCGCTGCGCGGCTTCCAGCGGGGGGCGCTGCGCGCGGCAGGCAGTCACGGGGTGATCGCGCTCACCTATCTGATCTGGCCGAAGAAGCCGAAGGCGGGGCCGGGGTCAGCGCTCCCCGCCCGGGACCCAGAGCACGTCCCCGGGCCCCTTGTTGGCCGTGCGGGCCAGGATGAACAGTAGGTCCGACAGCCGGTTGAGGTAGGTCGCGGTGAGCGGGTTCATCACCTCGCCGTGTGCCTCCAGCGCCGCCCAGGTGGAGCGCTCGGCCCGGCGGACGACCGTGCAGGCCTGGTGCAGCAGGGCCGCGCCGGGCGTGCCGCCGGGCAGGATGAAGGAGCGCAGCTTCTCCAGCTGGTCGTTGAAGCGGTCGCAGTCCGCCTCGAGCCGGTCGATGTAGAACTGCTCGACGCGCAGCGGCGGGAACTGCGGGTTCTCGGCGACCGGCGTCGACAGGTCCGCGCCCACGTCGAACAGGTCGTTCTGGACGCGGGTGAGGACCTTGACGATCTCCTCGTCGAGCCCGCCGAGCGCGATCGCCGTGCCGATCACCGCGTTGGCCTCGTTGGCGTCCGCGTACGCCGAGATCCTCAGATCGGTCTTGGCGGTGCGGCTCATGTCTCCGAGGGCCGTCGTGCCCTGGTCGCCGGTCCTGGTGTAGATGCGCGTCAGATTGACCATGCGGCCAGCCTAGTTACGCTCCGGCCGTCCGGAAGACACGTGTGCTGACCGTCACGGCGAGTGCCGCGAAGCCGACGGCGACCAGCACCCCGTACAGCATGGCGGTGGTCGCGTACTGGCCGGTGTACGCGTCCCGCACCGCGTCCACCAGATAGCGGAACGGCATGAAGTGCGAGAGCACGTCCAGCCAGCCGGGGGCCAGCGTCATCGGGAGCATCAGACCGGACAGCAGCATCGACGGCATGGTCAGCGCGTTGACGGCCGGCCCGAACTCCTGCGGCGTATGGACCCGCATGGCCAGGGCGTACGACAGCGAGGCGAGCGAGACCGTCAGCAGCGCCACGAAGGCGAAGCCGATCAGGATGCCGGCGACCGGCGCGCGCAGCCCCATCGCCAGCGCCGCCAGGACCAGCAGCACCGCCTGGAAGACGAAGAGGGCGGCGTCGCGCAGCACTCGGCCGAGCAACAGCGCGAGCCGGCTCACAGGGGTGACCCGCATCCGCTCCACCACGCCCTGGCCCTGTTCGATGATGATGCTGAAACCGGCGAACGAGGCCCCGAACAAGCCGAGTTGGAGCAGCAGCCCGGGTACCAGGAGCTGCCAGGAGGAGCTGCCCGAGCCCAGCGGCAGGTCCGTCAGCAGCGGGCCGAAGAAGAGCAGATACAGCAGCGGCATCAGCACGCCGAAGAGCATCGCGAACTTGGAGCGCAGGGTCTGGCGGGCGTAGCGCCCGAAGATCAGCGCGGTGTCGTGGAGAAGCATCGGATTCCTGTACGGCCGGAGAAGCATCGGATTCCTATACGGCTACGGGGGTGGAGTCGGCCGGCGCCGGGACGCGGCCGGTGACGGCGAGGAACGTGTCCTGGAGCGTCGCGTCGATCGAGCCGCCGTGCGCCAGCTTCAGGGCGGACGGGGTTCCCTCGGCCACCACGACTCCCTTGTCGACGATCACGAGCCGGTCGGAGAGGGCGTCGGCCTCGTCGAGGTAGTGGGTGGTCAGGAAGACGGTGGTGCCGTGCCGGTCACGCAGCCGGCGGACCAGGTCCCAGAGGTCGGCCCGGCTGCCGGGGTCGAGACCGGTGGTCGGTTCGTCGAGGAACAGCACCTGCGGGCGGTGGGTCAGCCCGAGCGCGATATCGAGCCGCCGGCGCTGGCCGCCGGAGAGGGCCGCGGTCCGGCGGTCCAGCAGCTCGGCCAGGTCCAGATCGCGGGCCAGCTCGGCGGCGCGCTCGATGGCCCGGGACTTCGTGAGGCGATACAGCCGTCCCTGGGTCACCAGCTCCTCCCGCACGGTGACGTGCGGGTCGACGCCGCCCGACTGGGCCACGTAACCGCAGGCCCGCCGTACCCCGTTCGGATCCGTGGCCAGATCGTGGCCCGCCACCGTGGCGGCGCCGCCGGTGGGTGCCAGCAACGTCGTGAGCATCCGGAGCGTGGTCGTCTTGCCCGCCCCGTTCGGCCCGAGGAAGCCGAGGATCTCGCCCGGCGCGACGGTCAGGTCGACGCCCCGCACCGCCTCGACCGGGCCCTGTTTCGTCTGGAAGGTACGCGCCAGTCCGGCCGTACTGATGATTGGCATGCGCCCAGAAAAACAGAGTCCCTGAAAATTTGCAATGACCCCAAAGTTTCAGTGGGCCCAGCAAAGCTACGATGAGGGCATGGCAGAAGGGCTCAGGGAGCGGAAGAAGCGGCAGACCAGGCAGTACATCTCGGACGTGGCCACGGGTCTGTTCCTGGAGCGCGGTTTCGACGCGGTGACCATCGCGGAGATCGCGGACGCCGCCGACGTCTCCGTGAACACCGTCTACAACTACTTCCCGGCCAAGGAGGACCTCTTCCTCGACCAGAGCCGGGGCGTCGTCCTCCGGCTCGCCCGCTGGGTGCGCGGCCGGGAGAAGGGCGAGTCGGCCGCGGCCGCCGTACTGCGCGAACTGCGCGAGGAACTCGAAGCGGTCTCGCCCCGGCTCGGCCTGATGCCTGGTTACGCGCGCTTCATGCGGGTCATCCACGACGCCCCCGCGCTCCGCTCCCGGCTGTGGGCGATCGGCCAGGAGGTCCTCGAGAACCTGGAACAGGCGTTGCGCGAGGAGACCGGCGCGCCCGACGGCGATCCGCTGCCCGGTCTGATCGCGGGCCAGATCAACTGGGTCCACCAGACGGTCATGGCCGTCATCGGACGGGAGATGATGGCGGGTCGCAATCCGGGCGAAGTGTCACGTGAAGTACTCGCGCTTCTCGACGACATGGAGGACCTCATGAGCGAGAAGGTCCTCAACTACGCCGTACGGGCGGCGCAATGAGCCGTGCCGGTGTGATGTCCGTCAGATGAGACGTGACGCGCATTACTTACCGGTCACAGCGGACCTCACGAGCGCTAGGGTCCGCCGAAGAGGCATTTTGAACAGCGTGTTAAGGGGAGTCGGAGTGGCACGGAAGCTCGCCGTCATCGGAGCCGGACTCATGGGGTCCGGTATCGCCCAGGTATCCGCGCAGGCGGGCTGGGACGTCGTGCTGCGCGACGTCACCGAAGAGGCGCTGACCCGTGGCACCGACGGCATCAAGGCGTCGTACGACAAGTTCGTGAGCAAGGACAGGCTCTCGGCCGAGGACGCCGCCGCCGCGCTCGCGCGCATCACGGCCACCACCGACCTCGACGCGACCGCCGACGCCGACATCGTCGTCGAGGCCGTCTTCGAGAAGCTGGAAGTCAAGCACGAGATCTTCCGGACGCTCGACAAGATCGTCCGCGACGACGCCGTCCTCGCCTCCAACACCTCCGCCATCCCGATCACGAAGATCGCGGCCGTGACGGAGCGGCCGGAGCGCGTCGTCGGTGCGCACTTCTTCTCGCCGGTCCCGATGATGCAGCTGTGCGAGCTGGTGCGCGGCTACAAGACGAGCGACGAAACCCTCGCCACCACGCGGGAGTTCGCCGAGTCCGTCGGCAAGACCTGCATCGTGGTGAACCGTGACGTGGCCGGCTTCGTGACGACCCGTCTCATCTCGGCCCTCGTGGTCGAGGCGGCCAAGCTGTACGAATCGGGCGTGGCCACCGCCGAGGACATCGACCTCGCCTGCAAGCTGGGCTTCGGCCACGCCATGGGACCCCTGGCCACCGCCGACCTGACGGGCGTCGACATCCTCCTGCACGCCGCCGGCAACATCTACACCGAGTCCCAGGACGAGAAGTTCGCACCGCCCGAGCTGATGCGCCGGATGGTTGACGCCGGTGACATCGGACGCAAGAGCGGGCAGGGCTTCTACAAGCACTGAAATCCGTACGGCCCTCTCGGCCATCACCCGCCAGGGTGAATTGGGTATCGGTTCGCTTACAGACGGCAACCTCTGCGCCCCTGGGGCAGTCAGACGGTGCACACAGGCATAGGCAGACTGACGCAGAGTACGAGACGCACTCTCGGGGAGCGCATATGTACATCAGGGGCGACCACGCCGAGCTGGTCGTCGGGGGCCGCCTCGACGTCCGCAGCGCGGCGGACGCCCGTACGGTCCTGCACTCGGCCGTCGACGACGGAGTCGGCGATCTGGTGCTCGACCTGTCCGAGCTGGACTCCTGGGACGCCACCGGACTCGGCGTCATCATGGGAGCCCACCGACGGGCCGGGCGGTGCGGCCGACGGCTCGTGCTGCGCGGCGTACCGCCACAGATGCAGCGCCTGCTGGTGGCCACCCGGCTGCACCGGATCCTGGCGATCGAAGGCGGCATCGGGGTCGAATCGCTGCCCCGGGTCTGACCCGGTCCGCCACGGTCCGACACGACGCGCGAACCGTGCGTCGCGCCCAATCCTCACGAAGCTGTGACGTCTCGGGCGGCGCGGTACCCCGGCCGTGCATAGATACTGTGCGAAGGTTTAGGGTTCGGCTGCCCGCCGTCTGCAACCCTGAGGCGGGCACCGGACCAGAAGCGACAGCGCGGTGTGCAAAGGCCGGGAGGGGCTCGGCACACGACGCTTTTGGGGGGCTAGGACACCATGGACCCGATCAACCGGGGGCCCGAAGAGTACGGGCACGACGACGGCCAGGCGCCTAGGCAGCGCCCGCCGCGCGAAGCGCTCACATCCGACTTCGGCCAGCCCACACCGACGCTCGCCCGCACCGTTCAGCTCGTCGCGGGTGACTTCCTGCTCACCGTCAACCCCGTCGACGGCAGCGAGATAGAGACCTGCCCGCCCGGGGAGCGGCCCGCGCGGCCGGCGAAGTTCAGCGCCGCCGAGCGCGCCGACCCGGCCCGCGCGGCCCATCCGCCCGTACCCCCCGGCCCCGCCCAGCCGCGCCTGCCGCTCCTGGAGCGCCAGGAGGTCCGCGAGCGGCTCGTGCGCCTCCTCGCGCGCGGCCGCTCCGTACGGCTCACCGGCCCCGCCGGCTCGGGCCGCACCGCGCTTCTGGACGCCGTCGCCGACGACTGCGCTGACCTCGCGCCCGACGGTGTCGTCCGCCTCAGCGGCTACCGGCGCACGGCGAACGACCTGCTGCACGACCTCTTCGCCACCGTGTACAACGCACCCCGGCACCGCCCCGAACGGGACGAACTGCTCGGGTTCGTCCATGAGATCGGCGCGGTCGTCGTCCTCGACGACCTGGAGTTCGGCGGCAGCGCGCTCGACGAGCTGCTCGACGCCACCCCCGAGTGCGCCTTCCTGGTCGCCGCGACCCCCGACGTCGCCGCGCCGTCCGCCGACTCCCTCCTCGAAGAGGTGTTCCTCGGCGGGCTCGACCGCAGCGGCAGCCTCGAACTCCTGGAGCGGGCCGTCGGCCGCGTCCTGACCGAGGACGAGTCGAACTGGGCGGGCGACCTCTGGTTCGAGTCCGAGGGACTCCCGCTCCGCTTCGTGCAGGCCGGCGCACTGCTGCGGCAGCGCGACCAGCTGCGCGCCGACCCGGGCGCCTTCGACCAGTTCGGGTACTACGAGGACACCCCCGTCGACGCGCCCTTCGACGCCGAGGACGGACACGACGTACCGCTGCCCTCCCTGGCCGAGGGTGCGGCACCCGCCTCGCTGCTCGCCTCCCGGCTCAGCGAGTCGGCGCGCGCCACCCTGCGGTTCGCGGTCGCACTCGGCGGCGAGGTGCCCCACCAGGCGCACCTGCCGGCTCTCGTGGGCGACACCCACGCGGACGCCGCGCTCGCCGAGCTGGCGGGCTGCGGGCTCGTCTCGCCGGTCGGCTCGCGCTACCGGCTCGCGGCCGGCGTACAGGCCCAGCTGGAGACCGCCGGATACACCGACGACATCGACGACCGGGCGCTCAGCGCGGCCCGGCACTACACCTGGTGGGCCGGGCACCCCTCGGTCACCCCGGAGCGGGTCTGCGCGGAGGCGGACGCCGTCCTCGCCGCGCTGAGCGTGCTGGTGCCGCTCACCACGGCCCCCCTCGACGACGAGGAGAGCCCCTCCGTCCAGCTGGCCCGCACGGCCGCGCCCGCGTTCGCCGCCGGGCTGCACTGGAGCGCCTGGGAGCGCGCGCTGCGTTCCGGCGCCGAGGCGTCCAAGCTCGCCGGCGAGGTCCCGGATCAGGCCTACTTCCACCACGAACTGGGCGTCCTCGCACTCTGTGGCGGCCAGCTGGACCGGGCCCGCGCCGAGCTGGAGGCCTCCATCGGGCTGCGCGGCGCTCTCGCCGACAAGCGCGGCACCGTCGCCGGCCGCCGTGCCCTCGCGCTGGTCGCCGACCGCTCAGGGGCGGCGCTGCCCGGCGGGCGCACGACGGCGGGCGAGGAGGTGTCCGACGCGCGGTACGAGGAGTCGGCGTCGCCGCCCGGTGGCGTACCGGCCGGCTTCGCGCTGCCGGCACCGCCCGAGCCGACGACCCTGGTCACCCACCGGCCCGCCGCGTCCGCACCCGTCCGGCGATCCGGCGGGATCGGGAGCCGGCTGGTGAGCGGCACCCGCCGCAATCTGGTCGCCGCGGGGTCGGGTGCGCTGCTCGCCGCCGTGCTCGGCACGGTGGTCACGCTCGGCATGACCTCGGGCGACAACACCGACGATCCCGCCGAGAAGGTCGGTGTGAACCCGTCGGCCAGCCAGGGCGCCAACGACGACAGCCTCGGCGCGGACAAGGCCAAGAAGGGCTCGGGCGAGGCCGGGGCGTCCAGCGAGCCGACCGATCCGGGCCCGGACGGCACCTACGGCACCTCGGACGACCCGACGCCGTCCTCCAGTGGCCGGCCGTCGGACGACCCGAGCGGGACGAAGGGGACGAGCGGGCCGACGAAGACGCCGTCGAAGTCGCCCACTTCGAAGCCGCCGACGTCGAAGCCGCCGTCGAGCAAGCCGCCCACCAGCAAACCCCCGACCAGCCCGGCGCCGTCGGATTCCCCGTCCACCTCGCCGTCGACCACCCCGTCCACCTCGGACTCCGCCAGCGGCCCCGCGACCAGCAGTTCCGCCAGCGCTCCGGCGAGCGGCCCCGCCGCCGAGTCGCCCAGCGGCTCGGTGATCTGACGGCACGACGTCCGCACGTACGGGAGGAGGGCCGGGTCCGTTGTCGGACCCGGCCCTCCTGGCCGTCATGGGAGTCGCCGGTCAGAACAGCCGCAGCTTGTCGTCCTCGATGCCGCGCAGCGCGTTGTAGTCCAGGACCGTGCAGCCGATGCCGCGGTCGGTGGCGAGGACGCGGGCCTGCGGCTTGATCTCCTGGGCGGCGAAGATGCCACGGACCGGCGCCAGGTGCGGGTCGCGGTTCAACAGGTCCAGATAGCGCGTCAGTTGCTCCACGCCGTCGATCTCACCGCGCCGCTTGATCTCGATGGCCACGGTCTGGCCCTCCGCGTCCCGGCACAGGATGTCGACGGGCCCGATGGCCGTCATGTACTCGCGGCGGATGAGCGAATAGCCCTCGCCGAGCGTTTCGATGCGGTCCGCGAGCAGTTCCTGGAGGTGCGCTTCCACGCCGTCCTTGATCAGGCCGGGATCCACGCCCAGTTCGTGCGAGGAGTCGTGGAGGACTTCCTCCATCGTGATGATGAGCTTCTCACCCGCCTTGTTGATGACGGTCCACACACCCTCCTCGTCGCCGGAACCCTCCTTCAGCGTGCAGGGCGGCGACATCCAGTTGAGGGGCTTGTAGGCCCGGTCGTCCGCGTGGATGGAGACGCTGCCGTCGGCCTTCACGAGGATCAGGCGGGGGGCGGACGGGAGATGGGCGGTGAGCCGGCCCGCGTAGTCCACGGAGCAGCGGGCGATGACGAGACGCATGGTGGGCAACGCTACTCGACCGGCACGGCTGTACGCGATTCGCCCACCCGTCACCCCCGCCACCCGAGCCCGCCGGACTGCCCCTCTTGTCCCTGGAAGTCACCTGTTCGGCAGTGGCCGATTGTGTCCCTACCAGGAGTCCGCTGTGTGGGCATTCTCCTGGTGCCGTCATCGTCCGTTGCCTACCGTATAAACAGGAGGTCGCGATGCGTGTACGCAGCGTGTCTGATGTCGCGGACTCCCGCCCTGTCCGTCAACCCCCGTTGGTCTGGGGGTGCGAGAGGAGAACCCATGTCGCTCGACGTCTCACCGGCCCTACTCGAACAGGCCGAGCGAGGCGAGGTCGACGAAGCTGAATTCGTCGACTGCGTCCGGACCTCCCTGCCCTACGCATGGGAGATGATCAGCTCCCTGGTGGCCCAGCTGAAGGTGGACGGCGGATCGTTCGCCGACAACCAGACGCCGCCACCGGACGAGCAGGCACGTGGCCAGCTGTTGCGTGCGCTGGCGAGTGACGCGATACGCGGCGCGCTGCAGCGGCACTTCGGAGTGCGACTGGCCTTCCAGAACTGCCACCGGGTTGCGGTGTTCCCGCTGGACGCTTCAGTGGACGACAAGCTGGCACGCTTCACCTCGGTCCGCAGCCAGCTGCTGAACCAGTCGCCGGAGTTCCGGGACTGCTGACGCGGCGATGGCGCATGGCTTGCCGCTCCTTACGCGGGAGGTGCGATGAGTACGGGGCGGCAAGCTCCCCGCACGACCGGTTCGCTCAGCCGAGGTGAGGGAGCACCTCGGCGCCGAGCCGTCGTACGTTCTCCTCTGTCGCCGCCAGGTCGCCCGAACCCTCGACCAGCAGCGCGAAGCGGGAGATGCCGGTCCGCTCCGACGTCGCCGCGAGCCGGTCGGCGCACAGCCTCGGCGTCCCCACCGGGTGCAGTCCGCAGAGCAGTTCGGTGTACGCCCACGGGTCCCGCATGGAGCGGGCGCGGCCGTCGACCGTCACATGGGCCTCCAGGCCCTGCTTCAGCCAGCCGGGCATCGACTTGAGCAGCGTCTCCACCGCGTCGGCGCGGCGGTCCGCGATCTGGCAGACGCCCGCCGAGACGTGGGCGGCTGAGAAGACCTCGTCCGCCGGGCGGCCCGCGGCGCGTGCGAACCGCCGCCACAGTGCGACCATTTCGGCCTTCTCCTCGTCGCCCACATGCATCCCCAGGAGCATCGGCAGACCGCGCTCGGCAGCGAGCCGGACACTCGCGGGTGAGGTGCAGGCGACGACGACCTCCGGGCCCGGCGCGCCGCTCAGATCCTCCGACGGCCTGGGGACGACGGGGACTTCACGGAAGGGGAACCGCTCGCCCGTGCCCTCCACCGACGGCTGGCGCAGCCAGCGCACCAGCAGATCGAGTGATTCCGGGAACCCGTTCTCGTACGCGTCGAGGCCGGCGCCGAAGACCTCCAGGTCGACCCAGGGGCCGCCGCGGCCGACGCCCAGCGAGAAGCGTCCACCGGAGGTCAGATGCAGCAGCGCGGCCTGCTCGCCGAGCGCGACCGGGTGCGCGGTGGGCAGCACGCTCACCGCCGTGCCGACCCGGATCCGCCGGGTGCGGCCGAGCAGGAAGGCGGCGAGTGAGACGGCGGAAGGACACGTCCCGTACGGCACGAAGTGGTGCTCGGCCAGCCAGACCGAGTCGAGCCCGGCCTCCTCGGCGACCTCGGCCGACCGCACCGCGCGGTGCAGCGCCTCCCCCTGCCCCTGGCCCGGGAACTGGGCCGCCAGTACAAAACTTCCTACGCGCATCGCACTCCTGCCTCCTTGGCGCCGACGCGAAGCTCCCCACCGGCATAACCCCCTGACACGTGCCGAAGTCACGGCTTGTCGGGGAGATTTGCGGATTGTCTGCTGAATGGGCCGGTCAGCCGGAGATCCGAGCGGGTTGCTGGAGTACGCCTACCCGTGGGGGCGCCGCGTAGGCTGGACGCGGCTCCTGCTCCCTGTATAGCTCCGTGAGGTGTCCTGTGTCCCCGCGTCGCAACCGTCCGAAGGGCGCCGGCTCGTACGGCCCGAGCGCGGAGGCGGACCGGTCCGGCCGTTACGGCGGCTGGCAGTCCACGGAAAGCTGGCAGGGCGAGGAGTGGAGCGTGCGCCATGTCGCGGGCGCGAGTGCCCAGGGCAAGACCTACCGCTGCCCGGGGTGCGACCAGATGATCCCCTCCGGCGTTCCGCACGTGGTGGCCTGGCCGGAGCACTCGGGCGTGGACGAGCGGCGCCACTGGCACAAGGCGTGCTGGAACGCGAAGGACCGCCGCACCTCGCGGGTGCAGCGGTCCCGAAACGCCCCGAAGTTCTAGCGGGGTCGAGCTCGGCGCGGGTCACACGTCCCGCTTCTCCAGCAGGACGAAGGCGCCGGCCACCGCGGCCACGGTGAGCACGATGAGCAGGATCAGCTGAGGAGTCCCGCTGCTGCCCTGGTCCGCGCCGAAGATCTTCGCGAGCGAGTTGGGCGCGTTGTAGTCCATCATCTTCTCGCCGATCTTCCGGGTGGACTCGGAGATCAGCAGGAAGGCCGGCAGGATCGCGGGCAGCAGCACCAGGCCGAGCATCGCGGTGATCGCACCCGCCGAGTGCCGCAGCATCGAGCCCACGGCGAGGGACAGGATGCCGAGCAGGGACACGTACAGGCCGCCCTTGAAGGCCGTGCCGACCCACGGCACGTCGCCGGCCTCCGGTCCGCTGTGCATCCCGGCGGTGACGGCGCCCATCAGCAGCACCGAACCGGTGGACACGACGAACGCGAGCGCGAAGTAGATCAGGAACTTGGCGGCGAGCACCCGGTGGCGCTGCGGGGACGCGGTGAACGTCGTACGGATCATGCCCGTGCCGTACTCCGAGGAGACCACGAGCACACCCAGGGTGATCAGGCAGATCTGCCCCAGCATCAGGCCGATGAAGGCCGTGAACGTGTACGGCAGGTCGACGAAGTCGCTGTCCCGGGTCTGGGTGGCGACCAGCAGTCCGCTGCTGAAGACGAGCACCAGGAACACGCCCAGCGTCCACACCGTGGAGCGCACCGACTTGATCTTCGTCCACTCGGAGGTGAGCGCGTGGCCCAGATGGGTCCGGGTGACCGGGATCGGCGAGGTGTACGAAGTGCCGGGTCCCGCCTGCCAGGTGGGGGCGGGCGCGGTCTGCTGCGGCATCGGGGGCTGGGGCGTGCTCATCGGGGGTCCTCGCTGTCGCGCTTGGTCAGGCCGGGAGCGGCGGCGGGTGCGGCGGAGGGGGCCGCGGAGGGCTGTGCGGGGGCCGGAGCGGGCTGCGCGGGGGCCTGGGGCGCGGGCTGCGCGTACGGGTTGGGCTGGGCGGTGGCAGGGGCGCCGGGCGCGGCCGGGCCGCCGTACGGGCCCGCCGGGGGCCCCGGCTGCGGCATGGCGAACGGCTGCCCGCCGTGCTGGGGCGGCGGCGGGGCGTACCACCCCGGCTGGCCCTGGCCCGGGACGGGCATCTGGACCGGCGGCACCGCACCCGGCGGCAGCTGCTGCTGGAGGCCCGCCTTCTGGTCGATGGTCGAGCGGTAGTCCACGGCACCCTGGGTCATCCGCATGTACGCCTCCTCCAGCGAGGCCTGGTGCGGCGACAGCTCCCACAGGCGGACGTCGGCGGAGTGCGCCAGCTCGCTGATGCGCGGCAGCGGCAGGCCCATGACGCGCAGCGCGCCGTCCACCTCGGGCAGCACCTGGCCCCCGGCCTCGGTCAGCGAGGCCGTCAGCTTCTCGCGCTGCTGCGGCTCGGTGTCCGGGGTGCGGACCCGGGCGAAGTCGGCCGAGTTGTGCGAGATGAAGTCCCGGACGCTCATGTCGGCGAGCAGCTGCCCGCGTCCGATGACGATGAGCTGGTCGGCGGTGAGTGCCATCTCGCTCATCAGGTGCGACGACACGAAGACCGTACGGCCTTCCGCGGCAAGGGACTTCATGAGGTTGCGGACCCACAGGATGCCCTCGGGGTCGAGCCCGTTGACCGGCTCGTCGAAGAGGAGCACCTGGGGGTCGCCGAGCAGGGCCGCGGCGATGCCGAGGCGCTGGCCCATGCCGAGCGAGAAGCCCTTGGACCGCTTCCTCGCGACCTCCTGCAGTCCGACGACCCCCAGCACCTCGTCCACCCGCCGGGCCGGAATGCCCGAGAGCTGGGCGAGGCAGAGCAGGTGGTTGCGGGCGTGCCGGCCGCCGTGCACGGCCTTGGCGTCGAGGAGCGCACCGACCTGACGAGGAGCGTTGGGCAGCTTGCGGTACGGGTAGCCGCCGATCGTCACCTGCCCCGAGGTGGGGTTGTCCAGGCCGAGGATCATGCGCATCGTCGTCGACTTGCCCGACCCGTTGGGCCCGAGGAAGCCGGTGACGGCACCGGGCCGCACCTGAAAGGAAAGGTTGTACACGGCCGTCTTGGCGCCATAGCGCTTCGTCAGGCCGACTGCCTCGATCATGCTCCGCACCCATCGAAAGGTTCAGGACGACGGGGCACACGCCCCCGTAAGGGTTAGGAGGATATCCGGGCGCTGACGGTTCCACTCAAGAGAAGGCAAAAATACGCAGGTCACGTGGGTGACGAGGCGGTCGGAGGGGCCCCTGTTTTGACAGGTACGTGTCCTCCCAGGTCAGGCGAGATCCGGAAGCGAACCGTCCAGCGCGGGCAGGTCGTCGTAGGACCACAGCGCGGCCGATTCGTCGGCGTACGGCAGGAAATCCGTCTGCGGCAGGACCCAGCCCGCCTCGCCGAGGACCTGCGTGGCGCGCACCCGCAGCGCCTCGTCCGCCCGGATCCGGCGGGTCCAGCCGGCCGGGTCGGGGCCCAGCAGCTCCCGCAGCCGCGCCGACCGGCTCAGCAGACCGGCGAGCAGCTCGGACTGGTCGCCGCCGCCGGGGACCGGCCGCCGGGTGTCGGCGTCGGCGAGCACCCCGCGCACGCCGAAGTAGATGTACGCCCCGCCGAGCCGCTCCCCGGACGGCATCGTCAGCTCGAAGACGTCACCCGGCAGGACCGCCCGCCGGTAACGGGGGAACTCGGTGCTGTCGAGGGCCCTGAGCTGCGTCGAGTCCAGCCAGGAGACGACCAGGGTGGTGTCCGCGGTCCGCTCGATGTACGGCGTCCCCGCCACGTAACCCGCCGGGCTGATGTGCCCCGCGCAGCCGACCCCGATGCCCCGCACCCGGACCGGCACCATCGGAACGGTCGTCGCGATGCCGAGCCGGGTGAGCTTGTGGGCGAGCTGTCCGGGGGAGGAGTTCGAGCCGACGGAGACCACCGGGTGACGGCGGCCGGTGACGGGCCGGCCGAGGGCGGTCAGCGCCTCGTCGAGCGACGGCCGGTCCGGGTGGTCCGCCACGGGCCACCCGCCGAGCCGCAGCGGCCGTACGTCGAGCCGCAGCAGCTCGTCACCGTCGAGGAGCGCGGGCTCCGGCGCGGGGCGGCCCGGATACGTGAGCGGCCGCTCGACCGGCACGTCGTCCAGGCCGAGGGCTGCGAGACTTCGGTCCTTCGTCGTCACGTGGCGCCCTTCGGGAGTGACCGCCCGGTGGGGCAGGTCCCGACCGGGCCCGGCGGCCCTACGCGTCCCGCCTCTTGAGCAGCACGTACCCCCCGATCAGGGCGACCACCACCCACAGCACCATGATGCCGAGCCCGCCCCAGGGGCCGTACGGGGTGTCGTCGTCCAGCGGGGTCACCACCTGCATGATCTTGCTGCCGGCCTGGTCGGGCAGATACTGGCCGACCTTCTTGGTGGCGGAGACATTGCCCAGGATCGCGGAGATCAGGAAGAAGAACGGCATCAGGATGCCGAGCGAGAGCATCGGGCTGCGCAGCATCGTCGCGACCGCCATCGAGAACAGGGCGATGAGCGTCATGTACAGCCCGCCGCCGATCACGGCGCGCAGGACACCGGGGTCGCCGATGGAGGCCTTGTGCGAGCCGAGCATCGCCTGGCCCAGGAAGAAGGCGACGAAGCTGGTGATGAGACCGACCACGAGTGCCAGTGCGGTCGCCACCGCGATCTTGCAGAAGAGGAAGGTGCCGCGCTGCGGGACGGCGGCGAGGGAGGTGCGGATCATGCCGGTGCTGTACTCGTTCGAGACGACGAGGACGCCGAACACGATCATCGCCAGCTGACCGAGACTCATCCCCGCGAAGCTGATGAAGGTCGGGTCGAAGGAGAGCTGGTCCTTCTCGCTCATGTTGTCGAAGTCGTTCTTGGACAGCAGCGAGATCAGAATGCCGAGGGCGACCGTCACCACCGCGGCGAGACTGAGGGTCCACACCGTGGACGCCACGGACCGGATCTTCGTCCACTCGGACCTGACGACCTGGATCACCGCCATGGTCAGCCCTTCTTCCAGTCGCTGCCCCACTGCTGCCGCTCGGGCGGTGGCGGCGCCGGAGCCGCCCCGAGGGGGGTGTCGGAGTGCGGCGGCGGTGCCTGGGCCGCCCCGAGCGGGGTGTCACTGTGCGCGTGGTACTCCACGGACTCGGCGGTCAGCTGCATGAACGCCTCTTCGAGGGAAGCCTGTTGGGGGCTCAGCTCATGCAGCACGATCCGGTGCTGCGCGGCCAGCTCACCGATGTTCTCCGCCGGCACGCCGTCCACCTCGAGCGTCCCGTTGCCCGCCTCGACGGCGGTGACCCCCGCATCGTGCAGCAGATCGAGCAGCCGCTCCCGCTGGGGGGAGCGGATCCGGACGTACGACCGCGAGTTCTGCTGGATGAAGTCCGCCATGGACGTGTCGGCGAGCAGCCGGCCCTGGCCGATGACGACGAGATGATCGGCGGTCAGTGCCATCTCGCTCATCAGATGGGAGGAGACGAAGACCGTGCGGCCCTGCGCGGCCAGCGACTTCATCAGATTGCGGATCCAGTGGATGCCCTCGGGGTCGAGGCCGTTGACCGGTTCGTCGAACATCAGGATCCGCGGGTCACCGAGCAGGGCGCCCGCGATGCCGAGCCGCTGGCCCATGCCGAGCGAGAAGCCCTTCGCCTTCTTCCGGGCGACCGCCGTGAGTCCCACCGTGTCGAGCACCTCGTGCACCCGCGCCTTCGGAATGCCGTTGCTCTGCGCGAGGCACAGCAGGTGGTTGAAGGCGCTGCGGCCGCCGTGCATGGCCTTGGCGTCCAGCAGGGCGCCGATGTACGACAGCGGGTCCTTGAGCCGGTCGTAGTGCTGACCGTCGATCCGGACGTCGCCCGCCGTGGGCCGGTCAAGACCGAGCATCATCCGCATCGTTGTGGACTTCCCGGCGCCGTTGGGGCCCAGGAAGCCCGTCACGATGCCGGGTCTGACGGCGAACGTGAGGTTGTTGACCGCCACCTTCTCGCCGTATCGCTTGGTCAGCCCCTCGAGCTCGATCATGCCGTCAGCCTAGTCGGGGCCGGGGGCCCTGCCACTTGAGTGGCGTGCCTTTTCGGCCGGGCCGCGGCGGCCCGGGCGCGGGGGCGGTGTCTGTCCTGCCAGGGGTGCGCTGTTGCCGGGTGCGGCGGCGTCGTGGCCGGGCGCGCGGTTGCCCGCGCCCCTGGGGGTGCTCGCCGACGTGGGCGACCTGCGGCACGGCGTGGGGACCGGGCGCGCAGTTCCTCGCACCCCTGCAGGGCGCTCCCCTTGCGTGCGCAGCGCGAAGGCCCGCGCCCCCGGCGGGGGTGCGGGCCTCGGTGTCGCGGGCTGTCCGGGGTTACCGGGACTGCTGGGCCGGGACCCCGCGGGTGATCGGCTCGTCCTCGGCGGGCGTGCCGGCCGCGGCCACCGCGGCGCCGGTGAGCGTCGCGAGCATCTCGCGGACGTTCGTCAGCTGCGCGTTGATGGAGTCGCGGCGGTTGGTGAGGGCCGCCAGCTCGCGCTCGGATTCCGAACGGATCCGGTCCGCCTTGGCGTTCGCGTCGGCGACGATGTCCTCGGCCTGGCGCTGAGCCGTCTCCACCGTCTGACGGGCGCGGCGCTCGGCGTCCGTGCGCAGCTTCTCGGCCTCCAGGCGCAGCTGCTCCGCGCGGTGCTCGATCTCCGCGAGGCGCTTCTCGGCCTTGGCCTGACGCGAGGCGAGGTCGCGCTCGGACTGCTCGCGGCGCTTGGCGAGGTTCGTCTCGAAGTCGGCGGCGGCCTGCGCGGCCTTGGCACGGGTCTCCTCGAAGAGGGCGTCCGCCTCCTCGCGCTTGGACTGCGCGTCCTTCTGCGCCTCGGAACGCAGCTGGGAGGCGTCGCTCTTGGCCTTCTCGACGATCCGGACGCCCTCGTCCTCCGCCTTGGCCTTGCGGTCCGCAGCGAACGATTCTGCGTCGTTGCGCACCTGCTGGGCCGCCGACTCGGCGAGCTCGCGGTGCTGCTCGGACGCGCGACGGGCCTCCTCGCGCAGGTCCTTCGCCTCCTCCTCGGCGAGGCGGAGGATCTTCTCGACGCGCGCGCCGAGACCCGCATACGACGGCTCGGCGTCGCTGACCTGGGCCTGGGCGTTCTGCGTCTCGAGATGGAGTTCCTCGATGCGCTTTTCGAGAGCAGTGATACGGGCCAGAGCGCTGTCACGGTCGGAGACGAGCTTCGAAATGCGTTCGTCCACCTGAGCGCGGTCGTACCCACGCCGCACAAGCTCGAAGCCGTAGGGGGAAGTGTCGCTCATGGGGTTCCTGTCGAATGAGACCGGTGAGGTGATAGGGGGAATCCTAGGGGTCAAAGCGGTGTGTCATCGAGCGGATACGTGTTTGATCTGGAGAATGACACTCCTTTTGGGTGGCTAACCGCCGGAGGGCTTGCCAGCGGCTCCGTCAGGGGTCTTGCCAAGCACGGAATCGGTGCTGATGGCTACCCCTCTGACGGCTTGCCACCCGAACGAGTTGCGCCGGCTGCGGCTCCCGCCTTGACCCCGCCGTCCTTCGTACCCGACGGGGCCTCAAAGGACTCCAACGCCTCCAGGACGTCCTGGACACGGGAGATCTCGGCATTGATGTCCTCGCGGCGGCGCACCAGGACCTCCAGCTCGCGCTTGCCCTCGTCGACCGTGCGCCGCGCCTCCTGCTCGGCGTCCGCCTTGATCTTCTCGGCCTCGGCGACGAGCGAGTTCTTCTTCTGCTCGGCCTCCTTGAGCAGCCCCTCGGCCTTCCGCACGGCGGCGATCCGCACCTTGCTCGCCTCGGAGTTGGCCTCCGCGACCAGGTCCTTCGCCTTCGCCTCGGCCTCGGCGAGCTGCTCCTCGGCCGCCTTCACCAGCGCGTCACAGCGCTCGCCCGCCGTCTTCATCGTCTCGGCCGACTCGCGGCGGGCCCGCTCGTGCAGCTCCTCGATCTCCGAGGTGATGCGGTCGCGCAGCTCCTCCGCGCGCTCCCTTATCGCGGTCGCGTCCCGGCGCGCGCCGACCAGCAGCTCGTCCGCGTCCGTACGCGCCCGCTCCACCCGGGAGTTGCCTTCGACGGTCGCCTCCGACACCAGCCGCTCGGCCTCGTTCCGCGCGGCGCCGACCATCGTGTCGGCCTGGGCCTCGGCGTCCGCCGTGGTCTTCTGCGCGGTCTGCTGCGCCTCGGAGAGCAGCTTGTCGGCCTCGGACGCCGTCTCGGAGATGAGCGTGTCGACCTGCTCGGCCGCCTCGGAACGCCGCTTGTTGGCTTCCTGGCGCGCCTCGTCCAGCGTGCGGTCCGCCTCCTCGCGGGCGGCCGACGTGAGCCGCTCGGCCTCCGCGGCCGCCTGGGCCTTGACGCGCTCGGACTCGCTGCGGATGTGCTCGGCGTGCTGCTGCGCGGAGCCGACCGTCTCGGCGGCGTCGGCACGCAGCCGCTCGGCGTCCCCGGTCGCGTCCGAGATCAGCTTCTCGGCCTTGGCCACGGATTCCGCACGGACCCGCTCGGCCTCCGCGTTCGTCTCCCTCGCCAGCCGCTCCGCCTCGGCGCTCGCCTCGGTGATCAGGGTGTCCGCCTGCGTGGCCGCGTCCGAACGGATCCGGTTCGCGTCCTCACGGGCCTCCGCCCGGGTACGCGATGCGTCCTGCTCGGCGTTGGCGATGGCGTCGGACGCCTCGGTGCGGACCCGCTGGGCGTGCTCGGCGGCGTCCGAACGCAGCCGCTCGGACTCGGCGATCGCCTCCGAAACGGTGCGCTCCGCAAGGGACTTGGCGGCCTCGGTCTCCTCGGACGCCTCCCGCCGCAGACGCGCCGCGTCCTCGGAGGCGCGCTCCCGCTCGGCGTACGCGTCGGCGCGGACCCGGTCCGCCTCCTGCTGTGCCTCGGTCCGCGTACGGTCCGCGACGTGCTCGGCGGCCGAGCGCAGGCCGGCGATCTCCTCCTGCGCCTGCTCGTGCAGCCCGGCCACGGAGTCGCGCACCTGCTGCGCGGTCTGCTCGGCGTTCGTGACCATCTCGGTCGCGCGCCGGTCGGCCTCCTCGACCAGCCGTACGGCCTCGGCCTGCGCCTCCTCCACACGGGTGCGCGCGGAAGCCAGCAGCTCCTCGCTCTGCTCGCGGGCCCGCTCGCGCTCCTGGTCGGCCTCCTGGCGCGCCGAACCGAGGAGTTCCTCGGCCTCACGGCGGCGCCGGACGGCCTCCTCCTGGGCGGCGGCCAGCGTCTCGGCACCCTCGGTCGCCAGCCGCTCGGCCGCGGCCTGCGCCTCGGCTCGTACGCGGTCGGCCGACTCCTGGGCCTCCGACTTCAGCCGCTCGGCCTCCGCCGCGGCCTCCGAACGCAGTCGTACGGCGATGTTCTCGCCCTCGGCCCGCGAGGCCGACGCGTCCGCCGCCGCCTCGTTGCGCAGCCGGTCGGCCTCGGCCTCGGCCTGCGCCTGGAGCGTACGGATCCGCTCGGCGGCCTCGGAGCGCAGCCGGTCGGTCTCCTCGGCGGCCTCGCGGCGGAGCCGCTCGGCCTCCGCGCGGGCGTCCGTCAGCGCCTGCTCGGCAGCGGCGAGCCGCTCCTCGGCCTCGGTGTGCAGCCGGGTCAGCTCGTCGGCGGCCTCCGCGCGCCGGGCGGCGACGCCGCGTTCGGTGTCCTCGCGCAGCTCCCGCGCCGCCTGCTCGGCCTCGGCCTTGATCGCCTCGGACTGCTCGACCGACTCGGCGCGGTGCCGCTCGGCCTCCTTGCGCGTGCGCTCCAGCGTCTCCTCGGCCTGCCGGCGCAGCGTCGTGGCGCGCTCGATGGCCTCGGTACGTACCCGCTGGCTGTCGTTGGTGGCCGCGGTGCGCAGCTCGTCCGCGTCCGCCTTCGCCTTGGCGAGCAGCTCCTCGGCGGTCTTCGCGGCCTCCTCGATCTGCCCCACGGCCTCGCGCCGGGCCTCGCTGCGGATCCGCTCGCCCTCGGCGACCGCGTCGGCGCGCAACTGCTCGGCCTCGCCGCGCAGCCGGCGCGCCTCCTCCTGCAGCTCGACCGTCTTGGCGCGGTACTCCTTGGTGTCGTCCTTCGCCGTGCCCTTGAGCTGCTCGGCGATGTCGTGCGCCTCGGCGCGCAGCCGGTCCGCCTCTGTCTCCGCCTCGGTGCGGATCCGCTCGGCCTCCTCGGAGGCGGCCTTGGTGGTCCGCTTCGCCTCCTCGGACGCCTTGTCGAGTACTTCTTCGGCCGTGCGGGCCGCCTTGGCGAGCTGGGAGGCGGTCTCCTCGGCCGTGAGGCTGCGAGCGGTCTCCTCGGCCTCGGTGATGATCTTCTCGGCCTTCGCCTGGGCCTCCGCGACGACCTGCTCCGCCTCGGACTTGGTGCTCTCGGCCTCCTTGGTGGCCTCGCTCACCAGCCGGGCGACCTGCTCCTTCGCGGTCCGCGTGCGCTGCTCGTTCGCCGACTCGGCGCTCGACAGGGCCTTGGCCGCGGCCTCCTTCGCCTCGGCGACGAGCTTGTCCGCCTCGGCCCGCGCCTCGCGCAGCGCCGCTTCGGCCTCGGCCATCCGCTGCTCGGCGGCCCGGCTCAGCTCGGTGGCCTGACGGCGGGCGGTGTCCGACTCCGACGCCGTGGAGCTGCGCAGCTGCTCGGCGTGGTCGGTGGCCTCCTGGGCCTGGCTGGACGCGGCGTTCAGCAGGCGCTCGGCGTCCGTGCGGGCGCGGCGCAGCAGCTGCTCGGCCTCCGCGCGGGCCGCCTCGGCGTCGTTCGTCAGCCGCTGGCGGGCCTCGGCGGCGATCCGCTCGGCCTCCGCGCGGGCGGCGGCCAGCGCCTGGTCGGCCTCGGCGCGGGACTCCTCCAGATGACGGCGGGCCTGCGCCTCGGTGCGGGCGCGCAGCTGTTCCGCCCACGCCACGTTCTCGTTGACGTGCGACTCGACGGTCTGCCGGCGCTCGGAGAGCTCCTGGTCGAGCTGCTGGCGACGGGTGACCGCCTCCTGATGCAGCTCCGCCTGAAGGCGCGCGGCCTGCTCGGCGTGCTCCTGGAGGATCCGCTGCGTCTGCGCGCGGGCCTGGCTCATCTCGCGCTCGGCGTCGGCGCGCAGCTGGTCGGCCTGGATCTGGGCATTACGGAGCAGCTGCTCGGCCTGGTACCCGATGTCGCCGCCGTCGTAGGCGGGACGGGTCGCCAGACTGCGCCGCGCCTCGTGCAGCTTGGCGCGCAGCACCTCGACCTGATAGCCGAGGTCCTCGGCGTGCTGGACGGCCTTCTCCCGCTCGGTCTTCAGCCGCTCCATCTCGGCCTCGAACCGAGAGAGGTGGTCGACGTCAGCCGCCGGCTCTCGCTCCTGGCGTTCGTAGCCCCGCACTGCGCGGTCCCATCCGTCCCCTGGTCGCAAGTCTTTCC
This sequence comes from Streptomyces sp. NPDC058274, assembly GCF_042881375.1. Lineage (NCBI taxonomy): Bacteria > Bacillati > Actinomycetota > Actinomycetes > Kitasatosporales > Streptomycetaceae > Streptomyces > Streptomyces sp. NPDC058274. Next base: position 228,192 of record NZ_JBHVXW010000010.1, read on the forward strand.
GAACGAGCTCCGTCCATCCGCCGAACGGGGCCCCCGGGGAATGGTGTCAGATCAACGGCGGGGCACGAGCTGCTGCCCCGACGCTCGTCCCCCGAAACCTGGAACCCCGGCCCTCGAATCCCGACGTGCGAAGTCGACGGGACCCCGGCCGTCCCCGAATACGGCGACGGCCGCCCCCAACCCTACCGGCCCAGATATACGGCGGTCAGTGCTCAGGTGACTCAACCGCCGCCGAAGTGACCAGTTCTGTCAGGACTCCATGACAATCCTTTGGGTGCAGGAACGTGATCCGGGAGCCCATGGAGCCGCGCCGGGGCTCGTCGTAGAGGACACGTACGCCCTTGTCCTTGATGTCCGCGGCCTCCGCGTCCACGTCCGCGGTGCCGAAGGCGATGTGGTGGACCCCTTCACCGTTCTTGGCCAGCCACTTCGCGACCGTGGAGTCGTCGCGGGTGGGTTCCAGGAGCTGGAGGTAGGAGGCGCCGCCGTCGGACGTCTCGTTGATCTTCAGCATGGCCTCTCGTACGCCCTGCTCCTCGTTGACCTCGGAGTGGAAGACCTCGAAGCCGTACGTCGCACGGTAGAACTCGACGGTCTTGTCGAGGTCGAAACAGGCGATCCCGATGTGGTCGATTCGCGTCAGCATGGAGTCAGTGCAGCGCTCCCGGCGTGGTTACGCAACGTGCGCGCGATCACACCGCGGGCCGGATGACGGGTGGCCTACCGCTCAGTACATTCTCAGTAAACCCTCGTTCACTCCTCGGCTGTGCAGGCCGGTAAGGGGATCGCACCTCATGTCTGGAACGAACAGCACGACCTCCGTGATCGTCGCGGGCGCCCGGACGCCCATGGGACGGTTGCTGGGCTCGCTGAAGTCCTTCTCCGGGGCCGACCTCGGCGGCTTCGCGATCAGGGCCGCCCTCGACCGTGCGGGGATCGGCGGCGACCAGGTGCAGTACGTGATCATGGGCCAGGTGCTCCAGGCCGGGGCAGGGCAGATCCCGGCACGCCAGGCCGCGGTCAAGGCGGGCATCCCGATGAGCGTCCCGGCGCTCACCGTCAACAAGGTGTGTCTGTCGGGTCTCGACGCGATCGCGCTCGCGGACCAGCTCATTCGCGCCGGCGAATTCGAGGTGATCGTCGCCGGCGGCCAGGAGTCCATGACCAACGCGCCGCACCTGCTGCCGAAGTCCCGCGAGGGCTACAAGTACGGCGCGGTCGAGATGCTCGACGCGATGGCGTACGACGGGCTGACCGACGCCTTCGAGGGCATCGCCATGGGCGAGTCGACGGAGAAGCACAACTCGAAGCTCGGGATCGCCCGTCCCGAGCAGGACGAGGTGGCGGCCCGGTCGCACCAGCGGGCGGCGGCCGCCCAGAAGAACGGCATCTTCGAGGCCGAGATCACGCCCGTCGAGATTCCGCAGCGACGCGGTGAGGCCGTGGTGTTCAGCCAGGACGAGGGCATCCGCGGCGAGACCACCGCCGAGTCGCTGGGCAAGCTGCGGCCCGCCTTCACCAAGGACGGCACGATCACCGCGGGTACGTCTTCGCAGATCTCCGACGGCGCGGCCGCCGTCGTCGTCATGAGCAAGGCGAAGGCCCTGGAGCTGGGGCTGGAGTGGATCGCCGAGATCGGCGCCCACGGAAATGTCGCCGGGCCGGACAACTCGCTGCAGTCGCAGCCCTCCAACGCGATCCAGCACGCCCTGAAGAAGGAAGGGCTGGCGGTCGAGGACCTCGACCTGATCGAGATCAACGAAGCGTTCGCGGCCGTCGCGGTGCAGTCAATAAAGGACCTCGGGGTGTCCTCGGAAAAGGTGAACGTCAACGGCGGCGCCATCGCCCTGGGTCACCCGATCGGGATGTCCGGGGCGCGCCTCGTACTGCACCTCGCCCTTGAGCTGAAGCGGCGCGGCGGTGGCGTGGGCGCGGCCGCGCTGTGCGGCGGCGGTGGTCAGGGTGACGCGCTGATCGTGCGGGTACCCAAGGGCTGAGCGGCCGGTCCTTCCCGACCGGTCCGGCCTCTTCCGTCGGACCCAGGTCCGACCTCGTACGACTCTGAACGGAGCTGTGATGCAGGACGTCTCCTCGCTGGTGGCCCAGGCCAGGGAAGGGCGGCCGAGGGCGGTGGCCCGGCTGATCTCCCTGGTCGAGGGGGCGTCCCCGCAGCTTCGTGAGGTCATGGCGGCGCTCGCCCCGCTCGCCGGGAACGCGTACGTGGTCGGACTGACCGGGTCGCCCGGTGTCGGCAAGTCGACGTCCACGTCCGCGCTGGTGACCGCCTACCGGCGGCAGGGCAGGCGGGTCGGAGTGCTGGCGGTGGACCCCTCGTCGCCGTTCTCCGGAGGCGCGCTGCTCGGTGACCGGGTCCGGATGTCCGAGCACGCGTCGGATCCCGGGGTGTACATCCGCTCGATGGCGACGCGCGGGCACCTGGGCGGCCTTGCCTGGTCCGCTCCCCAGGCGATCCGGGTGCTGGACGCGGCCGGGTGCGACGTGGTGCTCGTCGAGACCGTGGGCGTCGGGCAGTCGGAGGTCGAGATCGCCTCCCAGGCCGATACGTCCGTGGTGCTGCTGGCCCCCGGCATGGGCGACGGCATCCAGGCGGCGAAGGCCGGGATCCTGGAGATCGGTGACGTGTACGTCGTGAACAAGGCCGACCGTGACGGGGCCGACGCGACGGCCCGCGAGCTGAACCACATGCTCGGACTCGGGGAGTCCCGGGGGCCGGGGGACTGGCGGCCGCCGATCGTGAAGACGGTCGCTGCGCGGAGCGAGGGCATCGACGAGGTCGTCGAGGCGCTGGAGAAGCACCGCGCGTGGATGGAGGAGCGGGGGGTGCTGGCCGAGCGGCGGCTCGCGCGCGCCGCCCGGGAGGTCGAGACGATCGCGGTCACGGCGCTGCGGGAGCGGATCGGGGACCTGCACGGCGACCGGCGGCTCAGCGCGCTGGCCGAACGGATCGTGTCCGGGCAGCTGGACCCCTACGGTGCGGCGGACGAGCTGGTGGCGGGGCTCACCGAGGCGGAGGGCGACGCCCCTTAGGACCTGTCCTGGCCGGCCCCTGGCCCACTGAGTCGACCCCTGGTCAACTCGGCCGGGGCGCTGTTACGTTGAGGGCATGTTCCTTCTCTTGGCATAGGGCCCGCCCGGACCCGCGACAGCCTCGCAGCACACGGCTGCGGCAGTCGTGGCGACCAGGCGTCCCCCTTCCGCCTCGACCGAGGAACTTTCGCATGTCTGCGTCTTCTTCGCGGCCCACGTATGCCGCGCTCCTTCGCGTCCCCCATGCCCGCAGAACGTTCACCGCGGCCCTGGTGGGCCGTCTGTCGTACGGCATGGTCTCGCTCTCCGTGATGCTGGCCGTATCCCGCGCGACCGGGTCGTACGCCGTGGCCGGCACGGTGCTGGCCCTCTTCGGCGCCATGAGCGTCTTCCTGTCACCGGCGAGAGCGGCCCTCGTCGACCGGTACGGCCCCCGCAGGTCCCTGATCCCGATGGCCTCGGTGTACGCGGGGCTGCTCGGCGTGCTGGCCGTGGTCACCTGGCGGCCCGGCGCCCCCGTCGCGATGATCGCCGGCGTGGCTGTCGCGGCGGGCGCCTGCACACCTCCGCTGGGCCCCACCATGCGGGCCGTCTGGGGTGAAGTCATCGACGACCGGCGGCTGTTGCAGCGCGCGTACAGCCTCGACGGTGTCGCCGAAGAAGTGCTGTTCGTCTCCGGGCCGTTGATCGTCGGCGGTCTGATGCAGTTCGCGCCTCCCGCAGCCGGGGTCGCCCTGAGCGCCCTGCTCGTGGGGACGGGAGCCGTCGCCTTCGTGACGTCCCCGTTGGCCGGCCGGGTGCGCCCGGCGCCGGGCCGGGTGAAGCGGGCGCGCGCCGAAGGGCGCGGGCGGGCCGGCCGCGCGCTCCTGCAGCCCGTTGTCGTGACGGCGGGCGTCGGCCTGTCCCTTGGCGCCGTCGATCTGCTGGTGATGGCGTTCGCCGAGGAGCGCCACCACGGCGACGCCGTCGTGGCCTGGGTCCTCGCCGCGCTGTCCGCGGGCAGCGCGCTCGGCGGCCTCCTGAACGGCGCGGTCGACTGGCGTGGCCCGGCGCGCGCCAGGCTCCCCTGGATGTCCGTCGGTCTCGGCCTCGCCCTGACCGCCGCCGGACTCGCCCCGGGTCTGGTCACCCTCACGGTCGCGGTGGCCTGCGCCGGGTTCTTCGTCGCTCCGGCGCTGACCACGGCGTACCTGATCGCCGACGAGTCCGCACCGCCCGGCTTCCGCACCCAGGCCGGGGCCTGGGTCAACACCGCGGTGAACGCGGGCAGTGCGGGTGGCGCGGCGGCCGTGGGACTGCTGGTGGGGCGGCTGCCCCTCGCGCTGTGCTTCGGTGCCGCGGGCGCGATCGCCCTGCTGGCGGCCGCCGCCTCGGCCCGGGGCGGCGCCGTACGCGGCCCGGCACGGGACGACCGGGGCGCGCAGGGCGACGGGGTCGACCGGGCCGACGGGGCCGACGGGGCCGACGGGGTCGACGGGGTCGACGGGGCCGACGGGGTCGACGGGGCCGACCGGACCGACCGGACTGAAGAGGACGACCGGACCGACCCCGCCCGCCGTGACACGGCGAAGCGCGGCACTCCTGTCGAGGAGGCCGCGCGGTCCGCCGGCTGATGTGCTCCGGGTTCAGTCGCCCGAGTCGCCGAGTGGTGTGAGTCGTCCGGGCTCAGTCCTTGTCCGAGGTGTCCGAGGTGTCCGAGGTGTCCGAGGCATCCGGGTCAGTCGTCGTCCGAGTGGTCCGAACCCGTGGCGTCGGAACCCGAGTCGTCCGATCCCGTGTCGTCCGAGGTCCGGTCCGCGGTGACGTCGGTCTTGTCCAGGCCGACCCGCCACTCGTGCTCCGTACCGTCGGACGAGCGGGTCTCCGCCTCCCAGGCGTGGGTCCCGCCGTCCTCGTCCAGGTCGATCGAGGTGACCGTGCCCTTGGCGGCGGCCGCCCGAGCGGCCTGTGCCGCCGAGGTGGACGTGCCCTTCAGCGCGGCCCGCACCTCGGCGGTGTCGTCCTCGTGCTCGGTGTGGGAGCCGAGGACCTTGCCCGTGCCGGGGTCGACGCGGACGCTGTGCCAGGTGTCGCCCTTGCCGAGGACGTCGACCTCCCACGCCACGGCGCCCTTGTCGTCGTCGTCCAGGTCGGCCGACACCGCGGTGCCCGGCGTGCTGTTCAGCGCGGCGGTGATGGCGTCGGCGGCGCTCACCTTCGCGGACTTCACCTGCGCGGCGTCGTCGTCCCGCGTGCCGTCGTCGTCACGGGCGCCGTCGTCATCCCGCACGGAAATGCTCTGAGCGGCGCCGTTCGCCGGCCCGCTCGACTGCCGCGTCGGCGTCCCGCCGTCCACGGTGGTCGCCAGGGCTGTCGCGGCGCTGCCGCCGACCAGGGCCGCGGCTGTGACGCCGGCGATGACGATGTTGCGCTTCATGAGGTTCCTCCCGGATTCTGCTGCTACGACGTTGTTCGACGGGTTCCAATCTGCCGGGGCGACGCTGAAGCGGACCTGAAGCCGCCTGAAGCCTTCTTCAGGTTCCGTTTGGGACCCTTGGCCCCATGCGCCTGTTGATCGTGGAGGACGAGAAGCGGCTGGCCCTGTCGCTCGCCAGGGGCCTGACGGCCGAGGGGTTCGCCGTGGACGTCGTCCACGACGGGATCGACGGCCTGCACCGCGCCGGTGAGGGGGTGTACGACCTCGTGATCCTCGACATCATGCTGCCCGGCATGAACGGCTACCGGATCTGTGCCGCCCTGCGCGCCGCCGGCCACCAGGTGCCGATCCTGATGCTCACCGCCAAGGACGGCGAGTACGACGAGGCCGAGGGGCTCGACACTGGCGCCGACGACTATCTGACCAAGCCGTTCTCGTACGTGGTGCTGGTGGCGCGGGTGAAGGCGCTGCTCCGGCGGGGCGGCCAGGCCGGGGGCTCGCCCGTGCGGGTCGTGGGCGATCTGAAGGTCGACACGGCCGCCCGGCGCGTCTTCCGCGCCGAGGACGAAGTCACCCTCACGGCAAAGGAGTTCGCCGTGCTGGAGCAGCTGGTCGTGCGCGCCGGGGAGGTCGTCTCCAAGGCCGACATCCTGGAGCACGTCTGGGACTTCGCGTACGACGGGGATCCGAACATCGTCGAGGTGTACGTGAGCACGCTGCGCCGCAAGCTCGGGGCCACGCTGATCCGTACCGTGCGCGGCGCCGGATACCGGCTGGAGGCGGCGGCGGAATGAGACGCCTCTTCGGGTCGGTACGGGCCAGGGCCACCCTCGGCGCGACCGTCGTCGTCGCCATCGCGCTGGTCGCCGCCGGCACCGCCGTACTGCTGTCGCTGTGGTCCAACCTGAGCGGACAGGCGGGTACGCAGGCGGAGCGGACCGCGCGCGCGGTGGCCACCCAGCTGTCCGGTGGGGCCGGCTACGACCGGCTGTCGCTCGACAACGACGACCAGCCCGTCCAGATCGTGGACGGTTCGAAGCGGCTGGTCGCGGCGAGCAAGGACCTGGAGCGGATCAGCGGCACGGGCACGGACGCGGTGCGGGTGCAGCCCGCGCAGCCCGGCCGGGGCGACGACGATGACGACGACGGGGACGACGACGCGCTCCGGACCGGCGCGATCGGCGAGGAAGTGGACTTCAGCGACGGGTCCGCCACGATCGACGGGGACACGGCGGACTACCGTTTCGCCGCCGTGGAGGTGAGCGTCCGGGACAAGGGCACGCTCACGGTGTACGCAGGCGCGCCCCTGGCGGCCGAACAGAGCGCCGTACGCACCGCGTTGACCGTGATGCTGATCGGCCTGCCGCTGCTGCTGGTGGTGGTGGCGGGGGTGACCTGGCTGGTCACCCGGCGGGCGCTGCGGCCCGTCGAGGGCATCCGGCGCGAGATGGCGGCGATCACGGCCTCGGAGGATCTCGCGCGACGCGTGCCGGTGCCGGACGCGCACGACGAGGTCGCCCGGCTGGCCCGGACCACCAACGAGACACTGGCCGCGCTGGAGGCGTCCGTGGAACGGCAGCGGCGGTTCGTCGCCGACGCCTCGCACGAACTGCGCAGCCCCATCGCGTCCCTGCGCACCCAGCTCGAAGTGGGCGCCGCACACCCCGGGTTGCTGGATGTCGGGGGAGCCGTCGAGGACACCGTACGGCTGCAGCGGCTGGCCGCCGATCTGCTGCTGCTGGCACGGCTGGACGCGGGGGAGGGGCCCGGGGAGGCGCGGTTCGATCTGGGCGCGCTCGTCCGGGAGGAGACGGCCCAGCGGACCGGCGTCACCGTGACGGCCGAGTCCGTGGAGGTGGCCGGGTCCCGGGGGCAGCTCGCGCGGGTACTGGCGAATCTGCTGGACAACGCGCACCGGCATGCGCGAAGCCGGGTCGCGGTCACCCTGCGCGCGGAGGACGGCTGGGCGGTGCTGGGCGTCGCCGACGACGGAGCGGGCGTACCGCCGGACGAGCGGGAGCGGATCTTCGAACGGTTCGTACGGCTGGACGACGCCCGCAGCCGGGACGACGGCGGGGCCGGACTCGGCCTCGCCATCGCCCGCGATGTCGCGCTGCGGCACGGCGGCACACTCACCGTCCGCGAGGCGCCGGAAGGCGGCGCCCTCTTCGAACTCAGGCTTCCGGTCCCCTAGGGCGTGTCCGCCCTGGGCCCCGTACAGCGGATCATGCGGGCCGGTCCCACAACGCGGGCCGAACCGCATGATCCACCGCAAAGGCCGAGGGGCCGGCCGCTAGGGGCGGCCCCGGTGTCCCCGCAGATGCTCAGCGATCGGCGTCAGCGACTTGTGCAGGTCGTTGAGCGCCTCCGGGGAGAGCAGGTCGATGAAGTGCCGGCGGACGGACGCCACATGGTGCGGGGCGACCTTCTGCATCGTGTCGAGACCGTGCTCGGTGAGCACGGCGTACAGTCCCCGCCGGTCGGACTCGCAGTTCTCACGGCGTACCAGGTTCGCGTTCTCCATGCGGGTGATCTGGTGGGAGAGGCGGCTCTTGGACTGGAGGGTGGCGGACGCGAGGTCGCTCATCCGCATCCGTACGTCCTCCGACTCGGAGAGATTCACCAGGATCTCGTAGTCGTTCATTGTCAGTCCGAACGGCTGAAGGTCCTTTTCGAGTTGATACGTCAACAGCCTGTTGACCTCCAGGTGGGTGCGCCAGGCGCACTGCTCCGCATCGGTCAGCCAGCGCGTGGCCGTCTCGGTCTCCATGAATGAAGTCTACCTAAAAGGTTGAAAGGCGAACTAGTGAGGGTGGTGTGACTACGCGCACGCGTTCGACGTCACACTCCGCAGACTACCGCTCACAGCCCGAAGCGACGCTGGAGGTCCCCCAGCTGTCCGGGAAGGCGCGGTGCGCCGGCTTGCTGCCCGTGCTGACCGGGCACCCCACCGCCACCCGGGACGCCGGCCTGCTGCGGGACCGCTCCCGTGGCCTGCTCCGGCATCAGGGCCTCGGACGACTGGAGCAGCACCGTGCCCGCCCCCACGAACTCGAACTGGTGCTCCTCCCCGGAGGCCCCGCCGATGCCTGTCATCGCACGTAGACCGCCCATGACGCCCGTCATGTACCCGTGGTCGTAGTGATGGCAGGGGGAGGGGCAGTCGGCCCAGCCGACCAGCGCCTGGGGGTCCACCCGGATCGGCGGTTCCATGAACACCACCGGGCCGCTCGACGCGGCCACGAACTTGCCCGTTCCGATCAGCGTCAGAAAGCCCGGGACGATCGACTGCTTCAGCGCGAGACTTGGCTGAAAAGCGAGCAGGTTGCCCGAGCGAATGGTCAGATTGCCTTCGTCCAGGTCGTACGAATTCACATCGAAGGCCCGGTCAGCGAGGAGCATCTTGCCCGAGCCCTCGGCCACCACCCAGTCGCTCGCGTGCAGAGGCGAATGGAACGACGTACGCACCAGACGGTCGAGACGGCCGTACCCGATGCCGTTGAACTCCATCGAGCCGTAGTAGGCGATCATCTTGCCCTTCTGCAGGAACCACTGGCTCCCCTTGAGCTCCACGCAGAAGGTGTACTTGTTCACGTTGTCGTCGACCGGCAGGGTCGTCGGGTCGAGGATGACCGGGCCGGCGGCCCCGTACGCGCTCACAGCTTCTCCTCCGAGGCCTGGACGTACACCGCACCACTGCCGCTCAGCTCCAGCTGGAACGCCTCGCCCGAGCCGCGGCCCACCATGTCGCGCCAGCCGAGCGCCGTGGACAGCTTGTTGCGTACGTCGCCGTGGTGCGCCACGTACGCCTGCGGGTCGACGTGGACCGGACGCTGGGGGGTGATCGGGACCTCGATCACCCCGCCGTGCGCCATGACCGCGACCGCGCCATGACCCTTCAGGGTCGTCGTGAACAGGCCCTGGCCGCTCACCTGGCCGCGCACCATGCCCATCACCCCGCCCTGCGAGCCCATGAACATCGTGCCCTGCTGGAGGGTGCCGTCGAAGGCGAGCAGGCGGTCCGCCTCCACGTACAGGGTGTCGCCGGTGAGGTTGATGACCTCGATGTGGTGGCCGCCGTGCCCGAAGAACACGGTGCCGGAACCCTCGACGGTCATCAGGGGCGTCGCCTCGTTGGCCATCCGGCGGCCGAGCATCGACATCACACCGCCCTGGCCGCCCTGGATGTTGGGGGTGAAGGAGACCTCGCCCTTGTAGGCGAGCATCGCGCCGCGCTGGCTGAACAGCCGCTGGCCCGGGCCGACGGTCGCCTCGATCATCTTCGAGTTGATCTCACGGAAGGGCATGTCACACATCCCCGGCGATCGTGTTGCGCTCACTGGGCTGGACGTAGACCAGGCCGTCGCCCTCGAAGCGGATCTGGAAGGCCTCGCCGCCGCCCTCGCCCATGAACGTGCGGAACGTCACACCGGACTGGAAGGACTGCCGGACGTTGCCCTGGTGGGCGATGTACGCGCCCGGGTCGACCGTCAGCGGGAACTGGGAGCTGACGCGCAGCACCACCGCCGGGCCGTCGGACATGATCGCCGCCTGGCCGTGGCCCTCGACGGTGGTCGTGAACAGTCCGTTGCCCTGGGAGGCGCCGCGGAGGCCGGTGAAGGACGTGCCCGTGCGCAGGCCCGCGTCCGTCGCGAGCAGATTGCTCGACTCCACGTACAGCTTGTCCCCCTGGAGACTCACGAGGTTGATCTCGGAGGCCCGGTCGGCGAACCAGCAGGTCCCCTGGCCCCTCACCTCCATCATGGTCATCTGCTCGCCGGTGAGGCGCCGGGTGACCATGCCCCGGACACCCTCGCCGCCGCCGCTGAGCTTCTTGAAGGCCATCTGCCCGTCGTACGCGACCATCGAGCCGTTCTTCGCCTTCACGGCGTCGCCGGTCACGTCTACGGCCAGCACCTTGCTGCCTTGGAGTCGGAACATTGCCACGCTGCGAAGGTAGCCCTCGGCCGCCGCCGCCAACAGGGCCCACGGGTGGATCCCGACCCTGATCGGACCCCTAGGGGGTATCGGCCGGGCCCCGGATGCCACAATGGCCGGAACGCTTGTGCTTGCGTTCACAAGGCGGCGTTCCCGCCGCAGCGAATCTCCCACCGAAGGTGACCCGTGGACATAAAGACCGCCACCTCCCTCCGCCGCCTGCGCCTGGTCTCGGCCCCCGAGGCCATCTCCTTCCTGATCCTCCTCGTCTGCTCGGTGCTGAAGCGGACCACGGAGTTCGACGCGGTACGTCCCATGGGTTTGATCCACGCCGCCCTCTTCATCCTGTACGTGCTCTTCTGGGCGGACGCCTGGAACCGCACCAAGTGGCCCCTGAAGACCGCGGCCCTCTACTTCGTCCTCTCCGTGCTGCCGACCGGCGGCTTCTTCGCCGAGCGCAAGCTGCGGCGCGAGTCCGAGGACGCGGTGATCGCCTCCCGCGCCCGCCGCGAGGGCGTGGTGGAGACGTCATGATCGTCGCCTTCTCCGTGACGCCGCTGGGTGTCGGCGAGGACGTGGGGGAGTACGTCGCCGACGCCGTGCGGGTCGTACGCGAGTCGGGGCTGCCCCACCGCACCGACGCGATGTTCACCTCGATCGAGGGCGAGTGGGACGAGGTGATGGCGGTCGTCAAGCGTGCCGTCGCCGTGGTCGAGGAGCGGGCGCCGCGGGTCTCGGTCGTCCTCAAGGCCGACATCCGTCCCGGTGTGACGGACGGTCTGACCTCCAAGGTGGAGACGGTGGAACGCCACCTGTCCGCGTAGTCCCTCAGCCAGGCGAACCCCGGTCCTTCTGGGCCGGGGTTTTGCCGTGTCCGGTCCGGCGAGGCCGATTACCCCTTCGGACGCGCCCCGTTCGACACGCCACCAAACCTCCACTTGTGTAGGGGTATCGGCTTGTTCGATCACCGGACCTGTTCAATCACTGGAGGGCGCTGTGCGGCCCGAGGGCTACGACTACGACACCTACAGCCGACTCGCCGGACCGCTGACTGAGCCGTCCGTCAAGGCTTACCGGGTGCAGTACACCAAGCTCCTCTCACGAGAGCCGCACCGAATACGCGCGACCCTGCTGATGACCCTCGCGCCCCTGCTCACCTGCGCGCTCCTGGTCTATCTGGTGTGGCCCACCCACTGGGTGGAACGCGAGGGCGGCGCCCGCTGGCTCGTCGGCCTCGACACCACGATGCTCATAGCCATCGGTCTGATCGAGCTGTTCATGGTCGTCAACGTGGCATCCATCGCCCACGCGACGATGGTGGCCCGGGACCCCGTCCCGGTGACCCCGGCGGCCGGCACCCGCGTCGCGTTCCTGACCACGTTCGTGCCCGGCAAGGAACCCCTCTCGACGGTTCGCGCCACGCTCGAGGGCGCGGTGAAGATCACCCACACCGGCCCGCTCGACGTCTGGCTGCTCGACGAAGGCGACGACGAACAGGCCAAGGCGCTCTGCACCGAACTCGGCGTCCGGCACTTCACCCGGCACGGTGTGCCCGAGTGGAACCGCGAGAAGGGCGTCCACAAGGCACGCACCAAGCACGGCAACTACAACGCGTGGATCGCGATGCACGGCGACGCGTACGACTTCTTCGCCTCCGTGGACACCGACCACGTCCCGCTGCCCAACTTCCTGGAACGGATGATGGGTTACTTCCGGGACCCGGACGTGGCGTTCGTCGTCGGACCGCAGGTTTACGGCAACTACGACAGCCCCGTCACCAAGGCCGCCGAGTCCCAGCAGTTCCTGTTCCACGCGCTGATCCAGCGCGCCGGCAACCGCTACCGCGCCCCCATGTTCGTCGGCACCAACAACGTCGTACGCGTCGCGGCCGTGAAACAGATCGGCGGCCTGTACGACTCGATCACCGAGGACATGGCCACCGGTTTCGAGCTGCACCGGCACAAGAACCCGAAGACCGGCGGTCACTGGCGGTCCGTCTACACCCCGGACGTGCTCGCCGTGGGGGAGGGTCCCGCCTCCTGGACGGACTTCTTCACTCAGCAGATGCGCTGGTCGCGCGGCACGTACGAGACGCTGTTCAAGCAGTACTGGAAGGCGCCGTTCACGATGCCTCCCGGCCGCCTCTTCTCGTACACCATGATGCTCGTCTACTACCCGATGACGGCCGTCAACTGGCTGCTGGGCATCCTCAGTTGTGTCCTGTTCCTCTGGTTCGGGGCGTCCGGGACCCAGGTCGCCGCGTCCGTCTGGCTGATGCTGTACAGCGATGCCGCGGCCCTGCAGATCGGGCTGTACCTCTGGAACCGGCGGCACAACGTCTCCCCGCACGAACCGGAGGGATCCGGCGGCCTCGCGGGCATGGCGATGTCGGCGCTGGCGGCTCCCATCTACCTCAAGTCGCTGGGGTCCGCCCTGGTCCGCAGGCCCTGCCGGTTCGTGGTCACCCCGAAGGGCGGCGACGCCAGCCCCGACCGGCCGCTGACCTTCCGTATCCATCTGTTCTGGGCGACGCTCCTCGGCGTCTCGCTGGTCGCCTCGTTCGTCCTGGACCACACCCACGCGGCCATGCGCACCTGGGCCGTCCTCGCCATGGCGATCTCCCTGGCCCCGGTCGGGGTGTGGCTGTCCACCCGGTTCAAGGACCGCAGGGCCGTCGTGACGCGGCGCTCGACCGCGCGGCTCACCGATGCCAAGGAACCCGCGCTCGCCACCGGCGGCACCCCGACCTCGGTCTCCGGTTCCACGACAGGAGGCAACTAGGCCATGGCCTACCAGCCCTCGCAGAAGACCAAGAAGACGGTCCTTGGCATCGGAGGCATCGCCGTGCTCGCGGGCCTCAACGCCCCGGCGGCGCTCGGGTTCGCCGAGAAGCAGTACTACGAGTACAAGATCGCCCAGCCCGCGTACAAGGCGAAGTACGGCTCCTGGACGCAGCTCGGCATCCCCAAGGAGTTCCGCACCAACGCCATCCACGCGGCCCTGCTGCACACCGGCAAGGTGCTGATCGTCGCGGGCTCGGGCAACGAGGTGAAGAAGTTCGACAAGGGGTCCTTCGACACCATCCTGTGGGATCCGAGGACGGACACCTTCAAGAAGATCCCGACCCCCGACGACTTCTTCTGCTCAGGGCACGCCCAACTCCCCGACGGCAGGCTCCTGGTGGCGGGCGGCACCGCCCGCTACGAGCGGCTGGGCGACGAGGTCCAGCGGGCCGGCGGCGGTATGCGGGTGAAGAACGAGAACCCCGACAAGGCGATGGTCCTGAAGAAGGGGACCCGCTTCCGCTCACCGGCCGGGGTCGAGTACGTCAGCAAGTTCGACGTCAAGATCCCCAAGGCCAAGCGCACCCAGCAGATCACGTACAACGGCGCGGGCGTCATGCAGCCCTGGAAGACCAAGGTCACCGCGAGCGAGGCCCGGGTCTTCGTCGAGGCCACCGAGGACGGCCCGCTCTCGGCCACCGACAAGCAGGCCCAGTACGAGATCGTCGGTCTGCGCGGCAAGGACGCCGACAACACCTACGGGCTCTCCGAGAAGATCACCCTGGACAAGCAGGACTTCCAGGGGATCAGGGCGGCCTACGAGTTCGACCCGAAGGCGGAGAAGTACATCTCGGTCGACCCGATGGACAAGGCGCGCTGGTATCCGACGCTCGTCGGGCTCGACGACGGCCGGGTGCTCGCGGTCTCCGGTCTCGATGACGTCGGGGTGATCGACCCGGGCGACAACGAGATCTACGACCCGAAGAAGAAGAAGTGGACCCCCGGCCCCAAGCGCTACTTCCCGACCTATCCCGCGCTCTTCCTCACCAAGGGCGGCAAGCTCTTCTACCCGGCGTCCAACGCCGGTTACGGGCCCGCCGACCAGGGCCGCGAGGCCGGGCTGTGGGACCTGAAGACCAACAAGTTCGAGAAGGTGCCCGGGCTGCGGGACGCGGAGGAGACCGAGACCTCGGCCTCCCTGCTGCTGCCCCCGGCCCAGGACCAGAAGGTGATGATCCTGGGCGGCGGAGGGGTCGGCGAGTCCAAGAGGTCGACCCCGCGCACGGCCGTGGTGGACCTGACGAAGGACAACCCGTCCTTCAAGGACGGCCCCAACCTCCCCCAGGGCACGCGGTATCTGAACAGCGTGATCATGCCGGACGACTCGGTGTTCACCACCAACGGCTCGGAGGACTACCGGGGCCGCAGCTCCAGCAACATCCTCAAGGCGCAGTTCTACGACCCCAGGTCCAACGCCTTCCACGAGGCCGCCTCGCCCCGGGTGGGCCGCAACTACCACTCCGAGGCGCTGCTGCTGCCCGACGGCCGGGTCGCCACCTTCGGCTCCGACCCGCTCTTCGACGACCAGCAGAACACCAAGCTGGGCCACTTCGAGCAGCGCATGGAGATCTTCACCCCGCCGTCCCTCCACCGCGGCGGCAAGAACCGCCCGGTCCTCGGCGAGGGGCCCGAGGAGCTCGACAGGCACCACCGCGCGACCTTCGCCACCGACCACGCGGACCGGATCGTGAAGGCCCGTCTGATGCGCCCCAGCGCGGTCACGCACACCACGGACGTGGAGCAGCGGTCCATCGAACTGGGGCTGGCCAAGGAGGGGAACTCGGTGACGGTGGACGTGCCGAAGGACCCGGGCCTCGTCCCGCCCGGCTGGTACATGCTCTTCGTGACGGACAAGGACGGCACGTCGTCCGAGGCGAAGTGGATCCAGGTGAAGTAGCCGGGCCGAACGCGATCCGGCCGAACGCGATCCGGCCGAACGCGATCCGGCAGAGCGTGATCAGACCGATTGTGATCAGGCCGATTGTGATCAGACCGATTGTGATCAGGCCGGACCCGATCTCACCGGACTTGATCCGGCTACGCCTTCGTGTTGCGAGCGAGCCCGAGGGCGTAGTCCGGCCACCACTGACCGGCGGCCGGGCCGCCCCGGCACTGACCGTCCGACTCGCCGGGCCGCTTGATCCACAGGTAGGCGTCGAGGGCGGCCTCGCCGGTCTCGGTCGTCGGCCGGGTCCCCAGGGCCCGTCCGGGCGGGTTGCACCAGGCCTGGCTGCGGTCGCCGTGCAGCGGGCCGTTGCCGTTGCGGCTGGTGTCGACCACGAAGTGCTTGCCGTCGAGCTGTTGCGACAGCTGGACGCCGTACGTCTTCGTCGTCGCGTCCGTCTGGAAGTTGGAGACGTTCAGGGAGAAGCCGTCGGCGCGCTCGACGCCCGCGCGTCTGAGCGGCTCGACCAGCTTCGAGGGCTCCTGGATCCAGGCGGGGTTGCCCGCGTCCAGGTACACCTTGGTGTTGGGCTGCTGCTTCAGCCGGACGATCGCCTCGGACAGCAGTTGCTCGCGCTCCTCGTGGTACTCGCCCGGGGTGCAGCCGTCCACGATGTGCGCGACCGCGTCCGGTTCGAGGACGACGAGCGCCTTGCTGTCGCCGAGCGCCTCCGCGAACCGCCCGATCCACTGCCGGTAGGCGTCGGCGTCCACCGCCCCGCCCGCCGAGTGCTGACCGCAGTCGCGGTGCGGGATGTCGTACGCGACGAAGAGCGCCGTACGTCCTTCCTGGGTCGCCGCCGATGTCGCCGCCCTGATCATGGAGCCGGGGTCGTCGCCCGATGGCCACTGCGCGACCGGCTGCTCGGCGATCCGCTTCAGCAGGTCGGCGTCCTGGGTGCGGCCCTGCCGCCGCCACAGCTGGCTCTGCTGGACCGCCGGACTGGCCGGGTCGACCCAGAACGGGGAGGCCGCTTGCTGGGACGGGCCGCGGGCGACGGAGGCCTCGTCGACACCGGGTGCGGACGAGCAGCCCGCCGCGAGCCCGAGCGACGCCAGCGCCGCGAAGGTACGGATCAGCCGGGACATGCTGCCCCCTTGGGCGAGGTGACTATCAGTGACGATTTATCGGCAATCGTGACATAAAAGTACTGATCGGCCGGGAACCGACATGGCCGGATGGCCGGTGCGACGATCAGCCGGCTGAAGCGCCGTCAGCCCTCGCCCGACGTCAGCGCCATGCCCATCGGGGTCCGCTCGTACAGCACCTGGTGCCCGTACCGGCGCGAGGTGAGCAGGCCGCGCCGCGCAGCGCCGCGAGGTGCTCGGACACGGAGGACGGGGCACGGCGCAGACGGTGGGCGAGCGCCGTCGTGGTGGCCGGGTCGTCGAGCGCCGCGAGCACGGCGGCCCGGCCGCGCCCCAGGAGACGTACGAGCGCGTCGGGGGTCCGGTCGGCCGGCTCGGCCCAGAGTCCGCCGATGCCCCGGGCCGGGTAGACGACGGTCGGCTGCCAGGGCGGGTCGAAGCCGCTGACCACGTCCGGCCAGGAGAAGACGCTCGGCATCAGGACCAGGCCCTGACCGCTGAGGTCCCGTTCGTGGGAGGTCCTGGCGTCGACGGTGAGCGTCCCGGTGTTCCACACGAACCGCCGGTCCAGTTCCGGCAGGAGTCCGCCGAGGCCTACCTCGGCCAGCCGGCGCGAGTGGAAGGCCACATCCGCCTCCAGCAGGGCGCGCAGCCGCGGCCAGTCCGGTTCGACGAGCGCGTGCCAGGCGGTCTCCATGAGGTCCGCCAGATCTCCGATCATGCGTTCCGGGTCCGCCAGGAGAGCGCGGCCCAGCGGGGAGCCGAGGGCACCGGGCGTGTCCGCGAGCGCCCGCGCGGTGTCCTCGCGGGCGGCCTCCGGATCGGCCGCGCGCACGGCCGCGATCTCCTCCTCGAAGGCGGCGGCCGGGCCGATCGGCGGCGGGCCGAGCCAGTCCGGGGTGTGGCCGCGCCGGGGCATCAGCAGCCACAGCGGAGTGAGTTCGAGCCCGGCGGCCGCCGTGCGGATCCGGCGGAGCCAGTGCGCGTGATAGCCGTGCCGCTCGGGCCGGGCCAGCGTGCGCACCGCCTCCTGCGTCTCCCACAGCGGGGACACCGCGAACCGGCAGCGCAGCAGGTCGTCGGCCCCGAAGTGCAGATGGAACGGCATCACACCCCCGAAGAGTCTGAAGGCTCTGAAGACGCGGCGGGAAGATTCGGCGCTCACCGAAACTCTACGTCCCCGAGCACGCGCGCCCGCACGCTGCTGCCCATGCCGGAAACAGAATCGAAGGGCACAACGACGGTGCCCGAGCGCAAGGAGCGGAGCCGCAAGGAGTCGGGCCCCGACGAGCCGACCCGCGGGGAACCGACCCCCGAGCAGCCAGGCCGCGGGGAACCGGGCCGCGGGGAGCCGGACGCCGAGGAGCCCGGCGAGCGCGCCGGGTACGGCCGCGTCTTCGCCGTACGCGAGTTCCGGGCCGTCTTCGCCGCCCACGCGTTCTCCCTGTTGGGCCTCGTCGTCAGCGAGATCTCCCTGTCGGTCCTCGTCTACGACCTGACCGGCTCGCCCCTGATGAGCGCGCTGACGTTCGCGCTGGGCTTCCTGCCGTACCTGATCGGCGGGACCCTCCTCGCGGGGGTCGCGGACCGGTTCCCCGCCCGGCGGGTCCTGGTTCTGTGCGACCTGGTGTGCGCGGGATGCGTGGCCGTCATGGTCGTACCCGGAACGCACATCGCCGTGCTGCTGGCCATGCGGTGTGCGCTCGCCGTCGTCTCGCCCGTGTTCCAGGGGGCGCGGATGGCGACCCTCGCCGATGTCCTCGGCGACGGCGACCTGTTCGTCCTCGGGCGTTCGCTGCTGCGGATCGTCTCGCAGAGCGCGCTGCTCGTGGGGTTCGGGCTCGGCGGTGTCCTGCTCGCCGTGGTGTCACCGCGCCACGCGCTGCTGGTCACCGTGGTCACCTTCCTCGCCTCCGCCGCGCTGCTGCGGTTCGGCACCAGACGGCGCGCCGCGCGGGCGAACACCGGCGCGGCCCTGGTGAGGGAATCCCTCCGGGGTGCCCGGCAGGTCCTCGCCAACCGGCGCGTACGGGTCCTGCTGCTGCTCTTCTGGGTGCCGCCGATGTTCGCCGTGGCGCCCGAAGCGCTGGCCGCCCCCTACGCGGACCGGCTCGGCGCGGGATCGGTGGGGCTGGGGCTGCTGATGTGCGCGCTGCCCGTCGGCACCATCGCCGGGGAGCTGTACGCGGGCGCACGGCTGCGACCGGCCGCCCGTACCCGCCTCACCCTGCCGCTGGTCTGCGTGACCCTGCTCCCGTACCTGGGGTACCTCCTGCACCCCGGCCTCGTGTGGTCGCTGCTCCTGCTGCTGCTCGCCGGCGCCGGGTCCGCGTACACGCTGGGCCTTGACCAGTGGTTCGTGCGGGCGGTGCCGGAAGAGCTGCGCGGGCGGGCGATGGCCCTCAACACGGCGGGGCTGATGACCCTGCAGGGGGTCGGGATGGCGCTGGCGGGGGTCGCCGCGGAGTTCGCCGGGCCGGCCGCCACCGTCGCGGGCGCCGGTGCGCTGGGCACGTTGTGCTGTGTCCTGCTGGCGGTGGAGGCCCGCCGTACGGAGGGCGGGCGGGGCGGTTCGTTTTGGTGGCGGCGCCGGGCGAAGAGCTCCACGTAGTGGTGTCGGCCGACCGAAAGGCGAGACGGGGCTGACCACGATATGACCGGCCGGTAGGGTCTTTGCCGTGCCGAAGCCCCTCAGTCTCGCCTTCGATCCCATCGCCCGCGCCGACGAACTCTGGAAGCGGCGGTGGGGATCCGTTCCGTCCATGTCCGCGATCACCTCGATCATGCGCGCGCACCAGATCCTGCTCGCGGAGGTCGACGCGGTCGTCAAGCCCTACGGGCTGACCTTCGCGCGGTACGAGGCGCTGGTGCTGCTCACCTTCTCCAAAGAGGGCGAGCTGACGATGTCCAAGATCGGCGAGCGGCTCATGGTGCACCCGACCTCCGTCACCAACACCGTGGACCGGCTGGTCAGGTCCGGACTGGTCGACAAGCGCCCGAACCCGAACGACGGGCGCGGCACGCTGGCCTCCATCACCGAGAAGGGCCGCGAGGTCGTCGACGCGGCCACCCGCGACCTGATGGCGATGGACTTCGGGCTCGGCGCGTACGACGCGGAGGAGTGCGCGGAGATCTTCGCGATGCTCCGGCCGCTGCGGATCGCGGCGCACGACTTCGACGAGGAGTAGGGCGCCCGTACGACCTGCGACAGGGCTCCCGCACGACCTGCGACAGGGCGCCTTTCGGCAGGCGGCGGGGCGCTTCGCCGGGGCGCGGGGGTGCCCGAAGATCGTGCGAAACCGGCCGTTACGCTCGTACCCATGAAAAAGAGCGTGCTGACCCGCTACCGCGTGATGGCCTACGTCACCGGTGTGCTGCTGGTCCTGCTGACCCTCGGTGTGATCGCCAAGTACGTGCTCGACATGGACGGTGCCGCGGACTTCACGCGCGTCGTCGGCATCGCGCACGGCTGGCTCTACGTCATCTATCTCGTCTTCGCCTTCGACCTGGGTTCCAAGGCGAAGTGGCCGGTCGGCAAGCAGCTGTGGGTGCTTCTCGCGGGCACGATCCCGACGGCCGCCTTCTTCGTGGAGCGCAAGGTCAGCCGCGAGCTGGAAGCCGGCTTCGCCGAGGACGCTCCGGCGGTCGCCAAGGCCTGATTCACCGCCGCGGGCAGGGCTCGCGGCGGTTGCCCATCGACATTTACTAGGACGTCCTAGTAAATTCAATGGTATGGACGCTCACGCCATCGAGGAAGGCCGCCGACGCTGGCAGGCCCGCTACGACGCTTCGCGCAAGCGCGAGGCCGACTTCACCACGCTCTCCGGCGACGCCGTGGAGCCGGTGTACGGGCCCCGGCCCACCGACACGTACGAGGGCTTCGACCGTATCGGCTGGCCCGGCGAGTACCCGTTCACGCGCGGGCTCCACGCGACCGGCTACCGCGGGCGTACGTGGACCATCCGGCAGTTCGCCGGATTCGGCAACGCCGAGCAGACGAACGAGCGCTACAAGATGATCCTCGCCAACGGCGGCGGGGGACTGTCCGTCGCCTTCGACATGCCGACGCTGATGGGCCGCGACTCCGACGACCCGCGCTCGCTCGGCGAGGTCGGCCACTGCGGGGTCGCCATCGACTCCGCGGCCGACATGGAGGTCCTGTTCAAGGACATCCCGCTGGGCGACGTGACGACGTCGATGACGATCAGCGGGCCGGCGGTGCCGGTCTTCTGTATGTACCTGGTCGCCGCGGAGCGCCAGGGCGTGGACCCCGCGGTGCTGAACGGCACGCTCCAGACCGACATCTTCAAGGAGTACATCGCGCAGAAGGAGTGGCTCTTCCAGCCCGAGCCGCATCTGCGGCTCATCGGGGACCTGATGGAGCACTGCGCGACGAAGATCCCCGCGTACAAGCCGCTGTCCGTCTCCGGTTACCACATCCGGGAAGCGGGGGCGACGGCCGCGCAGGAGCTGGCGTACACGCTCGCGGACGGTTTCGGGTACGTGGAGCTGGGCCTCTCGCGCGGCATGGACGTCGACGTCTTCGCCCCCGGCCTCTCCTTCTTCTTCGACGCGCACGTCGACTTCTTCGAGGAGATCGCCAAGTTCCGCGCCGCGCGCCGGATCTGGGCCCGCTGGATGCGGGACGTGTACGGCGCGCGGTCCGAGAAGGCGCAGTGGCTGCGCTTCCACACCCAGACCGCCGGTGTCTCGCTCACGGCGCAGCAGCCGTACAACAACGTGGTGCGTACGGCCGTGGAGGCGCTGGCCGCGGTGCTCGGCGGCACCAACTCGCTGCACACCAACGCGCTGGACGAGACCCTGGCCCTGCCCTCCGCGCAGGCCGCGGAGATCGCCCTTCGTACGCAGCAGGTGCTGATGGAGGAGACGGGCGTCGCCAACGTCGCCGACCCGCTGGGCGGTTCCTGGTACGTCGAGCAGCTCACCGACCGGATCGAGGCCGACGCGGAGAAGATCTTCGAGCAGATCAGGGAACGGGGGCTGCGGGCCCACCCGGACGGACAGCACCCGATCGGTCCGATCACCTCGGGCATCCTGCGGGGTATCGAGGACGGCTGGTTCACCGGCGAGATCGCCGAGTCCGCGTTCCAGTACCAGCGGTCGGTGGAGAAGGGCGACAAGCGGGTCGTGGGTGTGAACGTGCACCACGGCTCGGTGACCGGCGACCTGGAGATCCTGCGCGTCAGCCACGAGGTGGAGCGGGATCAGGTCCGTGAGCTCGGATCGCGGAAGGCGGCGCGGGACGAGGCGCGGGTGCGGGACTCGTTGGACGCGATGCTCGCTGCCGCGCGGGATGGGGGCAACATGATCGTTCCCATGCTGGAGGCGGTTCGCGCGGAGGCCACGCTCGGGGAGATCTGTGGGGTTCTCCGGGACGAGTGGGGGGTGTACACGGAGCCGGCGGGGTTCTGAGGTCCCGGCGCGGGGGCTCGGTACCGGGGGCTCCGCCCCCGGGCCCCGTGTCGCGCTGACGCGCTCGTCCTCAATCGCCGGACGGGCTGAGATTCAGTCCTGGCCCGTGGCCCCCGTCAGGCCCAGCAGGAGTACTCGGGTGAAGCTGCGGACCCACTCCTCGTCGGCGGGCTCCGCGCTGACCAGGGTGCGGTGGACCACGGCTCCCGCCACCACGTCGAAGATGAGATCCGCGGTGCGCGCGGCGGACTCGGCGTCCTCCTCGGGGGGCAGTTCGCCGCGTGCCTGAGCGCGGGCCCGGCCCTCCAGGACCAGCCGCTTCTGGCGGTCCACGATCGACGTACGGATGCGCTCCCGGAGGGGCTCGTCGCGGGTCGACTCGGCGACGACCGCCATGAGGGCCGTCTTGGTCTCCGGACGCCCCAGGATCGCCGCGAACTGGAGGACCACGCCCTCGATGTCGGCGGCGAGCGAACCGCGGTCGGGGAGCACCAGTTCGTCGAAGAGGACGGCCACGGCGTCGACGACGAGCTCGTTCTTGCCCGCCCAGCGGCGGTAGAGGGTGGTCTTGGCGACTCCGGCACGGGTCGCGACATCCCCCAACGTCAGTTTGGACCAGCCCAGTTCGACCAGCGCCGCCCGCGTCGCGTCCAGGATCGCGGCGTCCGCGGCGGCGCTGCGGGGACGTCCCGTACGGGGGACGGAGGTGCGGTTCTGCATGTCAGCGACCATATCCGGGCATGTCGGCGACCATATCCGGCGGTTGTGTGAAGCCGTGAGGGAGATCACCGGGGTATGGCATCCGGCCGCCGGTCGGTACAGTTACGCTACGACTCGTAGCGAAAGCTCGTACGCATGTCATGTGCGCGGGCGACGACCACTGGCGCCAGGTGGGGACCCGGCGCCGACCACACGCACTGAGCACCACGGGGAACGACCACATCAGGCCGTAGCGGGTCTGGCTTTCAGCACGCTTTTCACACGTGCGCGCGGAGGGGGGAGGATGTACTCATGCAGCCACGGAACATGTCCATGAGCGGAGTCGTCGACCTCGCCGCGGTGAAGGCGGCCCAGGAGGCCAAGGCGAAGGCGGAGCAGGCGCGCGCCGAAGCCGCCAGGCAGGGCGACGGAGGCGGGGCCGTGTCCCCCGCCGGTCTCGTCATCGACGTAGACGAGGCGGGATTCGAGCGCGATGTCCTGCAGCGCTCCACCGAGGTACCGGTCGTCATCGACTTCTGGGCCGAGTGGTGCGAGCCGTGCAAGCAGCTGAGCCCGGTCCTGGAGCGACTGGCACTCGAGTACAACGGGCGCTTCGTTCTGGCAAAGATCGACGTCGATGCCAACCAGATGCTGATGCAGCAGTTCGGGATCCAGGGGATCCCGGCCGTCTTCGCGGTGGTCGCCGGACAGGCGCTGCCGCTCTTCCAGGGTGCCGCGGGCGAGGAGCAGATCCGGGGGACGCTGGACCAGCTCGTGCAGGTCGCCGAGCAGCGCTTCGGGCTCACCGGTCTGACCGTCGACGCGGAGACCGAGCCCGGCAGCGCGCCGAAGGCTCCCGAGATCCCGGCCGGCCCCTATGACGCGCTGCTCGAAGCGGCCGTACAGGCCCTGGACGCGGGCGATCTGGGCGGTGCCGTCCAGGCGTACCGGAACGTACTGAGCGACGACCCCGGCAACACGGAGGCCAAGCTGGGCCTGGCGCAGGCCGAGTTGCTCCAGCGTGTGCAGAGTGCGGACCCGCAGCAGGTGCGCAAGGAGGCGGCCGACAAGCCCGCCGACGTATCGGCGCAGATCGCGGCCGCCGACCTGGATCTGGTGGGCGGTCACGTCGAGGACGCTTTCGGACGACTTATCGACGCGGTGGGGCGCACGGTCGGTGACGACCGGGACGCCGCACGGGTGCGGCTGCTCGAGCTCTTCGAGGTGGTCGGCGGGGACGACCCGCGGGTGACGGCGGCACGACGGGCCCTCGCGCGAGCCCTGTTCTGACCAGTCCCTAAACGCTCGGACTTGTGATGCCCGAGTGAAACATTGGCTCCCCCGGTGACCATGCGGCCGCGCTTTACCAAATCTTGGTAATCGCGGCCGCTGTTACTTGGAGTAAGGCTGAAGCGGTCTTCTGTCGGATTCCGTCCGCAAATCAAGCACTTTGACCCCGGGGTGGGCACCACCCTGCGTTGCTGACCGATACCGGCGGGTCGTTGTTCGGTTATCCGGCCGTTACTAGCCAGTAACGAACCCCCTTGTGCGGGCGGCCAGAATGCACCACGATCGGCGACGCTCGGTCCATTCCCGTACCCCGACAGCCAATCGGGTCAACGGCTTTTCTGGGTCCCCACCGAGTAGGGCCGGCGGCAGTGGCGCCGGTTCTTGGACAGGGGGGTCTCCGCCTTCGGTGGAGCCTGTCCAGCAGGTTGTGCGTGATGCGTGTCAGGCGCGACCAGTGGTTGTCGCTCGGGGGTGATCGCCGGTGATTCGGGCGCTGTTCGTGCCTCCGAGATCGGGCGCTCTCCTTCCCGAGGACGTAGCACTTCTCCCATCCCTGCCCGGCTGAGCCGCCGTCATTGGGGCAGTCAGGGCCAGGAGATGTACGTCCGAGAAGGAGGAAATATGGAGTCCCAGGTGCGTGGCGGGACCAGATGGAAGCGGTTCGCCGTCGTGATGGTGCCCAGCGTGGCCGCCACGGCTGCGATAGGTGTCGCCCTCGCGCAGGGCGCTCTCGCCGCGTCGTTCAGTGTGTCGGGTCAGTCGTTCAAGGTGACGGCGAAGGAGCTCAACGGCACGGGCTTCTCGCAGTACGGAGCCATTGACTCGGGGTACACCCTCGACGGCAAGAAGACGGCTCACCCGGTTGCGGTGTCCGCGTTCAAGTCCGCGTCGATCACGGACATGTGCCAGTCCGTCGTCACCCCGGACATCCCGCTGCTCGGTTCCGTCAGCCTGACGCTGAAGGCGGGCGGCGGCGGTACGCCGGTGGAGGCGGAGAACCTCTACATCGATGTCGAGGACCTCGAGGCCAATGCCACGTTCTACGGCATTGACATCGGCGTCGCCGCCAAGGACGCCAACAAGGGTCCCGGTGTCGCCAAGGGCGACCAGGCGAACCCCTACGGGTTCGCCCAGCAGGCCGACTCGGCCAAGCTGACCGACGTGAAGCAGACGGCGTGGGCGACCACGGCCGGCACTTTCAAGCTCAGCGGCCTGAAGATGTCGGTTTCCAAGGGTGTCAAGGAGTGCTACTAGGCACTCCGGGGGCGGGCGGGGAGGCCTCCTGCCGATCCGCCCGCCCCACCCCTCTCTCGTAGTACGTACTTCTCACAGCAAAGCCGTTCCAGGGAGCTGTTTTCCATGAGCGCCGAGACTCCTGCCGCGCGCGGCCAATTCACCCACTGGCGGCTGCGGTTCCGCGAATGGCGGGGCGGCCGTCCGTTCTGGGCCGGTCTGTTCGTCCTGCTCGGTGGCTTTCCGATCATGTACTTCCCGTACGCGAACCTCCAGATCGGCCATCTCACCCTGGCCATGGCGACCACCGGAGGTGCCGGCTCCCTGATCATCGGCGTGCTCCTGGTGGTACTCGGCGTCAGTCTGTGGTTCCAGAAGCACGTACGGACCTTCGCGGGCGTCGCCGCGATTCTGCTGGCGCTGGTGTCCATCCCGGTGTCCAACCTCGGTGGCTTCCTCATCGGCTTCCTGTTCGCCCTGATCGGCGGGGCGATGGCGATCTCCTGGGTGCCGGGCGAGCCCGACGAGCAGCCGGCCGCACCGGCCCGCAAGGGCGCGCACGCGGCTACGGGCAGCGTGGCTCCGGCAACCGCGGACGCGCCGGGGGAGCCGAACGATCTGTCAGGAACAAGCCCGACCAACGGGGCGAACGGGAGGCACAGTGCCGGCTGACGAGGTGACCCACGTGGACTCTGCGGGAGAGTCCCGTGCGAGAACCGGACCGCGGCATGCCGCGCCCAGGAAGCCGCTGCTCGTCCGGCTGAACGTGCCCGCGGGCAAGGCCATAGCCCTCGCGGCGATGCCGACCGCCGTCCTCATGGGGATGGGCCTCACGCCGACCCTCGCGCTCGCCGACGACCACCCGTCGTCCAAGAGTCTGACGGCCGACGAGTACCAGAAGTGCGTCGACGCCCTGGACGGCGCCAAGGACGCGTCGGCCTCGCCGTCGCCCTCCGCCTCCACCAGTTCCTCCGCGTCCCCCGACGCGACACCGACTCCCTCGGCCACGCCGTCCCCGGACAAGACCTCTTCGCCGGATTCAGGTTCCGACGACAAGGGCGAGTCCACGCCGGCTCCGACCGCGAGCAAGTCGAGCCAGAGCGGCGGCGACACGGCCACGCCGGCCCCGTCGGCGTCCGCGAGCAGCAGCAACCCGCTGGACCCGCTGGGCCTCGGTGACGCGCTCAAGGACATCCTGACGCCCGACAAGCCGGAGAGCTCCACGCCCACACCGTCCGCCACCCCCTCGGCGAGCGCGAGCAAGGACGCCTCCGACCCCGTCAAGGACACGACCGACAAGGTCACCGAGACGGCGAAGGACACGGTCGACAAGGCCGGCAAGACGGTCGAGGACACCACGGACAAGGCCAAGGCCGCCGCCAAGGAGGCGAGCGCCGCGGCCGAGTCCGCGGCGGCCTCCGCGACGCCCAGCCCGTCCGCGAGCGCGAGCACCGACGCGGACGGCTGCCCGACCTCCACCGACGACGAGGGCGGGGTCGAGAAGACAGCCGCCCTGCCCGACGACCCCTGGTATCTGAACGCCAGTTCACTGCTGCTCAAGGGTGCCGACTACCAGGGCGTGGTGAAGGTCCGTACCGCCAACGGCACGGTCAAGGAAGTCCTGAAGTACGTGATCTCCGGCGGTACCGACATCGGCGATCTGCACCAGACGACGAAGGACGCCCAGTCCGGCAAGACGTACCACGTACAGGCGGCCAAGGGCTCGACGTCCACCATCCGCAACGGTGACACCGTGATGTACACGGAGAGCATCTCCGGCAACCTGTTCGGCCTGATCCCGGTCACGTTCGACCCGGACAACCCGCCGCCCCTGAACATCCCGCTGATCTACTTCACCAATGTGAAGGTCACGCAGGCCGGCCAGTTCGGCGGCGATCTGACGGTGCCGGGGCTGCACCAGTACGTCAGCTGACCGTCGCACAGACCTTTCCGGGAGCCGCACACAGAGCTGCGGCCCGGTCCCCCACCACTTCGGGGGGCCGGGCCGCAGCTCTTTGCCGTGCGTGCGGGTGCGGGGCCGTCAGGGACGGTTGCCCTCGCCCAGGTGGTGGACCCGGACCATGTTGGTGGTGCCGGGGACGCCGGGAGGCGAGCCGGCGGTCATGACGACGACGTCGCCGTCGCTGAACACGTTGAGCTTCTGGAGCTGCTTGTCGACGAGGTCGACCATCTCGTCCGTGCTGTGCACGAAGGGCACGACGTGGGACTCGACGCCCCAGCTCAGGGTGAGCTGGTTGCGGGTGCCCTCGTCCGTGGTGAAGGCCAGGATCGGCTGGGAGGCGCGGTAGCGGGACAGCCGGCGGGCGGTGTCACCGGACTTGGTGAAGGCCACCAGGCCCTTGCCGCCGAGGAAGTCGGCGATCTCGCAGGCGGCGCGGGCGACCGAACCACCCTGCGTGCGCGGCTTCTTGCCGGGGACCAGCGGCTGCAGGCCCTTGGAGAGGAGCTCCTCCTCGGCCGCCACGACGATCCTCGACATCGTCTTGACCGTCTCGATCGGGTACGCGCCCACGGACGACTCGGCGGACAGCATGACCGCGTCGGCGCCGTCGAGGATCGCGTTGGCGACGTCGGAGGCCTCGGCGCGCGTCGGGCGGGAGTTGGTGATCATCGACTCCATCATCTGGGTCGCGACGATCACCGGCTTGGCGTTGCGGCGGCAGAGCTCCACGAGGCGCTTCTGCACCATCGGGACCTTCTCCAGCGGATACTCGACGGCCAGGTCGCCACGGGCCACCATCACGGAGTCGAACGCCGCGACGACGCCCTCCATGTTCTCGACCGCCTGCGGCTTCTCCACCTTGGCGATGACGGGGACCCGGCGGCCCTCCTCGTCCATCACCTTGTGCACGTCGTTCACGTCGTGGGCGTCGCGCACGAAGGACAGGGCGACCATGTCGCAGCCCATCTGCAGGGCGAAGCGGAGGTCCTCGACGTCCTTCTCGGACAGCGCCGGCACGTTCACGGCGGTGCCGGGCAGGTTGATGCCCTTGTGGTCGGAGATGACGCCGCCCTCGATGACGACCGTCTGGACTCGGGGGCCCTCGACCTCGACGACCCGCAGCTCGACGTTGCCGTCGTTGATGAGGATCTGGTCGCCCTTGGAGACGTCGCCCGGCAGACCCTTGTAGGTCGTGCCGCAGATCGACTTGTCGCCGGGCACGTCCTCGGTGGTGATGGTGAACTCGTCACCGCGCACCAGCTCGACGGGGCCTTCGGCGAAGGTCTCCAGACGGATCTTCGGGCCCTGCAGGTCGGCGAGGACACCGATGGCCTTGCCGGTCTCGGCGGCGGCAGCCCGGACGCGGTCGTACCGCCCCTGGTGATCGGCGTGCGTGCCGTGGCTGAAGTTGAAGCGAGCCACGTTCATGCCGGCCTGGATCAGCGCGACGAGCTGCTCATGGGAGTCGACCGCGGGGCCGAGGGTACAGACGATTTTCGAACGGCGCATGGGGCGATCCTATCGGTTTGTTTCGCTACGGAATATTCCGTCTGGCGGAAGATACAAAAGGGCGGGATGCCGCTCAGGTGAGGTCGTCGGACGGGGTGTGAGACGGCCCCACGAGTGCGTACGTCTGCGTGGCGATCTCCAGTTCCTCGTCGGTCGGCACGACGGCCACCGCGACCCGCGCGTACTCGGGCGAGATGAGCCGCGGCTCGCCCGACCGCACGGCGTTGCGCTCGCCGTCGACCGCCAGCCCCAGCTCCTCCAGGCCCGCGATCGCGGCCTCCCGCACCGGGGCGGCGTTCTCGCCGACCCCGGCCGTGAAGGCGACCGCGTCGACCCGGCCGAGCACCGCGTAGTAGGCGCCGATGTACTTCTTCAGACGGTGGATGTAGATGTCGAAGGCGAGCCGGGCCGACGCGGCGTCGGCGCCGCCCTCGTCGATCCGCCGCCGGATCTCCCGCATGTCGTTGTCGCCGCACAGGCCGACCAGACCGCTCTTCTTGTTGAGAAGAGTGTCGATCTCGTCCGTGGACATTCCGCCAACACGCATCAAATGGAAGATGACGGCCGGATCCATGTCACCGGACCGCGTACCCATCACGAGCCCCTCCAAGGGGGTCAGTCCCATGGAGGTGTCCACGCACCGCCCGCCGCGCACCGCCGACGCCGAGGCGCCGTTGCCCAGGTGCAGCACGATGACGTTCACGTCCTCCGGCGCCCGGTCCAGGAGCTTCGCCGTCGCCCGGGACACGTACGCGTGCGAGGTGCCGTGGAAGCCGTACCGGCGGATGCGGTGCTCGTCGGCCGTCTTCACGTCGATCGCGTAGCGCGCCGCCGACTCCGGCATCGTCGTGTGGAACGCGGTGTCGAAGACGGCGACCTGGGGGAGGTCGGGGCGCAGGGTGCGGGCCGTGAGGATGCCCGTCAGGTTGGCGGGGTTGTGCAGCGGGGCCACCGGGATCAGCCGCTGGATCTCCGCGAGCACGCTGTCGTCGATGACGGTCGGCCGGGTGAAGAACTTGCCGCCGTGCACCACCCGGTGGCCGATCGCCGCCAGCTCCGGGGAGTCCAGGCCGAGGCCGTCCTTGGCCAGCTCCTCGGCCACGGCCTTCAGCGCGGCCGCGTGGTCGGCGATCGGGCCGGTGCTCTCGCGGGTCCCGGCGCCGTCCCCGACGAGCGGGGTGTGCTTGAGGCGGCTCGTCTCCTCGCCGATGCGCTCGACGAGGCCCATGGCCAGCCGGCTGTGGTCACTCATGTCGAGCAGCTGGTACTTCACCGACGACGAGCCGGAGTTCAGGACGAGGACACGAGTCGCGGTCACTGCTGGGGAGCCTTCTCGTTCGGGGTCTGGGCCTGGATCGCCGTGATGGCGACGGTGTTCACGATGTCCTGGACGAGGGCACCGCGCGACAGGTCGTTGACCGGCTTGCGCAGCCCCTGGAGGACCGGGCCGACGGCGATCGCGCCGGCCGAGCGCTGCACGGCCTTGTAGGTGTTGTTGCCGGTGTTGAGGTCCGGGAAGATCAGCACGGACGCCTGGCCGGCGACCTCGGAGCCCGGCAGCTTGGTGGCCGCGACGGTCGGCTCGACGGCGGCGTCGTACTGGATC
Organism: Streptomyces sp. NPDC058274; assembly: GCF_042881375.1. Lineage (NCBI taxonomy): Bacteria > Bacillati > Actinomycetota > Actinomycetes > Kitasatosporales > Streptomycetaceae > Streptomyces > Streptomyces sp. NPDC058274. Next base: position 258,203 of record NZ_JBHVXW010000010.1, read on the forward strand.
GGGCCCTCGATCTTCAGGTCGTCGCGGCGCGCGCGGACCAGCTCGGTGGCCTCCCGGACCTTGTCGACGTCCGCGCCCGAGCCGGAGGTGCCGGTGGAGTACGACAGCATCGCGATCCGCGGCTCGACGCCGAACTGCCGGGCGGTGGCGGCGGACTGCACGGCGATGTCGGCGAGCTGCTGCGCGTTCGGGTCGGGGTTCACCGCGCAGTCGCCGTAGACCAGGACCTTGTCGGCCAGGCACATGAAGAAGACGGAGGAGACGATCTTCGCGTCCGGCTTGGTCTTGATGATCTCGAAGGCCGGGCGGATCGTGGCCGCGGTGGAGTGCACGGCGCCCGACACCATGCCGTCGGCCAGTCCCTCCTGGACCATCAGGGTGCCGAAGTAGTTCACGTCCGCGACGACGTCGTACGCCAGCTCCACCGTGACGCCCTTGTGGGCGCGCAGTTGCGCGTACTTCTCGGCGAAGCGGTCCCGCAGCTCGGAGGTCCCCGGGTCGATGAGCTGCGCGCCGGCCAGGTCGATGCCGAGGTCGGCGGCCTTCTTGCGGACCTGGTCGAGCGGGCCGAGCAGGGTCAGGTCGCACACGCCCCGGCGCAGCAGCACCTCGGCCGCGTGCAGGACGCGGGCCTCGGTGCCCTCGGGCAGGACGACGCGGCGCCTGTCGGAGCGGGCCTGCTCCAGCAGTTTGTGCTCGAACATCATCGGGGTGAGGCGGTCGCTGCTCGGCGCCGAGACCCGCTTGAGCAGGTCGCCGGTGTCGACGTACCGCTCGAAGAGGCCGAGGGCCGTCTCCGCCTTGCGCGGTGTCGCGGCGTTCAACTTGCCTTCCAGGCCGAAGAGTTCGGTCGCCGTCGGGAAGCTGTTGCCGGCCACCGAGACGACCGGGGTGCCGGGCGCGAGACGGGCCGCGAGGGTGAGGATCTCGTCGCTGGGCCGTTCGTTCAGGGTCAGCAGCACGCCGGCTATCGGGGGCGTCCCTGCACTGTGCGCGGCGAGCGAGCCGATGACGAGGTCGGCGCGGTCGCCGGGGGTGACCACCAGGCATCCGGGGGTCAGCGCGTTCAGGAAGTTCGGCAGCATCGCACCGCCGAAGACGAAGTCGAGCGCGTCGCGCGCCAGGCCCGAGTCGTCGCCGAGGAGCACCTTGCCGCCGAGCGCGTGGGTGATCTGCGCGACGGTCGGCGCGGAGAGCGCGGGCTCGTCCGGAAGCACGTAACAGGACACCGGGAGACGGGAGTCGAGCCGCTCGTGGATCCCGTCGCGGTCGGCGGCGGCGACCCGGTTCACGACCATCGCGAGGACGTCGCAGCCGAGCCCGTCGTAGGCGCGGTACGCGTTGCGGGTCTCCGCGAGCACCGACTCGGCGGTCTGCTTACGGCCTCCGACGACCGGGATCACCGAGGCGGCGAACTCGTTGGCCAGCCGGGCGTTGAGCGCCAGCTCGTCCGGGAACTGCGTGTCGGCGAAGTCGGTGCCGAGGACGAGGACCACGTCGTAGTCGCGTGCGACCAGGTGGAAGCGGTCGACCAGGGTCGACACCAGCTCGTCCGTCCCCTGCTCGGCCTGGAGCGCGGACGCCTCGTGGTAGTCCATGCCGTACACGGTCGCCGGGTCCTGGGAGAGCCGGTAGCGGGCGCGCAGCAGCTCGAAGAGCCGGTCCGGGCCGTCGTGGACGAGGGGCCGGAAGACCCCCACCCGGTCGACCTGGCGGGTCAGGAGCTCCATGACTCCCAGCTCGACGACCTGGCGGCCGTCGCCGCGGTCGATCCCGGTCACGTACACGCTGCGGGTCACGCGTGCTCTCCATCCGTTGCGTCGCGGTGTTCCGGCTCCGAAAAGTAGCGGTGTCCGGGGCTCCGAAAAGTGGCCCCGCCAACGTGAGCAGAGCCCTCTTGACAATACCTCTGGCGCTGGCTAAGGCGCCCGTCAGGGCGAACGTCCTGGTGAGGGGGCCGAGGTCCCACAACGGCGGCGCGGGGCGGTGTGGGCGGGGGCGGCGGACCCCTGTGGGCCGTGAAACAATCGGATTGGCTCACACGTACCAACAGCGAGCAGGAGACACAGCACGATGCGCATCGGAGTTCTCACCGCAGGCGGCGACTGCCCGGGGCTGAACGCCGTGATCCGGTCGGTCGTGCACCGAGCGGTCACCAACTTCGGCGACGAGGTCATCGGCTTCGAGGACGGCTACGCCGGCCTGCTCGACGGCCACTACCGCACCCTCGACCTGAACGCGGTCAGCGGCATCCTCGCCCGCGGCGGCACCATCCTCGGCTCCTCGCGCCTCCAGCGCGACCGGCTCCGCGAGGCCTGCGAGAACGCGCAGGACATGGCCCGCGAATTCGGCATCGACGCGCTCATCCCGATCGGCGGCGAGGGCACCCTGACCGCCGCCCGGATGCTGTCGGACGCGGGTCTGCCCGTCGTCGGCGTCCCGAAGACGATCGACAACGACATCTCCTCCACGGACCGCACCTTCGGCTTCGACACCGCGGTCGGTGTCGCCACCGAGGCGATGGACCGCCTGAAGACGACCGCCGAGTCGCACCAGCGCGTGATGGTCGTCGAGGTCATGGGCCGGCACGCCGGCTGGATCGCCCTGGAGTCCGGCATGGCCGCCGGCGCGCACGGCATCTGCCTGCCCGAGCGGGCCTTCGACCCCTCGGACCTCGTCGCGATGGTGGAGGAGCGCTTCGCCCGCGGCAAGAAGTTCGCCGTCATCTGCGTCGCCGAGGGCGCCCACCCCGCCGAGGGCACGATGGACTACGGCCACGGCGCGATCGACCAGTTCGGCCACGAGCGCTTCCAGGGCATCGGCGCGGCCCTCGCGTACGAGCTGGAGCGGCGCCTCGGTAAGGAGGCCAAGCCGGTCATCCTCGGTCACATCCAGCGCGGTGGCACGCCGACCGCGTACGACCGGGTGCTCGCCACCCGCTTCGGCTGGCACGCGGTGGAGGCCGCGCACCGCGCCGAGTTCGGCCGTATGACGGCACTGCGCGGCACGGAGATCGAGATGGTGCCGCTCGCGGAGGCGGTCACCGAGCTGAAGACGGTCCCGAAGGACCGGATGGACGAGGCGGAGTCGGTCTTCTAGACCGGTCTTCCAAGGGCTTCCGGATGGAGTGGCCCGGGCCCAGGCTTCTTGGCCCGGGGCGCACTCCTCGCCCTGTGCCTACATCCCGTTCCTCAGTACGTGCTCCTTTGGACCATCGACCAGAAGTTGTCGACGATCCGGTCCAGGAAGTCCCGGCCGGCGTCGCTTGAGTCCCCGGCGGCCGAGCCGGACGCCCAGCTCAGCGAGGCGGCCATCTGCCCCTGGTAGTCGGTGTGCAGCTCCTGGAGGGCCTCCTCCAGGATCCGCCGGTCCAGGGGCACCATCTTGCCGACCGGCCGCACATACGCCTGCCAGCGCGTCGCCACCGCACTGCGCAGCAACTCCGCGAGCCGCTCGTCGCGCCCGGTCACGGTGATGAAGTCGGGCAGCGAGAGTTCGAGCAGATCGGCGAGCACGGACGACTGCCGCTCGTTGCCCCGCCACTCGTCGGTCTCCTCCATCCGCTGGTAGGCGAGGAGTTCCAGACCGACCGTGCGCGCGACGTCCTCCGCGGCCAGACCGCGCGAGATGCGGTGTTCCCGCAGCGTCCGGGGCGCGCCGATGAGCTCACCCGGTGAACACCACAGCACGCCCGCGAGGGCGGTGAGCTCGGCACTGCTCGGGGAGGCGATGCCGCGCTCCCAGGCGACGACGAGGTCGGGCGTGGCATAGGGCATGCCGTACGAGGCGCGCAGTCCGTACGCGACATGCTCGGGCCCCATGCCGAGACCGGCGCGGAACCGGCGGGCGGCGAGGGCGTTGAAGGGCGGCGTGGGCTGAGGGGCAGGGGGCTGGTGCACGCGCACAAGCTATGAGCACGGGACTGCGGTGACTACGGTCTGTTCGGCCACAATCACGGATTGTAGTAACATACGGTTTCGGCCGTGGCCGGAGCTGATCGAAGACCCCGGAACGGGCGCCGGCCACCCGCTCCGAGCGGAGGCCGAGCTCCTCGGTCCGGCGCCCGGCGCGCCGACGGCCAAGCGAAGGGCAAGGTGAGCGGGCATATGCGCGGACGGCTGCCCGGACCCGCCCGCGTCGGCCGCGGTGCGGTGGAACGCCGCGAGTCGCCCACCGGCGGTTCGACATCGAGGGCGGGTACGTCAGGTGCCAAGCGGCCGAGGGTCACGTGGAGCCCGGCGCAATCCCACCGCCCCGCCCCGCCACTCCTTCCGGGCGCCGGGCGCCACCGCCTCACCCCTTGACGGCCCCGCCCAGCGCGAAGCCCCCGCCGAGGCGCCGGGCGACCAGCACGTACAGCAGCAGCACCGGCGTCGAATAGATCACCGAGAACGCCGCCAGCTGCCCGTACACCACCATCCCGCGGTTCCCGAAGAACTCGTTGATGCTCACGGACGCCGGCATCTGGTCCGGGGTGAGCAGCAGCATGAACGGGACGAAGAAGTTCCCCCACATCATCACGAACGAGAAGACCGTCACCACGGACACACCCGGCCCCATCAGCGGCAGCACGATCCGCACCAGCGACTGGAACGACGACGCCCCGTCCGTCCAGGCCGCCTCCTCCAGCTCCTTCGGCACGCCGTCCATGAAGTTCTTCATCAGCCAGATGGCGAACGGCAGTTGGGAGGCCGCGAAGAAGAAGATCGTGCCCTGCACGGTGTCGATCAGGTTCACCTGGACGAACAGCGCGTACACCGGGACCATGATCGCGGTGATCGGCAGGCTCGTCGCGAAGAGGATCGTCAGCAGGAACGGGCGGTTGAGCCGCGAGCGGAAGCGGGACAGCGGATAGGCCGCCAGCGCCGCGCAGACCACCGTCAGCACCGTCCCGCCCCCGCACAGGATCAGGCTGTTGAGCAGCGGGGTGAAGAGGATGTCCGGCTTGAGGACGGCGTCGAAGTTGTCCAGCGTGACGCCGTCCGGGACCTTCACCCTCAGGTCGGCGTGCGGGTCCAGCGAGGACAGGATCACCCAGGCCAGCGGGAGCACGAACGCGGCGGCCACGACGAGCAGTCCGGCGTCCGCCGCCAGACGCCTGCCGGTGCGGCGCGAGGTGAGTGTGGTGCGCGTCAGAAGGGCCATGTCACACCTCCGTCCGCAGCAGCCGCATGTACACGAGGGAGAAGAGCGAGCCGACCACCAGGAGCAGAAGAGCCACCGCGGTTCCGTATCCGATCATGCTTTTCTGGAAGGCCTGTTCGTACATGAAGAGGGGCAGGGTCTGGCTCTTGTTGCCGGGGCCGCCCCGCGTCATGACCCAGATCAGCCCGAAGACCGACAGGGTCTGGAGCGTGTTGAGCATCAGGTTGGTGCCGATGGAACGGCGGATCATCGGGAGCGTGATGTGCCACATACGGCGCCAGCCGCCCGCGCCGTCCACCTCGGCCGCCTCCGTGATCTCCTGCGGGATCTCGTTCAGCGCGGCCGAGTAGACGAGCATCGAGAACGCCGTGCCCCGCCATACGTTCGCGAAGGACACCGCCAGGATCGGGAGCGTGAACAGCCAGTTCTGGGACGGGAGATGGAGCCAGTCCAGGATCGCGTTCAGGGTGCCCTCGCGGCGGAAGAAGGCGTAGAGGAGAAAGCCCGCGACGACCTCCGGCAGCACCCATGCCGTGATGACGATGGCGCCGACCAGTGTGCGGACCGGCTTCGACGCCCGCTGCATGAGCGCGGCCAGCGCCAGGCCCAGGGTGTTCTGGCCGATCAGGGACGAGAGCACGGTGAAGACGAGCGTGAGCCAGACCGCGTTCAGGAAGGCGTCGTCCTGGAACGCGTCGCGGAAGTTGTTGAAGCCGACGAAGGACGCGTGGGCCTGGCCGGTGAGCTGGAGATCGGTGAAGGCGATGTAGGCGCAGTAACCGATCGGCCCGGCGAGGAAGAGAACCAGCAGGATGACGGCGGGGGACACCGGCAGCGCGCGCAGCAGCGAGCGGCGAAGGCCGCCCCGGTGCGGGGAGGCGGCCTTCGGGCCGGCGGGGCGGGGCGGAGCCGGTGGCCGGACCGCCCGCGTGCCGACGCTCACTTCTTGATCACTTGGTCGTCGGTCGCCGACTTCAGCTCCTCGTCGTAGCCGCTCGCCGCCTTGTCGACCGAACTGTCACCCGTCGTCACGCCCTCCATGGCCTCCTGGATGGCGGTCGAGACCTTCGGGTACGCCGGGTACGCGGGCCGGTAGTGCGTGCTCGCCACGAGATCCGTGAAGAACTTGATGCCGGGCTGCGCCTTCGCGTACGCGGGGTCGGACGCCACGTCCTTGCGCACGGCGATACCGGAGTTGGCGATGTACCACTTCTGGGCGTTCGCCTTCGTCTGCATCGTCTCGATGAACTTGAAGGCCAGGTCGGGGTTGCCCGCCTTCGCCGGGATCGACCAGGTCCAGCCGCCCGACATGCTCACCTTGCCCGGTGCCTGCCCGTGCTGCGTGGGCATGGCGGCGAGACCCAGCTTCTGGGACCACTCGGGCCATTCGTGCCCGGCCCCCTTCTGCCAGTCCTGCGGCAGCCAGCTGCCGTCCAGGTCGATGCCGAGCTTGCCCTGGGGAAGAAGGTCACCGCGGACCGCGGTCTGGATGTTGGGGTCGAGGGCGTCCGAGACATCGGGGCCCAGCTTCTCCTTGAAGACCGTCTCCACGAACTCAAGGGAGTCCTTGAAGGCCTGGCTTCCGGTGATCCACTTCTTGGACGCCGTGTCGTACAGGGGGTCGGACTTCCCGTCACCCGTGCCGTACAGCAGCATCTCGAAGCCCTGCATGGTGGCGGCCTCGCCCGCGGGCTTGCCCGTGTAGACGTTGAGCGGCGTGACGCCCGGCACCTTCTTCTTGATGGCGCGGGCCGCGGTGAGGACGTCCTCCCAGGTCTTCGGCTGCCAGTCGGCGGGCAGCCCCGCCTTCTTGAAGATCCCCTTGTCGAACCAGAGGCCCCGGGTGTCCGTGCCGTCCGGGACGCCGTACGTCTTCCCGTCCTGCGCCTTCGCCGCGGTCTTCGCCGTGTCGACGAACTGGTCCCAGTCCTGCCACTTGTCGAGGTAGGGGTCGAGGGGCTTCAAGTACCCGCTGGTGATGTCCGAGTTGATGAGGAAGGTGTCCTCGTAGACGAGGTCGGGCGCGGTCTTGGGCGACCGCAGCATCTGCTGGACCTTCGTGTAGTACTCGGAGTCCGGGGCCTTGATCGGAACGAGCTCGACCTTCTTGCCCGGGTTCGCCTTCTCGAACTGCTTCTTGATGTCCGCCAGATAAGTGTCCGTCACCTTGATCGAGTTGTCCGTCGACTGTTTGAAGGACACCTTCACCGTGTCGGGATCGCTTCCGGAACCACTGCCGCAGGCGGTCAGGGTTCCGGCGGCGGACACGGTGAGCAGGGCCGCGAGGAGCAGGGGAGCGGTGGTACGGGGGCGGGCGGCGGTGGGGCGCACGGGCACGACCTCCTACTGGCCGACATCGTCGGTGGCCGAGTTTGGCTGCTCGTGAACGTATGAGATGTGCGTATGTCAGGTCAATGACTGTGCAGTGGCTACGGTCGAAGGGAGCACGCCGTGCCGCGGGCGCGCAACCATCGGGCGTGGTGGCGAGTCCACTTGGTGCCGGCCGAACTGGTCCGCATATAAGGGGAATCGATCACCTTCACCCGTCAGGGAGCGCCATGACCTCGGACGACACCTCGGACCACGCCCCGCGCGGATTCACGCGGAGCGTGCGGCGGTTCTTTTGGCTGCCGCGGGACGCCCCGCGCGATGCCGCCCCGATCCGGCCCCTGGCCCGGGTTTGGGCCGCCCTCGCCGTGGTCGGGGCCGGCTTCGCCGCCCTCGGCTGGGGGGACATGGTGGTGATCGTGTGCGTGCTCGGGGTGCTGCACGCCCTGGTCGACGAGGTGAACAACGGGGTCCGGCACCGGTGGCCGGCCTTCGTGGCCGCGCTGGGAGCCGGCTGGGCGGTCGACCGGCTCGTCCGGGCCGTGACGTCCGCGCCCACCGATCCCGACTGGGCCGACTACCCCGGCCTCGCCGCCGGGAGCCTGGCCGCCTTCGCGATCTTCGTGGCCGTCACGCGCCTGCCGGGCCGGCCCGCCGGCGGACCCGTGCGTGTCTGACGGGGTGTTCGTGGCCGTCACGTGTCTGCCGGGCCGGCCTGCCGGCGGGCCTGTGCGTGTCTGACGGGGTGTTCGTGGCTGTCACGTGTCTGCCGGGCCGGCCTGCCGGCGGACCCGTGCGTGTCTGACGGGGTGTTCGTGGCTGTCACGCGTCTGCCGGGCCGGCCTGCCGGCGGACCCGTGCGTGACTGACGGGGTGTTCGTGGCCGTCACGCGTCTGCCGGGCCGGCCCGCCGCCGGGTTCGTGCGCGTCTGACGGGCTTACCCCTTCACCCAGCGGTACTGCAGCTCCGGCCGGCCCACCTGGCCGTACTGCGGGCTGCGGGCCGCCCGGCCGGAGTCCACCAGGTGCTCCAGATACCGGCGCGCGGTGATCCGGGAGATGCCGACCGCCTCGGCGACACCGGCCGCGGTCAGGCCGCTCCCGGCGCAGTCCCGGAGGGTGACCGTGACGCGTTCCAGGGTCGGGGCGCTCAGCCCCTTCGGGAGCGCGGCGGGGCCGGGGGCGCGGAGGGTGGCGAGGGCACGGTCCACCTCGTCCTGGCCGCTCGCCTCACCGGCCGCCGCGTGATACTCGGCGTACCGCACGAGACGGTCGCGCAGGGTGGCGAACGTGAACGGCTTCAGGACGTACTGGACGACCCCGAGCGAGACCCCTTCGCGTACGACGGCCAGGTCCCGTGCGGACGTCACCGCTATCACGTCCGCGTGGTAGCCGGCGGCGCGCAGCGAGCGCGCCAGCTGCAGGCCGTGCACATCGGGCAGATGCAGGTCCAGCAGCAACAGGTCCACCGGCGTACGGTCCAGGGCGCGCCGGGCCTCCGCGCCGGTGTGCGCCTTGCCCACCGCGACGAAGCCGGGCACGCGCCCGACGTACAGGACGTGCGCGTCGGCGGCGACGGGGTCGTCCTCCACGACCAGGACGCGGATCGGCTCGTTCATACGTCGCCTCCAGGCACGGGCTGGGCGGGCTTGACGTGCTGAGACACGGAGTCGCTCCCGCGGGCGGACTCGGCGGGCCCGGCGTCCGCCCTGCCGGCGACCGCCGGTGCCGAGGCAACCGTAGGCAACGGCAACCGCGCCTCGAACTCCGCCCCGCCCCCGGCCGCCTCCCGCACCGTCAGTGTCCCGTCGTGCCGGCTCACCGCCTGCCGTACGAGAGCCAGCCCGAGCCCCCGGCCACCGGGTCCCGCGGGCTTCGTGGACCAGCCGCGCTGGAAGACCGCCTCCGCGTGGGCCGGGTCCACTCCGGTACCGGTGTCGGCGACCCGGAGCACCAGGCCGTCGTCGTCGGTGACCGCGGTGACGGTGACGCGGGCTCCCGCGGTGCCCTGAGCCGCGTCCACCGCGTTGTCGATCAGGTTGCCCAGCACGGTGACGAGGTCACGCGCGGGCAGCGAGTCGGGCAGGAGCCCGTCGTCGATGGCGCTCTCCTGCGCGACCACCAGTTCCACGCCCCGCTCGTTCGCCTGCGCGGCCTTGCCCAGGAGCAGGGCGGCCAGGACCGGTTCGCTGACCGCCGCCACCACGTGGTCCGTCAGGGTCTGCGCCAGCTCCAGCTCCGCGGTGGCGAAGTCGACCGCCTCCTCGGCACGGCCCAGTTCGATCAGCGACACCACGGTGTGCAGGCGGTTCGCCGCCTCGTGCGCCTGTGAGCGCAACGCCTGGGTGAAGCCGCGTTCCGAGTCCAACTCACCCATCAGGGACTGGAGTTCGGTCACATCGCGCAGGGTCACGACGGTGCCCCGGCGCTCGCCGCCCGAGACCGGTGAGGTGTTCACCACCAGGACCCGGGTGGCCGTCAGATGCACTTCGTCCATCCGTGGCTCGGAGGACAGCAGCGCGCCGGTCAGGGGCGCCGGGAGGCCCAGCTCCGCGACCGACAGCCCGACAGCGTCGCCGGACACCCCCAGCAGCTCCTGCCCCCCGTCGTTGACCAGCGCCACCCGGTACTGCCCGTCCAGCATCAGCAGACCCTCGCGTACGGCGTGCAGGGCGGCCTGGTGGTAGTCGTGCATACGGCTGAGCTCGGCCGCGTTCATGTTGTGGGTGTGCCGGCGCAGCCGGGCGTTGACCACGTACGTGCCGAGACCGCCCAGCGCCAGGGCGCCCGCCGCCACCCCGATCAGGGCCGTCACCTGGTCCTGGACCCGCGCGCTGATCGCCTCGACCTTGATCCCCGCGCTGACCAGGCCGACGACCTGCCCGCCGTCGTCGATCGGCGTGACGGCGCGCACGGAGGGACCGAGGGTGCCCGTGTACGTCTCCGTGAAGGACTCGCCCCGCAGAGCACGGGCCGTGTGGCCGAGGAAGTGCTCGCCGATCAGCTTCTCGTTGGGGTGGGTCCAGCGGATGCCCTGCGGGTTCATGATCGTGACGAAGTCGACGCCGGTGTGCCGCTGCACCTGGAGGGCGTACGGCTGAAGGGTCTTCGTCGGGTCGTCGGTGCGGATCGCCGCCCGTACCGAAGGGGCGTCCGCCACCGAGCGGGCGACGGCCATGGCCTGGCGGCCCGCCGCCTCCTCGGCCTGGCTGCGGTCGCTGATGTACGTGAACAGCGCGTACCCGGCCACGACGACGGCGATCAGCACGGCCTGCATGGCGAACAGCTGGCCGGCCAGACTGCGGGGGCGCGGTACGCGGGGAATGCGCATGTCGTCAGTCTGCCTCCCCGTATCAGTGTGAACTAAATGAACGGAAGGGTGACCGCCCTCACAGGGCGGGAGATAGTCACCGCATCCCGGTCGCGTGTTTCCGGGACCGGCCCGGGAACGAGACCCCGGTCCGACCCCGACCCGGGAGCCTCGCTCCTGGTTCGGCCCCCACCCGGGGCAGGCCCCCGGTCCCCCCGGACGTGAGCCGCACGCCGGATGATGCCGACGACGTCGTCAAGGAGGGCAGTCGTGACCAGCACACCCGAAGCGGCACCTGCCGCACCCGCCGCCAAGCGGGACCGCACGCACTACCTGTACATCGCGGTGATCGCCGCGGTGGTTCTCGGCATCATCGTCGGGTTCGCCGCGCCGGACTTCGCCAAGGAGCTCAAGCCGATCGGCACGGGCTTCGTGAACCTGATCAAGATGATGATCTCGCCGATCATCTTCTGCACGATCGTGCTCGGGGTCGGCTCGGTCCGCAAGGCGGCCAAGGTCGGCAAGGTCGGCGGTCTCGCCCTCGGCTACTTCATCTGCATGTCCTTCGTGGCGCTGGCCATCGGCCTGGTCGTCGGCAACATCATCCACCCGGGCAGCGGGATGCATCTGACCGAGGCCGTGAAGGGCGTGGGCCACACCCAGGCGCAGGCCGCCGCCGAGGGACCGGTCGACTTCCTGCTCGGGATCATCCCGACCACGTTCGTCTCGGCGTTCACCGAGGGCCAGGTGCTGCAGACGCTGCTGGTCGCGCTGCTCGTGGGCTTCGCGCTGCAGGCCATGGGGCGCGCCGGTGAGCCGGTGCTGCGCGGGGTCGAACACATCCAGAAGCTGGTCTTCCGGGTCCTCGGCATGATCATGTGGGCCGCTCCGGTCGGTGCCTTCGGCGCGATGGCCGCGGTCATCGGCGAGACGGGCATGGACGCGCTCAAGGCGCTGGCCACGATCATGTTCGGCTTCTACATCACCTGTTTCCTGTTCATCGTGATCGTGCTCGGCACGCTGGTGAAGCTGGTGGCCAAGGTCAATCTCTTCCACCTGCTGAGGTACCTCGGCCGGGAGTTCCTGCTGATCGTCTCCACCTCGTCGTCCGAGTCCGCGCTGCCGCGACTCATCGCGAAGATGGAGCACCTGGGTGTCAGCCGCCCGGTCGTCGGCATCACCGTGCCGACCGGCTACTCGTTCAACCTCGACGGCACGATGATCTACCTGACCATGGCCTCGCTCTTCATCGCCGACGCGATGGACCAGCCGATGGGCATCGGCCAGCAGATCGGCCTGCTGCTCTTCATGATGATCGCCTCGAAGGGCGCCGCGGGTGTCTCCGGCTCCGGTATCGCCGTACTGGCCAGTGGTCTGCAGTCCCACAAGCCCGCCCTGGTGGACGGCGTCGGCCTGATCATCGGCATCGACCGCTTCATGAGCGAGGCCCGCGCCGTCACCAACTTCGCGGGCAACGCGGTCGCCACGCTGCTCATCGGCACCTGGACCGGCGAGGTCGACAAGGCGCGGGTGGACCTGGTCCTCGCGGGCGGACTGCCCTTCGACGAGAAGACCCTGCTGGACGACGGCCGGGACCCCGTCCCGGCGGAGGTGCCCGAGCAGGGCGGTGAGAAGGAGCTCGCCAAGGCGTAGCCGCCCCGCGTCGCCCGCACGGGCGCCGCTCAAGAAAAGCCGCCGAGTGGCCGGGTCACCCCCCGTTGGCCTGGCCCTCGGTTCAGGCCGAGTGGTCTGGCCATCCCCCGTGGCCGGGCCACTCGGTCATTTCCGCGCGGGTTCGGCCGGCGACGCGGCAGCTGTCCGTGGCGCCCGGTTCCTGCCGGTTCGGCGGGGTCAGCGGAGACGGCGGTGCGGTGGGTGTCCGTGGCACCCGGTTCCCGCCGGTTCGGCCGGGTCAGCCGCTCAGTTCCGTCACCAGCTCGGTGGCGCGCGCGAGGGGTACGCCCACCGTCGTCATCACGGTGATCACAGCGGAGCGGCCCGCTTCCTCCGGTGCCAGCAGCCCGTCGTTCACCGCCTCCATGAGGGCGAACAGCATCTGCTCGTGCGCGTAGGCGAGTGCGGGGGCGGGCAGCGGCGACTCGAACACGCCCTGGTCCAGGCCGTGTTGGAGCACCTCCACGCAGGCATCGCGGACCGGGGCCAGCCGCTCGCGAATGCCCTGGACCGTGACACTGTGCTGGGCCAGCGCCACCAGCAGCCGGTAGCGGTCGGCGATCTCCCAGACCGCGAGCATCGAGCGGATCAGTGACTCCGCCGGGTCCTCGACCCCCTCCCGGCCCGCGGCATGCGCCGCCTCCACCGTCTGCACCGCCGCTTCGAACAGGGTGCCGATCAGCGCCTCACGGCTGGGGAAGTGCCCGTACACCGTGCGTCGTACCACGCCCGCGGCCTTCGCGATCTGGTCCATGGACGCGTCGGGGTCGCGCAGCAGCTCCGTGAGCGCGATGTCGAGGATGCGGCGGCGGTTCACCTCCGCGCGGCTGGGGCTGTCCGTCGTCATGGCTGCCATTCTGCCCGCCCCCGAGGCGAGCCACGGCTCGCTCGCGAGGGCTTCACCTCCTTGATTTGCACAGCGGTGTGCAACAGGCCTACATTGCCAGTGTCACGTAGTTGCACAGCAGTGTGCAAGTAGATTGAGGGAGGGCGACCGTACCCATGCGTCTCGTCAAGAACGAACCGGTCGAGCAGATGTGCCGGCCCTACGCGGGTCGCTGGTGGGCCCTGCTGGTGCTGTGTCTGAGTCTGCTGATCATCGTGATGGCGAACACCGCCCTCACGGTCGCGGCCCCGGACATGACCCAGGACCTGGGTCTGTCCAGCGCCGACCTGCAGTGGGTCATCGACGGCTACACCGTCCCGTACGCCGCGCTGATGCTGCTGCTCGGCGCGATCGGCGACAAGTACAGCCGCCGGGGCGCCCTCGTCCTCGGCCTCGTCGTCTTCGGCGGCGGCGCCGTCGCGGGCTCGCTCGTGGACAGCTCCACGGGTGTCATCGCCGCGCGTGCCGTGATGGGCGTCGGGGCGGCGCTCATCATGCCCGCCACCCTCTCCCTCCTCGCCGCGACCTTCCCGCGCGCCGAGCGCGCCAAGGCGATCACGCTGTGGACGGCCACCGCGGGACTCGCCATCGCGGCCGGACCGCTGGTCGCCGGCGCCCTGCTGGAGCACCACGGCTGGTCCTCGACGTTCCTGATCAACGTGCCGATCGCCGCGCTCGCCATCATCGGCGCCTTCGTCCTCGTACCGCCGTCCAAGGCCGGGCACGACCACCGCATCGACTACGTCGGCGGCCTGCTGTCCGTGCTCTGGATCGGTTCGCTGGTCTACATGATCATCGAGGGTCCGCACTTCGGGTGGGGTGTGAAGGCCGTGACCGCCGCGGTGGTCGCCGGCGCCGGCTTCGTGCTCTTCGTCCTGTGGGAGCTGCGCCACCCGCGCCCGGTCATCGACGTGCGCCGCTTCGCCAACCGCCGGTTCGCGGGCTCCAACCTCGCCGTCGCGCTCTTCTTCCTCGCCGTCTTCGGCGCCTTCTACTTCCTCACCCAGCACCTCCAGTTCGTCCTCGGATACGACGCCCTGGACACCGGAGTGCGCATGCTCCCGCTCGCCGGGGCCGTGTTCGTCGGCTCGGCGCTCACCGCGTACCTCACCCCGCGCGTCGGCATGAAGATCACCGTCACCGCGGGCATGGTCGGCGGCACGGCGGCGCTCGCGCTGCTCACCCAGGTCGACGCGGCCTCCTCGTACGGCGACTTCGTCCTGCCGCTTGCCATCCTGGGACTCGCGATCGGGCTGGCGCTCTCGCCCTGCACGGACGCCATCATGGGCGCGTTCCCCGAGAGCGAGCTGGGCGTCGGCGGTGCCGTGAACGACACGTCGCTGGAGCTGGGCGGCTCGCTCGGCATCGCGATCCTCGGTTCGGTGCTGGCGAGTTCGTACTCCTCGCACCTCTCCGACGAGGTCGCCGGCAGCAAGCTGCCGGCGGGCGCCCTGTCCACCGCCCAGGATTCGGTGGGCGCGGGCTACGGGGTGGCTCAGGGCATCGGGGACAAGGCACGGCAGCTCGGCGAGCAGGCGGCCCACGCCGGCAGCACCGAGCAGGCCGCCCAGCTGAAGGCCCAGGCCGACCAGCTCACCCAGGGCGCCCGGCAGATGGCGGACGCGGTCGGCTCGTCCTTCGCGGACGCGGTCGCGCACACCAGCCTCGTCGGCGCGGTGATCCTCGGCATCGGCACGGTCCTGGTGGCGGTCCTGCTGCCGCGCGGGTCGAACGCGGCCGAGGAGCAGCCCGAGGCGGGGCGGCCCACGGAGGAGCGGTCCGCGAAGGCGGCCGGCGACGGCACGGAGGCGCTCACGGAGGGGTCCGCGAAGGCGGCCGGCGACGGCACGGAGGCGCTCACGGAGAAGTCCGCCGAGGCGCTCACGGGGAAGTCCGCCGACGAGTCCGCCGACGAGTCCGAGTCCGTCCACGGCGCGACGCGCTGACGTTCCAAGGAACCCCGTCCTCGGGTCCCGTGCCGTGCTCGGGATGCGGGACCCCGGGGCGGAGAGGGCGGGTGCCCAGGGGGCGGGTGCCAACCCCTGGGGCCTGCCGGACGGCAGGCGGGTCGGTCGGCCGGCAGGTCAGGCCGGCCCGACGCCGTGGGTGGCCGCATGCTGCCAGAAGTCCCGCTGCAGGGCGTTCGGCAGCGGGCTCTCCATGCCCCGCTGAGTGAGCAGGATCGCCACGGTGTCGGTGGACGGGATGATGTGGGCGGTGGTGCCGGTGCCACCCACCCAGCCGTACCGCCCCGGGACCGACCAGGGGGCGAGCGGCGCGATGTCGACCGAGCCGCCGTAGCCCCAGCCCTGGCCCTCCAGGAACAGGGCACCGACGGCGCGCTGGACGTCGGTGAGGTGGTCGGTGGTCATCAGCCGTACCGACTCGGGCGACAGAAGACGCCGGCCGTCGGGGGCCGCCCCGCCGGCGAGCAGCATCCGGCCGAAGGCCAGCCAGTCGTCGGCGGTGGACACGAGCCCGCCACCGCCGGACGGGAAGGCCGGCAGGCTGCTCCACCGCCCGTCGGGACCGTCGACCAGCTCCAGGCCGCCCGCGCCGTCGACCTGGTAGTAGCCGGCGAAGCGGTCGCGCCGGCCGGCCGGCACCGCGAAGCCGGTGTCCGTCATCCCCAGCGGCTCGAAGATCCGCTCGGCCATGAACGCGTGCAGGGGCCGGCCGGTGACCCGGGCGATCAGCACGCCCTGGATGTCGGAACAGGTGCCGTAGAGCCACGCCTCGCCGGGCTGGTACAGCAGCGGGATCCGGGCCAGCGCGGCCATCCACTCGTCCGGCGCCGGGAAGCTCTCCGGGTTGCGGCCGTCCTTCTGCACCGTGAACAGCTCCTGGACCTGGGGGAGCGAGAAGTCGGACGGGAAGCCGTACCCGGCGCGGGAGGTGAGCAGGTCCTCCACGGTGATCGGCCGGGCGGCCGGCACCAGATCGTCGACGGGACTCTCCGGCGTCCGTACGACCATCGGTTTCGCCAGCTCGGGGAGCCACTGGTCCACCCGGTCGTGCAGCGCGACGCGCCCTTCCTCGACCAGCATCATCACCGCCGCGGCGGTGACCGGCTTGGTGATGGAGGCGATACGGAAGACGGAGTCCCGTGCCATGGGCGCCGTCCCCTCGACGTCGAGGGAACCGACCGCGGCCACCTCGACCTGGTCACCGCGGGCGATCAGACCTACGGCGCCGGGGGTCCAGCCGTCGCTGACGTAGTGCTCGAGAAGGTCGTGCAGGGTGCTCATCGGTCCGCCTTCGGGAGGGGAGTGGTCTCTGAGGTAAGACTTCCTCGACCCGGCGGAATCATCGCCGGTGCACCGCCGTTTTCACCGGTTCCGCCCTTGTGCTCCGCGGGTGCGACGCACGACGGTCCGGGCTCCGACGGGCACCCGTGCCGTCCCGCGTGCCGACGGTGCGCCCGGGTGTCCCGCGGTCCTGCCGGGGCGGCACAGCACTATCGCCCCGTCGCCGCGTTCAGTCGCGCCAGCTCCTCCGCCTCCAGCACCAGGTCCGCCGCGCCCGCCGAGTCCTCGATCGTCACGGGGCGGCGCGCGCCCGGAATCGGGACCACGGTGGGGGACTGGGCCAAATGCCAGGCCAGGCAGACCTGTTGGGGACTCACTCCGCGTGCGAGCGCCACCTCATGGAACGCTCCGAAGCCGTCGGACTCCACCTCCGACGGTCCGTCGAGGGAGCTGCGGGAGATCCCGCCCAAGGGGCTCCAGGGCAGAAAGGCGAGGCCCAGTTCGGCGCACAGGCGCAGCTCGGGGTCACTGTCCCGGGCCGCGGGGGAGTACCTGTTCTGGACCGAGACCAGGCTGTCGCCGAGGATCGCGTGCGCCTGCCGGATCCGGGCCGTGTCGCTGTTCGAGATACCGGCGAGCCGGATCTTGCCCTCGTCCAGCATCTCGCGCAGGGCGCCGACGGACTCCTCGAAGGGGACGGCGGGTCGGGTTTGTGCAGTTGATAGAGGCCGATGGCGTCCACCCCGAGCCGCTTCAGGGAGGCCTCGGCGGCCGCCTTGAGGTGGCGGGGTGTGCCGGTCACCGTCCAGCTTCCGTCGGCCGGCCTGCCGCGGCCGCCCTTCGTGGCGACCAGCACGTCGGCCGTGTCACCGCCGTAGGTGGCGAGCGCGCGGGCGACGAGCCGCTCGTTGTGGCCGGGCCCGTCGCCGGGCAGGTGGTACGAGTCGGCGGTGTCGATGAGGGTGACGCCCGCGTCGAGCGCGGCGTGCACGGTGGCCAGGGCGCGGGCCTCGTCCGGGCGCCCCTCGATGGACAGCGGCATCGCGCCGAGCCCGACCGCCCCCACGCGCAGCGTGCCAAGTGCGCGATATCGCACGTCAGTTGTCCTTCCCGGGAGATACGGAGGCGAGGGTTTCGGCGACGGCGCGCGGCAGCCACTCCCGGGCCTGCCCGAAGGTGAAACCGAGCCCGGTGGCCCGGGAGTTGTCCATCCCGTACGAGCGGGTGAAGGAGAACGGCGAGACCTCGCCGACCTCCACGCTCCGGAACACCGTCCTTCCACCCGGAATGCGCGCGGCCACGGCCGCGCACAACTCCTCCGTGGTGAGGGCTCCGTGGGACGCCGCGTTCACCGGCCCGGTGAATTCCCCGTCCACCACCCAGGCCAGGAAATCGCTGATCTCGTCGACATGGATGTACGTCGCCGGGTGGTTCACCGTCGGTACGGCAATCGGCTCACCCGCCTCGATCCGCCGGGCGTAGTGGTCGAGCCGTCCGGTGAAGTCGTCTCCCCCGCCCAGCACATGGGCGACGCGCACGGCCACGTACGGGAAGGCGGGGTCGCTCGCCAGGACCGCCTCGGCCTGCCGTTTGCCCTCCCCGTAGTGGGATGCGAGGAAATCCGGGTCGTCCCAGGGGAGTTCGAGGTCGACGGCGACCGATCGGGGGTCGACGGCCTCCTCGCGCACCGGTGCTGCCGAGTCCTCGTATCCGTACACCTCCACCGTGGAGGTCATGACGTACCGGCGGGTGCGGCCGGCGAAGACGCTGCGTGCGACGGCCGCCTGCCGGGGTGTGTAGCAGACCTGGTCGACGACGACGTCGAAGGTGCGCGAGCCCAGCGCCTTTTCCAGGGAATGCTCGTCATTCCGGTCGGCGACCAGATGAATCGCTCCGACGGGCGGCTCCGAAGAGCCGCGATTGATGACGGTGACCCGGTCCCCGGCGGCCAGCAGCCGGGCTGTCAGCCTCTTTCCGAAATACCGGTTGCCACCGATGACACATACGTCGCGCACGACGTCCCTCCCGAATGTCCATTCCCGCGACTGTTCCCCGCGGATTGTTCCGGCGGCTTCTGTGCCGTGCTCCCGCCTTGTCTGTGGTCATAATTCTTCCTCCGTACGCAGCAGGTCTGAAGGGGGAGTCATGGGAGATCTGGTCGCCGCACCGAAGGAACCACGGCATCTACGCGCCGCCGCCAACGAAACATCGGTGGCCTTCGACGCGCTGGACCGGCAGATCCTGGAGCTGCTGCAGAGCGACGGCCGCATCAAGCTCAGCGAGTTGGGCCGCCGGGTCAGACTCAGCCCGGCGGCCGTCGCCGAGCGGGTGCGCCGCCTGGAGTCGACGGGCGCGATCACCGGCTACGGCGCCCATGTCGCGCCGGCCCGCCTCGGCTACGGCATCCGGGCCTTCATCCGCGTCAATCCGCACGGCGGTTACAACCTCAGGCACCCCAGGACCCTCGAACTCCTCGCCCGCCCGGAGATCGTGGAGGTCCACCACGTGGTCGGGGAGGACTGCTGGATCCTCAAGGTCGCGGTCCAGGACACCATTCACCTGGAGGAGATCCTGGAACAGACCTCCGCCCTGGGCCGGACGACGACGTCGATCGTGCTGTCCTCCCCGGTGGAGCGGAAGCCGCTGCTCCCGCCCGTGGCCGACCGCTCGCCCTGAGACCGCTTGCCTTGACGTCGGCGTCAAGGATTACCGTCGGGGCATGCGAATCGGCGAGCTGGCGGCGCGGGCCGGGACGACCACGCGGACCCTGCGCTACTACGAGTCGCGGGGGCTGCTGCCCGCGCGGCGGGGCGGCAACGGGTACCGGACCTACGACGAGGACGATCTGAGGCTGCTGCGGCAGATCAGGACGCTGCAGGACTTCGGGTTCGACCTCGAGGAGACGCGGCCCTTCGTGGACTGTCTGCGGGCCGGCCACCCGGAGGGCGACTCCTGCCCGGCGTCGCTCGCCGTGTACCGCCGCAAGCTCGGCGAACTCGACGCGCTGATCGGCGAGTTGCAAGCCGTGCGCGCGCACGTCGGTGCCCAGCTGGCCAGGGCCGAGCGGGCGCGCGACGTGCTGGCGGCCGACGCGGAGGTTCCGGGCGGCCCGGAACCCGTGTGCGAACTGGGAGGACGGACGCAGTGATCAAGGCAGCAGGCGTGGCGGAAGTGACGGACGCGGACTTCGCGGCGGAGGTGATCGGGGCGGACCTGCCGGTGCTGGTGGAGTTCACCGCCGACTGGTGCGGCCCGTGCCGTCAGCTCGCCCCCGTCCTCAGCGACATCGCGGCCGAAGAGGGCGAGCGGCTCAAGGTCGTCCAGCTCGACGTGGACGCGAATCCGGGGACCACCATCGCGTACGGCGTCATGGCGATGCCGACCCTCATGGTGTTCCGGGACGGGGAGCCGGTGAAATCGATGGTGGGGGCGCGGGCCAAGAGGCGGCTGCTGGCGGAGCTGGCCGACGTGCTCTGACCCGGCGGGCCGGCCGAACCGGCCACTGAACGCAAAAGAATCCCTCGAGCAATTGCGCTCGGGGGATTCTTTTGCGTATATTCAATGGTTCGCGACTTCAAGGATATTGGGTCACGAAGAAGTTCACTGGGCACAGTATATCCGGCCGGGAGCGGAATTGTCAAACACCGAATTTCCAGACGATGAATTGCGGCAGGAGCAGGAATTCATCGACGGGCTGTACACACGTGTGGACGCGCTGCGGGGCAGCACCGAGGCCTCCGTCGTGGACGCGCTGGGGCAGGGCAACACGCCCATGCAGGCCCGCCTCGAACGGGATGTCCTCGTCGCCGAACGGTCCGGGCTGCTCGCCGCGCTGAACGCCGTGGACGGCTCGCTCTGCTTCGGCCGCATCGACCTCACCAACGGAGTCAGCCACCACATCGGCCGTATCGGCATCCGCGCCGACGACGCCGAGCTCACCCCGATCCTCATCGACTGGCGGGCCCCGGTCGCCC
Source organism: Streptomyces sp. NPDC058274 (assembly GCF_042881375.1). NCBI lineage: Bacteria > Bacillati > Actinomycetota > Actinomycetes > Kitasatosporales > Streptomycetaceae > Streptomyces > Streptomyces sp. NPDC058274. Next base: position 278,768 of record NZ_JBHVXW010000010.1, read on the forward strand.
GCCCCTTCTACCTCGCCACCGGCCATACGCCGATGGACCTGCGCCGCCGCCGGCACCTGACCACCGACGGCCGGCGGGTCACCGGCCTGCACGACGAGATCCTCGACCTCGGCGACCAGGAGCGCACCGGCCACGAGGACCCGACGGGCGATGCCGTCCTCCTCGCCGCGCTCAACTCGGCGCGCACCGGCCGGATGGCCGACATCGTGCAGACCATCCAGGCCGAGCAGGACCGCATCATCCGCGCCCCGCACCGGGGCATCATGGTCGTCGAAGGCGGCCCCGGCACCGGCAAGACGGCCGTGGCACTGCACCGGGCCGCCTATCTCCTCTACGAACACCGGGAGTTGCTCGCCAAGCGGGCCGTCCTGATCGTCGGCCCCAACCCGGCCTTCCTCGGCTACATCGGCGAGGTGCTGCCCTCGCTCGGTGAGACGGGCGTCCTGCTCGCCACGGTCGGCGAGCTCTTCCCCGGCGTGAAGGCGACCGCCCAGGACACTCCCCGGGCCGCCGCCGTGAAGGGCCGTGCGGACATGGCCGACGTCCTCGTCGACGTCGTACGCGACCGCCAGGCCCTCCCCGATCCGGTGATCGCCGTCGAGCACGACCGGGACATACTGATGCTCGACGAGGGCCTCGTGCAGGTGGCCCGCGAGCGCACCCGCGCGGTGGGACTCCCGCACAACGCGGCCCGCGAGCACTTCGAGGGCCACATCCTCAACACCCTCACGGACATGCTCGCCGAACGCATCGGCACGGACCCCTTCGACGGATCCAACCTCCTCGACCCGAGCGACATCACACAGATCCGCGACGAACTCGCCGAGAACCCCGAAGTCTGGGCGGCCATCGACCAGTTGTGGCCGCGGCTGACGCCGGCCCGTCTGGTGGCGGACTTCCTCGCGGAGCCCGGGGGATACGTGTCCGACGAGGACGCGGCGGCGATCCGCCGTCCCGTCACCCGGGACTGGACCACCGCGGACGTCCCGCTCCTCGACGAGGCGGCCGAACTCCTCGGCGAGGACGACCGGATCGCCCGGGCGCTCGCCGAGCGGCACCGGAACGCACAGGTCGCCTACGCCCAGGGCGTGCTGGACGTCTCCTACGCCTCCCGTACCTACGAGTTCGAGGACAAGGACGAGGAGGACTCCGAGATCCTGTCCGCGCACGACATCATCGACGCGGAACGGTTCGCCGAGCGGCACGAGGAGGACGACCACCGCAGCGCCGCCGAGCGGGCCGCGGCCGACCGCACCTGGGCGTTCGGGCACATCATCGTCGACGAGGCGCAGGAGTTGTCGCCGATGGCGTGGCGGCTGCTCATGCGGCGCAGTCCGACCCGTTCGATGACCCTGGTCGGCGACCCCGCGCAGACCTCCGAGGCCGCCGGGGTCGGCTCCTGGTCGGAGATCCTCGCCCCGTACGTCGAGGACCGCTGGGAGCACACCCGGCTCGCCGTCAACTACCGCACCCCGTCCGAGATCATGGACCTCGCGGCGGCCGTCCCGCGGGCCGAGAACCCCGGCTTCGAACCGCCGAGTTCGGTGCGGTCGACGGGTGTACGGCCCTGGGTGCGCCTCGCGCACGATCTGCCCGGTGCCGTCGCCAAGGCCGTCGCCGAGCTGGCCCCCGTGGAGGGGCGGCTCGCGGTGATCGCGCCCCGTGATCTCCATCGAACGCTGGCCGCGCGGCTCGACGGGGTGACGGCCGGGGAGGAGCCCGACCTCACCCGGGCGGTCGTGCTGCTCGACCCCCGTCAGGCCAAGGGGCTCGAATTCGACTCCGTCCTGGTGGTCGAGCCTGCTCGCTACAGCACGAGTGACTTGTACGTCGCACTGACCCGCGCCACGCAGTCACTCGGCGTGCTGCACACCGGGGAGCTGCCGGGTTCCCTCAAGACTCCCTGACCCCTCGGCGGGGGCGGCCCCTACGGGGTTCTCGCCCCCGCCGCCCCTACCCGTCCCTTACCGGGGGCCAGCCCCCAGACCCCCTTGTCGCGCTTCGCGCTCGTCCTCAATCGCCGGACGGGCTGAAGACTTTCCCCGCCCGGGGTGCAGGATTTCTCGGGTCGGACGGGGAAAATTCAGCCCCTCCGGCGTTTGAGGAGCGGGGGTCCGGGGGCTGGCCCCCGGGACGGGTAGGGGCGGCGAGGGCGGAAATCCCTAGGCGGGGCGGAGCCAGACCGTGGCCAACGGGGGCAGGGTCAAACGGATGCTGGCCGGACGGCCGTGCGCGGGGTGGGGCTCGGGTTTCACCGGGTCGGGATTCGTGACGTCGCTACCGCCGTAGCGGGCGAGGTCGGTGTTGAGGACCTCGTGCCAGGCGGGGACGTCGTCGGGAACCCCGAGGCGGTACTCGTGCCGGACCACCGGCGAGAAGTGGGACACGGCAAGCAGCGGAGAGCCGTCGGCGTCGTAACGGAGGAAGGCGAAGACGTTGTCCTCCGCGGCGTCCCCGGCAACCCAGGCGAACCCGGAGGGCTCGGTGTCGCGCTCCCACAGGGCGGCCTCGTGCCGGTACACGGTGTTGAGGTCGCGGACGAGATCGCGTACACCCCGGTGATCGGGCTCGGCCCCGTACGCGGGATCGAGCAGCCACCAGTCGGGCCCGTGCGCCTCGGACCACTCCGCCCCCTGGGCGAACTCCTGCCCCATGAAGAGGAGTTGCTTGCCGGGATGGGCCCACATGAAGCCGAGGTAGGCGCGGTCGGTCGCCCGCTGCTGCCACCAGTCGCCCGGCATCTTCGACACCAACGACCGTTTGCCGTGCACGACTTCGTCATGGGAGATGGGCAGCACGTAGTTCTCGCTGTAGGCGTACACCATCGAGAACGTCATCTCGTTGTGGTGGAACCTGCGGTGAATCGGGTCGTGCTGCACGTAGTCGAGCGAGTCGTGCATCCACCCCATGTTCCACTTCAGCCCGAAGCCCAGACCGCCGAAACCGCCGGGCCCGATGTGGTGGGTGGCGCGGGTGACGCCGTCCCAGGCGGTCGACTCCTCCGCGATCGTGACGACACCCGGGTTACGGCGGTAGACGGTGGCGTTCATCTCCTGGAGGAAGGCGACCGCGTCGAGGTTCTCCCGGCCGCCGTGCTCGTTGGGGGTCCACTGCCCCGCCTCGCGGGAGTAGTCGAGGTAGAGCATGGAGGCGACGGCGTCCACCCGCAGCCCGTCGATGTGGAACTCCTCGCACCAGTACACCGCGTTGGCGACCAGGAAGTTGCGCACCTCCCGGCGGCCGTAGTCGAACTCCAGCGTGCCCCAGTCGGGGTGGGCGGCCCGCGCCGGATCCTCGTGCTCGTACAGCGGGCGTCCGTCGAACTCGGCCAGCGCCCAGTCGTCGCGCGGGAAGTGCGCGGGCACCCAGTCCATGAGGACCCCGATCCCGGCCCGGTGCAGGGCATCGACCAGGTACTTGAAGTCGTCGGGGGTGCCCATCCGGGCCGTGGGCGCGTAGAAGCCGGTCACCTGATAGCCCCAGGAGCCGCCGAACGGGTGCTCGGCCACCGGCATCAGCTCCACATGGGTGAAGCCCAGGTCGGAGACGTATGCCGGGAGTTGCTCAGCGAGCTGACGATACGTCAGACCCGGCCGCCAGGACGCGAGGTGGATCTCGTACACGGAGAACGGGGCCTCGTGCGCCGGCCGCAGCGCGCGGGCGGACATCCATGACGCGTCCTGCCACTCGTGGTGCGAGGCGTCGATGATCGAGGAGGTGCTCGGCGGGACCTCGGTGCGCCGGGCCATCGGGTCGGCCCGCAGCGTCTTCGAACCGTCGGGCCGGGTGATCTCGAACTTGTACAGCTCCCCCTCGCCGACGGCGGGCACGAACAGCTCCCACACCCCGGTGGAGCCCAGGGAGCGCATCGGATACCCCGTGGGATCCCAGTAGTTGAAGCTGCCGGCCACGCGCACACCGCGTGCGTTCGGCGCCCACACCGTGAAGCGGGTGCCGCGCACGCCCTGGTGCTCCATCGGCTCCGCGCCGAGCGCCTTCCACAGCTGCTCGTGCCGGCCCTCACCGAGCAGATGCAGATCGAACTCGCCGATCGCGGGCAGGAAACGGTACGCGTCCTCGGTCTCCAGGACCGACCCCTCGTACGTCACCACCAGCCGGTACGTCTCCGGGATCTCGCGCAGCGGCAGCAGTCCCGAGAAGAACCCGTCGCCGTCGTCGTCCAGTTCGGCCCGCAGGCCGTCGGTGACCAGGGCCACCTTCAGGGCGTACGGGCGCAGCGTGCGGAAGGCCACGCCGCCGGGCACGGGATGCGCGCCGAGTACGCCGTGCGGGTCGTGATGCGTGCCGCCGAGCAACCGCTCCCGGTCCCAGGACTCGACCCCGGCAAAGGGCGGCGCCTCCGGCGGGTCTGCGGGGCTGGGGGAGACAGCAGTGGGTTCGGTGACGCCCACGCCCGTCACCCCGGGCTCGCCGGCAGGGGGGTCCGTGACGCCGGGCCCGGTGACGGTGGGCTGCGTGGCTCCGGGCCCGGTGACGGTGTCCCGCTTGGGGCCGGCCTTCTTCCCGGACACCTTCGGCGTCTTCGCCGCCTTCTGCACCGCCGCCTTCTCCTCGGCGGACCGCTTGGCGGTCGCCGCGGTCTTCTTCCCGGCCGCCTTCCTGGCGGCGGCCGCCTGCTTCCCGGCGGCCGTCTTGTCGGCGGCGGCCGGCTTCTTCGCGTTCGCGCCGGTCTTCTTCGGACTGTCCTCGGACGGGGGACGGGGGGTCACGGGCGGGGCCTCCTCGGCAGGGGTGAGGTGGGAGGGGTCGGGACGCACGTCACCTGGACGCGCTTCACGGTGTGCCGGCGTCCGCGGCGAGCCGGCGCACCGCGGTCAGCGGTACCGGCAGCCAGTCGGGCCGGTGCCGGGCCTCGTACAGGACTTCGTAGACCGCCTTGTCCGTCTCGTAGGCGCGCAGCAGTACCGGTTCGGTGCGCGGGTCGCGCCCGCTGACCTCGGCGTACCCGCTGCAGTAGGCGGCCCGGCAGGCCTCGGCCCAGCCGGGCACCGGGGTCTTCGCCGAGTGGGCCGCGTAGTCGAAGGAGCGCAGCATCCCGGCGATGTCCCGTACGGCCGGCTGCGGCATCCGGCGTTCCGCGAGCGGTTTCGACGGCTCGCCCTCGAAGTCGATCACTGACCACTCACCTGACGGGGAGCGCAGACACTGGCCGAGGTGCAGATCACCGTGGATGCGCTGGGCGGTCCAGGTGTGCCCCTCGCGGGCCAGATCGGCGAGCGCTTCGAAGGCGGAGCGCAGTCCGGGGGCGTACGGCCGCAGCGCGGGGACGGCCTGCGCCGCCGCCTCCAGCCGCTCGGTCATCCCGCCGACGATGAGTTCCAGCTGGCTGTGGCCGACGGTGAGCGTGGGGAGCGCGCGGCCGAGCGCCGTGTGCACCTCGGCCGTGGCCCGCCCGAGTGCCCGCGCCTCGCCGCTGAAGTCCTCGCCCTTGGCCAGTTCGGCCAGGGCCAGCTCCCAGCCGTCCGCCGCACCCTGCAGGAAGGGTTGCAGCACGCCCAGGACGTAGTCCTCGTCGGCCAGGTCGGCGAGCATCCACGCCGTCGGGGCCGGCACTCGGGGGCAGTCCTCGCGGGAGAGCACCAGCGGCAGCTCCAGATCGGGGTTGATCCCCGGCACGATCCGGCGCAGCAGCTTCAGAATGAACGTATCTCCGTAGACGACGGAGGAGTTGGACTGTTCCGCGGTCATCACCCGCGGTACCAGATCACCGCGGATCTCCTGGCGCCGGTCGCGCCCGAACCGCAGCTCCCCGATACGGGCGCCGGTCCGCAGTGCTTCGAGCAGCACATCGGCGGCGCGAGGGTCATGGAGGGCCTCGTACACCGTCCGCCCGGCCAGGGGGCCTTCTTCCAGATGTCCGATCAGCGCGGGCGCCAGCCGTGGTGGCAGCGCCTCGCGCATGCCTATCAGCAGCTGGTAGCAGTCCCCGGGGTGCGCGACGGCGCCCGATGCGGGGGAGTCCGGCTGATGGGCCTGTACGAGCAGGTGGTACAGCGCCGACGTGGCGCTGGGCGGCAGCAGTTCCGTGGCTGCCACCAGCGTGAATCCCGTGACCGGACGCCCTTTGCCCGCGAACCAGCGCTGCCGCGGCAGCCACTCCCGCAGGAGCGGATCGAGCGACGCGAGCAGTTCGGGGCGTGCGACCGGGGCCGTAACGGAGTGGGTTATGGCTTCCGACATGGCGTCGCGTCCTTTCCCCGGGGGGTCGGGGTGTTACTGATGCGTGCCCCGGGCGGCGCGGTGGAAACCGCCCCGCCCGGGATCTGCGCGGCTTCTACGCGGGGTCCTTGCGGAGCCGGAACCAGTAGAAGCCGTGTCCGGCGAGCGTCAGCAAGTACGGCAGCTCACCGATGGCCGGAAAGCGCACCCCGCCGATCAGCTCGACCGGATGCCTCCCGCTGAAGGCACTCAGATCCAGCTCCGTCGGCTGCGCGAACCGCGAGAAGTTGTGGACGCACAGCACCAGGTCGTCCTTGTATTCGCGCAGGAAGGCGATGACGGCGGGGTTGGAGGACGGCAGCTCGGTGTAGGAGCCGAGGCCGAAGGCCATGTTCTGTTTGCGGATTTCGATCATGCGCCGGGTCCAGTGGAGCAGGGAGGACGGCGAGGACATGGA